>CAZQNE010000040.1:0-28094 GCA_964594535.1 uncultured Lewinella sp.
CTTCCTTTGCTATTTCCGCTTGAATGTGGATTGAAACGCTCATGTCAAGTGGTCAAGAAAAAGTTTACAAGGACTTCCTTTGCTATTTCCGCTTGAATGTGGATTGAAACACGACTACGCTATTCATAGCTGGCATCGACGTTGAGCTTCCTTTGCTATTTCCGCTTGAATGTGGATTGAAACGTGCCCGTTCTACATCCTTCATGCGTCCAGCTTTACTTCCTTTGCTATTTCCGCTTGAATGTGGATTGAAACACCGGCTTTAGTGCGGATGGTTCCGGCTTTGATGAAGCTTCCTTTGCTATTTACGCTTGAATGTGGATTGAAACTTAAATTAAAATTTGTTCGTGCGCCACCCCGCCAGGTCTTCCTTTGCTATTTCCGCTTGAATGTGGATTGAAACATCGTAGCCCGGCTGGCTCCCTTCGCCGCCAAATTGGCTTGCTTTACTATTTCCGCTCGAATGTGGATTGAATTCCGTGGGGATATTGAATTCGATATAGTAAACAACATTATCAAAATTCTCCGGATCAAGCCCGCACTCGCGACCCCGCCCAAAAAAATAGCGTGGCGGAACCCCACCACGCTACACCCATCGATCTCATAGCAATCAAAAAAGTCGGCCGCCTAACTTTCGGTAAACCCATTCTTAGCGATACTCGTCACCGGGCGGTCCAGGGTAATCGTATGGACGTGTTCCAGTTTATCGATGGAGAGCACCTTGATGTCGACCCGGTTGTTAACCAGGATGCGGTTAAAACTCATTCCCCGAATGACCGGTTTGGCGATACCCACGCCGACCTGCATGGAGTTGACGCCGGGAAGCTCGGTCAGGGCTCCGGCGAAAGTGCCGGTTTGCCGGCGGGCGAGGTAATCTTCGGTTAGTACGTGGACCTGCTGACTACTCCGGAGTAAGTTCGATAGGGCATCGGGCCGATCGTATACTTCAATGGCTTCAAGATCATAGAGCGCCTGACTCAGGGTGATTTTGATCTCCTCCCGGTTGGTCACACTATCTAACAAAATGCGCATTCCGCCGTAGGTAAGGTGGCTGATGTCCAGGTAGCTGAGCTTGCCCTCACTACAGCGTAAGCGAAAGTCCCCCGTGGAGTCGGTAAGGCAGAAGCAGTCTCCCGGACCGGCCTGTACCATTACGAACTCAATGGGTCGTCCGGAAGGATCGGAAACGGTACCCGCAATGGTCTGCGGTTGCGATTGACTCCGCACAATCCCTGACGGGAGTAGCAGCGAGAGGATCAAAAGGGAAGTTTTTAAATGCGACACTGTCGCAAATATAGACTTATTTCCGCCCCTACCTATCGTATGTCAGGGGGGAATTACCGGCATGGTTATGATCTTCTGGACCTGTTTCAGTTTATTACCGAGAGGCACTGAAGTTGTCGGATTACTTGAAGGACTAGGTTATTCGGCAAGTTGCTCTTGAAAAAGCGCCAGTTGTGTGGGGAAGTTACCGGGATGTACGGTCAGCGTACGCTCAATCGGGTACCTTTCCAGGAAGCTAGCCGGGAACCGTCCTAGCTTTTTCGGATTTGCCTTGATCTCGTACGCTAGGTACCGACCGCCATGCCGCAGGGCGAGGTCGACTTCGGCTCCGTTGCGGCTGCGCCAGAAGAAGAGCTGTCCGCCCCGGCCCGTATAGGCTACTGCTTTATGGAATTCGCTAACGACGTAGTTCTCCCACAGGGCCCCTCTATCGTTACGTCCGGGGTAGGCATTCAAGTCGTCAATGAGCGTATTGCGAATACCATTGTCATGGAAATAGATTTTACGGGAGGTAGATAATTCTTTTCGGGGGTTGGTCGATAAGGGAGGGAGGCGAAACAGTACGTAGCTGTCAACCAATAAATCGATGTACCGATCTACCGTCTTTGCAGCTACTCTAACGAGTTTGCTAAGCTTGTGGATACTCACCGTACTGCCTAATTGGTAAGCTAAGGCGCGTAGCAATTTGACGAGTATATCTGGCTTCTTTATGTTGCCGTATTCGAGTACATCCCTGTATAGGTAGGAAGACGCGATCTCGCGTAGACGCCGATCGGCCCGCGATTCAGCGGTAAATACTTCGGGGTAGCTTCCGCGAACCAATACTTCATCTAGTCTCCTGCTTGCATCCCGGGGCCCTAAATTAGCTTCCATTTCACCATAACTCGTTGGGAAGAGGTCAAAGGTCCATTTCCGTCCCGTCAGGGGTTCCGTAATGGAAGAATTCAGATTAAGCGATGAGCTACCGGAGATAAAAACGGCCTTTCCTAACTTCGCATCGATCATCATCTTGACCAGTAGACCGACGTTACGGATGCGTTGAGCTTCATCGATAACTACACAATCGTACGGTGACACTTGTCGCATCAGCGAGTAGCGGTCCATACCACTCCATTCTTCTCGGTCTAGAATGTCGTCACCGTTGACCCATAATACTCGATCGTACCGCTGAGTAAGTCGCTGAATCAAGGTGGTTTTACCTACCTGCCGACTACCCTGGATGACGATAGCTTTCTCAGTAGGAAGAAAGGTGGATATCTCGTTATAGAGATGGCGTTCAATATGGACCATAGCGTTAATTCAGGACTACACTCCCAAAATTACGCCATATTTTAGGAATGTACTCCCAAAATTACTGGTTTGCTTGCCAGCCTACCAGCACATCACCGGATGCGCCAAATCCTGCCACCGCTGTACCGCCATCGGAAGGTAAGACGACCACCCCCGCCAGATCAGCAGTAGCCCGCAGCCTACTACCAGTACCGGGGCCAGGCGCAGCAGCCGCCCCGCCACGCCCTGTTCCAGCCGCCGACCGCTGAGTAGCAGTACCGCAAGCAGGGGAAGGGTGCCCGCCCCGAAGGCCAGCATGAAGGTGCCCCCCGCTACCGCCCCGCCGGCGTTGGCCGCCCCCACCGCGGCTACGTAGACCAGTCCGCAGGGCAGGATGCCGTTACAGCAGCCGAGCCCGAAGCGCGTCCAGCCGGAGCGGCCGGCCGCCGCCCGGGCGATCCACTTACGGGAGGTAAGTAGGAAGCGACCGTAGGCCGGCCAGCGCAGCAGCCAGGCTTCGGGCTGGAGCCGCAGTACCCCGACCACGACCAGCAGTACGCCGGAGGCAATGGCCAGTCCGCTCTGGGCGCCGTGCAGTCCCACCCCCCAGCCCAGGGCGCCCAGCAGAAAGCCGATCAGGGAGTAAACCAGTATCCGCCCCGCCTGGTAGCTTACGGCCCCCCGCCAGTCGCGCTGCACCCCCGCCGCCAGCATCAGCGGGCCGCACATGCCTACGCAGTGCAGGCTGCCGAACAGACCGAGGGTGAAGGCGGTGGTGAGGAGGGGGAGGGTCATTGCTTGCTTACCGTTGTGTAGATAGCCCTCGGAGTCGCCCTACGGGCGCGGGCGGAGGGATTCACGGAGCAGTGCCACGGAGGCGTCCTGGCCTCAGTGTGTACTCCGTGCATACCTCCGTGCGGCGAAGCCTCCGTGGGTAGTGTCATGTTAGTAATTAGTGGTACAGGTCCAGCTCGTCGTAGTAGTCGGTACCGGCGGCCGACCATTCGACGATGACCCGGTAGTAGCCCCGGGGAAGTCCGTTGAGGGGAAGGTCCATCGCTCCGGCCTCATCAAGGCGCAACGACAGCCGGCGGTCGTGGCGTTTGCTGCTCGGACGGTAAATCTGGACGTTGCCGCTCGCCCGCTCCGCCAACTTCGCCGGGAAGGACAGCCGGCAGTCCCCCGACTCACACCGCACCTGCGGCCCCGCCCCCAGCCGCGCGCTGTTGCTGCGCCGGTCGTACTCCTGCTGGTAGTTGATGTCGCGGGCGTAGTAATCTTCGGTCACCAGGCTGTTGTCGAAGGTGCGGCTCTGGATCACGACGATGATGAGGACGCAGACGAAGAAGGAGTAGAACAGGGCAATGCTTTGCCCCCAGTTGAGTGCCATGGCGGTATGATTTAGGGATGTAAGAATGGGGTGCCGACCCGCTTGAGCTCCTCCCCGTCGGTACGCACGGTGACCTCCACCCGATCGGGCCAGTCTCCACCGGGCGGAAAAACGATAAACAGCGCCCCCTCGGTAACCTCCCCGGGCTCGGCCACCGGGGCCTCCGCACCCACCAGCCGCAACTCGCCTCCGGGCGTGGCCAGGGTGAAGGTCAGCGGCATGTTCCGGCCGGTCTTGTTGACCACCTGGTAGGTGTAGAGGTTGGTGATGCTCCCGTCGTCTTCGGTGTAGTACAACTGCCCGGGAGTGCGCAGCAGGAGGACGTCGAGCCCGTCGCGGCTGCCCAGCAGGAAGACGTTCAGGCCGATCAGGGCCAGCAGGACGACCGAATAAGCCTTCACGCGGTTGGTGAATAGCTTGCGCTTCCCCCGCCGTACCCCCGATTCGCTGTCGTAGCGGATCAGTCCGCGGGGGCGGTCGATCTTGTCCATCACCGCGTCGCAGGCATCGATACAGGCCGTGCAGTTGACGCACTCCATCTGGATGCCGTTGCGGATGTCGATGCCCGTGGGGCAGACCTGCACGCAGAGGGTACAGTCGATGCAGTCGCCCAGCTTAGGGGGAGCTACCGAGGTCAGGTCGGCCTCCATCCGCTCCAGGATGCGGTCGGGGCAGGCCTTGCCCGTAGTACGGCAGGTCTCGCAGCTGGCGCAGCTCGTTCGTTTGGGCTGGTCCCCGCGTTTGTTGAGCTTGCCGCGGGGTTCGCCGCGCACGTCGTCGTAGATCACGTTGATGCTCTGTTCGTCGAGCAGTACGCCCTGTAGGCGGCCGTAGGGGCAGATGGCGATGCACACCTGTTCGCGCAGGTAGGCGAAGACCCCGTAGAACACTCCGATGAAGATGACGATCGCTAGGAAGCCACCGGGGGCCTCCAGCGGGGACTGGCTTACGGTGTCGATCAGCGCATCCGTACCGATGATGTAGGCCAGGAAAGTGTGGGCGATCAGGGCCGCTACCAGTAGGAACAGGCCGTGCTTGGTGACTTTCTTACGGATTTTGTCCGCCGTCCACTTCGCGCGGGCCAGCCGCTTCTGGGTGCCGGCATCGCCTTCGATCCAGTACTCGATCTTGCGGAAGACCATTTCCATGAAGATCGTCTGGGGGCACACCCACCCGCAGAACAGCCGCCCGAAGACCGCCGTAAACAGGATGATGAACACCATCAGGGTGATCATCAGGATGGCAAAGAGGTGAAAATCCTGGGGGGTGAACGACAGCCCGAAGAGGATGAAGTGCCGTTCCAGCACGTTGAAGAGAAAGAGCGGCTCCCCGTCCACCTTCACCCAGGGCAGTCCGAACAGCACGGCCAGCAGCACGTAGCTCAGGTAGCTGCGCCAGCGGTAGAAGCGACCAGCGGGCTGCTTGGGGTAGACCCACTTGCGCTTCCCCTCCGCGTCTACGGTGGCGATGGTGTCGCGAAAGGTGCCGTTCGGGGTGCTCATTTATTTGCTGTTCGCGCTCGGGTAGCGTTCGCCCTCGGGCTCTTTCCCGCCGGCGGGGTCGGTGCCCTGCAGGGTCATGATGTAGCTGGCGATCTCCTGCATGGCGCGGGGGCGCAACTCGTTTTTCCAGGGGATCATCCCCTTTTCGGGAACGCCGTACTTGATGGTGCGGAAGACGTCCTTGATGTCGCCCCCGTGGATCCAGTAGGCATCGGTCAGGTTCGGGCCGATGCCCCCCTCGCCGGCCTTTCCGTGGCAGGGGCTACACTTGGCGGTGAAGAGGGCCTGCCCCTGCCCGAGGGCGGTGGCGTCGGCGAGGAGTTCGACGTTGGTTTCGTCTACGGTATTTTGCTGGGTGGCCAGGTAGGCGCGCACCTTCGCTTCGGCCAGGGTGATCTCGGCTTCGTATTCCTCGGCGCTACTTTGGGAGAAGTCGGCAAACTGGGTCACGTACAGGTAGATCGGCGCGAAGGCGATGGTGACGTAAAAAAGGCCCTTCCACCAGGGCGGCAGGTTATTGTCCAACTCCCGTACCCCGTCGTATTCGTGGTCGAGCACGATGGCGGCTTCGGCCTGTACGGGCACGGCGTCGTTCATGCGCCCGTACCACTCCCGGAGCCACTTGGTAATGGAAACGGGGGGCTCGGCGTCGGCCATCGCGGCGGCGGTGGGTTGGCCGAGCGTACCGTTGATCCGCGCGCGCTGAATGGCCATCAGCTTGAAGGCCAGCCGGATGATGGTGAAAAATCCCAGCAGCAGGACGAAGCTCATGATACCGAAGGCGATGAGCTCCTGGTCGCTCAGAGTACCCAGCGGGCCGAGGGAGGTTTTTGGCGCGGACGCGGGTGCGGAGTTTTGCAGGAGGGGCAAGCCGGATAGCCAGTTCATAGTGGATCGTTTTGGGGTTCCGGGGCGGGGTAGCTGTCGGTAAGGGGGGAGCGGGCCACGTCGCGGTAGCTTTCCTTGCTGCGGGCGAAGACCAGCGCGAGGGCCACGACGAAGACGAAGACGAAGGTGAGGAGGGCCAGGATGGCGAGCCAGTTGATGTCGGCACCCTGTAGGAGGTACTTAGCCATGGTTTATTTTTTCAGCGTTGCCCGGGGCTTCGGTTTGATGTCGGTACCGAGCCGTTGTAGGTAGGCGATGATGGCGATGATTTCTTTCTGCTCGAGTTCCGGGTCCTCGACCCCGCCCTCCCGCAGGCCGTCGGCGATCGCCTGGGCCTGCTGGCGCAGTTCGGTGATGGCGTACTCGTCATAGCCCTCCGGGTAGGGGGTGCCGAGCAACTGCAGGGTGCGGATCTTGGCCGGCAGATCGCTCACGTCCAGCTTGTTTTCCAGCAGCCAGGGGTAGGGTGGCATGATGCTGCCGGGGCTGGTGGAGCGGGGGTTGAGCATGTGGGCGTAGTGCCAGCTGTCGAGGTACTTCTCGCCGACGCGGTGTACGTCCGGGCCGGTCCGCTTACTGCCCCAGAGGTGGGGGCGGTCGTAGATGTATTCCCCCGACATGGAGTAGGGGCCGTAGCGGGCCGTCTCCGACCGGAAGGGGCGGATCATCTGACTGTGGCAGTTGTTGCAGCCCTCGCGGATGTAGAGGTCGCGTCCCTCCAGTTCGAGGGGGGTGTAGGGCTGTACCGATTCAATCTTGGGCACGTTGGACTCGACCATGACCATGGGGAAGACTTCGGCCAGTCCGCCGATGAGCACCACCAGGGTGGCCCCGATCAGCAGTTGCACGGGCCGGCGCTCGATCCAGCGGTGCCAGTACTCGCCCTTGTGGCCGGCGGGGCTGTAGGCCAGCGGGGGGGCGGCGGCGGATTCGTTTTCCAGTAACTTACCCTGGCGGGTCGTTTTGATGATGTTATAGATCATCAGGATGACGCCGGCCACGTAGACCGTGCCCCCGAAGGCCCGCATGGCGTACATGGGCAGGATGGCGTTGACGGTCTCCAGGAAGTTGCCGTACTGCAGGATGCCCTCGGGCAGGAACTGCTTCCACATCGCGCTCTGCGTCCATCCGGCCCAGTAAAGCGGTACGGCGTAGAAGATCACGCCCAGGGTGGCCATCCAGAAGTGTACGTTGGCCAGTTTGGTGCTGTAGAGCTTGGTCTGGAAGATGCGCGGTACGATGTAGTACAGCACCCCGAAGGTGAGCATACCGTTCCAGCCCAGGGTGCCCACGTGTACGTGGCCGACCGTCCAGTCGGTGTAGTGGCTGATGGCGTTGACGCTCTTGAGCGATAGCAACGGCCCCTCCAGGGTGGCCATGCCGTAGGCGGTCACGGCCACGACCATCATCTTCAGTACCGGGTCCTCCCGCACCTTATCCCAGGCGCCGCGCAGGGTCAGCAGACCGTTCAGCATACCGCCCCAGCTCGGCGCGATGAGCATGATGCTGAAGACGGTACCCAGCCCCTGCGCCCAGTCCGGCAGGCTGGTGTACAGTAGGTGGTGGGGCCCGGCCCAGATGTAGATGAAGATCAGCGCCCAGAAGTGAATGATCGACAGCCGGTAACTAAATACGGGCCGGTTGGCCGCCTTGGGCAGGAAGTAGTACATCAGCCCCAGGTAGGGCGTGGTCAGGAAAAAGGCCACGGCATTGTGCCCGTACCACCACTGGATGAGCGCATCCTGTACCCCGGCGAAGAGGGGGTAACTTTTCCACAGGCTCACCGGCACCTCCAGGCTGTTGCCGACGTGCAGTACCGTCACCGTCACCCAGGTCGCGATGTAGAACCAGATGGCCACGTAGAGGTGGCGCTCCCGCCGCTTCAGTATGGTCCCGAACATATTGATGCCGAAGACAATCCACACCAGCGCGATACTGATGTCGATGGGCCACTCCAACTCGGCGTATTCCTTGCTGGTCGTGATGCCCAGGGGCAGGGTGATGGCTGCGGCCAGGATGATGGCCTGCCAGCCGTAGAAGTGGATGTTACTCAGTAGGTCGGAGTACATCCGCGTTTTCAGCAACCGCTGGAGGCTGTAGTAGACCCCCATGTAGATGCCATTACCGACGAAGGCGAAGATCGCCGCATTGGTGTGCAGTGGGCGGATCCGACCGAAGGTGGTCTCGGCCGTGAAGTTGAGTTCGGGAATCACCATCTGCAGGGCCGCCAGCAGGCCTACGCTCATGCCCACCAACCCCCAGACGGCGGTGGCGTAGGCAAAGCGCATGACGATCTTGTTGTCGTAGCTGAAGTGTTCCAGGGGTGCCTCCGGGGCCGGGGCACTAGCGGTCGGTGTCATCGTCCGTAGTTTCAGAATCAAAAAGAATGCGAATGGCGGGGGTCACCTCATCCTCGTACTGCCCCGTGCCCGCCGCCCAGAGGAAGGCGATGAGGAAGCCGCCCGCTACGAGCAGACTGAGCAGAACCAGGAGGAGAATGACGAGCATGAGGTGCTTATTTACGACTGCAAGATGGCCGTAGGGGCGCCCGGTTTGCAATGACCCAGGTCAGCCCGGGGGGTGATCTCTATCATGTTCCGTCAGCGGCCCGGTACACCCACCAGCCACCGGCCGTGGCCAGTCCCACGATGGTGATGGAGCTCAGCGGCATCAGGATGGCCGCCACTACCGGGCTCAGGGTCCCGGTCACGGCGTACCAGAGCCCGACGAGATTATAGCAGAAGGCAAACCCGTAGCAGACGGCCGTCACCCAGCCAATCCGCCGGGCCGCCCGTAAGACGAGCGGCAGCGCCGATAGCCGCGCGGCGGCTACGATACCGTCGCAGGCCGGACTGAAGCTCGCATCCGTCTCGGCTACGGCCAGCCCTACGTCGGCGGACCGCAGTGCGCCGGCGTCGTTCAGCCCGTCACCCACCATGAGCACCCGCCGCCCCCGTTCCTGCTGCTGCCGGATGAAATCTTCCTTATCGAAGGGAGACATCCCGAAGTGGACGTGATCTTCCGGCAGGTAGTCCGTCCAGAACGGTCCTTCGGGCGGGCGGTCGCCGGAGAGTAAGTAGGCATTTCCACTATCTCCCAGTTCGTAGAGCATGTCGGCTACCCCCTGACGCAGTCGCGGGCGCGGCGGGTGCAGCTTGGCCACCTCCCGCCCGTCGGCCACGGCGTAGGTGACCCCGTCGGCCTCCCCCAGCCCGCAGAAGGCCCGCTGACCGATGCGGTAGTGGTGGCCCGCGTATTCGGTCACCAGCCCCCCGCCCGGGGTCTCCGCTACGTTGGTGACGACCGCCGCGCTAACCCCGGTCGCCGCCAGGGAGGCACACAGGGCCTCGCTCCGGGGGTGTGCCGACCGGCTCGCCATGCCCAGCAATACGCCCAGGGTTGCGGGGTCGGCGGCGGTATCCAGGCGGTGGCCGGCCTCCCGCCCCATCAGCGTACCGGTCTTGTCGAAGACGAAGGTGGACACCCCGGCCAGATTTCTCAGCACGGCGGCACTGCGCAGGTACCAACCCGTCCGCCCGAGCAGCCGCTGCAGCGTTCCGTAGGCGAAGGGGGTGGCCAGGGCCAGGGCACAGGGGCAGGCGATGATGAGCACGGCGGTGGCCGCCCGGTAGGCCGTAGCAACGTCGGTGCGGTACCAGTACCCGAAGGTCGCCACCGCGATCAGCAGAATGACCGCCGTGAACATGCGGACGAGCCGCTCCGGTGGCTGCAGGGCAAGGTGTTCTTCCCGCCCCGATTGTCCGCGCCACAGCTGGAGTAGATAGCTGCGGTCCACCGGCCGCGTCACGCTCAGTTGTAGGGCCCGCACGGTGGCCCGCCCCCCGGCGAAGACCTCCGCCCCCGGTTCCACGCGCTGCGGTTCGGCCTCCCCGGTCACGAAGCTATAGTCGATTTCCCGTGCCCCCGCTTCCCCGAGTACCCCGTCGGTGGGGATGAGCTGACCCGGTTTGACGAGGATGCGGTCCCCCTCGGTCAGTTGTTCGGTGGCCACCGCTACGGGTGTTCCGTCCCCCCCCAGCCGGTAAGCCCCCAGTGGGAAGTAATCGTGGTAGTCCCGGTCGAACCGCAGTCGCGCGAAGGTGAAGCCCTGAAACCACCTGCCCAGGAGGAGAAAAAACACCAGCCCCGCCAGGCTGTCGAGGTAGCCCGGGCCGATGCCACTCGCAATCTCGTAGACCGACCGCAGGGTCAGGGCCGCCATGCCAATGGCGATCGGTACGTTGATGGTCACCCGCCCCGCCCGCAGCCCCCGCCAGGCATCCCGGAAAAAATCGGTGCCGGCGTAGCAGAGAACGGGCAGACTCAGCCCGAGGAGGAGGATGCCGATTCCGTTTCCGATCGACTCCGCACCACTCGGAAGCACGGATCCCTGCCCGTCCTCCGAGTACCCGCCTAATCCCAGGTATTCCGGAAAGCTCAGTAACATGATGTTGCCGAAGCAGAAGCCCGCTACCCCGATCCGGTACAGCAGCGAACGATCCCCGGCCCCGGGCGACTCCCGCCGCTTCCCGTGTATCCGCGGGGGGTAACCGAATCCGGCCAGAGTGCGGGCCAGTTCGGCCAGATTGAGCCGGCGGGGGTCAAAGTCGATGGTGGCCACCTTACGCGTCACGTCCAGCATACAGGAGCGTACCCCGGGCAGAAAGCGCGGCAACCGCTCCAGCAGCCACACGCAGGAGATGCAGTGGATGGCCGGCAACTCCAACCGGATGACCCACCGCTGCTCGTCGTGGTAGCTCAGCAGTCGTTTGGCGAGCTCCTCCACTTCCAGCCAGTCGTAGTCCTGCCCGATCTTGCTGCGCTGACTCCGCCCCGCCCGCTCGTCGAGGGCGTAAAACTCCGCCAGCCCGTTCTCGTGCAGCAGGGTATAGACCGTGCGGCAGCCCGCGCAGCAGAAGACGGCCGCTTCGTGGCGGTAGGTTCGGCCGGTGCAGGGGTCGCCGCAGTGGGCGCAGGTGGAGCGGCTCATACGGCCCGGCTGTAGGTAGGGGCGGTGGGGCGCCGGCGCCAGTAATGGTCGTCGAGCGGCAGGCAGATGTTGCGCAGGAAGGGGCGGCCGGCTTCGGTAACCTCTACCCGGTAGGGGTTGCGCCTGACGATGCCGTCCAGGGCCATCTCGTCCCACTGGGCCACGGCGCGTTCCAGGGCTTCGCAGCGGTCGCCTTCGCTGCGCCACCCGGTGTGGCCCTTGCACATCAGGTTGAGGATGTGGCGGCGAACGGTTTGTTCGCACGGCGTCAGGGCGTGGCCGTGCAGCAGCGGCAGCCGCTTTTCGGTCAGCACGGCGGTCTGGTAGGTTTCCACTTTTTTCTCGTTCTGTACGTAGTGGGTCCAGCTGTCGCCGATGGCCGAGCAGCCGAGTGCTATGGTCACGGGGTTGTCGACCGTGGTGTAGCCCATGAAGTTGCGGTGTAGCCGCCCGCCGTCGTAGGCTGCGGTCAGTTCGTCGGAGGGCAGGGAGAAGTGGTCCAGTCCGATATCCCGGTAGCCGGCGGCTTCGAGCCAGTCGCGGCCCTTTTGGTAGAGCTGCCAGCGGTCGGCTCCCTTCGGCAGGTCGTCTTCCGAGTAGGCCCGCTGGCCGGGGCTGAACCAGGGCACGTGGGCGTAGCCGTAGAAGGCGATGCGGTCGGGGCGCAACCTGTTCACGTGCTCTACCGACCGCAGGATGTCCACGACCGTCTGGGTCGGCAATCCGTAGATCAGATCGAAATTAATGCGGTACCCGAGGGTGCGGGCATCGCGGACGGTGCGCTCCACGTCCTCCGTGGTCTGCCGGCGGTTGATGATGCGCATGATGTTTTCGTTGAAGTCCTGCACCCCGATGCTGATGCGGTTGAACCCGTGGCCGGCCAGCAGATCGAGCTGCTCCCGGGTGGTACTGTAGGGGTGAGCCTCGAAACTAAAATTAGGGCCGGGGGCCACGTCGATCCGCTCCGTGATGCCATCCATCAGGCGGCTCAGTTGTTCGGTGGAGAAGAAGGTCGGGGTGCCGCCCCCCAGGTGGAGTTCCTTTAGGCGCGGGCGCAGGTGCAATCCGTCCAGGTAAAGAGAAAGTTCGGCGAGCAGGGCGTCGACGTAGGGGTGCTCGACGGCGTGGTTTTTGGTGATACGCTTGTTGCAGCCGCAGTAGGTACAGAGCTGCTCGCAGAAGGGCAGGTGGAGGTAGAGGCTGATGTCCCGGTTTTCTTTCAGGCGCTCGTCAATGGAGGCCAACCAGCGGGCGGGGTCGGGGGCCCGGTTCTGCCAGTGCGGCACGGTGGGGTAGCTGGTGTAGCGGGGGACGGGGACGTCGTACTTCCGGAAGAGGCGCATGAAACGAATCGTTTGCCCAAAGGTCCGGCGGCCCCCCTGCCCCGGAATTGACCCACGTCAGGCAACGGAATGATTGAAGTCATTCCACGCTAGACGACAATTTGTTATTTTAGTGCACACCAACACCCTACGCTATGAATAAAATTGTCGTTCCCGTAGACTTTTCGGACGCCGCGGCCACTTCCCTGCGCTTCGCCTACCGACTGGCCGCCGCCACGGGGCTGAGTGTCTCGGCCGTGTACGTCTACAATTCCATGGTCGTGAGTAACCTACGCCGGACCCCCGCCGAGCAGCGGGAGGAGCGCCGCATTCTGAACGATCAACTTACCCGCTTCATCGACACCGAGGGAGGGGACTACCGCGACCGGGTACCCACCGTGGCCCACGTGGTGGAAGACAATCCGCCCCACTACATCAAGTGGCTGTCCCAAAAATCCGATACGGCCATGATCGTAATGGGTGGGGTGGGCATGGACGGCAACGGACAGGGCGACCTCTTCGGCGGTATCGCCCGACTGGTGGCCCGGGAGGGCAGCTGCCCCGTCGTGCTCGTACCGCCGAATATGCCCCCGGACGAACTGAATTACCTCTTCGCCGCTACCGCCGCAAACTGACCCCGTCGCCGGAGTACAGCACGGTGCCCGACCCCGGCCCGGGAAGGGGAGCCCCGGATGCCGACAACAACAACACGACCGTGGCCGTATCGGCCGGATCGTGGTAGACATCGTGCCGCCGCTGCAGGGTGCCGGTCAGCGTGTGCGAAAGGGGAGAGGACACCCCCGCCGGAGCATCGGCAACCCGCAGACGGTAGCGATCGGTACCGAAGCGATCCAGGACGGCCGCGATTTCCGCCGCCTGCCGCACCGGAAGTTCATCGCGGCGGTCGGTGGTGCCGTACATCCGCAGGGCCAGGACGGTGCAGGCGACCAGCCCGGTAAAGGCTACGCTTCGCAGAAGCCGGTTCGCCCACCGGTACTCCGTCAGGTAGTTCACGACTCGCTCTACCCGCCCGCTGAGCAGCCAACCGACCCCCAGGAATAAGTAGGGGAGGGCCGGCAACTGGTAGTAGGACGCCTGCTTCGGGGATACCGCCAGGGGCAGCAGAGCCGCGGCGGCGACCAGGAGAACAGCCAGGGCCGCCGACCGTAACCGGCCCCCCCCCGGCTCCCCCCTTACCAATAGGAGCGGCAGGCAGAGCAGCACCCCCGGTACGTTCGCCCGTAGCAGCTCATCGACGAAGGCCAAACGGGAGCCGGCCACGTTCTCGGTCGCCCGTCCGCTTAGCGCCGTCAGCACCTGATGATCGAAGTAGGCGGTCAGGAAGGACAGGGCGGCGGGCTCGATCAGAAAGAGCAGCACGGCGCACCCCCCCAGTGAAACTACCGACAGTAGGAAGGCCAGCACGGAGATACGCCGCCCCACGACGTACTCGTACACCGCCGGCAACACCAGCACGAACAAACCCACCGGCCCCTTGGCCAGGAAGGCCAAAAACGCTCCCACTCCTACTGCCGTACACGCCAGCCCTAAGCTCCGTTCCCGCAGCCTGAGGAATCCGTAGGTCGCCACCAGCAGGATCAGCGTCATGCCACACTCCAGCAGGGCGTTAGGATAGCGCAACTGCACCTCCTGGTTCAGTACGAACAACAGCAGCGGAAAGAAAAACAACCACCGCCGCCCCGCCCCGGCTACCCGGGCCCAAATAAGGTAAAGCAAACCGATCGTAGCCAGCAGCACGACCGCATTGTAGAGGTCCTCCGTATACAGCCCGTCCCCGAACCAACGGAAGAAGAGCGACTCCAGATAGAACAGCAGCGGGGGGTGGCCGTAAAATACGCTTGCCCCCCCGTCGGCCGTCGGAGCCCAGAAGCTGCCCACCCCCCGGGCCAGGTCCCGCGCGATATTGGTGTAGGCCAGTCCGTCGATGAACATGCCGTCGCGCAGCATGGGGCCGATGATCAGCAGCATCAGCAGCGCCAGGGGCAGGGCGTAGAGGGCGGCGAGCGCAGGGGCGGAAGGGGAGGGCGGCGGCATGGGGGCGGACCGGTAAAGGTAAGGGGAGTGCTACCTTCGCGGTCGTGATTCCCCGCATATCCCACCGCACCGGACTGATCGTACTCCTCCTCTTCGCCATCGCCTACGCCTTCCTCAACCTGGGGGGGGAGCCCTACCACGTCGGTGACGAGGCCCGCGGTGGCATTAACGCCCTGGAAATGCTGGCTACCGGCGACCTGGTCAACCTCCGTTACATGGGGGCCCCCGACGAGGTGCGCGCCAAGCCTCCGCTCCTCATCTGGTGCATCTCGCTGAGCATGCGGGTCTTCGGTCCTACGCCCATCGGGCTGCGCTTCCCCTCGGCCCTGGCCATCACCATCGCCTTCGGGGTGCTCTTTCGGCTCATCACCCTGTACCGCT
The DNA here is from genome assembly GCA_964594535.1 of uncultured Lewinella sp. Classification (GTDB taxonomy): domain Bacteria; phylum Bacteroidota; class Bacteroidia; order Chitinophagales; family Saprospiraceae; genus Neolewinella. The sequence goes on from CAZQNE010000040.1 coordinate 15,082, forward strand.
CGGCGGGCTTTGCGCTACTCACGGGGCTGGTGCTGCTGTCCGTCACCGGTATGGCGGGCTGGCACGTGGGGCGGACGGGGGATTTCGACGCCATCCTGCTGCTCTTCCTGCTCTCGGGGCTGTACTTCACCCTACGCTACCTCGACTTCGGGGCCAAACGGGCCATGCTGCCGGCGGGTCTGTTCTTCGGGCTGGCCTTCCTGACCAAGGGGCTGGCCATGGGGGCACCGGTGCCGGGGCTGCTCCTGTACCTGCTGCTGACGAAGCGCTTCCGGCAAACGGTGACCGACGGCTGGCTCTGGGCCGGGCTCGGCGTCTACTTTCTCTTCGTGGCGGGTTGGTACACCGTGGTGCAGCTCTACGGCGCTACCTGGGAGGACCCGCTCTACACGGGAGAGAATGTCTTCGAGCGGCTCATCGTCCACGACATTTACGAGCGCTTCACCCAGGAGGACTTCGAGGGGCGCACGACGACCTCCAAGATCACCTACATCCTTTCCAGCCTCGACCGGATGTACAATCTGTGGAACTGGGTCTTCTTCGGGCTCTTGCTCTACGGGCTCTACCGCACCGCCCGCATCGGTATCGGCACTGCCCTGGACTGGCTCCGGGAGCGTCGGTTGCTGCTCTTCTCCCTCTGCATCTGGTTTCCCTACGCGGCCATCCTATCCTTCACCACCCAGGCGCTACAGCAGTATATCGTGCCCACCCTGCCCTTCGTGGGGATCGCGACGGTGTGGGGCGTTCACCACCTCGACCGGAAGTACGGGCGGTTCCGCTACCTCTTTTACGGTCTGTTGCTCTTTACCCTGGTCCGCCACATGTACGAGATCTACGACGTCCGCGATCCGAACCCCATCGAGGAGGTACTGCCGGCGGTAGCACAAGCCGGGAGCGTCTACGTCGAACTGGACGCCCTGCGCAACCACGAGCTCTACTACGTCTACCTGGCCAATCAGGAGGCCCTCATCTTTGACTCCACCGCAATTGACGCGAACACGGATATCCTAATCCTGCGGCACGACAGCCCCTTACTAGAACGGGCGCGGACGCGGGATGCAATCTTCGTGGGGAGGGACGGGAAGGTATTCAGGTAGCGACTAGCGCAGCGTTCGCGAACCGCGGATTTACTTCTTGGCTGCTGCGCGGTACGAAGTTGCACACAGCTATGGCTTGAGCACGATCCGCGTACATCCGCGCAATCCGCGGTCCACCCGGCGGGGTCCGATCTTACCGCTCCTTCCGACGGTACACGATCAATTCGTCATTGATCGGCTCCCCCTCGCCGAAGTAGGGCAGCAATCGCCCCGCCAGCTCCCCCTTCAGGGCGGGGTCACCGGCCTTCGCCACCAGGTAGGCCACGGTGGTGTCGGCCAGCAGGTCGGCCGCCTCCCGCTCCGGGTCCACTTGGAAATTGACCGTATGGACGGGGTCGAAGAGAAGGGAGGGGTGCACCAGCGCCACGGGCACCGGCCGGTCCAGCAGATGGTAGGCAATCTGGTGGCCGTTGATGGCGAAAAAGGTCTCCCCTCCCTCCAGCCTGGGCGCCAGGTAGGCCGCGATGGCCCGGGGCGGGTCGGGCTTGGCCGCGTAATACAGGTAGTGGACGAAGCCTAGCGCCACCGCCACGATCCCCGTCGCGACGGCTACCCACCGTCTGCGCAGGATGTCCGCGAATACCACCCCCGCCGTGGTGCCCACCCACAGAGCCAGCACCGGGTGCAGCTGGATCTGGTAGTGGCCGAACTGCTTGCCCGTCAGGCTCGTGACGATGGCCACCAGTACGAATTGCAGGAGCAGGTACGAATACCATTCCCGCTTTTTATCATCCCATTTAGTCCGCACCTGCGCCCCGCCGCCCAACACCACCAACGGAAAGTAGCGCCCCAGGTATTCCAGCACGAACAGCGGCCGCGCGTACCAGGCCGTCTCCACCGGATACCTCCCCCCGACCTCCACCCCGTAAAACCACAGCTCCGGCAGCAGATCGTGGTAGGCGAAGTAACCGATGCCCCCCGCCACTGGCAGCAGAAAACCACCGACCAGTAGCAGTCCGTTGCTCAGTATTTTCGGTACCTGATGGCGGTAAAACCAAATGAGGTACAGCCCGATCGCCAGGGCCTCCGCCGCTACGAAGGGTTTGATGAGGAAGCCCACCCCCAGTAACAGCCCGGCACCCCCCCAGCGCTTTCGCCCGCCGGCCACCGTCAGCCCCACCGCCCCGATAGTGAAGAGATTGAAGAAGATCTCCGTATTCGGGCTGACCCCGTAGAATTTGAAGACGCTACACGCCAGTAGGTAGACCACCCCGGTCAGGTAGCCCGCTACCGCCGTCCCGCTCACCCGTGCGGCGATGCGGCTCAGCAGCCACCCCCCCAGTGCGACCGCCCCGGCCGCCGCCACCCGCAGGGCAACGATACTACCCCCGCTAAGCTTGATGAGCAGGGCGTAGAGCCAGAATATACCGACGGGCTTGGTGTCGATGACGTCGCGCAGGTAGACCTCCCCCCGCAGCAACTCGTCGGCGATGACGATGTAGGTGCTTTCGTCGTGGTTGATCACCGAGATGAAGAAACTGCCCCACCGCATGGCCAGAGCGAGACCCAGAAAAACCAGCAGGGAGGTGCGTGCAAAAACCATAGGCCAGCGGGCGGCGGCGCGCCGGTGCGAAGTTAACCCCCGGAGAAGTAGACGTACCCCACCCCCAAACCGAGGGCGAGAATGGCCAGGAGGTGGAAGCCGTGCTTTTTTCGGAAGTACGGCTCCCCCGTAGCCGTGAACCACTCGGTGACCCGCAGGGCCAGTACCGGGTGCAGCAGGACCAGCGGTTCGGGCCGGCCACCACCCAGGAGTAGGATCGTCCAGAACAGGCCCCAGCCGTGGTAGCGTAGAATCCGGGTGAATTTCGTGCGCCCGGGACTCAGGATATTGCGGAGAAAGCCCGTGAGGCTAAACAAGATCAGGGGAGCGAAGAAAAGCAGGTAGCGCACCATCTGCCATAGCTGCCCGCCCCAATCCCCAAATTCAAGGGTGCCCGGCGGAAAGGGCAAATCCCGCCGTGGGGAATAGGATAAGTACCCGGCCGCAAGTAGTAGGGGTAGCAGTATACCCCCCAGGAAGGCGTAGAGGGCGGTGGTTTTCAGTTCCCCCCGGCCCCGGTATTCCCGTAGGATGTAGGGAATGACGCCGAACAGCGAGGCGGTGACCAGGGGGTGGAACACCATACCCACGCCCAGCAGCAGGCCGGCGGGGAGCCAGTCGACCGTGCTGCCGCGCAACTTGCGCCCGGATACTTTCGCCCCCTTTTCCCGGGGAGCTACCGCAATGAGCCAGGCGGTGATCGGGAAGAGGTTCGCTACCAGTTCCAAACTAGCCCGCCGGCCGAAGGGGGCGTATACGCTACAAACGAAGCAGTAGGCGATACCCCCCACCCAGGGCGCGTAGCGGCTACCCGAGGCCCGAAAAGTGCACAGCCCCAGTAGCCAGCCCCCTACCGCGACGGCCCCCGCCCCCCCCACGTCCGCAACCGTATGGAGGCTACTCCACCGCAGGGCGAAGGTGAGCAGCGCGAGGTAGGCCAGGGGCCACCCCCACCGAAAGGGAGCCCGGGGCGGCGGAAGCAGGGAGCGGGGCCGGAGATCGAAGGGCATGGGCGGGCGGGGCTTACCTTCGCCCAATGTACCACCGCCTCGTGATCAAGGTCGGCACCAATGTCCTCACCCGGCCCGACGGGCGGCCCGACGTGACCAGCATCAGCCGCCTGGTCGACCAGATCGCTCACCTGAAGGCCACGGGTACCCGGCTCGTGCTGGTGAGTTCCGGCGCGGTGGGGGCGGGGCGGGAGCTGCTACCGGGCCGCCCCGACGACGACAGCGTGGCCCGGCGGCAGGTGTATTCCGCCATCGGTCAGGTGCGGCTGATGGAGCTCTACCGCCAGCTCTTCGCCGGCCACGACCTGCTCTGCGCCCAGGTGCTGGCCACCAAAGACGACTTCCGCGACGGGCAGCACCGCGAGAATATGCTGAACTGCTTCCGGGCCCTGCTGCGCGACGAGGTGGTGCCGGTGGTGAACGAGAACGACGTGGTGGCCGTCACCGAACTGATGTTCACCGACAACGACGAGCTGGCCGGACTGGTCGCCCGCATGCTCGGGGTCGACGCCCTGGTAATTCTGAGTAGCGTGGCCGGACTGTACGACGGTCCGCCGGACGAGGCTTCCAGCACGCTCATCCCCCGGGTGGTGGCCGGCGACGGATCGGTAGGCCGCTACGTACAGCGCGGCCGCAGCACGGGCGGCCGCGGCGGCATGGCCACCAAACTCCGCATCGCCACCGAAACGGCCCGGGCGGGGATCCCGGTCCTCATCGGCGACGGTCGCCGCCCCCGCATCCTGGAGGCCCTGAATACCGAGCCCTGGCCGGGAACGGTCGTGGAGCCTACGCAATAGTCTGCCCCGCACGTAAGTTATTCCTGTCCCCGCTAGTATGATCCACTACTTCCTCCGCTTCCTGCTTGCCGCCTGCCTGCTGACCTACCTGGCCTGTGAGGTGGAGCGCGACTTCGTCACCGGCGAGGCGGTAACGTTACGCTTCTCCCTGGACACCCTCAGTTTTGATACCGTTTTTACGGCCCGGGGCAGCGCCACCCAGTCCTTCACGGTGTACAACGACGGGGCCGAGCCGGTACTGATCGACCGCATTGCCGTAGTGGGAATGACGGGGGTAGACTTTACCTTTAACGTAGACGGTTTCCGGGGGCCCGAGGCCCGTGACGTGGTCATCTGGGGGCAGGATAGCATCTTCGTTTTCGTGGAGGCCGAGGTGGACCCCACCGCGCCGGAGGAGGTCAGCCCCTTCATCGCCGAGGACCGCATCGTGTTTGAGACCGGTAACGTACAGGAGAGCGTGTTGCTCCAGGCCTTCGGGCAGAACGCCTTTTACCTGAACGGCTTCAACGCCGGTGGGGTCTTTCAGCCTATTTGCCAGCGGGGGGAGTTCGTACTGCCGACCGACCTGCCGACGGTGATCTACGGGGGGATGGTGATCGACAGTTGCACCCTGCGGGTGCTGGCCGGCAGTCGGGTGTACCTTCACGGTGGCATCCAGCGCAACGTCCCCGCTATCGGGGGTAGCGGCATTTTCCAGGCTGGCTTCATTTTCACCCAGGCCGGGGGGCGGGTGGAACTGCTCGGTACGGCGGAAGATCCGGTGCTGGTGGCCTCCGACCGGCTGGAGGAGCGCTTTGCCGACAGCCGGGGGGGGTACCGGGGCTTCATCTTCGGGGCGGGCAGCCGGGGCAACCGCATCGAGCACGCCCGTATCTACAATGCGATCGAAGGCGTGTTCGCCGATAGCCTGGCGGAGGTCAGCATCGAGAACAGCATCATCGCCTTCACCCAGGCGGCGGCCGTCTCTACCTATCAGGCGGACGTGCGGGCGGCGAACAGCATCTTCCACTCCAATTCCGGCAATTCGGTACAGGCCCTCAAGGGCGGGAACCTCACCCTCGATCACTGTACCGTAGCCAACTACACCGGCAGAGGGGTGGCCCTGGGGCTCTCCAACGCCTTTGAGTGCGCCGAAGACCTGCTCTGCATCGCGCCCCTCCGGGCGCGGGTGCGCAACTCCATCCTGGCGGGGGGAGACGACAGCGAGTTGCTGGTCAGCGACGTGAGCGAAGGGGAAGAAGCGGAGCTATTCCAACTATCGATCACCAACAGCATCGTGCGCACCGATGCGCGCTTCCTGAACACCGCGGGCGGGTTTCTCGAAGATTTCTACGGCGACGAGTGCCGGGATTGCCATAACCTGGCGTTCGGCGACCCGCTCTTCGCGGACCGTAGCGAAAACGATTACGCCCCAGATAGCCTCAGCGTAGCCCGGGGCGTTGGCGTATTTCTTCCCGACTATCCCACCGATCTGGAAGGTAACCCCCGCAGTACCGACCGCCCCGACGCCGGCGCTCTGGAATGGCAAACCAATTAGAACGGCCCGACGTTACACCCAGAACCCCAACTCCCCCACTCACTCCCGGATATGGTCGTCGACAATATGCTGTATAACCTGGGCCGCTACGTCACGCTGCTGCGGGACGCTTTCTCGCGCCCGGAGAAGTTCTCCATGTACTACAAGGAGACGATGCGGCAGATGGACGCCATCGGGGTCGGCTCGGTCTTTATCGTACTGCTGATCTCGGTCTTTATCGGGATGGTGACGGCCGTGCAGTTCGCCGACCAGCTGGGGGATAGCTTCGTGCCCAGCTACTACATCGGTTACATCGTGCGGGACATCACCATTATCGAGATGGCCCCCACGATCACCTGCCTGGTACTGGCCGGGAAGGTGGGGTCCAACCTGGCCGCCGAGATCGGGGGGATGCGGCAAAAGGAGCACATCGACGCCATGGAGATTATGGGGGTCAATACGGCCGCTTACCTCATCATGCCGAAGATCATCGCCGCCGTGGTGGTCATTCCCATGCTGGTGGCGATCTCCGCCTTCGTAAGCATCGTGGGGGGCTACATCTCTACGGTGCTGCCCGGTGCGCTCTCGCATACGGAGTACGTGCTGGGGCTGCGGTCTTTTTTCGTGCCCCGCTACGTCTTTATGATGTTCGTCAAGGCCGCGGTATTCGCCTTTCTGCTGACTTCGGTAAGCTGCTACATGGGGTACTACGTCAAGGGCGGTAGCATCGAGCTCGGGGAGGCCAGTACGAGTGCCGTGGTCGTGAGTAACGTACTTATCCTCGTCTTCGATTTTCTGATCGCCCTCCTCCTTACCTAAGCCGCCGCCCCATGATCCGTACGGAAGACATCCACAAATCCTTCGGGGAAAACCACGTGCTCAAGGGGATCAGCACGGAATTTTACGCCGGCAAGCCCAACCTGATCATCGGTAGCTCAGGCGCCGGCAAGACCGTGCTCCTTAAGCTCCTCATCGGGCTGTTCGAACCCACCTCGGGGAAGGTCTACTACGACGATACGGACCTGTTCTCCCTCGACGACGAGGCCCTCCGCCAGGTCCGGATGAAGGTGGGCATGCTCTTCCAGGGCAACGCCCTCTTCGATTCCATGACGGTGGGGGAAAACATCCGCTTCCCCATGGATATGTTCACCCGTATGACCCTCATGGAAAAGGAAAAACGGGTCGACGAATGCCTGGAAATGGTCAATATGGAGGGCATCAACGATCGCTTCCCCTCCGAGGTTTCCGGCGGGATGCAGAAGCGGGTCGGCATCGCCCGGGCCATGGTGCTGGAGCCGAAGTACCTCTTCTGCGACGAACCTAACTCCGGCCTCGACCCCAAAACCTCCATCCTCATCGACGAGCTCATCTGCGACCTCACCGACCGCAACAAGATCACCACCGTCATCAATACCCACGATATGAACTCGGTGATGGGTATCGGCGACAATATCGTCCTGCTCAAGGACGGCAACCTCGTCTGGCAGGGGGATAAGTCTCAGGTCCTGGAAAGTGAGGAGAAGGTGCTGCAGGACTTCATCTTCGCCAGCCCCTTCCTCCGCCGCCTCCGCGAAGACGCGCTAAAGCAGCGGCACGCCGAGGGGTGATTTAGCTCAGTACGCCCGATCCACCACGTAGTTCACTAGCTGCTCCAGCCCCGCCCGCGCCGCCGTATCCGGTAGCTCGTGCAGCAGGGCGAAGGCCTCCGCCCGGTAGCGCTGCATGGCGGCCTCGGCGTAGGCGATCCCCTCGCTCTCGCGCACGAAGCGCAGGACCTCCTGCACCCGCTGGGGTTCGTCGCCGTGCTTCTTGATGTTGCGGATCATCCGGCGGCGCTCCGACCGGCCGGCCCGGTTGAGCGCGTGGATGAGCGGCAGGGTCATCTTCTTTTCCTTGATGTCAATGCCGCGCGGCTTGCCGACGTCATCGGTGCCGAAGTCAAACAGATCGTCCCGAATCTGAAAGGCAATGCCGATTTTTTCCCCGAAGCGGCGCATCAACTCGACGGTAGCATCCTCTGGGGTAGCCGAGGCCGCCCCCGCCGCACAGGAGGCCGCGATCAGGCTGGCCGTTTTCTGGCGGATCACCTCGAAGTACACCGCTTCGTCAATGTCCAGCCGGCGGGCCTTCTCGATCTGTAGCAGCTCCCCTTCCGCGAGGGCCTGCACGGCGTTAGAACTAATTTCCAGGGTGCGGTACTGCTTGGTTTCCAGGGCGATGGCCAGTCCGCGGCTGAGAAAGTAATCCCCCACCAGCACGGCGATTTTATTCTTCCACAGCGCATTGATGCTGAAGAACCCCCGCCGTTCGTAGCTCTCGTCCACTACGTCGTCGTGCACCAGGCTGGCCGTGTGTACCAGTTCGATCAGGCTCGCCGCGGTGTAAGTGTCCTCCGTGATGCCCCCACAGGCCTGGGCCGAGAAGAAGGTGAACATCGGCCGCATCTGCTTGCCCTTGCGCCTGACGATGTAGTAGGTGATGCGGTCCATCAGCGGTACCGGCGACCGCAGCGTTTCCCGGAACTTCCGCTCGAAGGCATCGAGCTCGGCGGCGATGGGTTGCTTGATCTGGTCGAGGCCGTGGGCCATGCGGGGGGGAGGGGCGCTAATGAGGGGGCAAAGGTAATCTACTCCACCGTGGGGAAGCGGTAGATACGCGCCGGCTCTCCTTTGTGGGCCTCGGTACTCAGGTAGAGCGATCCGCCCGCATCGAAGGCGATCCCCTCCGCCCGGGGCAGTCGCCGCTTGCTCAGTTTGCGCTGGCTGCGGATCGTACCGTCGGCATCCACCCACGCCAGCCAGTTTCCGACGCTGCTACACAGGTAGAGGCTTCCGTCGGCGTGCACCGCGATCCCGGAGGGGGAAAAAGCGTTCCGCCGGGGAATACTCAGCACGGCTTCCTCGCCCAGTACGCGCCGCTCCAGGTCGAAGGCAAACACGTAGCGGTTCTCCTTCGGCCGCCCGTCGCCCCGGATGTCGCTCTTGCAGGCTATCAATAGTCGATTATGTTCCGCATCGTACACCAGCCCCTCGGCATCGTTGCCCTTCTCCAGCCAGGTAGGGTAGGTTTCGGTTCGTTCGCCGCTGATCCGGTACAGGGTTCCCTCACTGTTCACCACCCAGATATCCTCACCGACTACCGCGATGCCCTCGTAGTCCCCATCCTCCCCGAAGTCGATCGTCCGTAGGATGTGCCCGTTCTCCCGGTCGAGCACGTATACCTTCCCCTTCTCGTCCGTCACCGTATACAGCTCGTTCCCCCGCACCGCCAGTCCGGAGATTTCGGCCAACTCTTTCGGAAGGTGACTCAGCATCTTCCCTCGGTTCAGATCGTAGCCTAGCCCGTCCATAGTTTGAGCGCGGACGCAGGTGCCAATTAAAACCAATGCCCAGAAGAAAAATAAGTACTTCGTCATGGATGTAATAAGGCGGGCCGGCGGGCGGGTGTTTTGTGATTCTGTCGGCAATCCCCTAGCTTTGTACGACTGTTACACACCAAGCTCCGCTAGCTCATGTAAATAGTGCTACCTTCACTGAAGTGTCTTAAACGATGACAGTTACTGCATAATAAAGCACACTTATTTAACTCTGTTGTTATAGCTTTCCAACTACGAAGTCTTAGTTTTTGCCACCCAGTCTCCTTGATTGTAGGGTCCTCGTGGTAAAAATCGAAGATCACGTAATTTTTTGGGTCAGCTTTGACCCCACAGTCTTCACACTTGTTGCCTTTGTATGCTATGGCTTTGATCTTTCTATTGATCCATCGTTTAGTACATCTTAAATTAAAACAAGACTTGCAATAGGGCATCACGCCATATCTGTGAGTTTTTGATTTATAGTAGTCTTTTAGAAGTTTAGTTTCTTTGCAATCAATACACATTTTATCCACGGTCCTATAGTTTAAGGGATAAAACAAGGGTCTTCTAAACCCTAGTTCAAGGTTCGAATCCTTGTGGGACCACATTAATATATAAGTTGTATAGAAACTTTACTTCTATATTTCAGGTCAAAGGTTCGGATCCATTACGGGGCACGTTTTAGTCGGGTAGGGGGTAGGGGGTAGTCCTACCACCTAACACACTACCCCCTACTTCCCCCATCTCCCTTCCAACTCATCCACCGCCGCGTACAGCGTACCGAAGTTCTCGATCGCGAAGTACAGCATCTGCACCTGGTCGATCACGAATTCCTGCGCCATCACCCGGTCCAGGTCGAAGGGCTCGATCTTCACCTCCGGGTTTTCGTATACGTGCCTGGTTTCCCCCGGGCTACTGCAGATTCCCGCTCCGTACACCTTCACTTCCCCCTCCTGCCGAATGACCCCGAATTCGATCGTGAACCAGTACAGTCGCTGGAGCATGGTCACCTTCTCCTCATCATCGGCAAACTTCACCCCGATGGCCCCGAGCTTCTGGGCGAAGTCCGCGTAGTCCTTGTTCAGGTACAGCGGAATGTGTCCGAAAATGTCGTGAAACATATCCGGTTCTTCCAAATACTCCAGTTGGTCTTCATTTCTGAGCCAGGTGCTGGAGCAGAAGCGCCGCCTGGAGAGCAGCGAAAAGAACTCATCCACCGGCAGAAAGCCCTTCACCACCTCAATCGACCAGCCGTGGGCCGCCCGCAACGCCCGGTTCAGATCGCTGAAGCGGGGCGGGTGATCGGGCGAAAGGATGGGGTAGAGGGCATGGAGGCAGTCGAGGTATTCTTTCGCCGCCACGGGCTTCAGCGCTTGCATTTGCCGGGAAGCCAACAGGCGCCAAATCCGGTAGTCCGTACCCGTGTAGGCATCGTAATCCTGAGTCTGTGGGGAGAGTGTTGCAGAGCTGGCCATGATCGAAGTATTTACGCACACAACTATTGTCTGTGCAACTGTAAATATAACGGAAAGGTTTGGAGTATCTTTTGTGCTACTCCCGGACGCTCGGAGGTCCTAGCCTACCACCCCCTGCGTAACCCGTTCGGGATTTCGCCGAAACTCCACCTCCAGTTTGTACTCGTCTCCCATCCCCGCCACCAACGGACCGAACATTGTGTCCATCAGTTCCCTAGCCTGCACCTGCGCCCGCGCCATGACGTCGCTCTCCAGGGCATCCTGTCGGAAGCTTTCCCGCAGCGCGTTGACCCCTTCGTTGATGTTCACGCCCTCCACTTCCCGCAGCCAGCCGATGTCGAGTTTTTCTACCTTGGGCAGTACCTCGTGGCTCAGGATCTCCGGCTCCGGAAGGGTGATTCGTACGGTTTTACTATTCTCATCTAACGCCAAATCAAAGTAATCGGTGAGCCGGAAGCCGACCTTCAGGATCGACAGCGCCGTGATCTCCACGTCCGTTTCCGATACGTTGACCCCCCACACGGTGGTCTGCAGGTTTTTGCTCAGGCCCTTCTTGTCGCGAATCTCGATGGTGGCCAGTTCCCCGATCACGTTTTCCACCTTCTCCTGAAACAGCCCCTTGCTGCGGCTGAAATCTTCGATGGCGGCCCGCTCCCGCATCCGGGCGACCAGTGGGCGCAGAGCTTCCCCCATGGCGATGGAGCAGGGGTTTTGCACGTCGGCCCCCCGGGCCAGGATATTTCCGTTGCGGGTGCGGATGACGGCGGCCAGCACCTTATTCAGCATGAAGCAGGTGTAATTACTGGCTACCTCCTCGAAGATTTCGGTGACCTTCTGCCCGCCCTCGTCGTACCAGGTTTCGTAGACGGCCGCGCTGGTGTCCCGCAGGCGCATGAAGTCGGTGTAGTAGAGTTCGGTCAGTTGGGGGTGCTGGCGGTCGTACTCCCGGATCACCTCCCGCTGTAAGCTGTCGTTCAGCCCCATCCGGTTGCTAACGTGGCGTAAAATATCGGTGTTGATGTCGTACACCAGCTCATCGAATTCCCGCCGGTAGCGCCGGGGGTTCTGCAGGATGGCCAGGGCGGTTTCCGGGTCGATGTCGAAGGTGAAGTCGGCCGGCACGTACTGCAGCTGATATTCCGCCGGCCCCGCCAGGAAGCTACCCGGGGTGTTGCGCAACGCGCGGTAGCCCAGCACCCCCAGGATGCCGATGATGATAAGCGCGATGAGGAGCTGGCCCTTGCCGACGCCGGAGGAGGAAGTTCGATCCATTGCGGAAGAAAAACACCGGGGGTATACGGTATGTTTCGGACTCCCCTCTCCCCCGGATAGGGGCTGGGGGTGAGGGCTCAGACTCCCTCCAGCAGCCGCCAAAGTTTTACCACTTCCACCCCTTCCTTCACGTCGTGGACCCGCAGTATAGCCGCGCCCTGCTGCAAGGCGTACAGGTTGACGGCGGCCGTGGCGGCCAGGGCCCCCTCCGGCGTAGTCTTCAGGGGGCGGTAGAGCATTCCCTTGCGGCTCATGCCGGCCAGCACCGGGGCCCCCAGGTGGGGAAAAGCGTGGAGGTTCTTCAGCAGGCGGTAATTCTGCGCCACGGTCTTACCGAAGCCGAAGCCGGGGTCGACGATCACGTCGTGGATACCCAGCTGGCGGAGGGCCACGAGCCGCTCGGCCAGGAAATCCCACACGTGCGTCAGCACATCGTCGCCGTAGTCGTCAGTATGCTCCTGCATGGTGGCCGGGGTGGCGTCGGGCATGTGCATGAGTACGTAAGGAACGCGCAAGTCAGCTACCGTATTCAGCAAGTCAGCGTCGAAGCGGCCCGCGCTGATATCGTTAATCATCCCCGCTCCGGCGGCAACGGCGGCCCGGGCGGTGGCGGCGTACACGGTATCGCAGCTGATGACCACCTTCGGGGCGGCTTTCCGTACGGCTTCGATGACGGGTATGACCCGGTCCATCTCTTCCTGCGGGTCGATCAGTTCGGCGCCCGGGCGGGAAGACATGCCCCCCACGTCGATGATCTTGGCGCCCCCCTCCTGCATGGCACCCGCGTAAGCGCCCACCCGGTTCCGTTCGGTCCGGCTGGCGGCATGAAAGCTATCCGGCGTTGCATTCAGGATGCCCATCACCAGGGGGCGATCGACCGTGAGTAGGCGGCCGTTGCAGTTGAGCGAAAAGGGGGAGAAAGGCATGCCGGCGGCAAGTTGCGCAATA
>CAZQNE010000040.1:28194-32916 GCA_964594535.1 uncultured Lewinella sp.
GTACTCTACCAGACCAACTACTGGCGCATCGGGTTTCACGCCCTGGCCTGGACGCTGGTGGTCCTGGCCGGATTGGCCTGGGCGGGTGTTGTGACTGTGGGTGAGGGGTCCCGTGGTCAGCAACTAGTGCCGGCACTGAACCTGTGGCGGCAAGTCGGGATGCCGGCCCTGATCTCGGTCATCCTGCTCGTGGCCGTAGCGATCTACGCTAGTCTATATCTGGGCCTAAGCCGCCTGAAACGCTACCGCTACATCTACGCCGTCGACCAGTTCAAGCACTTTTACGCCGATGCCCAGTGGGTAGCCTACGACGAGGCGATCTTCCGGGAGGCCGGCTGGCGCAAACGGCGGCGCTACCGGGAGCTCGAACGGCAGTGCGTGAGGTACGGCTTCGGTCTGCTGGAAATTGATGCGGAGCAGATCGTACGCAACGTGATGAGCCCCAGCCAGATCGACCAGTTCGGGGGCAGTCGCTGGCGGTTGCCGAACTGGATGGCCCGGGGGGAGGAAAAAAAGGCACCCACTCCCAAACCCGTGCCCCGCACACCGAAAAGACGCTGGCGGGCGGGTATTCTGTTCCGGGCTCGGCTGCGGCGCTGGTACCGCGGTCTGTTTCCCGGGGAACTGCGCCGGCGCCCGGGGTACTACGCACTGGGCGGCTGGGTTTTCGTGGTCAGTCTCGTGGCTGCCGTTCTGCTCGTCTGGGGGCTGTACCGACAGAGCGACTACCGCCGCACCGTGCGCGAGGGGCAGCGGGGGGCCAGCCCCGATCTCACCATTCTGGAACCGGCGGGTGGCCCCGCACCCCCCCTGGAAATCGAAGCGGGGGAATACCGAAGGACCCCAGACACCCTCCCTGAGTCCTCCCCGACCACCAACATCCCTGAGGACGGCCTGGTCACCGGGGGGCCGGTGGAAGACTTCGAGTTGCTGCGCCGCTACCGCATCGATACGGCGGGCCGCGTCACGCTGGATTACGAGTGTACTCCGCTGTTCACTCTCTCCGGTCCCGTGTACCTCCTGCTCTTCGGTCGCTACGAATCGTTTGTCGCGGCAAGGGAATGGGCCGAGGAGCTCAACCGGCTCTACGGTTCGGCGGTTACGGTGGCGGCGGGGGACTGTGTTTTTCCCGCTACTGCTGACTACGTTCTCTACATCGGTGCACCAGTGCGGGAGGAGGGGGCGGCCAACTTTGCCGCACGCGCCTTCATCCGGCAGAGCGGGTTGGAGTTGGAGGTGATTGAAATTAATTGATGAATCGAGCGATGGGTGCTGGGTAAGCGTCCGACGCTTTAAGGCGTCCGACGGTTTAAACCGTCGGACGGTTGTACGAAAAAAATATGAAAATAAAAAATAATATTTTAGAGACCATCGGCGACACCCCCCTCGTCGAACTCCATAAGGTTGTAAAGGGCCTGCCCTGCCGCGTCCTTATGAAGGTGGAAACCTTCAACCCCGGCCACTCCATCAAGGACCGCATGGCCCTCAAAATGGTCGAAGACGCCGAAGCCGACGGTCGCCTCAAGCCCGGCGGCACCATCATCGAGTGCACCAGCGGTAATACGGGAATGGGGCTGGCCCTGGCCGGCTGCGTAAAGGGCTACCGCTGCATTTTCACCACCAGCGACAAGCAGAGTAAGGAAAAACTCGACATCCTGCGCGCCATGGGGGCCGAAGTCATCGTCTGCCCCACCAACGTCAGCGCCGATGACCCCCGCAGCTACTACTCCGTCGCCGAGCGCCTGAGCGAGGAGATTCCCAACAGCTTCTGGTTCAATCAGTACGATAACCTCAGCAACCGCAAGGCCCACTACGAAAGCACCGGCCCGGAAATCTGGGAGCAAACCGACGGACAGGTCACCCACCTCGTCGTCGGCGTCGGTACCGGCGGCACGATCAGCGGTACGGGCAAGTACCTGAAGGAGCAAAATCCCGACATCCAGGTCTGGGGCATCGACACCTACGGTTCGGTCTTCAAAAAGTACAAGGAGACCGGGGAATTCGATGAAAAGGAAATCTACCCCTACATCACCGAGGGCATCGGCGAAGACATCCTGCCCAAGAACGTCGACTTCGACGTGATCGACTTCTTCGAAAAAGTCACCGATAAGGAAGGTGCCGTCATGGCCCGCCGCCTGGCCCGGGAGGAGGGGCTACTGCTCGGTTATTCGGCAGGAAGTGCCGTAGCCGGACTACTGCAACTGAAGGATAAACTTAAGCCGGACGACCTGGTGGTCGTCGTCATTCACGACCACGGCAGCCGCTACATCGGTAAGATCTACAACGACGACTGGATGCGCGACCGTGGTTTCCTCGATGCCGAACTGAAGGTGCGGGACCTGATCGGTCAGAAGAAGGAGCAGGCCTTCGCCGGCATCAGCCGTGACGATACCGTCCGCGAGGCGCTCCGCATGATGAAGGAGCACGACTACAGCCAGATGCCCGTGCTGAACGGAGAGGAGGTAGTCGGTTCCGTCACCGAAACCGACGTACTAAATTACCTACTCCAGAACCCAATGGAGCACGCCGAGCACCCGGTGCGCGAGATCATGCGCCGGCCCTTCCCCGAGGTAAGCTCCGACCTGACGCTGAGTGAGCTCGGTAAGCACATCACCAAGGAGAACCCCGCCGTGGTGGCTACCGACCGGAGTGGACGCAAGCATCTGATTGCCCAGTACGATATCCTGCAGGCGATATGAGCCCGGTTGGTGTCAGTCCGCGAAGGGCTGGAAGGTAACCTCCAGGCTATCCAGGTTCAGGGCGGCCAGTTTGCCCATCCCCTCCAGCGGCAGCGCGCAGCCGCTGTCGATGCAAATGCGACCGGCCCGGCGGGCATACGCTACGTTCTCTTCAATCACCGAAGTGGTGGCCGGCGTATGCCCGTATACGATGGTGCGCCCGTCGAGCCACCGCCGGTCGATCGCATCCTCCCAGTCACGGGCCCAGAGCATATCGTGAATATGCGCCAGTGGATCGCCGGCCCCGAATTTCAGACCGGCGTGTACCAGTAGGTAGCCCGGTATTTCTAGGTAGTAGGGTAATGTTTCGATCCACCGCAGCGTCTCGTGAATGTGCCGGTGCTCGGGGAAGTAATCCCAGGGGCGGCGGCCGCTAGTCAGGGCTTCGAGTAACATCTGCTCGTGGTTCCCACGTAGGCACTGGAGATTGTAGCCCTCGGCCCGCAGCTGCCAGATGGAGGCTATTACCCCCCGGCTATCGGGGCCCCGGTCGATGTAGTCGCCTAACAGAAATAACTCATCGGTCTTCTGCAAATCAATACGTCGCAGTAGGGCGCGTAGGGTCTTCGGGCAACCGTGAATGTCGGAGATGGCGTAACGGGGCATGGGGCTTTCCGTCAAATTGTTATGCGACATCCTTGATAAGTTAGCATCGAGGGTGCCGGTCAATAAATAAGACTGCAATTAGTGCATAAATCGAAAGTGGCAACTCTTCGGATTACCCCAGAGTTGCCACCGTTCAACTGTCAACAATCGTTCGCGGACGACTAAGGCCGGGCCGGGTAAGGGGAGCAGATATCTGGGCCGTTTCCACAGCCCGTCGTCGGGTTTTCCTACCCGGTACCGGGGTAAGACCTTGCCGCGAATAATAATCAGGGTCTTAGGAGAGCCCGGTCTAACCTGCGTCAGCGCGTCAATGAACCGGTCTAAGTTATGACCTATCGTTGTTTCTGTGGTTGGGATGTATCCAAAACCTCCCTCCACCTCTGTGTGCTGGTTGGCAACGCCGAGGTGCTCCACCACACCGTCACCACTAATGAGGTCGGGGCCCTGCGGCGTACGCTCGATGAGCCGTACGCCGGGGTGCTTTCGGCGGCTACCCCCGCCGAGGTACTGCACTGCCTGGAGCATACCGGTCACTACTGCCACCCCTTGCTTAAGCTGGTAGCTCCCCTTGGTCTGCACCTCCGGCTCGAGGACCCGCTGAACCGCAAGCGATCCCCGGGACGGCAGCGTAGCTAAACTGACGCCATCGATGCGCGTAACATTGCCGGCTACGCCCGCTTACGCGACGAATGTGCTCAGTGCTACACTCCGGTCAGCGAAGTAGCCGAACAACTTCGCATGGTGCGCAGGCCACTACGAAAAGAGGGTGCGCCTGCGGCAGAGTCTGCGTACCTCGCTGGCCGAAGTGACCGCCTTCAGTCTGGTGGAATACGATCACCATCCTAGTGGTCTGTTCTAACGTATTGCCACGGCCAAAGCCTGCCCGGGTACGCCGGTATTGCCCCCCACGCTTACCAGTCCGGTACCAGCAGTCGGCATCCCGCAATCAGCCGGGCCAGTTCCCGTCTCCTGAAAACGGCGGTGCCCCAGGGGGCCATGAGCTTGATTCGGGGAGAAAATGCATTCAACGCCCTGCACCGGCGACTAAGGCAACGGAGGCGAACCCACCACCTCCAGGCGTTCAACGTCGTGCGCAACAAGATCATCCGCGTACCCTACGCATGCATTCAACAGAACACTATGTATTGCAAAATAAGCATGCGTACTTGCACATGTCATAGTAATCCCGATGTCGGTAGAGTGGTATATTTAGCCATGATCAAAACGGAACATTTCACTCGCGTTGAGGTACGGTCTTCCGCCGAACTACGCGAATGGCTCCGCACCCATCACGAACAGGAGGATAGCGTTTGGCTGGTCACCTACAAAAAGGCGGAGGGAGAACGCTACCTCTCCACCAGCCAGGTGCTGGATGAGT
>CAZQNE010000041.1:0-3286 GCA_964594535.1 uncultured Lewinella sp.
CTCACCAAACGGGTAGCACCGCCACGGCGGAAACCATCACCATGGCCCCCTCTTCGGCCAGCTCATCAACGAAGACTACCGTGCTGCTGGGGGGGGATTCCGGGTCGAGCATCCGGTCCCGGCCGCGGCGGAAGGCTTCCATCTGCGAGGCATCGGTCAGGTAGCAGGTGATGCTGACCAGATTGTTCAGTCCGTCCACCCGGGCATCCAGCTCCTGCTCGATATTGAGAAAGACCTGTGCCGTTTGTTTTTCCAGATCGCCCCGCCCGACCAGCTCGCCCTGAGCATTCAGGGGAAGCTGCCCCGATACGTAGATGGTCCGGTAGTTTTCGGACTGAATGCGAACCGATTGAGCGTAGCCCTCGGGGGTCACGTTGCGGTGATTTATTAGTCCTACGCAGGAGGATAGCATAGGAAAAAAGAGAAACAACACTAGCGGACGACGGAAACAGCGTAGGGGGAGCATGGGAGGGTGAAGTGCTGGTTGGGCTTGTCAAGGTACGCAAACCCAGTGTTGACTTCACCCTCACCGATGCTTAGCCCCGCCCGCCCCGCCGGGGTCCACGCCGCTCTCGCCCCTTCGTATGCCGGGCCTCCAGCGCTTCGAGTTTCACGAACTGCTCTTCGGTGAGGATGGACTTCATCGCGGCACGGCGCTCCTCCTCCAGGGCCTTCATTTCTTCCCGGGCGGCTTCCCGGTGCTTTTCGCGCAAGTCGTGCACCTTTTCGGCGTGGGAGATGGCAAAAGCTTCCACTTCCTCCGACTGCTCGTCGGAGAGTTCCAGCACTATGGTCAGGCGCTCGGCCATCCGCTCGGCACGCGCTTCGGGGTCGCGTTCGCGGTCTTGCCGCTCCGCCCGCTGGGCGAAGACGGAGGCCGTGGTCAGTAAAAGAAGCAGGGGCAATAAAACAAAACGAAAGGATTTCATGGTAGTCGGGTTTGATGATGAAAGTAGCCGCCGGGCTCCGGCGACCGTTGATGATGTAAAAGTGGGGGGATGGGCCGCCCGGGTCAATTCTATTCAACGAACGGCCCGATTTTGTCAATGAAACTGAGGGAGCCGCTATTCTTCCCTCTTTAGCGGCGGGCCGGTCGACTATCTTGGGTACATGTACTTCAGTCCATTACGGCGTGCCGCCGTCCAGGCCGTTGTTTGGGTAGCGGTCTGGGCGATCGTCCTGTTCCTGTTCAGCGGGAGTGAACTGACGTTCCGGTTTACGCGGCGGCTCCTTCCGATACTGCTGGGGGTGGGGCTCCTTGCCGGGCTCAACGCCGGGCTGCTGCTTCCGCGATTGTACTTCAGGCGGCGGATCGTGATCTACGCACTGGCTAGTCTGGCCCTACTGGCAGTAGTAACCTTCGGGATCCAGTACGGCTGGCGGCCGGAGCGGGGCTTCCCCAGTCCCTTGGAACGGGGCCGCCCGGGCCGCGGAATGACCCTGACCACTCTCCGCTTCCTGCTTCCCTTCGCCACCACGCTGCTCGGCTCTTCCCTCTGGGAGGTGATGCGCTACGCCGGCGAACAGCAACGTAAGGCCGCCCGGGCCCGCAGCGAGCAGTTGGTGACGGAGCTCAAGTTCTTACGCTCCCAGCTCAACCCCCACTTTCTCTTCAATACGCTGAATAACGTCTATACGCTTGCCCTCGTCGGAGACGAAAAGGCCCCCGAAAGTCTGTTACGGTTGTCCGAAATGTTGCGGTACATGCTCTACGAATCCGAAACCACCACCGTTCCCCTGGGAAGGGAAATCGCCTACATCCGCAATTACATCGAGCTGCAACGATTAAAGGCCAGTGGGATGCGCGGACTGACCGTCGAACTCGACGAAAGCCGGCCCGACCTGCCGATCGCCCCCCTGCTATTCGTCCCCCTGGTGGAAAATGCCTTCAAACACGGCAACCTCGACGAAGAGGAAGGCTACATACACATTGAACTGAAAACGACCCCCGCTACGGTAAGCTGCCGGGTCACCAACAGCGTGTCTTCCCCGACTTCCCCCCGCGACCAAACGGGCGGCATCGGTCTGGATAACCTACGTAAGCGCCTGGCTCTGCTCTACCCCGATCGCCACGAATTGACCGTGGAAGAGTCGCCTCACCGCTTCTACGTCCGTACTCACCTGCAACTTTCCGCGTGTGGACTGCCTGATCGTAGATGACGAAGAACTGGCGCGGCGACTGATCCGCACCTACGCCGAACGGTTGCCCGGGCTCCGTATCGTCGGAGAAGCGCCCCACCCCGTAGCGGCCGCCGCCCTCCTGAACCATAGCCCGGTCGATCTCCTCTTCCTCGATATCCAGATGCCCCGGATGAGCGGACTGGACTTCCTGCGCACCCAGGCCGACCCCCCGGCGGTCATCCTCACTACGGCTTACGCCAAGTATGCACCGGAAGGCTACGACCTTGACGTAGTGGATTACCTGCTCAAACCCTACTCCTTCGACCGCTTCGCTCAGGCCGTCCGTCGGGCGGAGGAACGTATGGGTTCCCGTAGACATCGCACCCGCGTCCCCGCCCAAACTACCTACCAGCTGGTGAAGTCCGAGCACAAAATATTTCGGCTGCCTCACCACGATATTCGCTACATCGAAAGTATGCGGGAATACGTAGCCTACCACACCGACGATGGCCGGCGGATCCTGTCCCTGGGCTCCCTGAAACAACTGGAACGGGAGCTGCCCGCCGGCTTCATGCGGGTACACAAATCCTACATCGTGAACACCGACCGGGTCGATGCCCTGGAGGGCAACCAGCTACGACTAGGCGAGCAACGCATCCCGATCGGCGGCAGCTACCGGGAGCGGGTACGGCAATCGCTTTTCGGAGAAGGGTAGAAAAACGTAGGCTATCTTGCCCCCTTGAACCACTACCTCCTCTTCTACCGGACCACCGAAGGTTACGTCGAAAAGCGGCAGCCCTACCGCGATACCCACCTGCAACTGGCCCGCCGGGCGGGCGAGCGCGGCGAACTCCTACTGGCCGGTGCCTACGCCGAACCCGCCGACGGCGCCCTGCTGATCTTCAGGGGAGAAGGACCGGAAGTGGCCGAAGACTTTGCCCGCAACGACCCCTACGTGCTCAACGGGCTGGTGGAAAAATGGTGGGTGCGGGAGTGGGCGGTGGTGGTTGGGGGGTGAAGGGGTCAAGGGGTCAAGGGGTAAGGGGCATGGATGCTCTTCGCTGCGCTTATCGTCTGTGAGGTATTTTCGCCCCGCCCCCTGACCCCATAGCCCCCTGACCCCATAGCCCCCTGACCCCATAGCCCCCTGACCCCATAGCCCCCT
>CAZQNE010000041.1:3386-23752 GCA_964594535.1 uncultured Lewinella sp.
TGACCCCATAGCCCCCTGACCCCATAGCCCCCTGACCCCATAGCCCCCTGACCCCTTGACCTCCCCCCCATGCACATCATCCCCGCTATCGACCTCATCGACGGAAAATGCGTCCGCCTCACCCAGGGCGACTACGACCAGAAAACCGTCTACCACGAAGACCCGCTGGCCGTAGCCCGGGAGTTCGAGCAGGCGGGTATCCGGCGGCTACACGTGGTGGATCTGGACGGGGCCCGCGGCGGCGGCATCGTCAATCACCGCGTACTGGAGCGCATCGCCGGGAGCACCGACCTGCACATCGACTGGGGCGGCGGTATGAAGAGCGACGAGGACCTACGCATCGCCTTTGAATCCGGAGCCGCTCAGGTGACGGGGGGCACCATCGCCGTCAAACAGCCGGAAGTTTTTCTGGGGTGGCTGCAACGCTACGGAGCCGAGCGGATCATACTGGGTACCGACGTGCGGGGCGACAAGATCGCCGTCAGTGGTTGGGGGGAGGCCAGCGACCGGGAGCTGTTCGAATTTCTGGCGGACTACGTAGCGCGGGGCGTCCGTTACACCATCTGTACCGACGTGAGTAAGGACGGCCTACTGCAGGGGACGGCCCGCGAACTCTACGCCCGCATCCGTCGGGAGCAGCCCGAGGTAAAACTGATCGCCAGCGGCGGCGTCACCACCACCGACGACCTGGACGCGCTGGCGGAACTGGACTGCTACGGCGTAATCGTGGGTAAGGCGATCTATGAGGGGCGCATTTCGCTCGGGGAACTATCGGCTTACACCGACGGAAACTTATGATCTTTTACTGAATTCTCCTCGGAGTCGTCCCGTAGCGTAGCGGAGCGCTGCTCCGATTACTATAATTCATACAAACATCAGTTTGACAATTAATTTACGTAGGCGAAGGCAATATCCCCCCACCGCCGGGGGTTATGTGCCCGTGTGGGCAATTCATGTGCCTACATTGATCCCGTAGCTGTTCGCCTTTTGGTAATCAGCCGGGAGCTCTTGTGATGTGTCTTAGTTAAACTTAGCATGCGTACCATTTATCCCGCCACCCTATTGGGTGGGTTACTCTTTCTATTGTCCACCCCGATCTACGGGCAGATTCTACACCAGTTTAGTTGGAACGACGCCACGGCCCCGCCCACCCAGGCCGACGTGGGGCCGAATGCGACCGCTATCTCTTCCAGTGCCGGGATTATTTCGGCGGGGGGCAGCGGTACCCCGGGGCTGGCCGCCAACCCGAACTCGGCGCCTAAGCTCGATGTCGAGATGAACTTCCCGGCGGGGCCGAGCGCCGATGTCGCCGGCATCGATATCTCCTTTCAGTACAACCGGCAGGAGAATTCCGGGACAACCCTCGTGCGGGGTGCCTTCACCATGGGTAAAGCGGACGGGCTAGACGTAGTCTATCAGGTCCAGAACCCCGATAATACTACCGGCACGGTCTCTTCGCCACTATTCGCAACCGCCCGGGATGGCGTGATCGATACTTTTCGCTTTACCTATAACCCCGACACGGGGATCGGCCGTCTCTTTCAGGGTGCCGAGGAAATATGGACCAACGACGGCCCCGACGGGCTGCCCCTGGCCTGGACCTCCGATACCTGGATACTGGGCAACGAAATCGACGCGAGTGGGGAACAACCGGCCCAGGTAGTTTTCGATGAACTCGTTATCCGCGAAATTGCCCCCGCCGCACTGCCCGCCGCCCTACCCGTGGAATTGATCCAATTTAGGGCCGAGAAGAACGGGGACGGCAGCGTCCGCCTCGACTGGCGCACCGGTAGCGAACGGGACAACGACTACTTTGCCGTCGAGCGATCGCCGAACGGAGCGGACTGGACCGAGCTCACCCGTATCCCCGGCCGGGGCACCACCGGAGAAACGACGGACTACACCGTCAACGATCCTACCCGCGCCACTTCCGTCCGCTACTATCGCCTGCGGCAGGTAGACTACGACGGGACCCAGTCCTTTTCGGAAGTAGTGACCATCGCGGGAGAGAGCGGAGGTACCGCTGCCCTCACCGCCTACCCAAACCCAACCACCGGGCATATCGACGTGACGGGATCGAGTGGCCCACTCCACGTTTACGATGCCGCCGGCCGGGAAATTACCGCCTCCGTGGTGGGTAGCGATCCTGGAGAGCGGCGGCTGTCCGTAAACCTAAGCGGGTTCCCGGCGGGCCTATACCTGCTAAGGAGGGACGGGCAACTCTTCCGGGTGGTCAGGCGCTGATCGTACCTTAGCGGCGTATGACCGACCCCCTCACCCTATCGTATTCCGGTGGCCCCCTTACCGGCCGTATTCGGCTCACCGGCTCCAAATCAATCGCCAACCGGGCCCTGCTCATTCGGGCGCTTACCCCCGGTGGATTCGACATCGAGGGGCTGGCGGCGGCTGACGATACGGTACGTATGGAACGGTTGCTGGCATCCAACGAGGATACCCTCGACTGCGGCCCGGCCGGTACCACTTACCGCTTCCTGACCGCTTACCTCTGCCGGCGGGAGGGTACCCAGCTACTCACCGGTAGCAAGCGGATGCGGGAGCGTCCCATTGGTATCCTGGTCGATGCCCTGCGTACCCTCGGTGCCGATATCGAGTACGCGGGAGAAGAGGGCTACCCGCCCCTGAAGATCGGCTACAGTGCCCTCGACCGCAGCGACCGCGTCGGGATTGCCGCCGGTACCAGCAGCCAGTACATCAGCAGCCTGCTAATGCTGGCCCCGACGCTACCGAACGGGCTCAAGCTCACCCTGGAAGGGGAGACCGTCAGCCTGCCCTATATCCGCATGACCCTGGCCCTGATGGCGCACTTCGGCATTCGCCACGCGTGGGAGGGGCAGACCATCGTGATCAACCCTCAGGTCTACCAGTCGTGCGACTTTACCGTGGAGGCGGACTGGTCGGCGGCCAGCTACTACTACGGCATGGCGGTGCTGGCGGAGTCGGCCGATCTCTACTTAGACGGGCTCTTCAGGGACAGTGCACAGGGGGACGCGGTGGTGCAAAAGCTCTACGAGGAATTCGGGGTAGAGACCCGCTTTACCGATACCGGAGTACGCCTACTGAAGGGCGGCGGTGCACAGGTGCCAGCTTTATTCGAACACGATTTCGTGGAATGCCCCGACATTGCCCAAACCTTAATGGCGACTACGGCGGGGCTGGGCGTACAGTCGCTCTACAGTGGTCTGCAGACCCTGTTTATCAAAGAAACCGACCGGGTGAAGGCCATGAAAACGGAGCTGCAAAAGGTTGGCGTGAGCCTGTACAAAATCCCGGCCCGGATGGCGGGAAAGACGGGTATCCAGTACTTCGGGCAGGAGGGGCAGGCGACTTTTGGGGAGGATTCCCCCCTTTTCGGCACCTACCACGACCACCGCATGGCGATGGCACTGGCTACCCTGGCGGTGCGCGGCCCGGTACGCATCGAAGACCCCGACGTAGTGAAGAAGAGCTACCCTGATTTTTTTCGTGATTTGGAGAGGGTGGGCTTCGAAATTTCCTCGGAAGCGTCCCGGAGTCTGGCGTAGGGCCCATCCGATGCATACTTTACGATCATGCGAAAAATTCACGAGCAGCGCACGACCCTGAATGTGGGGGGTGTCACTATCCCCTTACGTATCATCACCGAGCGGGGTCGGCACAGTACCATCGCGTCGGTACGCCAACGGGCTGTATACATTCGCCTGCCCTACGGGTTGCCGACCGGTGAGCGTGACCGACGTATCGCAGAGATGATAGAGTGGGTGCGCACGACCTTCCGGCACAAGCCCGCCGCCTTTTGTCACTTTTCCGCCCCCCGTGCCGCCCCGGCCTACACCTTCGCGTTCCGGGACGAAAACTTCCGGATCGAAGTGGAAGAAACCGGGGCGGCCCACCACCGTATTGTCCGGAGGGGGGAGGCGTTGCTTCACATACAACTCAGCACCCGCGCCCCCGCCCAAACCCCAGTCATCCCGAAGCTTTTGGCTAAATACTTCGCGGGTCAGTGTCTGCCCGGGATCGACCGACGGGTCAGGGCGCTTAACGACCGCCACTTCGGCAAGCGGATCGAGCGGGTGACGCTGAAGGATATGTACAGCCGCTGGGGCTCCTGCTCGAACCAGGGGAACATCAATCTGGCGACCCGGCTGCTACTGGCGCCGCCTGCGGTACTCGATGCCGTCATCGTGCACGAACTGGCCCACCTGGTCGTAGCCGACCACTCCCCCCGCTTTTGGAAAGAGGTAGCCCGCGTGCTGCCGGATTACCGACGCTACGACCGCTGGCTGAAGCTGCACGGAAACGAGTTACGGTTCGATCCCGTGCCCGTCGCGTAATTTTGCGGCATGCGAATAGCCGTTTCCGTACTTCTTCTTGCCCTTTGCTTCGGCAGCTGTATCTCCCCCAAAAAAGCCGCCGAACGCTACCAACCCCGCATCGACTCCCTCGATAGCCTGGCCCGGGTACGGCAGGACTCCATCCGCGAGCTCACCCTGGCCCTGGAGCGTAGCCGGGGCGGTAACGACGCCCTGGTGGCCACCCAGGAGCGACTCCAGGACCGACTGATCGAACAGGACGACCGCATCGAAGAACTGGAACGAACCCTGAGCAACACCAGCGACGAGCTGAGCGAAGAACTCGACCGCCTGCGTACCCAACTGAGCGGGAGTTCCGAACGGGTCCGGCGTATGCTGAGCACCCAGGCGGAGGCCATCGGTCAATTCTCCGACGGCATGGGTCAAATTGCCGCCCGCCTCAGCGACAGCCTGGAAACGAAACTGGATAGCCTGGATTACGAGGTCAGCGAATCCCCCGGCACGGTCACGCTGAGCGTCCACGAGATGGTCCTCTTTCGCCCCCGCTCGGTGGGCTACCTGGCTAAGGGCAACGAGGCAGTCCTTAGCCTGGTCGCCGAGATCCTGCAGGCCAACCCCCTGCTCAAACTACGGGTCGTGGGCCACACCGACAACCAACCCAACCCCCTACGCAATACCGACAACTGGCGGTACGGAGCCATGCGGGCCACCACCCTGGCCAATGAGCTGACCGACGAGTACTACGTAAGCCCCAACCGCCTCATCGCCGCCAGCCAGGGGGAGTACGCGCCCGCCCGCTCGAACGCCACCGAGGAGGGGCGCTACCGCAACCGCCGCATCGACTTCGAATTCTTCAACAACGTCGGTAACCTTTTGCGGGAACTGGACAAACTGGCCGAGATTTCGGAATAGGCTACCTTGGCCGGCATGGTTTCCGATATCGACATCACCCGGGTATTATTTTTGGACATCGAGACCGTCAGCGGAGCCCCCGCCTACGGTGAGCTCGACGAAGACTTCAAACGGCTCTGGTCGTACAAAGCCCCCGCGGCACTGCGCCGCTACGGGGAAGAGCTCAGTGAGGAGGAACTGGCCGAAGCCTATACCGAGCGGGCGGGCATTTTCGCCGAGTTCGCGAAAATTGTCTGCATCAGCGTAGGGGCGGTGTACCGGGATAAGGATAAAAAGTTGAAGATCCGATTAAAATCCTTCGCCAGCCGCGGCGAGCGGGAATTACTGGAGCACTTCAACGAAATGCTCGACCAGTACTACGGCGACCCGGCCAAGTACTACATCTGCGGCCACAACATCAAGGAGTTCGACGTGCCCTTCATGTGCCGCCGCATCGTCGCCCAAGGCCTGCCCCTACCGAAGCTACTCGACATTGCCGGCAAAAAGCCCTGGGAAACCAAACATCTGGTCGATACCATGGAGCTGTGGAAATTCGGGGACCGGAAATCCTACGTCTCCCTCAAGCTACTGGCCGCCGTGCTCGGCTTCCCCAGCCCCAAAGATGACATCGACGGTAGCGACGTAGGCCGGGTATTCTGGGAGGAAGACGACGTGGAGCGCATCGCCACTTACTGCGAGAAGGACGTGCTGGCTACGGCGCAACTCTTCCTGCGGTATCAGCGCAAGCCGCTCTTCGGAGAGGGGGAGGTGTTTCACGTGTAGCCTTCACCCCCGGCCCCCGCTGCCTTTCTGGGGCCCCTACCCCAGAAATCGCGGAGGAGAGGAGCCGGGGGTGAAGGAACTCAGAACGGATACCCCAGTGCCAGTTGTGGTGTGACATCCCCCAGTCGAAAACGCCGGAAACTTCGCCAGTAATCACCCTCCGGGTGGGGATCGCCGGTGCGGGGCAGGGGGCGGCCCTGTCCGTCCTGGGGGTAATTATAGCGGAGGGGCAGGGCCAGATCCAGCCGAAAGACGAAGTAGCTCAGGTCGATCCGAAAACCCACGCCGCTGCCGATAGCGATTTGCCGGTAGAAGGGCTGGTGGTAAAAGGCCGCTCCGTTCTCGTCCGTCCGCCGCAACCCCCGCAGGCGGAACTGGGAACCGGGGCGATCGGGGTCTTCCTGCACCCGCCAGACGTTGCCGATATCTGTAAATACCGCCCCCTGGAGGTAGGAAAACAAATTGAAGCGGTACTCCAGGTTGAGTTCCAGTTGCAGGTCGCCGGTCTGGTACAAGTTGAGTTGGTTGAACTGATTGGTGGCAGTGAGGCTCAGAGTGTCCACGAAGCCCCCCGGCCCCAGTGCGTAGGGCACCCAGGCCCGCATACTGTTCGCCCCCCCGGCGAAGAACTGCTTCACGAACGGCACCTCCCGGTCGGAGCTGAAGGGCCGTCCGATGCCGAACAGCAACCGGGCCGCGAAACTACGCAGGGGGGTGTACTGCTTCCCGTAGTGGAGGTCGTTCTGCAGGATGACGTACTGGGCGAAGTTATTGTTGGGGTCGATGTCCCCCATGAACTGGTCGATCAGAAACAGCTCACCGCCGGCGATCTCGAAGCGGCCGTTGTAGGTCAGGGAGCGCCCGCGCAGATCGGGTCGCCCGATGTGACTGTACTCCAGTTCCCGGAAGATCAGGCTTAAGAAATACTGGTCGCTGATACTGAGGTTCAGCCGCTGGTTGTTGGCCAGAATACGCCCGAACTCGGGGGCAATCGTGTAGTTCAGGATATCGAGGGCGGCGTGGTTGATGCGGTAGCGGGTCACGGGCGAGCGCTGGAAGTCGTACCCCAGGCGTGCATTGGCAATCGTGTAGGTGTAGAAGGTGCGTAGTAGCAGATATTCGTAGGCCAGGCTGTAGCGTGTGCTGGCCCGTTCCCGCAGTTCCCGGTAGAAGTTATCGGAGATCAGACCCAGCCGGTTGCCCGCGCGGTAGATGCCCAGGTCTTTGAAGCGGGGCAGGGCCAGGGTGGCCTCCGCGCCCAGGTCGATGGTATTCAGGAAGGTGGACAGGCTGTCCGGTGCCGGGTTCACTTCCACCCCCGCCCGCAGGGCAACGGTCAGTAGCTCGGCCCCGCCGAAGGTGTTGCGGTTGGTGTAGCTCGGGCTCACGCTTACCCCGATCAGGTTAGTGTTGACGGCAAAGCCGCCGCCGTCGCTATCCGGAAGCTGGCTGCGGTTGGTATAGTTGAGGTCCAGGTCCACCCCTACGGCCATCCGTTTGTCGGGGGTAAGCTGAATCTGGTAATTGAGTACGTTGGGCCGGATCGGGTCCACGAGCTGGTTGATGCGCACGAAACGGTAGATGCCCAGTCCGTTGAGCGAAAGGTTGGTCTTCTGGTAGGCTTCCAGGCTGAAGAGGCTGTCCGATTCCAGGAAGATATTGGTGGCCAGCAACTCCGGCCGCATCCGGAAGGTCGCATTGGGGCTGAGAAAGCGGACGCCGCCCACCGTGGTGTCTTGCAGGTACCCACCTCCGGTGGCCTCCCGGGCGGGGCTGTAGTCCGTAATTACGGTAACTTCCCCGATTCGGTAGGTTTCGTACTGCTCCTCCTCCCGGGCGGGTAGCACGTTCAGGTAGAGGTCGGCGTAGCCCTCCCGCCGGCTGGTGTCGATCTCGAGTTTGTCGAAGTAGGTATTGGAAAAGTAGGCGTAGCCGGCGTTGCGGAGTTCCTGGCTGAGGCGAGACTTTTCCCGGTCGAAGGCCGTCAGGTCCAGGGGTGCCCCGGGCTGCAATTCGCTGTCTTCCCGGAAGATCTGGAGTAGGCTATCGATAGTGGGGTCGGGGCTCTGGTAGCTTACGGAGTCGATGAGGAAGCGGCGGCCGGGGTCGACGTGATAGATGAGGTTCACCCTGCCCGGCTTGCGGCGGTCGGCCTCGTGGTAGCTCGTGGCGTTGAAATACCCCCGGTAACGGAGGAAGTCGCTCATCAGGGCGGCCGAGCGGCGGCTCAGGCTATCGCTGTACAACACCGGGGGCTGGCCGATGGTGTTGCGCAGGAAGCGGTCGATCCGGGTGGTGTCCTTCGGCTTATTGTTGGCGAGGTAAAAATACTCGCGGGGGAAGAGAAAAAGGAAGTTACCGTTCGGCTCCTGCTTGGCCAGCACCTCCAGCTCGTAGAGCACGTCGTTCCGGTTCGCTACCTTGCTGCCTTTCCGCAGGGCGACCCGCTGCCCGGCCAGTAACTCCTCGTTGGCGTCGAGGTATTTCGTTACGTTACAACCGCTGACGACCAGGGCCACACCCAGCAGCGGTATCCAGCGGCGCAGACCCCTTACCAGCATGCCCATTAGCTCCGGTACGATCAAGTTCATAAGCAGCCTGCGTCAGAAAAAGGTGCGGCAAAGCTACCGCAAATTCGTGGTGGAGGGACCCCGCACGGTGGCCGAGCTACTGGCCCAGCGGCGCTACGGTAGCGAGGGGGTCTACGGCCTGCCCGGCGTCGCCAATGAGCTAACGTTACCCCCCGGCGTCGCGTTCACGGAGGTGTCGGAGCGGGAGCTGGGCCGCATGAGCCAGCTCACCACCCCCCACCGCGTCCTGGCCGTGGCCACCCTGCCGGAGGAGGACGATTCCGTGCCCGCCGACCTGACCGACCACTGGTCCCTCTACCTCGACGGGGTGCAGTCGCCCAGCAACCTCGGGGCTATCCTGCGCATCGCCGACTGGTTCGGCCTGCCCTACGTCTTCGGGGGGGCGGGCACCGCCGATCTCTACAACCCCAAGAGCATCCAGGCCAGTATGGGCTCCTTCCTGCGGGTCGACTACCGCAAACTCGAACTGGACGAATTGATCGCACATGCCCCCGGTCTACCCGTACTCGGCGCGGACCTAGAGGGGACAAGTATTTACGACTACACGCCACCGTCGGCGGGCATCCTGGTGGTGGGCTCTGAGGGGGCGGGCATTCGGGCGGGGACGCAGGTGCAATTAACGCGGCGAATCCACATCCCCCGCGCCGAAGGAAGCGGGGCGGAGAGCCTGAACGTGGCGGTGGCTACGGGGGTGATCTGTAGTGCGATCCGCGCCCCGCCGCCCCGTACAACGTGCTGAATTCGTTCGCCTGGGCAATTACGCCGTTCACGGGACTAGCCGCCCACCCATGCGTTACGGGTGAGCCCGAACCCCAGTGCCGGCTCCTTCTCCGTAGCGGAAGCGGAACGGTTCGTGCTGAGGCGATGAGTAGGCAGCATCAGTCGCAAACCCACCCCACCTCCTTCCGCCAGGCTTCGTACGCTCGCTGCTGCTTGTTCCAATCCTTCGGTGGCCGCTGGTTTTCTTCCCTCGCTCGCTGGCGGAGACTCGCCGTCCGCGCCTCCAGGGTAGTCAGTCCGAGGGTCTTTCTCCGACGGGCGACCGCTTCCGGGTCATCCATCGGCTGCGGACTCAGTTCGCCGTTTTCGTCCCAGTCGAACTGGGTACCGTACCGCTGCCGCCGTCCTTCCAACACGGCAATCCGGTCATCAAGGTAGGCGAGCCGTACGGGGTCCGCCCGCTCCTGCTGAACCGCCTGCGCGAGGAGGTCCCGGCATTTGCGCATGAAGTCCGGCCGACCGATGGCGTGCTGAACGACGAGCCAGGCCGCCGCGCTGGCCGGCTCACCGATCCGGTCCTCGCTAGGGTAGCCTACGGAGTCAATGATTTCTTCCAGCACCGTCGCGTTCCGGTCGTGCAGGGCGGCCATCTCTTCGTGGTAGCCATCGTTGAGCTGGCCGGCACGCAGCAGTCGGTCGCGCAGGTCCAGATCGGCACGCCGAAGTTCCAGGATGCGTTGGGCAATGGTCGGGTCGGGCAATTGGAGGGAAGGTTCTGAATGCGATTGCACCTGCGTTCGCGCAAGAATGGGGCGGCGGAGCGCAGGTGCGAGCTGGGACTAAGCAGTACCCAGCAACTCCGCTACCGCAATTCGTCCACAGAGGGGTGATTCCAAAAAATTCCCTGTCTTGTACCGCCGGATGGTCGTGTAATCTCCCGGGTCGGGGTCGGGGTCGGTATACACTTCGACCTGATCATCCTGCAAGTTGACGATCCAGTACTCCGGCAGTGCCGCCAGGGCATACAGTTTAGCTTTCACGGTGCGGTCGTACGCGAGGGTGGAATCGGAGACCTCGACGATCAGGCGGATATCTTCCCCCTCCGGGTTGCGCGCCCTCCCCGCATAGGTCGATCTGTCGATCAGGGCGAAGTCCGGTTCCGGTTCTGAGTTGCCCAGTAGGGTGACGGAGCACTGCGGCTGGCACCGGAATTCCCGATCAAAGTTCAGCAGGAAGTAACGGTTGAGGGCTACTACACAGTCATTATGGCGTTTGCCAACGGGCATCTTCTCTACAATTCGTCCAAAGATCAGTTCGATCGCATCGTTTTCCGTCAGGATGCCGGCGTCGATAGACTGGTGGTAGCGTTCCAGGGTATAGACCATGGGGCCCCGCCCCGGGGCGTAGGGGGAGATGGGGGGGGATACGATGGGGTCGGTTACGGCAGTCATAGCATGAAGATAACGAAGGGACCGCACATAAGATTTCGGCTGGAAAGACTACATTCCGGTGAGATTTCCGAAGCTGTTGCGCCGGGTAACCTCGGGCTCCGGCGCCAGGTCCCGCTCCAGATAGAAGTGTTCCACGCCGCTGGCTTCCGCCGCCGTGACGATGGCCTGCACGTGGAGTACCCCCTCGCCGGGGTCGGCCATGAGGGGGAAGCCGGCAAACCACTGGTCTCTCACATAGAACTTCGTCCCCTCAGAGGTAATTTACTTCCGTTGGCCGCCATTTCAGGCGAGCAAACCCGGTCGTTTCCTAGCGCGGTTGTTGAACCGGGAAGGCTTTAAGGTATCCGGCCGGTGCACGGGAATCGATCGAGGCCATGTTCGGCAACGTCCCATTTAGTTTCCCGCCAGAGTCAACTATACCCGATCGCCACCGCTACCAGTAGGCCGATCCAGGTCCACACGATCAGCATCCCCGTAATTGGCAGGATGAACCGCAGCCAGCGGTCGAAGGGTACCCGGCATACGCCCAGCATCGCCACCAGCCCGCCGAGGGAGGGATTGAATAGATTGGTGACCCCATCCCCGATCTGGAAGGCGAGAATGGAGATCTGGGGGCTCAGCCCCAGTACGCTACCCAGCGGGATCATCACCGGAAGGGTCGCCAGCGCCTGCCCGCTCCCGCTGGGGATGAGCAGGTTAATTCCGCTCTGCCCCACCGACATACCGATGGCCGACGCATAAGCCGGTAGCCCGTCCAGCAACTGCGCCAGCCCGTAGCTGATCGTGTCCTGAATCTGCCCCTGCTCCATAATGACCTTCACGGTCGCCGCCATGCCGATGATGAAGGTAGCCGGGGCCATCTCCGCAACGGACCGTAACCCGGCCCGGCTGAACTCCCGCGCCGAAAGCCCGGAGGTAAGCGCGCTCACCAGGGCCACGATCAGGAAGACCGCGGATATGTCGTTGATCCCGAAGTGCCACCGGAATACCCCCACCAGAACGGCGCCCAGCCCCAGCAGGAATACGGACAGCAACCACCAGTTCCTTCCGGTGATCCGGTATTCGGCCAGGGGCCGGGAAAGCGATAGGCCCGTAGCGTCCAGGCCACTACCCAGGGAAGAGCCCGGATCGGCTTGGATACGACGGTAGTACCTTATGTTGTAGTACGCCATCAGCACCAGCGCGCCGCCGCAAATAACTGTCCGCAACCCCCACCCACTGAACAGGGGCAATCCCGCGATCTCGTGACCGATCCCCACCGTGTAGGGATTAATCGGCGAAAGCCCGAAGGCTACCGTCATGCCCCCCAGGCTCACCCCGGCCGCAAGCACCAGATCACCCCCCAGGGCCAGCACCACTACCGCGGCGACGGGTACGGTGGCGATGTTGTTTTCGTAGCCGACCAGGATACCGAGCAGGCCGTATACCAGGGTCAGCAGCACTAGGATAAGCTCGGTCCGCTCCGTCCCCATGCGGTGAACGAGCCGACCCACCGCGTTCTCGATCGTCCGCGTCCGTTCCAGCACCGAAAACATGAGGGCGCTGGCCAGACAGATGAAGATTACCGGCGTAGCCAGGCGGTACCCCTCCGGAAAGGCCCGGAACATACCGAAGAAACCGACCGGAGAGGAAGCAACCTCGGTGTAGCTATCCGCTACCACCCGCATCCGGCCATCCACCGCGATGCGCTCGTAGGTTCCCGCCGGCAGCAGGTAGGTAAGCACCGTCACCACCACGATGATGGCGAACAGCATGACGAGGGGAGGGGGGAGGTGTTTAATGGGTGAATGGGTGAATGGGGGCGCCACGGGGCGAAGGTATCCGGGAAAGTCGACCTATCCTACTGAGACGATGAGCGCAGCGGAGCGCATCCCCGGAAATTCACCAATGCATCCTTCACGTATTCACCCTTGCCTTTCGTACAGTTCCCGTACCACCCCGCTACGCTCCAACAGCTCCGTCAGGTTTCCCTGGGCGCGTACGCGACCGGCTTCCAGGTAGTAGATGTAGTCGAAGTCACGCAGTAAGTGGAGTCGGTGGAGGGTGGAAACGATCGTTTTGTCGGGGTAGGCGGCGAAGATACGCCGGTAGACCAGCATTTCGGACTCGGGGTCCAGGCTGGAGGTCGGCTCATCGAGTAGCAGTAGGGTGGAGCCGCTGGCGGCCAGTAGACCACGGGCTATACTGAGGCGCTGCCGCTGCCCTCCGCTCAGGTTGCCACCGCCCTCACTCAGGTGAGTGTCCAGGCCCCGGTCGGCCGCCTCGATTACCGGGCCCAGTACCGAAAGTTCGATAGCCTGCTGGATAGCCGCGGCGGAACGGGGGATTCCCATGGTGAGGTTCTGGAGCATGGAGCCTTCGAAGATCTCGGGGGCCTGGGGGATCAGGGTAGTCTGTTCGTACAGCAGCGCGGCGGCTTCGGCGGGCCGGTCGTCGAAGCGGACGTCAATCGTATCGGGGGGATAGAGTCCGCGCAGATTATACAGTAGGGTAGTCTTGCCGCTTCCGCTGGGGCCGATCAGCGCGATGCGTTGCCCTTTTTCCAGGCGCAGGTCGATTCCGCACAGGCCGCCCCCCGGTTTGTTGCCCTCCCGCAGGTAGTCGAAGCGGAGGTTACGAATGTGGATGTGCCGCCACTCCTTCGGCGCCTTACTACCCGGTGCCAGGAGAGGGCGCCCCTGCTTCCGGTACGCCTCGGTGATGGGTTCGATGGCCGCCAGGTCGGTCCGCAAGCGGATGACGGTGTTGTACTGCCCGGTCAGTGCATTGAACATGTTACTGAACTGGGTGACGTAGCCGATCAGCGCCACTAGCCCACCGACGAGAAAGACTTCCCCCGGCACGTACTGCTGATAAACGTAGCTAATGACAATAGTGGCGTACATCGCTCCGATCAGCAGGCTCGTGGTAAACCACTTGCGTTCGTTGAGCTGGGTATTTCGGAGGAAGGGGGGCCAGATGGCGGCCATCCTCCCGTCGATTTGCCGGGCCGTTCGCTTGCCCAGCCGCAGGCTGGTGACGGTGAGGATGTTTCCGAGGTTGTCGGTAAGGCTGGCCAGCAGGTCGTTCTCCCGTTCGTTAGTTTCGGTAGTGGCGGCAATGATGGGCCGGTCGAAGGCCAGCACGGCAATAATGATCAGCACCCCCGTCAGTCCCGCTATCCCGCCGAAAAAAGCCGAGAACCACAGGATGGCAACGATACTCAGGAACATCCGCATTAGGGTCTGAAAGTACATGAAGCCCCCGTCGAAGAATGTTTTCAGGGCTTCGTACGCCCTGCGGATCCGATTGGTGGTGTCCCCGCTGTGGTGCCGACGGTGCCAGTCGAGGGGCAGGTGCACCACCCGATCGTAGGTTTCGAGCAGCAGGCGGCGGCTGATCGTAAAGGCCATTCGCCGTTCCAGTAAACGCGCCGGCCACTGCAGGGCCCAGGCCAGCAGTATGATCAGGATGTATACCCCCCCGTAGGTCCACGCCGCCGTAATCAGGTCGCCTTCCCCCGCTTGCAGGTAATTGACGAAATACCCGAATACGATGGGCTGTAGGGAATACAGGAGATTAACCCCGGTGAACATCGCGTAGATAAGCAGGTAGCGGCCCCTCAGCCCCCGGGCGTAGCGCCAGGAGATAACGAGCAGGTCCTGGTAGGGGTTGCTGGTGAGGAAGTCGCGCCACTGCCGGAGTCGGTCCATCACTTCGGGTGTGCGGTTATCTTTGGGGCAAAGCTGTCCATGCGTATGCTACGTACCTTACCTACCTTCGTTTTGTTTCTTTTGGTTGCCGTACTCTCCGCCCAGACCAATAGCCGCCAACTGCCCCTCGATACCGCCATCGTATCCGAGGGGGCGGTGACGATAAAGGGCCGTAACGTCCCCTACCGGGTCGAAACCGGCGTGCAACCCGTGTACGACGGTAGTGGTAAGGTCACCGCCGGCCTGCACTACACTTATTACCGCCGTACCGACGTCGACGACCCCAACCGGCCCCTGCTCATCAGCTTCAACGGCGGCCCCGGCTCGGCCTCGGTCTGGATGCACCTGGCCTACACCGGGCCGAAGGTGCTCGCCATCGACGAGGAGGGGTATCCGGTGCAGCCCTACGGCGTGAGCGACAACCCCTATTCGGTGCTGGACGTGACGGATATCGTCTTCGTCAATCCCGTCAATACCGGGTTTAGCCGGATGGTGGAGGGGGCCGACCGCGAGCAGTTCTTCGGGGTGAACCAGGACATCACCTACCTGGCCGACTGGCTCGGCAACTGGGTCAGCCGCCACGACCGCTGGCGATCGCCCAAATTCCTGATCGGCGAGAGCTACGGCACCACCCGCGTATCGGGCCTCGCCCTGGAACTGCAGAACGCCCGGTGGATGTACCTCAACGGCGTCGTACTGGTTTCCCCGACCGAGATCGGTATCCCCCGGGAGGGCATTGTCGAGTCGGCGAACCGTTTGCCCTATTTCGCCGCCGCGGCCTGGTACCACGAGCAGTTGCCCCCGGAGCTACAGGGCCGCGAACTGACCGACTTGCTGGACGAGGTCGAACGCTACACCCGCGAAGACCTGCTCCCCGCCCTGGCCGCTGGCGCCAGCCTGAGCGAGGATCGCCGCCGGGAGGTCGCCGAAACCGCCGCCCGCTATTCCGGGCTGGACACTCAGGAATGGCTGGATAACAACCTGCAACCCACCACGAGCTACTTCTGGAAGAATTTGCTAAGGGGCGAGGAAGCCGGTAACTACACCGTAGGCCGGCTCGATAGCCGCTACCGGGGGATGGACGAGCGGGCCGCCGGTGACCGCCCGGACTACAACAGCGAGCTCACCAGCTGGCTGCACTCCTTCACGCCGGCCATTAATTATTACCTTCGGGAAGAACTGGGCTTCCGCACCGATCTCCAGTACAATATGTTCGGCCCCGTATCCCCCTGGGACCGTTCCGGCGATCGTACCGGGCCGAATCTCCGGCAGGCCATGGCCCAGAACCCCTATCTGAATGTACTGATCCAGTCGGGGTACTTCGATGGAGCCACTAACTACTACGATGCTAAGTATAATCTCTGGCACCTCGACCCCAGTGGGCGGATGCGGGATCGCCTGAGCTTTAAAGGCTACGAGAGCGGCCACATGATGTACTTGCGCCGCCCGGATCTACAGGCCGCGAATGAAGACCTGCGGGAATTCATCCGCGCCAGCCTGCCGGGCGAAGAATCGGCCCGTTACTGAGGCGCCCGACACTTACCGCCGCCCTTACCCCGTATCTTTACGGACCCTAACTAACCCCTATGCTTCGATCCTTACTGCTCGGTTTGTTTTTTGCGTGTACTACCGGCCTGTTGGCCCAGTCGTCCGCTTTTCAGTTTCGTCCCGCTACGGCCAGTAGCCAGGCCGCGGTGGGGGGCACGCACCGGGTCGTTCGCCTGGATGCGGACCGGCTGTGGCACGACCTGTCCGCTAAACGGTCGTCGGTCGAATTTCCGCTGCCCGAGGGTCGGTTCGCTGATTTTTCCGCCCGCTATAGCCCGGTATTCGAACCCGCCCTGGCGAATCGCTACCCCGAAATAACCAGCTTCGTCGTAGAGGGCCCGTGGGGGGCGGGCCGGATTGCTCTCTCCCACCGGGGCCTGCACGGCACGCTATACGGGCCGGAGGGAATGTACAGCATCGAGCCGGGCGAACGGGAAGGAACCTACTTACTTTACTACACCCACGAACTTTCCGTATCGGACGATGCGCTTCCCCTGGCTTGTGGGTTCGACCCGAGCGACCCCCTCAATCTATCGGGAATGGAGCTGGACCGGGGCGCGGACGCGGGTGCGGAGTTGGTTGCGAAGAGTAGCAACGAACCCCAACCCCTGCGGCAGTACGACCTGGCCCTTACCAATACCGGGGAATTTGCCCGCAAAGTCGGAGGTGCCGACGTGACCAAGGCGGACGTGCTGGCGGAATGGAATGCGGCGGTAAGCACCATTAACGTCATCTTCGAGCGGGACATCGGCATTCGCATGAATCTACTGGCCATCTCCGAAGACCTGATCTACCTCGACCCCGAAACCGATCCTTTTTCCGATTCCGATGAGGGCTCCGGGTTGCTCAGTCAGGTCATTACCGCCTTTCAGGACAATAACATCCCCGCCAGTGCCTATGACCTGGGGCACATTTTCACCGCCCGTTGCAGTGACGTAGGCGGAGTGGTAAGTGGCCGGGCCTGTTCGGGGAGCAAAACCCGTGGTGTAACCTGCTTTTCCGGCAGCGATATTACCCGTACCGCGCGGGGGACGATGGCCCACGAGATCGCCCATCAGTTCAGCGTATCCCATAGTTGGAATAATTGCCCCGGCAACGAGGGGCAGCGGGCCGGCAGTACGGCCTTCGAGCCCGGCGCGGGCAACACCATCATGTCTTACGCCGGGGCCTGCAGGGACCAAAATATCGGGCCCCGCGAGTCGTATTACCACGTCGGAAGTCTGGAGCAGTTTCTTCATTTTACCCAGGAGGGCGGGGCCGCGGCCTGTGCTACGGTCATCGAGACGGGTAACGTAACCCCCGTGGTCAGTTTGCCTTACGAGAATGGCTTTTTCATTCCTCGCAATACTCCCTTCCGCCTGGTTGGCAGCGCTACCGACGCGAACGACCCGATCGAGCAACTGACCTTTAACTGGGAACAGTACGATCTGGGGCCCGCCGTCGACATCTACAATCCGGAGGGAGAGGCTCCGCTATTCCGTTCCGTGCCGCCGGCACCCGGTGGGAACATCCGGTACTTTCCCCGCGTGGACCGGGTGGCGAATGGCGTCAACCAACCCGATGAGGTGCTGCCCGAGTACAGCCGTGAGATGACGTTTCGCCTTACCGCCCGCGACAACAACGAGGAGGCCGGGGGCGTCGACTGGGCCACCGTGTCCTTCGGGATCGCGGAGGTCGGCCCCTTTCTGGTCAACGAACCCGCCCTTGGCGATACCAGTTGGCGGGTCGGGGAGCTCAGGGAAGTTACCTGGGATCCGGCCGGTACCGCGGGGTTTCCGGTTTTTGCCGACCGGGTGAATATTCTGCTTTCCGGTGACGGCGGGCTCACCTTCGATGAAGTTCTAGCTGCGGGCGTGGCGAATAATGGGTCGGCCTTCGTCACCGTCCCGGATACGCTCGGCTCGGCCATGCGCATCGTGATCGAGGCATCCGACAATATCTTTTACAATATGAACGCGGTGGACTTCAGCATCGAAGAAGCCATCCGGCCTACCTACACGCTGAGGTCCGATTTGAACTACGATAACGTCTGCCTTCCCGAAACGGTCACCTCCACCTTCACCGCCGGCAGCGTACTGGGCTACGATGAGCCGGTGAGCCTGTCCGTTGACGAATCAGGGCTACCGGCCGGGCTGGTAGCCAGCTTCGACCGTGTGCAAATTTTACCCGGCCAGACCAGTACCCTGTCCCTTGATCTGAACGGGGTAAACCTCACGGGCCGGGTCACGGTACCGGTGATCGTGACCGCCCCCGGCCTGGATTCCAGCCGCCGGGAGATTATCCTGGATGTCGTATCCAATAACTTCGATGATCTGATGCTGGCCGGGCCGACCGAAGGCACGGAGGGCATCGTGCTGACTGCGGATTTCGACTGGACGGAGTCTGCGAACGCCGAAGCCTACGATCTCCAGATCGCCACTTCACCCTCCTTCGCCCCCGGGACGATCTTCGAAGAGGCTTCGGAACTGGTCGGTACCGAATACACCCCGGAGGAGTTTCTGGCGAGTAATCAACTTTACTTCTGGCGCGTGCGCCCCATTAACAGTTGCGGCCCCGGCCCCTGGACGGGGGCGAACTCGTTCCGTACCGTCAGTAGTCAGTGTGATGTGTATACCTACGGCGATCCGGCGGTCGGTCTGCCCGGTTCCGGCGGGGCATTTACCCGGGAGGCTGCTATCTTCGTCGACCGGCGCGGAACGATCAATGACATTAACCTGCCGAACGTCACGATCAATTACCAATTCGTTTCGAAGGTTAAAGTTAGCCTGAGGAGCCCCGCCGGTACCACGGTCGTGCTCTACGACGAAAAGTGCTTCAGTACGAATACCCTGAACCTCGGCTTTGATGACGAGGCGCCCATCGGGGTAGCCTGCCCCCCCGACGACCAGCGGGTGTTTCAGCCCGCCGGCGATTTGTCCACCTTCAACGGGGAAGACACCTTTGGCGAATGGAAGCTGATCGTGGAAGTGAGCGAAACCAACGGAGCCGCCGGGTCGATCGCGGCCTGGAACGTGGAGTTCTGCGCCGACGTGGAGGCTTCCCTCCCCCAGACCTTGGTCAACGAAGCTACCGAAGTCCAGCCCCTGGGACGCAATGCCGTACTGCGCAGCGAACTGGAAATCAACGGAGCGCCCGTCGGGCCCGACTCCACCTACTTTACGTTGACGCGGATGCCCGCCCGGGGTGTACTCGAACTGAGGGGAGCGGAAATGACGCTCGGCGATATCTTCACCCAGGCCGACATCAATAACCGCCGCCTGGTTTACGAAAGCACCGATACCTCCCTGCTAACCGATGACTTTGGGTTCGTGGTTACTACTCCACGGGGTGGGTACCTACCGCTCACCTACCACGATATTGTCATCACCGCGGATGCCGTCAATCCGACTCGCGAACCGAGTGCCTTGGAAGCAAGTCTGCAAATATACCCGAATCCCACGCCAGGAGATACCCGGTTACGTTGGTCAGCGAGTGGAAATCGGGACATAAGCATCGATCTATTCGACCTCAACGGCCGCCGGATCAGTACGCAGCGAATCCCCCTCCGGGTAGGTGGTGCTACTCTTGCTACCGCTGACCTACCCGCCGGTATTTACCTCATTCGCGCGGACGGAGCGGTGCGGCGACTGGTAAAGCGGTAGTATGGCCGGCCGAAACAAACTGCAAAAGTTTGCCGAGGTATACCGGATGCCGAACGTCTACGAAAGCTTCGACCCCACCCGGCCGGAACTCTCGGGCGTCAACGGCCAGCAAGTGGACCTACGGGGAAAGTGGGCCGAAGCACACTTTCAAAACCACCACCCACTGACCCTGGAGCTGGCCTGCGGGCGGGGCGAGTACACGCTTGACCTGGCGCGGCGGTATCCCGACCGCAATTTCATCGGCGTGGACGTAAAGGGTGCCCGCATCTGGCGGGGAGCGAAAACGGCTCTAGCCGAAGGGCTCGGTAACGCCGCCTTCCTGCGCACCCGCATCGAGGTTATCAGCCGCTTTTTCGCTCCCGGCGAGGTGGATGAGATATGGATCACCTTTCCGGATCCCTTTCTGAAGAAGGGAAAGGAAAACCGCCGTCTGACCGCCGCCCAGTTCCTGAAGCAGTACCGACGAATACTGCGGCCGCGGGGTCTGGTCCATCTCAAAACCGATAGCCGCGAGCTCTACGAATGGACGTTGGAGACGTTCGCCGCTCAACCCGCGGTCGACGTGCTCTATCACGACAGTGATATTTACGCGAAGCCCCTTCCCATCCCCGAGTTAAGCACGGAAACCTACTACGAACGAATGCACCGGCAGCTGGGTAAGGTGATTACCTACACTCGTTTTCGCTTCGGCGGGGGTGAGATCTTGGGAGGGAAGCAAATGCCAATTCGCGGTTGACCG
>CAZQNE010000041.1:23852-30504 GCA_964594535.1 uncultured Lewinella sp.
CCGTGACATCCAGCTCCCGCCGCAATTCCGCCAGCTTCCCCTGCATCCGTTCCATCTGGGCGGCTAGGTCGGGGTCCTCGGCCCGATTGTCCACCTCCGTGGGGTCCTCGGCCAGATCGAAGAACTCGTAGCCCTCGTAGCCCGGCTCGGTGTAATGGATCAGCTTATACCGTTCGTCGCGCACACCTTCGTGGCGGGCCACCCGGTGGTAACTATCCATCCGCTGGTAGTAGCGGTAGTAAACTGCATCGCGCCAGTCTGCGACCTCTTCCCCTTTGAACAGGGGGACCAAACTTTTGCCCTGTACTTCAGCCGGCACCTGCGCCCCCGCCAATTCCAGCAGCGTCGGAGCCAAATCGATGTTGAGTACGAGTTGCTCGGTTTCCGAACCCGCCTCGATCATGGCTGGATAGCGGATCATCAGGGGGGTACGGTGGCTTTCTTCGTACATGAAGCGCTTGTCGTACCAGCCGTGCTCACCCAGGTAAAAGCCCTGGTCGCTGGTGTAAATGACGATGGTATTCTCGGCGAGCCCGCTCGCTTCCAGGTAGTCCAGAACGCGGCCTACGTTGCGGTCCACCCCATTCACGCTGGCCAGGTAGTCCTGCATATAGCGTTGGTAGCGCCAGCCCAGTTCGTCTTCCGTTCCACGCACGTCCTGCCACTGTCGGCCGACTTCGGCGAGGTAGGGTTCGTAGGCGGCCCGTTCTTCCGGAGTCATTCGGTCCAATCCCTGAATGAATCCGGGGATAGGATCGAAATTATTACCGATGAAGGTGGCCCCGCCCGTTCCCGGGTCCTTCGGCTGATATTC
Organism: uncultured Lewinella sp.; assembly: GCA_964594535.1. Taxonomy (GTDB): domain Bacteria; phylum Bacteroidota; class Bacteroidia; order Chitinophagales; family Saprospiraceae; genus Neolewinella. The sequence continues at coordinate 24,667 of CAZQNE010000041.1, forward strand.
CGGCATCACCTTCAGGTCGCGGCTGGTGAACATATCGGCGATGCGCATATCCGCATTTTCGGCGGCGGGGCGGCCGGCATAATCGTCGCGGAGGGTGGGGGGCTCGGGGTAGCGCCGGTCCAGCAGCCCCGGCAGGTCGGCGGTATCGGGCATCCAGTTGCGGTGGGGGGCCTTGTGCCAGTAGAGCATCATAAAGGGCTGGTCGCTCCCGGCATTCCGCTTTAGTTCTTCCAGGGCGTAATCGGTGATAAGCGTAGAGGTGTATCCGGGCTCGGCCTCCAGCGTGTCGCCGTTGTGGACGAAGACGGGAGAAAAGTAGCTGCCCTGTCCGATCAGTCCGCGAAACTCATCGAAGCCCCGGGGTACGGCCTGCAGGTGGTGCTTGCCGATGAGGGAGGTACGGTAGCCGGCGTCGTGGAGGGCTTCGGGGAAGGTCCACTGATCGGGGTTGAAGGGACTAAGGTTATCGATTTTGCCGTTGAGGTGGCTGTACCTTCCGGTCAGGATAGCGGCCCGGCTGGGGGCACAGATCGAGTTGGTTACGAAGCTGTTCCGGAAAATCATACCTCCCTCGGCGATGCGGTCGAGGTTGGGCGTTTCGGTGAGTTCAGCGGTGTAAGCGGAGATCGCGCGCTGGGCGTGGTCGTCGCTCATGATGAAGAGGATGTTCGGGCGGGGCGCGGACGCGGGTGCCGGCGAATCGGGGGACGAATCGGCGGAACAGGATGAAAAAATCAGGAGGAAACTGATGTAGGGTAGAAGAAGCTTATCCATGGGCCAAAGATACCTTCTCACGCCTGACACTGTGACAGACATCGGATGACTGCCAAAATGGCAGTCATCCGATGTCTGTCAATAAGGCAGCCAAAACTTAAAACTGTGCCGTCACCTGTGCCCGCCCCACGTGCACCGTAGCCGCCTCCCCCGTTTGCCGTCCGTCGTAGATCAGGTTGAGTTGCAGGTACTCGCCCAATTGCTGCGTCAGGCTCAGGTTCCAGAGCAGGTTGCGCCCGGGCTGCAGACCCTGCAGAAGGGCGAACCCAACTGGGCTGCTGGAGGATCCGTTCTCAAAATCGATCTCGATCCACTGCAGGCTCGCGTTGATCCAGTTGCGGTAGTTGCCCTCGAAACTGAACTCACGCCGGAGCGTGAACTCCCCGTCTCCTTCCGGTAGGGTGTTCTCCTCCCGCCCGTAGATGAAGGTAGTGGTGAGGTTGAACTCCCCCGGCTGCCAGGTCACACTCGGCTCCACCCGGTTAAACTCAATGTCGAAATCTTTCTCGTTGAAGCGTTCCGAGTCACTTTCCCGCCGCCCCGTTACCCCGGCCGCCTCCACGCTCAGGGCATCGGTCGGGCGGTAGCGGAAGCGCAGCTCCCATTCTCCCCGGCGGCTGCTTTCGTAGCCCGTGGTCAGTACCCGCCGGTTGCGTTGTTCGCTGTTGCTCAGCTGGGCGTCGTAGCGGGGGTTGGCGCGATTGAAGAACAAGCCGTGCCGCCGGCGTACGTTCAGGGCGACCAGGCTGGAGTCGGCCACGGCGAGCTGGAAGGGGTTCCAGGGCATGATGTCTTCGGCCTGCCGGGTCTTCCGATCGATGTTGACGGCCGTGTTTAGCGAGATGCGTTTCAGGAAGCTACGTACCCCCTCGGCCTGTCGCCAGATCCGCTGGGGGTCCCAGTTGAAGCGTTGGTTGAGAAGTACGTTGTCGGTCCGGATGAAGGTATTGTTGAATACGCTGACCCGGATGTAGTCGGCGATGTCGGGGAAGGGGGAGAGCACGATTTCGTTCGGCTGGATGCGCCCGTCGTTGTTGAACAGGCTGTCTTGCCAGATGTACTGCCCCTGGCCCGGGCCCACGTAGAGGTACTGAAACTCGATGCGCGGCTCCTGCCCGCTGCCGACCTGGTAGGTCGTCTGACTGGTAAAGGCCCGCTTGAGTGCCTCGGCCCTCACGTCGAGGCGGCCCAGGAAGGTACCGGTCGGGCGATCCTCCACCAAATCGGGTGCCAGCACATTCAGGTCACGATAGGTGAAGTTGCCCCCCAGTTGCAGTGCCCTGCCGGCCCGGTACTTGCCTTCGGCACTGACCTCCCGGGCGGTGGTACTGCGCCGAAGCTCCGTCGGATCGGGCAGCTTATCGTCCCGGAGATTCGCACTCAGCAGAAAGGAAAATTTCTCGGTAGCGGGGGCCGCCAGCCCCACCACGTACTTGTCGTACTGGAACGACAGCGGCGAAAGCGTATCACCGTCGAGGCTGCGGCGTACGCTGCGTTCACCGGCGTAGGATGCGGATAGTTCCCAGCCCCCCCAATCGTCAAATTTTTTGCTCAACCTGGCGTTCGGCCTCCGGAAGCTACCCCGGCTGGCCTCGTCCTCGCTCTCCAATAAGCTGTAGGCCCCGGTTACCGACCATCCGCTCACCCCCGCCTGAAGTACCCCTTCGTGGCGCCGCCCCCGGTAGTTGCCGCCCCGTCTGAATTCCTCGTAGTCGTAGTCTAGCCGGCCGATACCCCGCCGCACCAGTCCCAGTCCACCGCCCGCCAGTTGCTCGCTGGATGCTTCCGGCCGCACGGTGCTCAGGCGATTGCTCAGGTTCCAGTTGCGGTAAAATTCGGGAGAGCGGTAGGGATTGATGAAGTTGAAGGACTCCTCCAGGAACTCGTAGCGCGCCCGTCCCGCCACCGCCCACCCGCTACTGTCGCTGCCGAGCGAGATGGTTCGGTCGGCATCCACCCGCAGGGCGTGGCCTACGTCGTCGTCGCTGTTGAGGTCGCTGAAGCGGTTCAGGTCCACCCGGCTGCGGCTCCCCTCGAAGCGAATGCTGCCCTCCCCCCCGAATTCGTATATCCCCCCCGCCGCGAAAAGTTGCTGCTGCCGGGGGGCTACGATATCGATCTCCGGCGCGTAGCGGCCCAGGGGAACGCAGTCTTCGTCGAAGCCGACGTAGACGTACACCCGCTCGTTGTCCTGCCGTTCCGGGTCCAGGTCGTAGGGCCCGCCACCCGCCCCCCGGTCGGTGAAGGTAGCCACGAAACGGCCCAGTTCCGCGTCGTTGCTCTGTAGCAGATACTGCTGGGGTACGGGGCAGACCAGTAGGGTGTCCCGTAGCTCGTAAGTCGTGCGCAGTTCCTCCCGCCCGTCCAGGGTATCGATACTGGGAATGGCGATGCCGTCGGGATTGTCCCCCTCCAGACTGAGTGCCTCCCGTTGCTCGGCGGTGAGTTCCAGGTCCCCGGTGGCGGTTTTACTATCCTGCTGGCTGTACAGGTTCACGTAGCCCGTCCAGCGACCCCGCTCGTAGCGGCTACTGCCGGCGGTGAGGGTGCGCACGTAGCGCTGGTCGGCGTATTCGTATTCGGCCACGATGCGGCTATCGCGGGTGATGAGCCGGCGGGGGGTGAAGGTCAGTTCGGCCAGGTTGTAGTCGATGACGTAGTCGGCATCCAGCCCACGCACGAGCAACTCCCCGTCCAGGAAGATACGTTCCGTGCCCGCCAGTACGATCAGGAAGCGCTGGGCCCCGTCCCCGGTCAGTTTGTACGGCCCCTGGTTGCCCTCCCCCGGCGTGATGTTCTGGCGGATGAACTGCCCCCGCGCCACGGCCACGCTGGCGGCATTACTCCACCGTCCATCGTCAGCACCTGCGGCCCCGCCCGCAACCGTCGTAAAGGTGGCCCCCTCCAGCTTTTTGTAGTAGCGCATGAAGTAGCCCTCCGGGTTCCGCAGTTCATAATCGCCGGCGGTGAGCTGGCTCCGGTCCTTGCGCAGTTGGATGTAGATGCGGTCGAACTCTCGCAGTTGCTGGGTGGTCCCCTCCGGCTGCACGGGCAGGTTTTCGTCGGTAATGGCGGCCGAAACTTCAATGCCGTTGCCCAGTTCGCCGTTCAGTTGCAGATTGAAGGCGGAGTTCAGTACCAGATCCTGGCGGTTCCCGAAACTGATGGCCCGGCTGAAGCTCCCCCTGGTTTGCACTTTCGTGTCGTTGTCCAGTAGCCCCGAGCGTACGTAGGGGTCGTAGCCGCCGATGACTAGCCCGATCTCCTCCCGCACCAGCTGGCTGGAGTCGATGAGGCGTACCCGTTCGTCCAGGGCAAAGGGTAGGGCGCGGTAGCGCAGGTGCAATGTGTCCGGTAAATCCGGAGAACTCCACCGTAGGTAGCGCCCGTCCAGCCGGTAGGCCCCTTCCGGCATCCGTATTCCTTCCGGCGTGAGCACCTCCAGGCTACCCGGCGCGATGGTTAGCGAGTCCACCAGCAGCCCCGGTCCGTTCGTCGCGACCGTCCGCTCCCGCACGTTCGATAGTTCCGTCTGCCCGTACACCGTTGCACAGCCCAGCAGCACTACCCACAAAATACACGCACGTAAGCCCAAAGGAAACGAAACTGTCGATCCAACGAAGGTACCGGACACCCCCGCACCCCCCTAACGTTGCCCGGACACATTACGGTGTTTCTACAGCGGACGCTTCGGGGACCTAGCGGACGCTCGAAGGTCCTGGGTGCGGGGCGTCTACAATACCCCCTTCGTGCTCGGCAGCCGCATATTCTCCACGTCCCGCCGCTTGGCCATCCTGATGCTCTTCGCGAACGCCTTGAACGTAGCCTCGATCTGGTGGTGCTCGTTGTCCCCCTCGGTTTTGATGTTAAGGTTGCAGCGGGCCCCGTCCGTGAAGGATTTAAAGAAGTGCTGGAACATTTCGGTAGGCATGTCGCCGATCTTTTCCCGCCGGTAGTTGCAGTCCCACACCAACCAGGGTCGGCCGCCGAAGTCAATCCCCACCCGGGCCAGCGCATCGTCCATGGGCAGGTAAAATCCATAGCGTTCGATGCCTAATTTATCGCCCAGCGCCTGGCCGAAGGCCTCCCCCAGGGCAATGGCGGTATCCTCGATGGTGTGGTGCTCGTCGATGTGCAGGTCCCCCTTCACGCGCACGGTCAGGTCGCAGCCGGAGTGGCGCCCGAGCTGATCCAGCATGTGGTCGAAGAAGCCGAGGCCGGTGTCGATGTCGGTTTGCCCGGTCCCGTCCAGGTCGAGTTCGATGCGGATGTCGGTTTCCTTGGTGGTCCGCCGAACGGAGGCGGTGCGGTTTTCCAGTCGCAGGTGGCGGTAGATATCTTCCCAATCGGTGGTGCGTAGCGCGATGGTATTCCGTAGCTCGTTTAGCTGGTCCTGGCTCAGTTCCTCGTTGCCCAGTTCGGGGTCATTGGCCAGCCAGAATCCCCGTGCCCCCAGGTTCTTAGCTAGTTGCATGTCGGTCAGCCGGTCCCCGACGACGTAGCTGTTCGCCAGGTCGTAGTCCGCCGTACGGTACTTGTCGACCAGGCCGGTATTCGGCTTGCGGGTGGGAGCATTATCTTTGGCGTAGGTGCGGTCGATGAGTTCTTCCGCGAACTCGATGCCCTCGGCGGCCAGGGCACGTACCATCAGCCGGTGCACCGGCCAGAAGGTTTCTTCCGGGAATTCCGCCGTTCCTAGCCCGTCCTGGTTGGTGATCATAATTAGGCGGTAGTCCAGCTCCCGCACGATGCGGCCCAGCCAGCGGAAGACCCCGGGGTAGAAGTTCAGCTTACCGGGGGCATCGACCTGGTAGTCCTCCGGTTCGAGGATGAGGGTGCCGTCGCGGTCGAGGAAGAGGAGATTTTGGGGCATATCATTCAGTAGGTGGGCCTAATGAGGCGATAATTTCTTCAGTGCGGGCGACGGGTAAGCTAGTGAGGTTTGCTAAGGTTTCGGCGTTCAAACCGAGTTCAAGCCCGTTTCTGATTGTTTCCCGGAGGGCCTCCTCACGACCCTGCTCGATGCCCTGCTCGATGCCCCGCTCGATGCCCCGCTCAATGCCC
>CAZQNE010000041.1:30604-32447 GCA_964594535.1 uncultured Lewinella sp.
ATGCCCTGCTCAATGCCCTGCGCAAGACCTTCCCTATGGCCTTCGAACCTGGCGGTGTCGAAGCTATTCTTCAGGTCTCGATAATACTTTAGGCTCTCCTGATAGTCCTCCCGCTGCTCGGGATTGAATCGAGCGATTTCGGCTGATTCGAATAGACGCTCGAAAATTCGTTCCTGCAGTAAGGGAGGGATATTCTCCAGGCGATCCAGATTACGAATCACGTAAAGCCACTTCTCAAAGCGCGAGGAGATTTGCTCCAGCGGCTTCCGAAACTTAGGCATCTCCAGGTATATGAAGGACAGTTTGTCATAGAAGACCTCGCAGGTATCCACGTCTACCAACTGTACGTCATAGCGGTACCGATCCGGTTCCTCTTTTCCCTCATCAAATACAAAGTCGAGAATAGCGATGAGATAAACCGACTTCAATTCGTAATCCCATTCGTTCACCTTGGCCTGTTCCCGAATGGGGAAGGTAGCGTAGTAAAGCGCCCGGTCCTTAAAGAAGCGCTGTTTGGTTTTTTGTAGCTCGACGATGAATTTTTCCCCGGTCTCGCTTTCGCAGTACAGGTCGAATATGGCCCGACGGTCATTCTTAGCACTCGCTAAGTGTTCGTTCTTTAGATACCGTAGGTTGACAATCCGACCCTCCCGGCCCGCAAGTAACTCATTCAAAAAGTCGATGAGGATGTCCTTATTCGGCTCCTCCCCGAAGAGTTTTTTAAATCCGAAGTCGGTAAATGGATTGACGTAGCGACTCATAGCGTAGATAACAAGTTTTGCGTGGCCCCGGGTTGAGCCTACGCTCCGTGGAACGAACGCAGCGCCTCGAGCAAGCGGTCATTCTCCCCCGGCAGCCCCGCCGTGATGCGCAGGCATTTTTCCGCGTTGGGCTGGTAGCTCTGGTTGCGCACCACGATCCCCTTACCCAGCAGGTAGCGGTAGACGGAGTCAGAGTCCCGGAAACGGACCAGCAGGAAATTGGTCACCGACGGAAAAATATAGTCGACGCAGTCCAACGTTCCCAGTTCCCGCTCCAGCCGCCGGCGCTCCGACTTCAGTTCGGCGACCCGCTCCCGCATCACCTCCGGCCGGCCCAGTGCCTCCAGGGCGACTGCCTGGGTGAGTACGTTGATGTTGTAGGGCATTTTAATGGCCCGCAGCATGGTGACGATAAACTGGGATGCGTAGGCCGCCCCCAGCCGAATACCCGCCATTCCCCATCCTTTGGAGAGGGTCTGGGTGATGATCAGGTTCGGGAACTCATCCAGCCGGGGCAGGAAACTCGCCTCCGGGATGAAGTCGATGTAGGCCTCGTCCAGCACTACGATACCGGGGAAGCTGCGGATCAGGTCTTCGGTGACCGCCGGGTCCATGAGGTTCCCATTCGGGTTATTGGGGCTGCACAGCCAGAGTACCTTGCTGCGCTCGTCCCAGCTGCTTTTGAGGTCTTCCACCGGGATGGTGAAGTCCGCCGCCAGGGTAGTAGCCCGGAAGTCGACGTCGTTGATGCCCGCGGCCACCTTGTACATCCCGAAGGTCGGCGGCAGGGCGTGCACCGCGTCCGTACCCGGGTTACAGAATACGCGGGTCACCTGGTCGACGATCTCGTCCGAGCCGTTCCCCAGGAAGATACGATCGGCGTCGATTTCCTTCAGGTCCGCGAGCGCATTCCGGATGTCGGTGGACAGCGGTTCGGGGTAGCGATTGTGGCCGTTGTCGTAGGGGCTTTCGTTGGCGTCCAGCAGTACCTCGGCCCGGCCCTTAAATTCGGAGCGGGCACTGGAATAGGGGGTCAGGGTCAGGATATTCGGGCGGACGAGGGCGCGGACGTTGGTTTCGGT
>CAZQNE010000042.1:0-31717 GCA_964594535.1 uncultured Lewinella sp.
ACTCCGCTCGTTCGTTTAGCGGTCGCGCCGGTATCCGCGCGGCGGGTATCGGCCGCGCGGCCTCGTTTAGCGACCGCAGATTTCGGAGATGTACGCGGATTAGCTCGGGCTGGGGTGGTGGCTGCTATCTGCGTAATCCGCGTAATCCGCGGTTCCTTCCTGCCATATCTGCGACTCCGCCCGTGCGTTCAGCGGCCGCGCCGCCAACTAAATCTCTAATTGATTTGCAACTACGAATAATTTCGTATAAATTTGTACGAAACACTTCGTAAATGCACGAACCAACCGCCGCCGAGCTAGCCATTCTTCACATCCTCTGGGACGAAGGCCCCCAGACCGTACGTACCATTAATGAGCGGCTGAACGGGGGGCCGCCCCCCAAACCCATCGGCTACACGACTACCCTGAAGCACCTCCAACTGATGGTCGAAAAGGGATTGGTGACCCGCGACGAGAGCCAGCGCAGCCACGTCTACACTGCCGCGATCGCCCGGTCGACTACCCAACGTAATCTCCTGGGCCGCTTTGTCGATCGGGCCTTCGGGGGTTCACGCAGCGAGTTGGTTCTGCGGGTACTGGGCGACGGGCAAACGAGTACGGAAGAGCTCGCCGAGATCAGGCGGCTCATCGATCGAATAGAAAAAGAACGGAGCGATGATTGACGTACCCGCCCTCGGGGCCACCCTGCTGCACTCCCTCTGGCAGGCTACCGTGCTGGCCGCCGTACTCTGGTCGGTTTCGCGGTTTAGGGGGCTATCGGCCAACTTTCGCTACCGCCTCGCCTACGGGACGTTACTAGCGCAGGTGGCACTATCCGTAGCCACCTATCTCCACTACCGCACCCCCGCCGCCCGCCTGGAAGGTGAGGTGAAGCAGTTGGTGATCGAATGGGTCGCCGCCCCGGCCGCCCGCACCACCCCCGGTTACGGGGCTACGGACTACTGGATGCACCTACTCGTCGCGCTATGGGCCCTATCGGTAGCCATCGGGATGGGGCGAACGGTCATTAGCGTATGGCGGGTACGCGGGATGCAGTGTAGGTTCCAAACCCTGAGCGACCCCGGAGCCATCGACTTAATCCAACGGCTAGCCGCCCGCCTGGGCTACACCGGATCGTTCAGCGTACGGGCAGGAGAAGAGATCGCCGCTCCCCTGCTCACCGGCTTTGTCAAACCCGTACTGCTGCTGCCCCTGGCCCTGACCAACCAACTGACGCTCGAAGAGACCGAAACGGTGCTGCTGCACGAACTGGCCCACCTGCGCCGCTACGACCAGTGGTTCAACCTGTTGCAGTGCGCGGTGGAGGTCGTGTTTTACTACCACCCCGCGGTACACTGGATTTCGGCCCGCGTCCGCCAGGAACGGGAATACTGCTGCGACGATCTCGTGCTGGCCCACGGCCCCGGCGGCCTGCCCTACGCCCGGGCGCTGCTGCACTACGGCGAACGCAGTAGCGGCGGGCTGCGAACCGTGCTGTCACTCACCGACGGTGGCGGCCTGCTCCACCGCGTCCAGCGCTTCCTCCTCAACCAACCTATCCGCTACACGATGAAACGTACGCTGTTTTTATTGCCGCTCTTTGCTGGTCTAACCTTGATTGCTACCGCCGTGGCTACACCGAAGATTGCGTCAATCCCCCTTGCATCGCCAAATCCCTTGGCACCTGCGCCCCCGCCCATCCCTTCCATAGTCGATACGCTGCCCGATGGCGACCACGAAGTGGTTAAGATTGCTAACGGCAAAACCAGCCGCGTCAAAGTGCAGGATGGAAAAATCAAAGATCTCGTGATCGAGGATGAAGAAATACCCGCCTCTGAGTACGATGCCTATGAAGAAATCGCGGAGGCTATGCTCGACGATAACCCCCGGCGATCGCGGCGACGGTTGAGGGACGAGTGGAACTTCAATTATTCGGCTGATTCCTTACTTCGACTTAGCAGACGAGCATTGGAACGCATCAACACGGATTCCTTGCACCGAAAACTGCGTCTGAGTGAGGTCCTGCTGGATAGTGCTACTGACAGATTACATGCGTTTCACTTCGACCGAGAGGGTATGCACCGCATGCGTGTGGACATGGACTCCCTAGAAACTGTGATGCACATTAGCATGGATTCGCTACTCCACGGTTTTGAAATGCCAAGGATGGAGATCTTCAATTCTCGTTCGCGATCAATGGAAGAGCTAGAGCGTGAAGAGCGTCGATTGAAAGAAGCCCTGGAACAACTCGAGCGAAGACGTCAGGAATTGCAGGACAATCGCAGCGGGTATATACTTCAACCTCGCTTTCTCCCCCTTCGCGGCGGCTGGGTTAAGGGCCCCAGTCGAATAGCACCGGGGGGCCAAAGCGAGTTGGATCCGGGAAACAAGCTCTAAAAGGTCTCGTAGTAAGTCACGCACTCACTTCCGGCTGATCGATAGCCTGTAAAAACCGCTCCATAGCCGCCCGCTTCCCCCCATCCAGCTCGTAGTCGATGTGGTGGGTGAAGTAGTGCGTCAGGTCGAAGCCCGGGGCCGGAGGCGGCAGTAATAACTGCAACTGCGGCAGGTGATCGAGTCCCTCCTTCAGGGCGGCGTTGAACTCGGCGACGAAGTCCGCCTCCAGTTGCCGGGTGGTCACCCAGGCGGCGTAGACGAAGGGCAGTCCCGTATGCTCCTTCCAGGCCGCGCCCAGGTCGTAGACGTACTTGAAGCGCCGCTCCAGCCCGATGGTGCGGTCGCCGATCACCAGCCCCCCGATGCTGCCGTTGATGTGGTCGATGTAGCCGTCGCGGGCCTCGAGGTAGGTCACGTCGTGCCGCCAGTATTCTTCCATCAGCAGTCGCGTCAGCCGCACCGAGGTACGACTGTGGTGGTCCAGGTAGAGGTGGGTCATGCGGTGCAGGGGCACGTCGCCGTAGAGGCAGACCGTAGCCACCTCCCCGTCGGAGCCGATGCAGTAGTCGCTGATGATCTCGTAGTGGGGCAGCTCGGGCAGCACGGCCACGGGCACCAGCCCGATCTCGGCCTCTCCGGCCACCAGCCGGCGGGCACACTCGCTGGGGATGGCCAGGTCCATATCCAGCCGGTCGCTGATGGGGCTCCGCAGCAGCCCGTACAGCAGCGGCTTAGTGTTTAGGTAGGAGACGGCGACGAGTCGGTGGGGTACTACCATTCGCCGAGTTTGAGGGGCTCGGGGATGTGGCGGCGGTCGTTCTGAAGACTGAAGGTGAAGTGCCCGTCCGCTTCCTGCTCGGCGACCCACAGCCCGGTATTACTGTGCCGCAGTTCGTTCATCATCGACAGGGGTTTGCCCTGCATGAGGGTGACCAGTCCGCACATGGCCCGCCCGTGGCTACAAATCAGAATACGCTCTTCGCTACGCCCCTGCAGGTGCCGGATGAAGCGTTCCAGTCGCTGCCCGAGTTCGCGGGCGCTCTCTCCGCCACCGATGCGGCCGTCGAGTTGGCCCAGGCCCCATTCATCTTTCACCCGCTGGTATTCGGCGATGCTGTCCGGCGTACCCAGTTTGCCTTCGTGACTGCCCCAGCACATTTCGTTAATGTCGGCGTGCTTTTCCCAGGGTAGTCCGTCCTCGATGAAGCCGGCTACCGTCTCCCAGGTCCGCTTCAGGGCGCTGGTCAGCACCACCTCGAAGGGCTCTTCCCGGTAGGCTCGGTAAAAGTGCCCCGCCTGCTCCCGCCCGGTATGGTTGAGGCTGGAGTCGACGCCGCTACCCTGCACGATGCCGCGGAGGTTGTAGTCGGTTTGCCCGTGGCGCACCAGAAAGATGGATTTACGATTTACCATTTACGATTTTTAATTGTCAATTTACCCGCATGACCGCCCGTAGCCACGCACGAGCGAAGCGAGCAAAGACGTACAGCGGCGGCGCGGGCAAATTGTAAATGGTACATCATAAATCGTAAATTGTAAATCCCACGCCCTAAACAACCGGCAGCGCCGTATACCCCCGGTACTCTTTCTCGCTGGCAAACTCCACTTCCGTATAGTCCTGGACGACACCGTACAGTGTATCCCGCTCGATGGGCTGGCGGCCCACGGCGCGGATCAGCTTCACCAGGTCTTCGGTACTCATCGCGGGGTGCTTTTCGGCCCCGGCCATCGAGTAGATCCGAGTCGTATCGTCGATGGTGCCGTCGATGTCGTTGACGCCGAAGCCGAGACTGAGTTGGGCCGTGGTGCGCCCGATCATGGGCCAGTAGGCCTTCACGTGGTCGAAGTTGTCGAGGTAGATGCGGCCGATGGCGTAGTTGCGCAGGTCCTCGATGACGCTGACCTCCTCCAGGTGGCTCAGTTCGTTGTTCTCGTTGCGGAACTTCAGGGGGATGTAGGTCTGGAACCCGCCGGTTTTATCCTGCAGGGCCCGCAGTTTTTCCAGGTGATCGATGCGGTGGCGGTAGGCTTCGATGTGGCCGTAGAGCATGGTGGCATTCGAGCGCATGCCCAGTCCGTGCCAGATCTCGTGGATGCGCAGCCACTGCTCGCCCGAACACTTCCCGCCGGCAATCTGGTCGCGGATCTCGTCGGCGAAGATCTCGGCTCCGCCCCCGGGCATACTGTCCAGGCCGGCTTCCTTCATCAGCGCCATCCCCTCCTCGTAGCTGATCCTGGCTTTCTTGAAGATGTAGTGGTATTCCACCGGCGTCAGTGCCTTGATGTGGAGGTCGGGGCGGTGGGCCTTGATGCGTTGGAAGAGCTCGATGTAGAAGGGTACGTCGTACTGCGGCAGTACCCCCCCGACGATGTGTACCTCCGTCACCGGTTGTCCGTCGTAGCCCTTTACGATGTCCAGAATGTCCTCCAGGCTGTACTCCCAGCCGTCTTCCCGCTTCTTGATCTTGCGGCTGTAGCTACAGAAGGAGCAGTCGTAGAGGCAGACATTGGTCGGCTCGACGTGGAAGTTGCGGTTGAAATAGGTTCGGTCCCCGTGTTTGCGTTCCCGAATGTGGTTAGCCAGGGCACCGAGGTATCCCAGGGGCGCTTCTTTGTAGAGCAGCAGACCTTCCTCCGGGCTGATCCGTTCCCCTTCGTTTACTCGTTGGGCGACGGAGCGCAGGTGCGGTGCTAAGCGGGAATCCTGGAGAACGCTACCGAGATCAGATGGGGTCATACGCAGTGGGGTAAGTCTCTTTAGAACAGGCGGACGAACTTTCAGTTTTTTTTGAAACTCATTATTCCGAGCTTATTGCACGGCGGTGATGGTGGGCACGATGCGGTCGTGGGCGGCCTGCCAATCCAGCCGGTAGGTGATGCGGAACTCCCGCCCGACCGTCCACTCCGTGCGGCGCTGTAGGCGTGGGGCGATGGCGTAGACGGTTTGTTTGCCATCCGGCTCGTGCAGTACGATTCGGCCCGGCCCGTCCGAACGCAGGTAGGTAGCCCGTATCGTTCGTTCGCGCTGGCTTTCCCCCGGTACCGGGCCCGGGGGTAGGGGCGGGGGATCCTTCCGGGCCGCGGGCCGGGGTGGGGTAGCCAGATTGATGTCGCTGTAGCGGTAGCTGCGCTCCACCCGCCCGGGGGCCAGCGCGGCTAGGTCGGGGCAGTCGCGGGTTAGGGGAACGATCAGTAGCTCGCCGAGCTCCCGGCGGTCCGCGACCTCCAGCACCGAAAGAGACAGGCTATCCCGTATCGTGCCGCGGTGTGCCATCCCCACGGTCCGTACGCAGCGATCGGCGCGCAGGCGGGGGTAGGCAATTTCGGCCCCCTGCGTCATACAGCGGCACACCTCCCGGGCCAGGCTATCCAGTAGCGACTGCCCCCCCAATTGGGCGGTGAGGCTTACGATCGTCAGCAGGGCCAGGGTTTTCATCTGATCTAAACCAACGGCATACGCGGGGGTGGGGTTGTGCGATCCGTATCTTGCCCGCATGCGACCGCTGATCCTCTTCCTGCTTACCGTACTGCTTTACACCTGCCTTACATCAGGGGCCCCTACCCCTGCTGACGAAGCGCCCCTCTCTTCCGGTTCGGTAGCTGCTGACGAGCGCCCGAACGTGCTCTTTATTCTGACCGACGACCAGGGGATCGGGGACCTCAGTAGCCACGGCAACGATAGCATCCGTACGCCCCACATGGATGCCATTCTGAACGAAGGAGCCGAGTTCACCCGCTTTTACGTCAGCCCCGTCTGCGCGCCCACCCGGGCCAGTTTCCTCAGCGGGCTCTACCACCCCCGCACCGGCGCGATCTCGGTCACCAACCGCCTGGAGACGATGGACGACGGCATCACTACCCTGGCCGAGCACCTCCAGCGCGCCGGCTACCGGACCGGGTTGTTCGGTAAGTGGCACAACGGGGCCACCTTTCCCTACCACCCGGCTGCCCAGGGCTTCGATGAGTTCCTCGGTTTTACTATGGGCCACTTCAACGACTACTTCAACGGGGAACTGAGGAACGAACTGGACGAGCCCGTACCTTTCGGCGGCGACCTGACGCGGATACTGACCGATACGGCGGCTCACTTCATGCGGTCCGGGCCGGAGCCATTCTTCTGTATGCTGGCCTACCAGGCCCCCCATACACCGGTGCAGGTAGCCGACACCTACTGGGAGCGTAAGGCCGCCCTCGGGCTAGACTCCTTTAACACCGGAGTCTACGCCATGGTGGAAAGCGTCGACGACCGCATTGGTGACCTGATGGCCCAGTTGGAAGCGGCCGGTCGGCTGGAGCACACCATCGTGGTCTTCGCTACCGATAACGGACCGAACGGATACCGCTACCGCATGGGGCTGAAGGGCGTGAAGGGGCACGTGGACGAGGGCGGGGTGCGGGTCCCCTTCGGCATCCGGCTACCCGGCGACCACCCGGCCAACGGTCGCAAGATCGCTACCCCGGCCGCCCACATCGACCTGCTGCCCACCCTGCTGGACCTGACCGGCACGGGCCCCGCCCCGGATAGCCTGGACGGAACGAGCCTCCTACCCCTACTGAACGGAAATACCCTCGCGGATCGCTACCTCTACGCCTTCAAGCACACTGACGACTACACCGGCTACCCGGGCAGTATGCGCAACGGGCGGTACGTCTACGTAGCTCCCGATTCCACCGAATCCGAACTTTACGATCTGCGCAGCGACCCGGGGCAGGAGCGGAATGTCTTCCCGGAGTCCGGGGAGCTAGGGCGGGAAATGGAGCGTACCTACCGGGCGTTCGCCACGCGCATCGGCCGCCCCGATCTGGTGGCCCCGCCCATCGACCTGAATGCGGCCCCCGCCACCGTCCGCCTACTGGCCCACGAGGGTGCCCCGCTGGGGGGGACCCGCTTCCGGGAGGGCCACGGCTGGGCGAACGACTTCTTCGTCAATCTGGGGCCGGAGGGGGCCTACTGGCCGGTGACCGTCGACGAGACCACCACTTTCAGGGTGACGGTGCGCTACCATTCGGGGGGAGCCGCGCCCCGCCCCGCCACGGTAGGCGCCGACGGGGGGGCCGTACTGACTCTCGACCTGCCGGCGGCACCGAGCGAAAGACTGCCCGTGGCCGACCGCCTAATTCGCAAGGAAGTGTACCCGTACCGCTGGGCGGAGCGGGAACTGGGCCGACTGACCGTTCCGGCGGGAACCCGGCGCCTGCTGGTGCGCACCCCCGAGCCGACGGAGGGGGAGGGGGGGCTCTGGATCAAAGAGATTCGCCTGGATCCGGTCGACCCTACCGCAGGATAACGAGTTTGCCGATGCCGTTCCGGAAATACTCGTCGGTGCCGGTATCGTAATTCTCCAGCGACTGCCCCTCCCCGTCGGAGGTAATGACCCGGTAGAGGTAGACGCCGTTCGCGAGGCGGTCGCCGTACTCGTCGGTACCGTCCCAGGTGAACTCCGTCCGGTGGGTGCCGACGCGGACATCCTCGTACGCCAGCAGATCGATGTCCCGTACGACCCGCCCCGATACCGTCATAATCTGGATGCGGAACATCTCCGGTGCCACGTCCCCCGTGAGGGTGTATACGAAGCTCGTTTGGGTAGAGAAGGGATTAGGGTAAGTCAGTACGTTGGCGATCAGCTGCTCGTTGATGACCTCGAAGGACTGCTCGTAAGCCAGGCGGCCGGCTTTGTTGCGCGAGCGATCGGTAGCTTCCACGATGAGGCTGTACTCCCCGTCGGTCAGCAGTTCGGGGCGGAAGTATATTTCGGCCATATTTTCCCCCTCGGCGGGTGCCGGCAGGTAGTCGACCCGGCTATCCGACATCCGGATGCGTTCCTCCGTGTCATCGGGCGACCGGAGGATAATGGTGTATGCACTGGAATCGTCGAGACGGCGGAAGGGATTCTCGTCGCGCAGTTGCACCAGAATTTCGGGCCGGCTGCTGATGAGTTCACCGTCGCGGATGCGCCGACCGTCGTAGTAGACCTGCAGGTCGGGGTCGATCCGGTCTACGGCAACGCCGATGCGATCGCTGAGGTAATTATTGAACAGAATGTCTTCGGCCTGGTCCCCATCGGGGTTGAGGGTGAGCTGGACCCTCAGGTCGTCGTCGGCACTATCGGGCAGGTCGAAACCTACCGTACCCGTGGCCCGGGCGGGGAGTGGGGGCTGGCGCTCGTACCGGATCGTCGTTTCGTTACGGGAATCGATGATTTCCAGTTTGACCAGCAGGCTGTCCATATCCGTACCCGAGATATTCTCGTAGCCGACCTCCAGCCGACCGGATTGCCCCTGTACCAGGGTGTCGGGGGCGGAGTAGGCTACCGAAGGGCTTACGGCCACGTCGGGGGGGCGCTGGTAATTGAGAAAAACTTCTTCGAGGGATACTGCCGTTCGTTGTTCAACGTCCGCTAGTTCCAGCTCCATTCTCAGGTGGGGATAGCGGGAGGCATCCACCCGGGAAAGGTCATAGGAAAAGCGCAGGCTTGCCCGTACGTCCAGGGATTCATCGATCAGGACGGTTTCCTGGTTTTCGGCTTCTATGCCCACCAATGTAAAGCTGACGCTATCGGAGGGGTCGATGTCGCGCGGGAGGAATCGGATCTCGAGATCTTCGTAACCTAAGGAGGGGCCGATGCGGTCGGAAGCGTAGGAGCCCATATCCCAGTTCTCCTGAATCGGTATAAGAACGGAGGTTTCCTCATCCTGGGAGGTAGCAACGGTTTCGGCCAGGGGGCCGCGCCCCTTCTGGTAAGCGAAGGTGTAGGGGACCGACCCAAGTTGCTCGAGGAAGCGGACCTGTTCGGCACCTTCCGCTTCGAGCGCGCTGTAGATCGTTCGGCCGAACCGAGTACTGTCCTGCGCCCATCCTTCGGTGTGGTAGGCTAGCTCGCTACCGCGCTGGGCGGAATACACGATCACGTAGCGGCCGGGTACGATATCGTCCAGGAAGTTCAGCAGACCTTCCCTTCCTTCCTCAGTGCGAGTATCAAAGCTCCAGGGGCGATCGTTCTTCCGGGAAACCGAGTTGTACAGCCCGGTTTCGGTCACCACGTCCCAATTATCGTTGTTCGTACTATCGATGACCAGTACCTGGATGCCGGATCGCGTCCTCCAGGGGAAAGCTACCGGATAGCGGGTGCCGTTCCACTCCATGCGGGGAAGTAGCCGATCCTCGTACACCGCGTTGATGAACTGAATGTCATTGACGGTACGGGCGAAGTTCCACCGCTCGTCGTTCGGTCTTACGAATAGCTGATCGGTGGTGCCCTGAGCTAACTGACCCGGATGCTGTTTGGCATACCCCAATTTTTCCTGCCCGCTGACGTAGGTGAAACTACTCTCGCTCCAGACATAACCGATGTCGGATGCGCGGGTACTGTCGGGACTGACCCGCCAGTAGTAAGTAGTAGAGTCAACGAAGGGGATGGAGGGGGCAAAACGAATGACGCCGCCCGGGGACGTCTGGCGTTCACGTACGACTGGATTGCGGAAATCGGACTCCGTAGCCACCTCAAAGAGGTAGGCGCGTTCGGGGGCTAGCGGGTCGGAAGAGTTCGCCACCAGTTCCACCTGGCCACCAATTACCGCATAGGGAGGGGGGAAGGCCGCCCGCGCGGTGTTAGCGACTACGGTGAAGGGCACACCAGGCTGTCCGCCGGATATCAGCACATTGTTGTTTTCCGCGGCGGGCACGGGGAATTCGGCAACCCGATCGCCAAAGTCCACCTCAATCAACAACCGATTAATTCCAACCGAGGATAGGCCCAAATTGGCTACCTCGAAGGTCTGGGTCAGGTCGTAATGCGGAGTCAGAATACGCTGGGTGTCCAGCAGAACGATGTCACCGTCCGGCAAGCGTTGCCGAAACCGCAACGTGACGGAATCCGGCGTGTCCTCCAGAATGGTACCCAGATTGAGCACCCGCACCATCACCCGGTAAACGGAATCCTGGGCGGGAATGACGCTGGGCATAAAGGTGACGGACCGGGGGTCGATCACCAAATCGGGCCCGGGGCGGGGGTGCAATCGGAAGGCCGGATCCCCACTGAGGGAGAATTGTTCCAGGAGTAGCTGAATGTCAAACCGGGAGGTCTCCGCCAACGCCTCAGAAGTAAGCTGGAAGGCCTTTCCCACTCCTTCGCCGTACGCCCGGCCACCGAGATAGGAAGTCAACTGCGCACCGTAGTTGCCGAGGGCGGACGGAAACCCCAGCCCTTTCGATGCGGCAAAGGCGATGGCCCCACCATTTTCCAAAAAAATGAAACGTTCGCTGATACTGCGCGCGGCGACGAAGGCATCCCCGCTGTAGCACCCCAGGCTGAGCATAAGGGGGTACTTCCCCCGGTTCTCGTAGTTCTCCGGGTTATCAATGCTGAAGTCGAAGCCCTGGCTACTGGAATGCCCGTGAAATGCGATGATGGAAGTCCCACCGTTGATCCGTTCAAAAATGGCGTCCTTCTGGCTGTTCTCGATGGGCTCGGTGCTGGTGCGGAAGAAACTGGTCACCTCCCCGCCCAGTTTGCTGCGTTCCAGAAGGGATTCCATACGGGCGAGGTTCTGCCGAATCTGAGCCTGCTCGCCGGGCGTCTGCCCACCCCCCAGAAAGAGGGCCTGTTTCATCCAGGCCAGATCGTCGATGCTCTGTTCCGCCCGATCGATCTGCCGTTCCACCTCCCTTAGTTTGCGCAGGTAGGTCCCGATTTCCCCACGGCTCACCGCGGCCAGGCGTCCCGTCGCCAAGCGGGGAACGACCCCCCCGACGGGGGCGGTGAGCAGGTTGTCGGAAGCCGGAAGCCCGAAGCTGGGAACGAAGAAGGTCGACCAGGCCTCCGCCAGTTCCTCCCTGCTGCGCCGGGAGGTATATTCCCTGCCCTTTCCGACGATGAAGAGGTATTCCAGGCTCGGTGCAACGGTCAGGGCCGCCTCCAGGTAGTTTTTTATCCCCCGCGAGTGCCGTTCCAGCCCGTACCCGTGGACGTCATAGATGTCTTCGGCATAAACGGTATGTACCCGGTATCCGCCACCCGCCGGGGATGCCCGGTAGGCCGCCAGCTCGTCCAGCTCCGCGCCGGCCAGGCGGCGGCTGCTCACGATGAGGTAATTCGTTCCGGCCGGCGGTAGGAGGTCCTGCAGTTCCACCCCCCGGGTGTCGGCCGGGTCCTTTTCACTAAGTACCAGACAAAATCGTCGCTCCGACCCGGCGGCCGGCAAATCGAAGCGACCGTTGGTGGGCAGGTACACCTTCGCGTTGGTCAGGTCGTAGAGCCGGGCGGTTGCCGGTAGACCCCCGAAGCGCAGGCTACTCGCCTCCCCGAGCGGCAGGGTGAAGTAAAGTTGCTCCCCGTCCGTCTCCACCGCGGCCGGATAGGTGATCCGCGCAAAGGCCAGGTTCGCCTTGTCCTTAAACCCTCCCTCGCCGGCGACCTGGATGGTAACTTCATCCCGGCCCGTCAGATTGACGGTATACGTCGGCTGGTGTACGCCCCAGTTCGAGGCTTCTACCGTACCCAGTTCCTCCCCGTCGACCGATATCCGTTGCCGGTGATCCGAGGGGAACGCCAGGCCGAACCGTAGGTCCAGCTGCGCCGGTCCGGCCACCGCCGCGGGAAGGTCCAGGTCGAAGGCGGTAACCGTGGACCCGTTCGAGGATAACAGGTCGTTGTTCGACCGGGACCCGAAGCCCTCGGCTAGCTCGTAGTGAGAGAATACGATCGAGTTGCCCGTCGAGGTGCGGAAGTAGTATTTCGATGCTTCATCGCTGAAGACCCGCTCCGCACGGCGGTAAAGCACGGGAACCTCCGCTCCTCCGGCTCCTTCGGCGGCCTCGTACCGCGGTGGGGCGGCGGAGTCGCCGGCGACACTCAGGTAATAGCTGGCCGTATCGGTGTACATACCGTAGCGCGGATTAAGCTGCTGTGTCTCCGCATCTTCGAAGAGGTAGGCATCCAGTTCCCCCCGCGCCCGCTCCCCGTAGAATACGATCCCGTCGTTCAGTACGTGGACCGGGACCCGCTTACCGAAATGGTGCAACTGAAAAACCGTCCCCTCCCCCTGGGAAGTGGGCAGGCCAGCGGCACGTAGCGCCGAAGTCGGTACGCGGTACATTCCGTCCTCGGCAACCTGGATGCGCAGGTAGGTTCTGCCGGGCTCGATCCACTCGTGTCCGTACCGGGGCCCCTCCGGGGTATCCATTTGGGCCAGAACAAGCGACGGGATAAGGAGAGCACTAAGTAACGTAAGGGTGCGGATCATAGAAAATCGTTCAACGACCGAAACGCAAGTCGGCGCCGCGGAAGTATAAAGGTAACGTAACGGGGCAGGGCAGCGATCGGGTCACCGCTTCCACTTTGTCGGTCCACTGACTCTATTTCGCGCCGATCGTCAGTTCGCTTTTGTTACTCTGACCGAGCAGGGGCGGCATTCCCTGGTACCCTAAGCCGAATTCTAACCCTACCTCCCCCGGTGGCGCCGATGGGGGCACGGTCACCGGGCCCCGGTACAGCGCAACGGTATCCCGGCCGGGTAGTCGTTCGGTCACCGATCCGCTAAGCTTCCAGTACCGCAGCCTACCGTCATCGTACCGCAGAATAGCGTAGAGAAAGAGGGGGAGGCGGGAACGCAGGTGCAGGGTGTGGGGGGAGGCAGCCCGTAAGCTTGCCTCTACCGACGAACCGGGCCGAACCGTACCGGGGGCAGCAACGGTAGCGGTTATCGATACGGGGGCTGCCATCTGGAAGTCGGGAACCTCCCGGAGGCGTAATAAACTGCGGCCGGCACGGAAGGTTCGGGTGCCGGTGGCGCCCCAGGTAGGCTGGCCGGCCAGGAGAATCGTATCCCCGTGGAAGCGTCTGCCCCCCTCCCGCAGATCGTACTGGTTGAGGCGGTAGCCAACGTCGGTGAAGGTCCAACCCGCCCGACCGCTGTAGAAGCGGTACAGGGAGGCCAGGCGGTAACTATTCTGAAACACCACCGGGCGATCGCCGGCCAGGTTGGCCAGTTCGGCTACCCACGGGGCGTGGTCGAAGGGCTTGGTAAAGGGCAACCACTCCCGCGGGGCAACGAGGAGGACACGCGCGATCAGCAAAATGAGGCCGGAGACCACCGATAAGCGAAGCACCGCTTCCCGCCAGTGGGGAAAGCGTTCCGTTACCGTCCGGTAAAGCAGGTAAACGAGCGGTACGCTGAGTAAGGCCGTCCAGTGCGCTTCGGTCCGGCCCCGGCTGGTAGCGTAGAGAAAAAATAACAGTACCCCGATGATCAACCACCGGCAGTAGCGCGAAAAGGCGGCTCGGGGCCAGGATAGGGCGAGCGACCGGGCGTAGTGGTACAGTAAAAACGGACTGAAGACCAGCAATTGGTCGCGGATGTACCCTAAGGTATGGCCGATACGGTAGGGATCATTGCGCCCGACCAGATGGTAGCGGAAGGAAGGAAAATCGTGCACCCACTGCCAGTACAGGTGGGGAACGAATAACAGGAATCCACTGAGGGCGGCCACCCACGCTCCGGGCTGACGGATCAGCCGGAACAGTACCGGCAGAACGGTGAATAAAATCAGCACGACGCCCTGGTATTTACTGTAGAGCAGCCCGGCCATCGTGACCCCCCAGAGCAGGCCCCGGCCCGGGGTAGGCACCCGCAAGTAGTGGCGGTAAGCCAGCAGGTAGAGCACCGTACAGAAGAGCAGCGGCCCGTCAGGGGTAGCGATGAAGGCGTACACCTGGAGCAGCGGCTGGGCAAAGATCAGGGCGGCCGCCAACCCCAGGTCACGCCCCCGGGGGCGGCCCAACAGCAGATAGAGGCCGGCGACGGTGGCCGTACCCAGTAGCACGTGCCCCAGGCGGATACCCAGCGCCCCGGGCAGCCAATCCCGACCCAGGGAGATAAGTACGGCCACCGCCGGGGGATGGTCGTAGTAGCCCCACGCCAGCTCCCCGGCGTACATCCAGTAATATGTTTCGTCAGGGTCCAGGGGGCTCAGGGCCGCCTGCAATACGTTCAGTACCAACCACCCGAGGAGCAGCAGCCAGGGGCGCGCAGAAACATCCATCGGCGCAAAGGTAAGTCGGCAACGAAGTGGTTGGCCGCGGTTTTAGATATTTGCCGGACCATGCCAGTTCAACGCCTATCCACCCTCGGTCCGCTTATCCTCCTCCTTACCGCCTGTTCCGGAGAGCCCACGCCCCCCGCCCCCGCCCCCGCGGCCGTGCTAGAAACCGCGCTTCTCGGAACCTGGGAAACCGTCGAGCTGGACGTCAAGTACGACACCTACCTATCCGGCGATACCAGCTACGTAGAGCACATCACCGAGGCGGAGTGGGGGAGGAAGTATGGCGTCAGGCCCCCCAGTACCCGCTTCACCCCCGACGGGAAGTTGCGCCGTACGCACCGGCTCCGGGACGGTCAGGTCGCAAACGTCACCCACGGTATCTGGAAGGCCCAGGGGGATAGCCTGCTGGTCATCGAACCGAATATCACCCTGACCTACTTCCCCGAACTCGAGGGAGACCGCCTCGTACTGACCGGGCTGATCGACCAGGACCGGGACGGCCAGCGCGACGATTCCTACCGGGCGGTACTCCGACAAGTGAGCCGGAGCCGGTGACCCCCCCCTGGAAGTTACGGTCTGACGAGTAGGCGGGTGCTGCGGTTGCCGGTACGCAGTAAGTAGATACCGGCCGTGAGGTCGCCCGGTAGCGTCACCTGACCGTCGGGGCCCACCATCAGGTCACCGTAGCTGCGCCCGGTCAACCCGAACAGCCGGGCGGTCGTCGTGCCCCGGCTCGTCTCGTACCCACGGAGGCGGATCAGGCTACCGGCCGGGGCGGGGTTGGGGTACGCCATCAACTCCGCACCTGCGCCCGCGCCCGGCTCAACCTTTACCGAACGGGTGCCGAGTACCGTAGTGGTGCCGTCGAAGTCGACCTGCTCCAATTGGTAGTAATTCAAACCGACCGCGGGAGTAGCGTGGGCGTAGCGGTAGGTGCTCAGGTAGTCGGTGGTGCCCTGTCCGCTCAGTTCGGTAAGGGGGGCGAAGGCGATGCCGTCCGTACTGTGGAGAACGCGGAAAAATGCGTTATCGTCCTCATCGGCGGTCTGCCAGTCCAAAATGACCGAAGAGCGGTCGACGGCTGCTTCGTACTGAAGCAGGGTAACGGGAAGAGCTAGGCCCTGTACCGGGGTTCCCGGGTTGTTGAGGTCGCAGGTAGCGCCGGTGGGGCAAGAAGCCAGCTCCCGGTTGTACCAGTCGACGTTCTGACCCCGGCCGCGGTTGTCGCTGTAGGTCACTTTCTGACCCCGTTCGTCGATGACCTTGATGGTCGTACCGGGGTCATCCTGAAAATTGAACTGGGTGGTATTGTTGGACAGGGAGGTGCCCAGGAAAACGGGATTGTTCACCTTAGTCTCGATGACGACCTTGACGCCGCTCAGGTCGGTGAAGCGGGAAAAGTCGGCGTTTTTCACGCCGGTCTTGATGGTAAGCGTACAGCCGGGTTGTAGGTTGTCGCAGTTGCCGGAGTATCCGAGTTCCTTCCCGTTTTTGCTGGTCGCGAAGACCGTGCAGTCGCAGGAGGATTGGGCGGATAGGGACGTGAGGGGGAGGAGCGCCGCAAGAAGCAGCACTACGGGAAAGTAGCGGTTAGCCATGAGATGTATTTATTCAGATTAGTGTCAGGGGAGCGCGCGGTAAGCGGCCCCCGGAAGGAGTAGAATGGAAGTCAGAAAGCTTGTTATGCTAGATAAAGACCCGTGGTGTCGTTATGTAGCCAAAGGGATGTACCGGTCAGCGACCGCTACGTCAAAACAGGGAAAGTCATGGAAATTGTGTTGTGTCAAAAGTGTCGAACAAAGCAGGCATATCTGCCGAAGGAAACCGAATACTGTTTAAAACCAAACCGCCGGAAATGCAAGCGGACAAAAGTGAGTTGGATTAAACGGGTCTCGTCAATTGTGTAGGATAGTGTACTAAAGTGGTGCAAATGTAATCAGACAAACCCGTAATAACGAAGGATTGCCTCCCCTAACGTGCGATTTAGTCAAATTTTAACATTTTTTAGGACGTCTACTCATTCGCCGATTCGGCGTAGCGCAGGTGGAGTTCGGCGAGTTGCCCCTCATCCAGGGGAGCCGGGGCATCGATCATCACGTCCCGCCCCTGGTTGTTCTTGGGGAAGGCGATAAAATCGCGGATCGAACTACTCCCGTTCATTACGGCGCAGAGGCGGTCGAAGCCGAAGGCGATACCGGCGTGGGGCGGGGCCCCGTACTCGAAGGCCCCCATCAAAAAGCCGAATTGTTCCTCCGCCTCCTCCGGGGTGAAGCCCAGCAACTGAAAGTTCTTCTCCTGTAGCTGGCGGTCGTAGATGCGGACGGAGCCGCCGCCGATCTCCTGACCGTTGATGACCAGGTCGTAGGCGTCGGCCCGTAGCGATTTCATGGTGTCGTGGTCGCCGTCCAGCATGCGGTCCACCTCCTCCCGCTTCGGGCTGGTGAAGGGGTGGTGCATCGCGTGGAAGCGGCCGGCCTCCTCGTCCCACTCCAGCAGGGGGAAGTCGACGACCCACAGCGGTTTGAATACCCCCTCGGGGATCATATCGTACTGCCCGGCAACGTGCAGGCGTAAGCGCCCGAGCTGGTCGCGGCTCTTGTCGGCGTCCCCGCTGATCACGAGCAGAAGGTCCCCCGCCCCGGCCCCGCAGGCGGAAGCCCAGCCCGCCAGGGCGGCCCGGTCGAAGAACTTATCGACGCTCGATTTGAAGCTGCCGTCGGGGTTGCACTTCACGTAGATGAGCCCCCTGGCCCCGATTTGCGGCCGCTTGACCCAGTTGGTGAGACCATCGAGTTGCTTGCGGCTCAGGTCGGCCTTCCCGGGCACGCAGATGGCCCCGATGTATTCGGCCTGCTCGAACACCTTGAAGCCCTTGTTCTGCCCCAGCGCGGTCAGGTCGTTCAGCTCCATTCCGAAGCGCAGGTCGGGCTTGTCGGAGCCGTAGCGGCGCAGCGCCTCGGCGTAGTCCATGCGGGGGAAGACCCCCCTCTCCCCCGGAGAGGGGTTGGGGGTGAGGGCAACGCCGAGCAGTTCTTTAAAAAGGTGAACCGTCAGTCCCTCGAAGGTCTGCAGCACCTCCTCCTGGGTCACGAAGGCCATCTCACAGTCGATCTGGGTGAACTCCGGCTGGCGGTCGGCGCGCAGGTCTTCGTCGCGGAAGCACTTCACGATCTGGAAGTAGCGGTCGAATCCGGCCACCATCAGCAGCTGCTTGAAGGTCTGGGGGCTCTGCGGCAGGGCGTAAAACTGCCCCTCGTTGAGCCGGCTCGGAACTACGAAGTCGCGGGCGCCCTCGGGGGTGGATTTAATCAGATTGGGCGTTTCCACCTCCACGAAGCCCTGGTCAGCGAGGTAGCTGCGTACGGCCAGGGCCAGTTTGCCGCGGAAGATGATGTTCCGCTGCAGGGGGCCGCGGCGCAGGTCGAGGTAGCGGTACTTCATGCGCAGGTCGTCGCCGCCGTCGGTCTCTTCCTCGATGGTGAAGGGGGGGACACTGGAGCGGTTGAGTACGCTGAGTTCACGCGCCAGTATCTCTACGTCGCCGGTGGGTCGGTTGGGGTTTTTGTTGGTGCGTTCGCGGACCTCCCCCTTCACTTGCACGACCCACTCCCGTCCCAGTTTACCGGCGCGCTCGGCCAGGGCGGCATCGTCATCGCTGTCGAAGACCACCTGGGTGATGCCGTAACGGTCGCGCAGGTCGACGAAGGTGAGCCCGCCGAAGTCGCGCCCGGCCTGTACCCAGCCGCTGAGGGTGACTTCGGTGCCGGCGTCGGGGAGGCGGAGCTGGCCGCAGGTGTGGGTACGGAACATGGTCTTTGTTTGGGTCGGCAAAGGTAAGGATACGGGCGGCGGAGCGCGGGTGCCATGTCCCCGGAAATTTCGGGTGAACAATACTACCACGGGGGGAGGGGCCGTTATATGTATACTTGTTAACGCGACCTTTGTTAGCTGTTTTGGTGCAAAGGTTATCCCAAAACGCGGCTTCTATTGGGGCCGGATTTGTTTATGCTACGATGTGTTACCCTGCTTAGCTATTGCCTGGTTTGTCTTTCTCTCTTCGCCCAGACGGGCACCCCCGCCGACCCCTTTACCGCTCTGGCCCAGGCCCGGGAGGTCTCCGCCGCCGGTACGTACAGCTTCCTCCTCGATGGGGTAGCCTTTTCGACCCACGTCGACGCCGGTGGATTCGTGCTGCTCGCCTACGACAACAGCAACGCGACCGAAGCACTACCCCGTACTGCCGCCCTTACCGCCACTACCTACGGCATCCTTTCCCCGTCCGCGATGGCTACTCTGGGGCAGATGGAGGAAGTACGCATATCGTCTTCCGACCCCGGTCAACTCGATGCCGTTACGCCCGCCAATGGTATCCTGATCCAACGTATCACCACCTTCCAATCATTGATGTCGGGGTCGGAAGACAATGCCCACAACGAATTTTGGACCGGAACCGGTAGCGCGTTCCTGCGGGCCGATGCGGGCACTACGCGAGCGGTGCGGGCCCTGGACGAGGAGATCTTCCACGTCTACCGGAACGCCGGCGCCGGGGGCGTCCACTGGATTCCCAGCCGGGGCGATCGCAACCTGGTCTATGATAACGCCGTCCCCGTACCCGAAGCCTGGTCGCTCTGGGTGAGGGGCGGCATCGGGGTGCCGGTCGATAGCACGAACGGGGTCGGTACCGAAGAGGCCCCCTTCACCTCACTGACGGACGCCCTCGGCGTTCCCGGGGCGGGCGTGTACTTTTTTAATCTGAATGGCCTGCCCTTCCGGACGCTGGTGGATGCCAACGGCTACGTACAGATCGCCGTCGACTACGGAGAGAGTATCCCCTCGGCACTACCCCAGGGTACCGACCTGGACGGTAGCCGACGGGGCATCCTCACCTCGGTGGTGCTGGCCGAACTGACCGAAACCCGACAGCTCAGGATGAGCTCGAACTCCGGCACCCTGGATGCGACCACGACCAACGCCAGTATGATCGGCCGCATGCTCAACAACGTCACCCTCTTCAACGGCTCGGCCGATAACGCCGATAACGACGACTGGGTAGGCACCGGCGCCCGGTACCTCACCGACGACTGCGGGCAGGCCCAGAATCACCGCCCCCTCCACGAGGAAATTTACCACACGTACTACGCCATCAACGAGGGAATGCACTGGATACCCTACCGCGGCGACCAGGCGCTGGTGTACCAGGAGGACGTACCCGCCTCGGAGTCGTACACTCTCTGGGTACGGGCCGCCACCCGCTGTGGTATCATGATCGGAGGGGTCGCGACGACGGCGGCCAGTTGCCTGGCGGAGGACGGGCGGGCCACGGTCTCGGCCAGCTGCGGCGACTGCACCGAAGGTGTCGAGTACAGCCTGGATAACCAGAGCTTTCAGTCCAGCCCGACCTTTACCGGCCTCGCGCCCGGTACCCACACGGTCTTCGCGCGTCCCGCCGGAACGACGACGTCGTGTCTAATTGCCCGTTCCTTCACCGTTACCAGGCCTTCGGAAGTCAGCCTGCCCATCCGTGAGACCGGGGAGGCGGGGGGTACCTACGGCGACTGCTGGGTGGTTCGCGATGAAAATGGGGACGCGGGCTGGGGCATCGTCGAGGATGCGGCCCTGGCCTACGGCGGCAGCCGCGCCTTCTACCTGCCCCCCAGTACTACGGCGGGTCAGGACGATCGCCTGCTCAGCCCCGCCTTCGCCGCCGAGCCCTCCGTCGACTATGCCCTGACCTACTACTACTCGGGCACCAGTAGCGAGTTGGGGGCGGACCTGGACGTTCTCCTGGTCAACGCCGCCGACGAGTCGGTCGTAAAGCGGCTCACCATCGACCGGGAACTGGGTGCCTATTCGCGCAAGGACCTGGTGTTCCGGGTACCCGCCACGGGGCGTTACCGGATCGCCTTCGCCTCCGAAGCCGGCCCCGGCCAGAACGGCGTGCTACTGGACGACATCGACATTGGGGTGTTTACCGCGCCGACCGACGGAGCGGCCGACCTGGCCGGTGGGGCCGACCAGAGTTGCCTGACGATCAACGGCTTCGGGCTCAGTGGTTTCGCCTGGAACCGCATCGTCGACCCCAGCGGCCGGGTTGCCGTCGAGATCAACCCCAACGGGAATGATCTGGGAGATGTAGTCCTAGAAACCCGTAATTACGCCGCCCCCCAGTTAGCCCCCTACAACGGGCAGTACCACCTGAGTCGGCACTTTAACATTACGCCGTCCAACGGTAGCGGCCCCTACACCGCCAACGGCGGCGTACGGGTAAGACTTTACTACACCGACCAGGAGCTGGCCGACTTCAATGCCACTACGGGCGCGGGGGTATCCTGGGACCAGCTCACGGTTAGTCACTACAGTGATGAGACGGCCGGTACCGAAGATTGTTCCATCGCCAACAGTTCGGGCGGTACTCTGCGCGAAGAGTTGTTACGGGGGAGTGGAGACTACGGGGGCAGCGCCCACTATATCGAATTTACGACGACGAGCTTTTCCGAATTCGCCGCCTCTTCCTCCTCGGCCCTGCCCGTCACGCTGCTCGACTTCACGGGCCGGCCGACCGCCGCCGGTGCCAATCAACTCACCTGGCGGGTGGCA
Source organism: uncultured Lewinella sp. (assembly GCA_964594535.1). Classification (GTDB taxonomy): domain Bacteria; phylum Bacteroidota; class Bacteroidia; order Chitinophagales; family Saprospiraceae; genus Neolewinella. The sequence goes on from CAZQNE010000042.1 coordinate 21,014, forward strand.
CGGGAGGAAGCCTTCTCCCACTACGAGGTAGAAAGCAGTACGGACGGGCTCGTCTTTTCTTCCCGGGCACGGATCGTCGGTCGGGGACTCGATCGCTACGCCTACACCGACCCCGCGGCGGCGGGACTGACCTACTACCGCCTCCGGATGGTCGATCTGGACGGTAGCTATGTGTACAGTAAGGTGGTCAGCGTTACCGGAACTGGGCGGGCCACCGCCGGGCTCCGTGCCTATCCGGTACCTACCCCCGGGCCGGTCACCCTGGAGTTCGCTACCGGGGGCGATGGTCCGCTGCGGTTGCGGATCAGCGATCAGCTCGGCAGGGTGGTTCGCCAAACAACCTACACCGGAAGCGCGAAGGACCAACGCATCGAGTTGGACCTGCACCACCTGCCCCCCGGGCCCTACTGGCTCACCCTGTCGGAGCGGGATCGGGGCCCGCAAACCGTGCGGATCGTACGCTATTAGCACCGCGGATGAGGGCCCGCTAACCTTCCAGTCCCAACCGACGCAGTACCTCCGCCTTGTACGCCCGGCCCATCGGTAGTACGTGCCGGCCGCCGAGGGCTACCTCGTTTCCCACGATCCGGTCCACCCGCGTCGTATTGACCAGGTAGGAACGGTGGATCTGCTGAAAATGACCGTACACCTCCAGCCGCTCCGACCACTCGCGCAGGGGGTCGGTCGAGAGGTACTTCTTCGCCGCGGTGATGATCTCGGTGTAGTCGCTGCCCGCCCGCAGGTACAGGATATCCGCTACCCGGACCCGCAGATATTCCCGGCCGCTTTTAATGAACAGATGGTCAGCCGGGCCGGCCGATTCCGCGGTACGTTCGCTCACTTTTTCCACGGCCTGCACGAAGCGGGCGAAGGAAAAGGGCTTGAGCAGGTAGTCGACGACGTTGAGTTCGTAGCCCTCCAGGGCGTAATCGGGATAGGCGGTAGTCAGAATAACGGCCGGGGGGGTGGAGAGGCTCCGCAGGAAGTCCAGTCCCGAGAGCTTCGGCAGGTTGATGTCCAGAAAGAGCAGGTCGAGCGGTTGGGCGGCGGAGCGCAGGTGCCGGGCCGCCGCCAGGGCATCCGGGTACACCCCCCGCAGGTCGAGATTGCCCCGATCCGCGATGTACTTCCGCAGAATACGCTGGGCCGGCGGTTGGTCTTCGACGATGAGGCAGGTCATCATTCCGGGAGGGGGTTTTGGAGGTCAAGGGTGAGCAGGACCCGGTAGGCATCGCCCCGATCCTCGATCCGTAGATCGTGGGCCGGCCCCGGATAGAGCAAATTCAGTCGCTTGCGTACGTTGGTGAGACCGAGCCCGCTTTTCTCCGGGGGCGGGGGAGCGGGTGCGTAGCGGTTGGCGCACCGAAAGTCGAGCACTCCGTCGGAACGCAACCGCACGGCGATGGCGATGTCGATGTTCGAGGAAAGGCCCGCCTGCCCGTGCTTAAAGGCATTTTCGACGAACACCGGCAGGATGAGGGGGGCGATCCGCAGATCGCCGGGGTAGTCTTCCGGAAGCGCGAGGGTGACCGAGCCGCGTTCCTCGATCTGTAGTTCGTAGAGCTGGACGAAGTTGCGCAACTGGCTGAGTTCGGTACGTAGGGGTACGTAGCGGGCGCGGCAGTCGTAGATCATGTACCGCAGTACGCCGCTCAGCTCCAGGATGATCTCGGGGGTCTTCGGCGAACCCTCCAGGGCGTAGCTGTAGAGGTTATTCAGGTTGTTGAAGAGAAAGTGGGGGTTGATCTGGGACTGCAGCATGCTGAGCTCACTCTCCCGCACCGCCGCCCGGAGTTCCTGCACCTCACCGCGGGAGCGCACCGCGTCCCAGCCGAATTTGCCGCCGATCAGGATGGTGAGCACCGGCAGGATGTGCAGCAGACTAATGATCAGCCCCGGAAACCGCAGGGCGCGGTCGTCGGGAAAGTAGATCGGCTCGATCACCAGTTCCTCCAGCAGCATCAGCCCGGCCACCAGGGCGAGCACCCAGACCGCGAAACCCAGGTAGCGCCGCCGGTATACGTAGCGCGGCAACAGGTAGTAGCTCGTGAACAGTGCCGCCCCGGCGTAGGACAGGAAGAACACCAGGTCATGCTCCTGCGGTAGCGGATTGCGGCGGTCGTAGGCGTAGAAGAAGAAGGCCACCCCGTAGAGTAACACCAAGAACAGGACCTCGGAGGCCGTCGGACGGGAGCGCAGCGACACGCGGCAAAGGTAGGGGGCGCCGGCGCACGGGTGCTGTCGTTCGGGGGGTAAAGTGGGTCGTTCGGGAGATAGGATATATGTATACTTTCCGACAATATTGCTTATGGGGTAGGGTGCGCTCCCGACTCATATCTATATTCGTATATTCAATTGACGCCGAAAATATTTTTGGCGGATTGACTAAACCCATACACCTGAATGACACCTAAGTCACTACCCCCCCCCTGCCTGCTTATCATCCTACTATTCATCCTGCTGAGCGCCTGCGTGGAGGAGGTCTTCCCCATCGCCCGGGAGGAAACGGACCCTGCGAAGGACCGGATCGGCCGGGCCATCGCCGTCGCTATTTCCCATGCGGTTACGGAAGATGTTTTCCTGAATGAACTGGAATACCAGGCGCTCCTGCTCAAAACGGGAGATACCGAAGTACTTCTTTCGGATCTGCTTTCCCCTACGGTCGATCACACGCAGTACCAAAAGAGTGCCGGTCCGATCTCGCCACGGGAGGCTCTGCTAAATAATCTGCCCGAGGGCGTAACCGAACGGGACGTGGATAATTTCCTGACGGCAAACCCCTCCCAGATTGTCGCGGTACGCGGTGACCTGGTCGGTTTCGTAGAGCGTACGGACCGGATGCCGGTCTACTACATGCCCGATAACTTCGACGAAGGGACCACGAGCGTGACCGGATCGGTCACCGGAATCGACACGACGATCGGACTGAGCGAACGACTGGACATTCCGGTGATCGTCCTGCAGACTAGCGAGCGGCACGACCACCATGGCGATTTACTGCAAGATCGACAGACGGTCGTTAACCCCGGCGGTGTCGGTACGGACCCTTCCACCGGTGATCCGACGTTTTCGGACTGCCCCGTACCCGCGAATATCCTCCGCGGCTTTACCGTGCAGTCCGTAAACGGAGGCGTCCGACTGGACTACGATATTGACTTCAGCCGACTCGGGTCGGCCACGGTAGAGATTACGGTTCACCGCCAGGATCCGATCTCCAATCGGGAAACCCTGATCGGTACCTTCGATCGCTCCAGTGTCAGCACCTTCAACGATCCGACGCTGAACGCCTCCATCAATACGGACTACGTGTACATTCTGCGTGCGACCATCCTGGCGGAAGACGAGAACGGCTTCGACACCGAGTGCGACGCTACGACTACCGGGGGAGAACGCAGCTACCTGACCGACAACGCGGTTGCCAATGGCACCCTGGCGCGCGTCGAATCGTTCGTCGGCGAAAATCTGGACGATCACACCATCCTGTATACCTGGCACCGGCCGGCGGGCGTAGCCGTGACGCAGTACCGACTGACGGTAGTACGTAACGGGAACCTGGAAGAAGTCGCGGTCATCAACGCGGGTACCTCTCAGGATGAATCCTATACCTACGTCTACCCCGCCGAAATGATGGGGCAAAAGATTAGAATGCAAGTCCAGTACCGCAATGCCGGTGGTGACTGGACGGGCGACTACTACGACCTGACCTACGGTTCCTTCCGGAAGGGGGATGAGCCACTCAAGTACTACGGCATACGGGCGGACCAGATAGCGGGGGGAGTAGCGAACCTGGATCGCGGTGAAAATCAGCTCAACGGTGCGCCGGAAATACGGGTGGTCGTCGCTCGGGCGCGCACGGCCTCCCCGAACGACGAAGCGGAACTGACCGAAACGACCATCCAAACCATCAACTGCTGCCTGCAACAGTTGAGAACGTGTAGTGAAAGATTACCGGATGGGCGTAGCCGCTGTGGCCAAAGTATCACCAGAATATTCAACGATTGCGTCAATAGCGATAGGTACCACACCTATGTCCCTACTCTTTTGAACCAAGAAGAAGGTAGCACGAGGAGTATACTGAGCGGAGCATGGGACAATGAACTGGTAGGGAGTAGCGTGGTCATATTGACCACCGAAACGGATGACTTAGATATTCGGATAATCGAAGAAACCATTACCTCTTCTAACGAAAAGAAGATTTCGGGATCCTTCGGTTTTAAGGTTAAGATACCGATTGTTGGAACGGTTGATGCCAAGGTTGGTACGGACACCCAATTCAAGAACACGAAGGAAACGAAGCTCGACTATCCCGATGGGGATATTCAACTAACCCGACGCCCCATATACTACCATCAACCCTTCTTTGATAGCGGGAGTGGTGAATTTTTTGGTTACAACATCGAAAGAACCCGAGTACTGACCGGGGAAACTTATACCCCCGTCGATCGCAGCTGCGGCAGAAGTTGCCCACCGGTAACGGTCACCGAGGATACGTACATCGATAAAGAATACGGCGGATGCGGACTATAAATCGACTGCCCTTCGTGCTATTCTGTAGCGGCTTACTATTGTTCGGCTGTCAGGAGGACGGCGAGGAAATTAGGCGCATCCCGGCCGCCTATACCGACTGGCTCGGTACCCTCGACGAGCGGGGCTTTGGAGATCAGATCAGTTATGACCAGGGGGCTTGGGCGGAAATTGTCGGGAACGTCGAAACGGATGTGCCGACCGCAGATTGCGCGGTGGAGGGGCAACCCTTCCAGTGTACTACGAAATGGTTGGCGTTGGAATTCGTATCGGGCCTGGACTCAACGGGCATGGAGCTGATTTTTCACTTTATCGGGGATCGTACCTTCGATGTAGGGTACTGGGTAGCCGGGGGTGCGAGTAATAAGCTGATCTTCCGACAGAGGGAGCCCGACGGCGCAATCGAAAACTGGGACCCTGCCACCTTCACGGTGAACTACCGGTCGAACTACACCTACCGGTCCGCTACCCACGAGGCGGTAGAGGTAACGGTTATCGACCGGTCAAAACTGCGGGCGGTTCGGCCGCCCCGGCGATTCGTGCTGGTAAAGGGTGTAGGGGTGACGGAGTGGTCTGACTACGCGGGTAATACATTCACGTTGGAATAAGATGGGGCCGTCGTTCGGCGGGTGAAGCGGGTCGTTCGGCGGGTCGCCGGATACCGGATGGAACACCCGAGGGCCAAAGACGTAAACGGTAGGTGACACCCTTCAATTAGTTCTCCCCCGCCATGCCCCGTCTCCTTCAGTTCCTGTTTCCCGTCCTACTCGGCACCTGCGTCCCCGCCCACCTCCTGGCCCAACTCTCCGTCACCGGCCGGGTAGTGGAAAGCGGTGGCCAGCCCGTGGAATTCGCTACCGTGATGCTTGCCGACCGGGCCGATAGCAGTCAGGTCGCCGGAACGACTACGGATATGAACGGGCGCTTTCGCCTGAAGACGCCCACCGAAGCCGTATACGCCGAGATCAGTTTCATCGGCTACGAGACGCGGCGGATCACGGAACTGCCGACAGCCAGTGGGGGCGAGATCGACCTGGGGATCGTGGAACTGAGCGTGCAGGGGCAGACCCTTGATGAGATCACCGTACGGGCCGAAAAATCGACCACCGAATTCCGGCTGGATAAGCGGGTCTTTAACGTGGGGCAGGACCTCAGCAGCACCGGTGCCTCGGCCCTGGACGTACTGCAAAATGTGCCCTCCGTGAACGTAACCATCGAGGGCGACATCCGGCTGCGCGGAGCGGGGGGCGTACAGATCCTCATCAACGGTAAGCCCTCCGTGGTGGCCAGCGACGGCGGGAATATCCTGGGTACCCTGACGGCGGACATGATCGAATCCGTAGAGGTGATCACCAACCCCTCGGCCAAGTACGACGCCGAGGGTACTTCGGGTATCATCAACATCGTGCTGAAGAAAGAAGAGCGCAAGGGGCTGAACGGGGCCGTAAGCGTCAATACCGGCGTACCCGACAACCACAGCGTGGGGTTGAGCCTGAACCGGCGGTCGGAAAAATTCAACCTGTTCAGTCAGTTCGGCGTCGGCTACCGCGAACTGCCGGAAGACCAGCGCAACGTCAACCGCAACCGGATTACCGGCACCAGCGTGCTGAGCGAGGGGGAGGAGTTTCGCAACGAGACCTTCTACAACGTCGTGCTCGGCACCGACTACTACCTCAACGAGCGCAACATCTTCACCCTGTCGGGCAACTTCGCCTACGAGATCGAGGACCAGCCCTCGGCCTTCACCTTCCGCCGGCAGCTGGAAGACGGCACGACCACCAGCGTCTGGAACCGCTCGGAAACCACCGACGCCACCAACCCGAAGTATCAGTTCGAACTACAGTACGTACGGGAGTGGCCCGAAGACGAGGAACACCAACTGGTGGTGAGTGCCCTGGGGACGCTGTTCAGCAAGGACCAGTCGTCGGTATTCCTGAACGAGACCGTGAGCGGGGAGGACAACAGCGGCCGCCAACGCACCCGCACCGAATTCGGGGAACAGGAGAACACCTTCAAGCTGGATTATACCCGCCCAATCAGCGAGGAATTTACCGTCGAGACCGGCGCCCAGTACGTCACCAACGACGTGAGCAACGACTTCGCGGTGAGCGACTTCCTGAACGACGTCTTCGTGGACAACTCTGCCCTGACCAACGTTTTCGACTGGAACCAGCGGGTAGCGGCCGGGTACGGAACGGCGGCCTACGAACTGGGGGAGTGGGGGCTCAAAGTCGGGCTACGCCTGGAACGGACCGACCTGGAGACCGTACTGCAGACCACCGACGAGCGCAACGAGCAGAACTACACTAACCTCTTCCCCTCCGCGGCGGCGAGCTACAAGCTGACCGAGGCGACCAGCTTTCAGGCCAGTTACTCCCGGCGCATCTTCCGGCCGCGGCTGTGGGATCTGAATCCCTTCTTCAATATTCGCAACAACTTCACCATCCGCACCGGGAACCCCAACCTGCTGCCGGAGTACGCGGATAGTTACGAATTGACGGGCATTTTCATCATGGAGCAGGCTAGCCTCAACGCCAGCGTCTACCACCGCTACACGACCGACGTGGTGGAGCGGGTGACCACCTTCGAGGAGGAGGTCAGCATCACCCAACCCGTCAACCTGGGTACCAACCGCACCACTGGCCTGGAGGTGAACGGGAAGTACACCCCCGCCGAGTGGTTTACCCTGACGGGGGACTTTAACTACAACGCCTTCGTACGTGACGGGGAGCTGGAGGGGACGAGTTTCGACTTTTCGGCCAACCAGTGGTTCGGGCGCATGACGGCTAAGTTCGACCTACCCTGGGAGGTGGACTTCGAGACGACGGGCAACTACAACTCCCGCGTCCAGACCGTGCAGGGGCAGACCAGCGGCTTCGCCTTTCTGGACCTGGGCCTGCGTAAGCGGCTCTTCGGCGGCCGGGGGGCGGTCAACTTTGCCGTGCGGGACGTATTCGCCAGTCGCATCCGCGAGGTGGAAACCAGTCAGGAGGCCTTTTACCAGTACCGGCGTGAGCTACGGGGCACCTTCGTGATGCTGGGCTTCAGCTACGGCTTTGGCAAGGGGGAGACGATGGAGTATCTGGGGCAGCGGCGGCGGTAGCACAACGCGGCTTGCAGCCGCGCCAGTAAGCCGCAACTTGTAGTTGCGTGCTCAGGGTTACCTATTCATCCCACAGGTATAAACGGGCGAACAACACAATACACCCGCTTATGCTACAGGCTTACTTACTCCCCGCCGGTCGGGGGCTGATTCTATGCTGTTTACTACTCGCTACCGCCCGGGGGGTGGGGCAGGAATGTGGGGAGGGGCCGGTGTTCCCAGCAGGGAACCTGATCGATACCACGCTGGTACGGACGCAGCGGTTGCAGTCGCCGACGCCAAAAAACGATGATTATTTCGGAGATGAACTGGCCATATCGGGTAACTACGCCCTCGCTACGGCTTCCTTTTACGACGAAGAGAAGGAAGAAGGGACCGATTTCCTTTACTTCCTCGAACGGAGAGATGGGGAGTGGCAGCGCGTCCAGACCATCGAACGGACGGGGGAGAGCTACATTGACGAGATTGCCATCGCGGGGGAATACGCCTTTTATTCTGATTGGTACTACGCGACCCCCAACGACGAAAACCGCAGATCAGGCCGGGTGTACGTTTATCGCCGCAATAGCTCCGGCAGGTGGGAGGAAGTTCAGGTACTTGAGGGTAATGATGATTCTATCGGACCCATTGATGAGGAATTTGGCAGATATTTACAAGTAACCGAAGACTACCTGGCAGTACACTATGGGAGGCCGAACAGCTCCAGTGAAATTCCTAAAAGTATCGTACGGATTTTTGAATTGCAGGACAACGAATGGACCTATCATAGCACGTTCCAGGGCGTCGATACAACCTACAGTAAAGTAGTTTTCGATTTTAGTGATGAAAACAACTTTGCCTTTGCCGGTACCCGGATTGTAGCGGATATGCAGTGGGGGGAACGAGCATATGGCGGAGAATTCGAAACGGGCAGGGTAGCCTTCGATTTTAATGAGCAAAGCGGAGAATGGGAAGATACTTTCGTATTTCCGGAGGGCGATTATAGAGCGGAACCGCCAAATAATTATACTTTTTACGAAGATGACCTAGTACTACAGGGCGACGTAGCCGTATTCAGCACTACCCAATGGACCCCCGATGGGGATCGTACCTATAGTGCAACTACCGGCCAGGCCTTCATCTACCAACGCAACAATGATAGAACCTGGACTAAAACCGGCGAACTTGGAGGTGATGGTCAGTATCCCCTAAGCGGGTTTGCGATATCTGATAATTACTTCGTTGCCTCCGGTGGTACAGCGGATGAATATGTAGATGCACTCTACGTATTTCAGCACGATGGAAATGGTCAGTTTACCCAGATCGACACGATTAGGGAAGGAGAAGAAACAGAATTTACTTACGAAGGGTTCGGTGACTTTGGACTAAGCGGTAATACACTCGTTACCGGCTACTGGATCGGATATGATGACGATGACGACTCTTATGAGCTTCCCGGCACTATTTTCTTCTACGACCTCGCCCCCACCTACACCCTCCCCGCCGCCAGCCTAGCTGCCTGCGCCGCCCCCGCCTACCGCCCGGAGGTAACGAGCGACTGCGAAGTTACCCTGACGGCCGATACCGTTTTGACCGATCCCGGCACCTACGACCTGACCTGGACGGCCCTCGACGAAGCCGGTAACCGGGCCATTGCGACTCAGCAGCTCACCGTGACCGGCCAGGAGGTCAGTCTGCCATTACGGGAAGACTTCACCACCGCCCCGCCCTGCTGGACCGCCGACCCGGCCTGGAACATCTTCGAAGGGGCCTTCCGGCTGCTACCCACCGACGGACAGACCGACGAAAACAGCCTATCCCTCCCTACCCTCGATCTGGAGACCGGCATCACCTACGCGATCTCCTTCCGCTACCGTTCGCTGAACCCCAACGGGGGAGGGCAGCTACGACTAATGACGGGTGATGACGCCAAGCTCTTTGACGATACGGAGGCACCGGCCGCCTACCAGTACGTCGAACTACTGTACGAACCCACCGAAGACGGTAGTACGGTACTGAGCTTCGGTAGTCCCCGCGACGCCATGGACGAGGGCCTACTGCTCGACGACGTCCGTGTCATGGTCTTCGCCCCGCCCACCACGGATGGTGCGGCTGCCCTCGCCGGAAATTCGGACAATGCTTGCACCCGCGTCCGCGCCCAGGGGGTGAACGGCAGTGCCTGGATCCGCGTGCTTGACGATAACGGTAAGCTACTAGCCGAGATCAACCCCAACGGCAATGCACTCGGTGACGTGGTAGTGTCCATGACCGACTACGCCGACGCCCCCACCGCCCCCTTTACGGGCGACCCCCAGCTGGGCCGCTACTACGGCATTAACCCGGACAACGGTAGCGGACCGTATACCGAGAATGGCGGGGTAAAAATTCGGCTCTACGTAACCGATGCGGAACTGGACCAACTCTCGAATGCCGTCGGGGAGACGCTGGACTGGGAAGACGACCTCATCGTGACCCACTTCTCCGGCCCGAACGCCGACTGCGATCTGCTCAACAGCAGCGGTGACTTTACGACCGAGGACGTGACCACCACCGGCGACTACGGCGGCACGGCCCACTACGTGGAATTTATGACCGACGACTTTTCCGAATTCGGTATTACCTACCAGGAGGCGGTGAGCGTGACGCCGGGGTGGGCGCGGTCCTTTGCTGGATTGGAGGCATTCCCTAATCCAGTGGCGGACCGGCTGACGGTACGCCTGCATACCGAGCTTGCCGGCAGGATTCAGTTGCAACTCACCGACATCTTCGGCCGGACAGTACAGCAGCGATACTTCGACGCCGTTGTTGGAGCGAACCGCGTAGAACTCGACCTCACCTCCGTTCCATCGGGTACCTACCTGGTCACGGTCACGGATGGGGAGCGCATGGGTACGCTGCGGGTGGTGAAGCGCGGGCGGTAGCCCCGACCCCACCACGGAACCAAATACACTATAGCAACACAACTTATTTTTTTATGTATTCAGGTACGTACTACCGTAAGCCCCTTGCCGGGGCCGGGCCATTTCTATTCATTCTCCTACTTGGTCTGACCGCCCCGGCGGGTCTGTACGGTCAGGACTGTTCGGCGACGGACACGG
>CAZQNE010000043.1:0-31416 GCA_964594535.1 uncultured Lewinella sp.
CGGTAAACGTTTAAATTTCCCGGAATGGATCGCACCTGCGCACCCGCCCCAATTGCAGTAAGACATAATCCCGTAAGATGACCGTAAAGTAAGCCGCCCGCAGGAGCGTAGACAACCTACACCGCCTGACCAGTCACAACGATGTGTGTGTGTAAGACCCCCCGCCACTACGTTTCGGCCGTGCTGGGGGGCCTGAGCGGTCGAATAGCTCGGACAACAACCGCAAGTGGGTACACCCGGACATGGTGGGGGTGAGGATGCTCAGGCTACGGAGCCCCAACGGGCGGGCGCTCTTGCGGGCAACCCATAAAAACGATCTCTTCAAACTGCATGGCTACGAACCGAAGAAGTATTACTTCCAGGCGGTCAGCAACAGCAGTTGGGCCGACCGCCACGCGGGCGCCATGCTGCGGGAACTCGGCGAGGTTTGCGACGACTACCTGGAGGGGGACAGCGCCGTCGGGGAGTACCTGCGGCGGATCGCGCTGGGGGAGGTTGCGGAAGGCGAGGAATAGACGAAAAGAGCAAATCCGATACGGCTCAGTGTAGTTCTACTTTCAGGACGTGGTAATCGGTTATTAATCAGCTAGTTAGCTAAACTAATCCCGATAAGCTAAATTGACTTAGCTTAGTTGTCCTATTTTTGGCACTTTAAGCAAAGTCAACTTAGCTTATGCCGCTACGCGAGATTTCTGAAGAGCAGATCATCGCACGCTTGCGTGTAGATAACCCCTGGTGGAAGACCCGAGAGATCGCCAGTTATTACCGTCAACTTAAGCCCCGACTGTACTTTACCTCCCTGCGCAGACTGGTAGCCGCCCGTACCCCCCACCGGGCGGTAGTGGTCATGGGGCCACGCCGGGTGGGGAAAACAGTCCTGCTCTTTCACGTGATCCAGCGCCTGATCGACCATCAGGGCGTAGACCCACGAAAGATCATCTACTTGAGCCTGGACACCCCCATCTACGGCTCGGCGGATCTCGATCGGTTGTTCCGACTAAGCCGCGAGGCCACCGGTCTGACCGATACCCCCGAAGACTGCTACGTGTTTTACGACGAGGTTCAGTACCTCAAAGATTGGGAGGTGCACCTAAAATCTCTGGTAGATACGTACCGACATACCAAATTCGTGGCCTCGGGTTCGGCGGCGGCGGCCCTGCGGCTGAAGAGCCAGGAGTCGGGTGCGGGGCGGTTCACCGATTTCAGTCTTCCTCCGCTCACCTTTCATGAGTTCATTCACCTGAAGGAGCTTAACCACTTGATCGTCGAGCAGGTGGATACCTACGGAGACCGGTCCTTCCGCTCTTACGCTACCAACTCGATGTCCGTGCTGAATGAGGAGTTCGTCAGCTACATCAATTTCGGAGGCTACCCGGAAGTCTCGCTTTCCGCCGAAATTCAACGCGACCCCGCCCGCTACTTGAAGAGTGATATCATCGACAAGGTGTTGCAACGGGATCTGCCAACGCTCTACGGGATTCAGGACGTGCTCGAACTGAACCGGCTGTTCACTACCATCGCTTTCAATTCCGGGCAGGAGTTCAGTTATGACTCGCTCTCTAAAACTTCGGGGGTTTCCAAGGCTACCATCAAGCGCTACGTAAATTACCTGGAGGCTGCCTTCTTGATCCGTATCGTAAGTCGGGTAGACGATAGCGGCAAGAAATTCAAGCGGGCGAACTTCTTTAAAATTTACCTGACCAACCCCTCCATCCGTAGCGGGCTGTTCGCGCCGCTGGTTGACAGCTCCGAGGGGATGGGCAGCCTAGTCGAGACGGCTATTTTTTCACAGTGGTTCCACCGGGAGGTCAATACCATATTCTACGCCCGCTGGGATAGTAAGGGTGGAGAGGTGGATATTGTCGGCCTCAACAAAGCAACCCTGCGTCCTCGCTGGACCGTAGAGATCAAATGGACGGATCGTTACCATAAGCATCCCGGAGAGCTCAACAGTTTATTCAGTTTCGCCCGAAAGAATAAGCTCGACACTGTACTGGTGACAACCAAATCCGTGACCGATACCGTCGAAGTCGCAGGACTGTCGATCAAGTACTTGCCCGCCGCACTCTACTGCTATACCGTGGGACGTCGGAGCCTCGAAATGGAATAAAGCCTGGGTGCAACCGTTGAGCGGACCGTTCCCGGGGCGAACATTGGTCAACCAAAATTTGGTCAACCAATTCTCACCCCCTATATTTGTCCAACCCCCACTAGGCCACCCAGCAAACCTACCCCCATGCTCGAAAACTTTCAGACCATCCGCGTAGAAAACCCGGTCGACAAAATCATCCGCCAACTGCGTGCGCTCATCACCTCCGGTCAGCTCGCCCCCGGCGACCGCCTGCCCGCCGAACGCAAACTGGCTGACCGCATGGGGGTGAGCCGGGGACACGTGCGGGACGCGATCCGCAAGCTCGAGTTCTACGGCATCCTGCGTACCCTGCCGCAGAGCGGGACGGTAGTGGCCGGCATGGGCATCGCTGCCCTGGAGGGGCTCATCACCGACGTGCTGCAACTCGAGGAGCGTGACTTCGCCTCCCTGGTGGAAACCCGCGTCATGCTGGAAGTACAGTGCGCCCGCCTGGCCGCCGAACGCCGCACCCGCGAAGACCTGGTGCAGATCGAGCGGGCGCTGGAAGCCTACGAAGCAAAGATCAATGCCGGCAGCAGTGCCGTGGAAGAAGACCTGCTCTACCACCTCAGCATCGCCGACGCCAGCAAGAACGGCGTACTGAAGTCGCTGATGATGATCATCACCCCCGATATTATTAATAATTACGTCAAGTACCGGGTCTGTGACGACCGTACCGATCTGCGCGCCCACCACGAACACGAAGAGATCCTCCGCCACATCCGCGACCAGAACCCCGGTGCGGTAGAGGAGGTGATGCGCCACCACCTGAACGACGTACTCACCTTCAGTCGGACCATGCCCGACCGCGAACCGTAAACTGACTATGCCGTAGGGCCGCCCGCCGCGGCTACTTCGTATTTCCTGAATTTCAATAGTAACCGCCCGCCCCGGACGGAACGGAAAGATCATGCAAATCAAACAACTATGACCGTGTACTTACCCGGCATCCGATGTCCCCGGAACACCGCACCCGCGCGCCGCGCCCAACTGATATTCCTGCTCCTGCTGGTAGGGCTCTGTACCACCAGCGGCTACGCTCAGGGGGTCGAAGAACTGCGGGAAGCCATCCAGAACGCCCGGCCCGGCGACCGTATCGTGGTCCCCAACGGTACCTATACCGACCTGGAACTGGACTTCCGCGCCTTCGGAACGGCCGGTGCCCCCATCCACCTGGTGGCCGAGGAGAGGGGGAAGGTCTTTATGGAGGGGCAGTCTTACCTGCGACTCTCCGGCGAGCACCTGATCGTCGAGGGACTGGTGTTCCGCAACGGCTACACCCCCACCAGTGCGGTCATATCCTTCCGTACCGCCAAGGACGAGCTCTGCAACAACTGCCGGGTGACCGAGTGCGTGATCGACGACTACAACCCCAGCGAGCGGTTCGAGACCGACTACTGGGTGGGTATCTACGGCCGCAACAACCGCTTCGACCACAACTACCTCACCGGCAAGCGCAACCGCGGCGTGACCCTGGCCGTGCGCCTGGACAGCGAGGAGAGCCGCGAAAACAACCACCGCATCGACCACAACTACTTCGGCGAGCACCCCATCCTCGGCTCCAACGGGGGGGAAACGCTACGCATCGGCACCAGCCACTACTCGCTGAGCAACTCCAATACGCTGGTGGAAAGCAACTACTTCGACCGCTGCAACGGGGAGCACGAGATTGTTTCGAATAAGTCCGGCGGCAACGTCTACCGCGGCAACACCTTCCACGAATGCCAGGGCACCCTGACCATGCGCCACGGCAACGGCACCACGGTGGACGGCAACTTCTTCTTCGGCAACCGCCGCGCCAACACCGGAGGTATCCGCATCATCAACGAGCGGCAACGGGTGACGAACAACTACCTGGCCGGACTTACCGGTTACCGCTTCCGGGGCGCCCTGGTGATCATGAACGGCGTGCCCAACTCGCCCATCAACCGCTACCACCAGGTCCGCGACTCGGAGGCCAGCGGCAATGTCTTCGTCGATAGCGACCACATCCAACTGGCCGCCGGCAGCGACGAAGAGCGCAGCGCCCGCATCGAAAGCACCCTGGTGGCCGACAATGTCTTCGTCAACCGCGACCGCGACAGCCTCTTCACGGTCTACGACGACATCAGCGGCATCACCTTCCGCGGCAACCTGCTGGACGAGAACCTGGTGCCCCTGCAGGAGGAGGGCTTCCGCAAAGCGCCCCTATCCCTGGTCGATGCCGGCCACGGAGTCATGCTACCCGAAAACACCCCGGCCGCCGACAGTATCCGCGCCCGCATGGACATCATGGCCACCCCGGAGACGACCGGCGTGGACTGGTACCCCATGCAGGAAGAAGGACTATACTTCGGGACCGGCGAGGTCATCGAGATCGGCCCGGGCGAGAATACGCTGGCGGAGGCGGTAGCCAACTCCTCCCCCGGCGACATCATCCGCCTGGCCCCCGGCGAGTACCTGCAGACGAAGTCCATCGACCTGACCCACCCCCTCACCATTGAGGGCAGCGGCGGCGAAAAGCCATTGATCCTGTTCCGCAAGACCACCCTGCTCAACATCGAGAACGGCGGCGGACTCACGCTGAGGGGCGCACACATCGACGGCCGCGAGAGCCTGGACCAGCCGCTGAACAGCGTCATCCGCACCAGCCGCTACTCGATGATCGACAACTACAAGCTCTTCATCGAGGACTGCGACTTCACCAACCTCGACAAGAACCACTCTTTCAACGTGCTGCGGGTCTACAAGCACACCTTCGCCGACTCCATCGTGGTGCGTGACTCCCGTTTCACCAACATCACGGGCAGCGTACTGCCGCTGGACCAGGAGAACGACGACATCGGCATCTACAACGCCGAGAACGTGGTGCTCGAAAACTGCCTCTTCGACGGTATCGGCCAGGCCGCCCTCTATCTCCACCGCGGCGGTAGCGACGAGAGCACCTTCGGCCCCATGCTGACCGTCGACCGCTGCACCTTCGACGAGGTGGGCACCGACGGGAAATGGAATAAATCCGACAGCTCCGTACGGTTGCACGGCGTACAGTTCGTCCACATCACCAACAGCATATTTGACGATTCGGCCCCCGTGCGCCTGCATCTGGTGGTCGGTGAGCCGGTGGTGGACATCGCGGACTGCGTCTTTGCCGGCGGCACCGAGTTGATCGACAACGGCGAACCCTACCGCACCGACAACCTGCACCATTTGGAGGAACCCACCACCGAGCTGGAGGACGGCACGTCCATCGGCACCCAACTCAGCGAATGATGGGGGACAAAGAGAATAAAGTGAGAGGAATCACCTTTGGGGAACAAGCTTCCACAGGAGGAGCATTCGGTACGGTAGCTCGTTTTTTCTTCCCCCTTTGGGGGTTAGGGGGCAAAAAATACGAGCGCAAGCTAATACGATTCGCTGCCGGTTTGGCCCCCCAGCCCCCAAAGGGGGAGCGCCGGCAGGTAAGCAGTAAGTGGGCTTGCACTAGCCTTAGGGTGCTCTTCATAATTACATTGTTTTTTCCTGTCCATACCCTCCGGGCCCAACAGGAATATCCCCCCCTATTTGCCGAAAACCTGGCGCGGGCGCAGGTGCGGGCGGACCGGGCCATCGAAAGCGGATTACGCGTGCCCACGCCGAAGGATATGGCCGGTGGCTATACCCACGAGGTCCACAAGGAAAACTGGAAGATACTGGGCGCGGCCGGGGCGCTGTACCGCCTGACCGGCGAGGAACACTATGCCGCATTCGTCCGCGACGGCCTGCTGCAGTACGCCGAAGCCTATCCGACCTGGCCCATTCACCCCACCGACCGCTCCTACGCCACCGGTAAGATATTCTGGCAGTGCCTGAACGACGCTAACTGGCTTGTGTACGTGAGCCAGGCGTACGACGACATCTACGAGTGGCTCGACCCGGAGGCACGGCGGCAACTGAACGAGGAACTCTTCCGCCCCATGGCCGACTTTCTGTCGGTCGAAAACCCCCAGTTTTTCAACCGAATCCACAACCACAGTACCTGGGGCAACGCCGCCGTGGGTATGATCGGACTGGTGATGGATGACGAGGAACTGGTACAACGGGCGCTCTACGGTATTCCCAATGACGAACTGCCGGAGGATATGCGCGACGATGATTCCGGGCGCATCCTTTCCGAGTCGGGCCGCGCTGGTTTTTTGGCCCAACTCGACCTATCTTTTTCCCCGGACGGCTACTTTACCGAGGGGCCCTACTACCTGCGCTACGCCCTCTCCCCCTTCCTGCTCTTCGGGCGGGCCCTGGCGGAGGAGCGCCCCAACCTGGAAATCCTGGCCTATCGGGATAGCATTCTCGGTAAGGCTATCGATGCCCTGCTGCTACAGGCGGACCCGAACGGAGACTTCTTTCCCATCAACGACTCCCAGAAGGGGATGTCGATCTACGCACCGGAGGTGGTCAAGACGGTGGATTACGGCTATTACTACTACGGAGAGGACCCCTCGCTACTCTCCATCGCCCGCGAGCAGGGGAGCGTGACCCTGGATTCGGCCGGCCTGGCGGTGGCGCACGCGCTAGCGGAGGGAAAGGCCCAACCCTTCCGACCCTCATCTATGGCCTTCGCGGACGGAGCGGACGGTAACGAGGGCGGCGTAGGCATCCTGCGTGCCGCGGGAGCGGGAGACGAACAGAGCGTAGCGGTGATGAAGTACTCCGCCCAGGGCATGGGCCACGGCCACTTCGACAAACTCTCCTACTCCTTTTACGACGGCACGGGGGAGGTGATCCAGGACTACGGGGCGGCCCGCTGGGTCAACATTGATCAGAAGGGCGGGGGTCGCTACCTGCCCGAAAACCAGACCTACGGCAAGCAAAGCGTGGCCCACAATACGCTGGTCATCGACCGTACCTCCCACTACGAAGGCGACATTCGCATCGGCGAGCAGTACCATCCCTATCGTTACGCCTTCGTGGTAGCTGACGAGAGGCTGAAGATGGTCAGCGCGGTGAGTAATAATGCCTACCCGGGCCGCAGACTGCACCGGACGCAGTGGCTGCTGCTCGATTCCGTCTTCGAGCACCCGCTGCTGATCGATCTCTTCCGCGCCGAGGGAGAGGATCCGGCCCTCCACGAGCTACCCACTTGGTACATGGGTCAACTGCTGGCCACCGACTTCGACTACCGGACCAACGACACCCTCACGGCTATGGGCACCGACCACGGCTACCAGCACCTGCTGGTCGAGGCCCGGGGCGAGCCGGACTCCGCGACGGCTACCGTACAGTGGTTCGGCCGCGGCCGCTTCTACACCCACATGATGACCGTGGAGGAGGGCGACGAGATCCTCTTCCTGCGCCCGGGCGCGAACGACCCAAACTTCAATCTGCGGCGGGACCCCGGTTTCCTGCTACACCGGCCGGACAAAGCCTCCACTACCTTCCTCTCGGTACTGGAGTCCCACGGTGAGTACAACCCCCGGGTGGAGGTAGCGAACACCCCCTACGGTAGCATCACCGGACTGGAACTACTCCACGATACGGAGAAGTACACCGCCCTGCGCATCGCCCACCGGAGCGGCCGGACGTGGACGCTCCTGCTCTCCAATCGGGGTGCCGTCCCCGACCGGGAGCACGAATTAGCACTAAACGGGCAGACCCACCGCTGGCGGGGCGTCCATCACCTTATAATCAACGAACATGCAAGCGAGTAAGGAATTTCTCATCGGTAACGATATCGAGTGGGAAGACGTCGGCCCGGGCCTCCGGCGGCAGATGCACGGCTACGACGACAAGATCATGCTCGTGAAGGTCGACTTCCAGCCGGGCGCCGTCGGTCAACTACACGAGCACCACCACAGCCAGGTGACCTACGTCGAGAGCGGCGTCTTCGAGATGACCATCGGCGATGAGGTGCGCACCATCCGGGGCGGAGACTCCTACTACATTCCGCCCCACGTCATGCACGGCTGCGTGTGTAAGGAGGCCGGCGTGCTCATCGACGTATTCAGTCCCCACCGGGAGGACTTTCTGCCCACAACCCAGGACTCGTGAAACTGCGCGGGCTCCGGTGGTGGGTGATCGCCCTGATCGCCCTGGCCACCGTCATCAACTACATCGACCGGCAGTCGCTCAATGTGCTTTGGCCGGAAATTTCCGTCGACCTCTACCCCGACAAGACGGACGACGAGCGCAAGGAAATTTACGCCCTGATCTCGGTGGTCTTCGTCTTCTCCTACGCCTTCGGGCAGGCGCTGTTCGGTAAGATCTTCGACTGGGTGGGCACGCGGCTGGGCTTCGTGCTTTCTATTGGGGTCTGGTCCATCGCTACGGCCCTGCACGCGGTAGCGCGGGGGGTACTGAGCTTCGCGATCTTCCGCTCCATTCTGGGGGTGGCCGAGGCGGGCAACTGGCCCGGGGCCACGAAGGGCAACGCCGAGTGGTTCCCGACCCGGGAGCGGGCGCTGGCGCAGGGCATCTTCAACTCGGGGGCGGCCATTGGCGGGATTATCTCCATTCCGCTCATCGCGCTGCTGTCGGTCTACTTCAACTGGCAGGTTATCTTCATCCTGGTGGGCCTGACCGGACTGCTCTGGCTCATCCCCTGGATCGTGCTCGTCAAGGCCCCACCGAAGGACCACCCCTGGATCACCACGGCCGAGCGGGAGTACATCCTGACCAGCCAGCGCAACCAGGACCTGGACCGCGACGGCACCTTCGACGAGGGCTATAATCCGGATCTGCGAACCATGCTCTCCCGCAAGGAGAGCTGGGGGGTGATCATTGCCTCGGCGGCCATCGACCCCATTTGGTGGTTGTTCGTCTTCTGGATCCCGATCTACCTCTCGGAGGTCTACGGCATGGACGTCAAGACCATCGGCATCTACGGTTGGGTACCCTACGTGGGCGCTATGTTCGGGGCCTGGTTCGGGGGGCTGCTGGCCCAAAATCGCCTGAAAGCGGGCTGGACCGTCGACGCCACCCGCAAGCTGGTCATCTCCCTGGGCTGCCTCATCATGCTGCCGGCCCTGCTGGCCATGTCGAACCCCGGTGCGCCCACCACGGCCGTGCTGCTGATGGCCCTGATCCTGTTCGGCTTTCAGACGGCCATCGGGAACGTGCAGACTCTGCCCAGCGACCTTTTCGGCGGTAAGACGGTCGGCACCCTGGCTGGGCTATCCGGAATGGCGGCTAAACTGGCCGTAGCAGGGCTCACCTCCCTGGTCCCCTGGCTGACCGCCGGCGGCAACTATACCCCCGCCTTCGTCATCGGGGCCGCGCTGGCGGTCATCGCGGTAGCGAGCGTCTGGCTCCTTTGCCCCAGAATCGAACCGCTACAACCTGAATACGACACGGTATGATCGCCACCTTCGGGGAAATCATGCTCCGACTGAATACCCCCCGCCACCAGCGCTTCCGGCAGGCCCGCGTGATGGAGGTGGAATACGGGGGTGGGGAAAGTAACGTAGCCGTTTCCCTGGCGAATTACGGTCAGTCCGTCCGCTTCCTCTCCCGGGTGCCCGGTAATGACCTGGGGGAATGTGCCATCCGCTCCCTGCGCGCCGCCGGCATCGATACGAGCCGCATCGTGAGGGGCGGGAAGCGCCTCGGGCTTTACTTTCTCGAAACCGGCGCGGTACAGCGCCCCTCCAAAGTCATCTACGACCGGGAAGACAGCGCGATGGCTACCGTATCCCCCGGGGATATTGACTGGGAGGCCGCCTTCGAGGGGGTGAGCTGGTACCACTGGTCCGGCATTACCCCGGCGGTGAGCGCCTCGGCGGCGGAGGTATGTCTGGAAGCCTGCCGGGCCGCCGCCGCCCGCGGCATCACGATCAGTGTGGACCTCAACCACCGCAGCAAACTCTGGCAGTACGGCAAGTCGCCCGCCGGGGTCATGCCCCAACTCGTGGACTACTGCGACGTCATTGTCGGCGGCAGCTACGAGGCGGAACGCTACTTCGGCATCGAGGTCGCGGATCGCACTGACTTCCTGCCCACCGCCCGGGCGCTGAAGGAACGCTTCCCCCGGGCCCAGCACATCGTTACTACCCTACGCACCTCGATCTCGGCCAGTCACAATACCTACACGGCCTTGCTCTACGACGGCGAGCGGCTACACGCCAGCCCGACCTACGAGCTCACCCACATCGTCGATCGGGTAGGGGGAGGGGACGCCTTCATGGGCGGCCTGATCCACGGACTGATCACCTGGCCCGACGACCTGACCTACGCCCTGCGCTTCGCGGTAGCGGCTTCGGCGCTGAAGCATACCATCCCGGGCGACGTCAACCTGGTCACGGCCGACGAAGTGATCGCCCTGATGGAGGGGGACGGCGGGGGGCGGGTACGGCGGTAATCCTCGACCTGTGTATTGTGTATACTCACATTGCACCCGCGCCCCGCCGCCCAAAACGTCCGCCTAGCTGAAGCCGAGCCCCCCGTTGATATCGATATTGCTGCCCGTGATGAAGGAGGCCTCATCGGAAGCCAGGTAAGCCACCAGGTCGGCGACCTCCTCGGCGGCGCCCTCCTTGCGTAGGGGGGTTTTGGCGGCTACGGCGGCACGCACCTCGTCCTGGGTGAAATCATCGTGAAATTTAGTGCCGATCAGGCCCGGGCAGACGGCGTTGACCCGAATACCCTTGGGGCCGAGCTCTTTGGACATGGCCCGCGTGAAGGTGGTCACGGCCCCCTTGGAGGCGCTGTAGAGGGAGGAACCGCCCCCGCCCCCGTCGCGGGCAGCCAGGGACGACAGATTGACGATCGCGCTACCCTTGCCCATCAGCGGCTCGAAGGCCTGGGAAACGAAGACGGTCGATTTAAAATTGACGTTGATGACCCGGTCGTAGAAAGCTTCGTCCAGTTCGGGGAGGGTCTTGCGGGCGAAGAGCCCTCCGGCGTTATTCACCAGAATGTCGACGGTATCGCCGAAGGCATCGGTGGTGGCTTTTTTGAGTTTGGTGATATCGTCGAGGTTGGAAACATCGGCCTTGACGGCGATGGCCTGCTGTCCGAGCTTTTCGATCTCGGCGACCGTTTCCCGCGCACCCGCCTCGGTATTGAAGTAATTGACGACTACGTTGGCGCCCTCCCGGGCAAGTTTGATGGCGATGGCCCGCCCGATGTCCCGCGAACCCCCGGTGACAACGGCTACTTTTCCTGCTAATTTCTTCATGTACTCTGCTGATTCCAATTAAATACCCAGGGCCTGCCCGCCGCCGATCTGGATGGTTTCGGCGGTGATGAAGGCGGCATCGGCACTGGCGAGGAAGGCGACCACGGCGGCCACGTCCTGCGGCTTCCCTAAACGGCCCAGCATGATATTGTTCTTCCAGGAGGCGAAAACCTCCGGTTTGGTGGATTTGATCTGGGCGTGGAAGGGGGTGTCGATGGTACCCGGCGAAACGGCGTTGACCCGGATGCCGTACTCGGCGAGGTCCTTGGCCAGGGCCCGGGTGATGGCGTGGACGCCGGCCTTGGAGGTGCCGTAAATGCCCGCCCCCGGGCCGCCGGCATTCCAGGCGGCATTGGAGGTAAAGTTGATAATGGTGGGGTGGCTACCCTTTTTCAGGTAGGGGATCGTGGCCCGGGAGAGGAAGAATACCGAATCGAGATTCAACGCCATGACCTTCCGGTAGAAGTCGGTGGACATCTCCTCGAAACGCGACCTCCCCCCCAGCCCACCGGCATTGTTGATCAGGATATCGATCTTACCGTACTTGTTTCCGATGGTAGAGATACAGTCGTTGACCTGCTCCTCATCGGTGACGTCAAAGCCGTAGTACTCGGCGGTGATGCCGTGTTCCTGTAGCGTGCGTACACGCTCGTCGCCCTTTTCATCGTCGATGCCGTTGAGAATAACCGTACAACCCTGCTGGCCCAGGTGTTGGGCCACTTCGAACCCGATGCCGCCGGTGGCGCCGGTAATGAGGGCCGTTTTGTTTTCTAGTTTCATGGTATAGTGTTTAGGGTGGGTGGGCTAGTAGCCCGGGTTTTGGGTGATGACGCCGAAGCTGGAGAGAATTTCGGAGACGGGGATGGGGAAGAGGTAGTAGTTGCTGTTGATGGACTGGCCCATTTCCTCCTCTACGGTACCGGTGCGGACCAGGTCGAACCAGCGCTGCCCCTCGAAGGCCAGCTCCAGCCGGCGCTCGTCGTGGATGGCTTCGCGGACCTCCTCCTGACTGTCGAGATCATCCTCGCTCAGGGGGTCGAGCCCGGCCCGTTCGCGGATGGGGTCCAGCAGGTCGAGGACCTCGGCGGGGGACCGGCCGAGTTCATTCAGCGTCTCGGCGTAGAGCAGGATGATATCGGCCAGCCGCAGTTCGATCCAGTCGTGGTCGGGGCCGTTCTCCTGGGGATACTTGGCGGAGGCGGTGTAGGTCGTGGTGTCGATCACTACCGGGAAACGCAGGTCTTCGGAATCCCGCCCTCCGAAGGCATCGATCAGGTCTTCGTCGAGGGGTTCGAGCGACTTGGTATCTAAGCCGCCGTACCAGGACCAGAACTCGGAAAAGCCGTACTCATCGACGATGGAGGCCGTGATCTGGGTGGCGAAGATGATTTCGGAGTTGAGGTCGTTCTCCGCGCCGAAGATGTCGCGGTAGTTTTCCTGTAGACTGACGCCCGCCTCCGCGGCTCCGCTGACGACCGCTGCAAGAGGTCCTTCGGCACTGGCATAGTCGCCCCGCTGTACGTAGACTTTGCCCAGTAGCGCCTGAGCGGCAATCCGGGTGGCACGCCCGTCCGAAAGACCGGAGTTATCCAGCGCCTCGATCGCGTCCATCAGGTCGGGAATGATGACGTTTTCGTAGATCCCCGCCGCGTCCTGCCGAACCAGGACGGATTCATCCGTCAAGCTGGGGGAAGCCGACAGCACCACCGGCACGTCGCCGAAGGCACGGACGAGTTTGAAGTAGGACAGGGCCCGGAGGAATTTCGCCTCGCCCGCATCCTCGGTGTCGTCCGAATTTTCGATGACGTTATTGGCACTGAGGATAGACTTATACAGGGCCGTGTAGAAAGGGCCGAAGAACTGGTCGTCCATGGTCGTCAGGTCCCCGTCGAACTCATCAAATTCCGTGAAGGGCGGCTCGAACATCAGGGCATTGTCAGCCCGGAAGTCGCCCATGACGGCCCAGGGGGTCACCGACCCGATCTGATAGTAGTAGGCGGCATTCAGGATGCCTTCGTAATCCTCCAGCGAACTGGAACTCGCTACATTGGGTGGGGCCTGTTCCAGGTCGTTCTCACAGGCCGTCAGTACGAGGAAGGTGCCCAATACGATTAAGGAAACTCTCATCTTGCTTTATTTTTTGCTCCACCGGTTACTGCACGTTTGGGCGGGGCGTGGATTTAGAAGTTGGCGTTCAGGCCCAGGGTGAAGCTGCGCACGATCGGGCTGGCCCCGACCTGCACCCCGTAGGTGGTGGGGCCGAGGTAACCCCCGTTCATCGTCTCCACCCCTTCCGGATTGTAGGAGGTGTAGTCGTCACCCATGAGGTAGAGCAGGTTCGTGGCCGCAACGAAAACGCGCAGGGAGGCGGCCCTTCTGCCGCTGACGAAATCGGGGTCGAAAGTGTACCCGACGGTGATGTTGCGCAGGGCGATGAAGGAGGCGTCCTGGATCATGGCGTCGGTCTGATCCCGGTTGCGGACGTAGGGCTGGCCGGTAGCGTCGGCGATGCCGTCCCCCTCTGAGTCGAAGTCATCCATCAGAGCCCGCCCCCACTGGGAGCCGTAGTACAGGGGGTCGATGTTGTAGACCTCTCCGCCCTGGGCGCCCTGGAACTGAACGGAAGCATCGAAGGACTTGAGGTAGAGTTGGGCGTTAAGCCCCCAGTAAAAGTCGGGGGTGTTCTGGCCGATCTTGACCAGGTCACCTCCTTCCTCGACGGTGCGGGTGCGGTCGATTACCCCGTCGCCGTTCTGGTCTACGGCGTAGCTCCAGCCACTCTGCTGACCGACGAACTCGATGGGGTTCTTCAGGTGCTCCATTTCCACCTCACCGGTGGTCTCGATACCCCACATCTCGCCGATCTCGCCGCCGACGTAGTTGCGGAACACGGGGCCCCGGCCGCTCTGACCGTAGATGGTGGGGGCCAGTTCCTGCAGGCCGCCCAGATCGGTGATCTCGGAGTTGACCGTTGAAAGGTTGCCCCCGATATCGAGGCGGAAATCGGCGGAGTTGATGATAGCAGCACCCAGCTCCAGCTCTACGCCTGAACTGCGCACGTCACCGGAGTTCAGGGCGATCGAGGTGGTACCGTACACCTCGGAGACGCTCTGGTTGATGAGGATATCCTCAATGTCGGAGGTGTAGTAGTCTACGCCGAAGCGGAAGCGGTTTTCGAAGAAGCCGAGGTTGGCCCCGTAGTTCGTTTCGGTGTTGGTCTGCCAGGTTAGGTCCGGGTTCGCCACGTCGGAGGGGATTAGGAAGCCGTTGCCGAAGATCGTCGCCTGGGGGTTGAGCAGACTCAGGGAGTTGTAGGCACCCAGGAAGGAGGTGGTACCCAGTGAGCCGGTACTGAAGCGTAGTTTCAGATCCGTCAGTACCTCGGAGTCATAGAAGGATTCGTTGTGTACGTTCCAGCCAAGGGAGAGGGCGGGGAAGGTTTCGAAGCGGTTGTTGCGCCCGAAGCGGGAGTCACCGTCCCGCCGTAGACTTACCGACGCCAGGTAGCGATTGTCGTAGGCGTAGTTGATCCGCCCGAAGACGCTGCGCCGCGCGATGGTCTCCTCCCGTTCGCTTACGGAAATGTCGGCGGGGTTGAGCAGGGCGAAGTTACGCGGCTGCCCGAAGGGAATATTCGTTGCGTCCAGCGCGATGCCGTTGATGTAGAAGTTCTGGAATTCCAGGCCGGCCACCACCGAAAAGTCATGGCGCCCCAGCACCTTACCGTAGTTCAGGGTGGTTTCGCTGAGTACCGAGGTGCGTTTCAGCGTGGATTCATCCAGGGCCGTCTGGGTGGACCGTGCCCGGGAATCGAACTCCAGCCCCCGCCAGAAAAACGCGCGGGTGTCGCGTAGGTCTCCCCCCAGCACGGTTTTGAGGTTGAGCCCGTCGACGATCTCGTACTGTAGGTAGGAGGCCAGGTTGCCGAAGTAGGTTTTCTCGAAGCGCTCCGTATTATCCAGTTTCGTGGCGGGGCCGGCGTCTCCCGAGCCCCCGATTCCGTTACCGGCCCGGCCGTAGTGCCAGTCCTGGGCCGTCATGCCGGGCTCCAGGGTGTAGATGCTGCCGTTCCAGGGGGCGTTTGCCCCGCCCCGGAAGCCGGCGTCGAAGCCGGTCAGCCCCAGCTCCTGCGCCTGCCGGTCCAGTTGCTGTACGAAGGCGATTGACGCCTCGGTGTGGTAGATCGGATGCACGCTGTAGGCCCGCAGTAGGTCGCGCTGATCGTGACCCTCGATGGTCCGGTCGCCGAGGAAGCCATTGAAGCTTAGTCCCGCGGAAAAGCGTTCGCCGAGATTCGCGTCGACGTTCAGACGGGTATTGTAGCGCTCGAAGCCCTGGGTCCGTACGATGCCCTTGGTGTCCAGGTAGCCGACCGAGGCGTAGTAGCGCACGTCCTCCGTACCCCCGCCGATGCTGAGGTCGTGGCTCATGGTATTGCCGGTCTGGAACAACCAGTCTTCCACGGCCACCACGTCGGGAGAATTGCGGTAGGCGTTGAGGCGAAAGTCGTAGACCTCCGGGTCGATTTCGGAGACATCGAAGGTGCCATCGGCTACGTTCCGCTCGATGGTAGTAGCCCACTCACCGGCGGTCGGCTGGTTATCCGTGCGGTAGCGGCCGGAAACGCTGGCGTAGGCGTTGTAGCTGATGTTCGGCTTCCCCGTAACCCCCTGCTTGGTAGTCACCAGGATGACACCGTTCGCTCCCCGGGAGCCGTAAATGGCCGCGGAGGCGGCATCCTTCAGTACCTCCAGGCTCTGGATGTCGTTCGGGTTTACGGTGGCCAGGCTGCCCGAAATGGGGTAGCCATCGACTACGATCAGTGGGTTGGAAGCCCCCGAGATGGAGGAGGCGGCCCGTACCTGAATTTTGGGATCCGCGCCGGGGGCCCCGTTCTGATTCTGGATGAATACGCCGGCCAGCTTACCCGCCAGGGCCTCGTCGACCCGGCTGGTCTGAATGGCGGCGACTTCCGTACCCGACACCTGGGCGATAGCGCCCGTGTTGTGTGATTTCTTGCGGGTACCGTAGCCGACTACGACCACCTCGTCCAGTAGCTCCGCATTGGGCAGCATGGTGACTTCGAATACAGTCTGGGTACCGACCACTACTTCCTGGGGGGCGTAACCAGTATAGGTGAACACGAGGGTAGCCCCCTCCTCCACGTCCAGTGCGAAGGTGCCATCCAGGTCGGTCACCGTCCCGCTCGAGGTGCCGAGCACACTGACGGTAACGCCGATCAGCGGTACGCCCTCTTCGTCGACGACCGTGCCGGTCACAACTTCGAGGGTGGAATACATCGATTTAGGGGCGGTATCCCCGGCCGCTGTCCCAATCGATGGGACGGTGAGCAGCAGAAGGAGTAGCGGCAGGCAACTGATTGACCACCCCGTACCGCGGAAGTGTAGATATCTCGTATGCATGATCGTAATTGATTTAATTCCAGGTGCTGATACCCCGACTTGGGAATCAATATCTCAGCTAGCATACGGCATAGCGGTTCCGTTAATTCGGCGACACCGAATTTGAACCTGCTCGGTCCGTGACTGGCTACTACTTTATTCTATGTAATCCGACCCGGGCGGCGGCACCGACCAAAAGTCTGGTAAGGCTAAAATTGGTTCACCATAGATTGGTTGACCAATAATTGGTTGACCAAATGTAGGCTTTTTCCCCGGATCCTCAAATTATTTCGCTAATTTTTTTGCTCGCCGTAAGCTTTCCGCCTTCGTTTTGGCCCCCCGGCCCCCACCGCCAAAGGCAGCAGCGTAGCTAACGGGGCCGGAAGCGAGGTTGACAGTGCGCTGCTGCCTTCAGCCGTGGACCTCGGGGGCTAAATGAGTGAGCGGCGTTGAAAATGTTCGGTAATGTGATCCCGTGAGGATAACTTACCAGCGGGCGAAGGTCAATTCCCGTAGTACACCGACGCCGCCACCAACAATCCGCGCGCTAGCCACTTACCCCACCGTGCACTACCGAAAATCACCCGAAGCGCGGGCTACCATCGTCACCGCCTGGGTCGCGGAGCAGGATATGCGAGTATTCCACCGGATGCGACGGGCCTTCTTCCCCGGTCATCGCAATTACCTCAGCGCTCACATCACTCTGTTTCACCACCTCACCCCCGGGGTGCGCGACGCGGCCATACCACTGGCCCAAAACTTTGACTGGGCCGGTCATCTCGATCTGACGGAGGGGATACTACCGGTAGCCGTTACCGGCGTGATTTCCCTCGGTAAGGGTACGGCGTATTCCCTGGACCCCGAACCCATGATCCGCCTACGGCGACCCCTGCGAGATGCCTTCGATAGCAAATTGACCAGCCAGGATGCTCGCCCGTGGAAGCGCCCACACATCACCGTACAGAATAAGGTAGATAAGGCTACGGCAAACAAGCTGCGCCGTCACCTGGCAACGCGCTTCAGTCCGTGTACGCTCCGTATCCGGGGGCTGCGCTTCTACCGCTACGACTACGGCCCGTGGACGCTACTCGAGGAGGTAGGATTTCAGTAATCCTCCAGCCCCGCCCGCCAGTCCCAGGCCACGATGATCCAATCCCGGCCATCCGGAGCGGTAAAGCGGTCCACCCGCTCGAAGCCCACCCGCTCGTGTACCCGTAGCGAGCGCGTATTGCGGGCATCGACGGCCGTGACGCAGTAGGGGAAGCGGGGGTGGTAGCATCCCCTCAGGTACTTATACATCCGGTCGGGGAGTTTTCTGCCGCGGACCCCTTCGGCTACGCAGATCTGCCCCATTGCCAGGTACCCACTTTCGCCCAGCGGGGCTGCCCGGAACATGGCGGCGTCCTGGCGATCGACCACGGGGGCCAGCACGGGGATGGTGCGCCCGAACTCAGCCGTCATAGCGAGGCAGTAGCCAACCACCCGCCGCTCCAGTAGGGCGATCACGCTGGCCGCCGAGGCCGTCATTTCCCGTAGCATCTCCAGGCTGTGGGTAGCCGTTACGAAGCCCTGGGCGGCGGCGGTAGGTTCGTCGATGGCCTCCCGTACGTTGGCCGCCTGTAGCTTCAGTATTTGCTTGAGCTGACCGGGCTTGCGGGCCAGGGTAATTTTTATATCCTCCACGGTGCGGCTGGTAGCAGGAAGACTACTCCTTTCGCTTGATAACCCGTCTGACGGCCTTCACCACGTCCGGGGTATCCAGCCCGTACTTGGACAGGAGCTTGTCCGCGGTGCCCGATTCTCCGAAGGTATCGTCGGTAGCGACGTACTCCTGGGGGGTGGGGGCGTGCTTGCTGAGGCATTCGGCGATGGCCGAACCGAGGCCCCCGTACTTATTGTGTTCCTCGCAGGTGACTACGGCACCCGTCTTTTTGGCACTGGCGAGTACGGCGTCTTCGTCCAGTGGTTTGATGGTGTGGATGTTGATCAGCTCGACGCTGATGCCCTCTTCCTTCAGTTGGCGGGCCGCTTCCACGGCCTTCCAGACCAGGTGGCCGGTAGCGAAAATGGATACATCGGACCCCTCGCTGAGTTGCAGGGCCTTGCCGATCTCGAAGGGAGCGTCTTCGGGGATGAAGATGGGCCAACCCGGGCGACCGAAGCGCAGGTACACCGGCCCGTGGTGCTTGACGATGGCCTGCACCGCCGCTTTGGTCTGGTTGAAGTCGCAGGGGTTGATGACGGTCATACCCGGCAACATCCGCATCATACCGATGTCCTCCAGGATCTGGTGGGTGGCTCCGTCTTCGCCGAGGGTCAGTCCGGCGTGGCTGGCGCAAATCTTGACGTTCTTATCGCTGTAGGCAATGGACTGCCGGATTTGATCGTAGACCCGCCCGGTACTGAAGTTGGCGAAGGTGGTCGTGACGGGGATTTTCCCGGCGGTGGCCAGCCCGGCCGCCACGCCCATCATGTTGGCTTCCGAAATACCGCACTGAATGAAGCGGTCGGGGTAGGTCGTGATAAAATCTTCGGACTTCATGGAACCCCGCAGGTCGGCGGTGAGCATGATCACGTTATCGTGCTGGTCGCCGGCGGCCTTGAGCCCGGCTCCGAACCCCTCGCGGGTAGCTCGTTTTCCGGTTTGTTGGAGTTTATCTAGGGTAAGCATGGTTGATATCTTATGGATTGAATGTTTATGAGGCGGAGGACGCCGCTGGCGCGGCTCAGCCTAAACTCCTTCCCCCGGGTAGTCTCCCAGGGTTTCCTCCAGCTGGGCCAGGGCCTTTTTGGTCTGCTCCTCGTTGGGGGCGCTGCCGTGCCACTTGTGGGTACCCATCATAAAGTCGACGCCCATGCCCATTTCGGTTTTCATCACGATGCAGGTGGGCTGGCCGTTGCGCTTGGTCTGGCAATTTTTGAGGGTATGGACGACCTCCTCCATGTTGTTGCCGTCCATTTCCAGGATGTCCCAGCCGAAGGCCCGGTACTTATCGGCGAACGAGCCCATGTACATCACGTTCCTGGTGGCCCCGTCGATCTGCTGACCGTTGTCGTCAATGATGAGTACCAGGTTATCCAGCTTCTCGTCGGGGGCGAAGAGGGCGGCTTCCCAGATTTGCCCTTCCTGCTGCTCCCCGTCACCGGTCAGCACGAAGACGGTGCGGTCGTCGCCGTCCATTTTTTTCGCTTTCGCCATCCCGCAGGCTACGCTGACGCCCTGCCCCAGTGAGCCGGAGGCGACCCGTACGCCGGGCAGCCCCTCGTGGGTGGTGGGGTGGCCCTGCAGGCGGCTGTTGATGTCCCGGAAGGTCTTGAGTTCCTCCACGGGGAAGTAGCCCGAGCGGGCGAGCACGGAATAAAAAACCGGGGAAATATGCCCGTTGCTCAGAAAGAATACATCCTCCCCCTTTGCCTCCATATTGAAGCTCGGGTCGTGCTTCATCACCTCGAAGTACAGAGCGACCAGCAAATCGGCGTTACCCAGGGAACCACCGGGGTGGCCACTCTGGCAGGCGTACACCTGACGGATGATGTCGCGCCTGACCTGGGAGGCGATGCGCTTGAGTTCCTTGATATCGGCCATATGGGGGATTCTTTTTGTGGGGGGGGTGATCAATAGGATGGGCTGGCGAATGTAGTGAATTCACCCAGTGCCCGCTCACCGTCTAACCTCTTACGCCGCTATCGGTGCGCTGAAGCGCCTAATATTCTGCCACGGACTACCTTTCGCCTTCCACTCCTATTGCACCCGCGCGCCGCCGCCCCCTCACTTATCCCCTCCGGATCGATGCCTACGCAAGACGGTCGCCCCCTGGCCCAACTCATCAGTACCTACCGCGATCAGCGGGCAGTATTCCTGGAATGGGCCGAACAACGGGGCTACCCCGAGGAAACCGCCCTACAAAATTACCGCCGCGCCCTCATTGCCTGGTACGAAACCCGCCGACCGGACGCCACCCACACCGCAGAGGTCCTGGCCTACCTGACCGCGGCTGCCGACCACTACTTTGGTGGCCCCGCCCCGCCCGATCTGCCCCGCCCGGTGGTCCTGACGGAGGAGGGGGAGGCCCTCTTCACGCGCTACCGCCGTATGGAGCCCTCGTGCCGGGAGCTACTCCTGCTGGCCGATTACCACCAACTGTCTACCGAAACCCTGGTCCGCGTCCGGGAATCAGCTAGTGAGGACGCCCTGGCCATCGAACTCCGGGAATGCCGCGCCCGGCTCGTCGCCCTGACCCCGGATCGCCCCGACCTGTACCGTGCCGTCCTTACCGTAGCCGGCCGCCAGGATCTGGTGGGTACCCTCCTTCGCCTGGAGCAGAAGCCCGCACCCGCGTCCGCGCCCGAAACCCGCCTGCCCGGAGACGACATCGAGCTGGAACCCATCCGCCCCAGGCGTCCCTTTGTCCTGCCCTCCTTCGGGCTCGTAGTGGCCGCCGTACTGTTCGGTCTCCTGCTGTGGTTGCTTTACGACACCTTCGGTCGTCCCGCCCCGGAGCGACTGGCCGACCGCTACTTCAGTCCCTACCCGAATATTTTCGCGACCACGCCCCCCGCCACCGACTACGAGTATGACCTGCAGCGCATTCTACGCGATTACGACCGGGGGGATTACCGGAGGGCGTACGACGAACTGCTGCCGGCCGCGGGCGTATACCCGGCCTCCTACCTCTACCTGGGGGTATCGGCCCTGGCCCTGGACGACCCCGCGCGGGCCCTCGACTGGCTGGGGCGTGTCGCTTCCGATAGCCCCTATGCTTCGGCCGCTCAGTGGTATACCGCCCTGGCGCGGTTGGATCTGGGCGGGGACGCAGGTGCAAAGAACATCCTGAACGAAATTGCCGCGAGCTCCGGCCACCCCTACCGGACCCGGGCCCAGCAACTTTTATCCGACCTTTGAGGCTTAATTGCCCACGGAGGCTCCGCCGCGAAATAATTTATAAACGCCCCACCGCATGAAACCATCTCTCCCCAAGGGTACCCGAGATTTTCTGCCGACCGAGGTCCGCCGCCGCGAGTATATTTTCGAAACCATCCGGGCCCGCTTCCGCCGCTACGGGTACCAGCCCATCGAAACCCCGGTGATGGAAAACCTGGCTACCCTGACCGGAAAATACGGGGAAGAAGGGGACCGCCTGCTGTTCAAGATCCTCAACAACGGCGACTTTCTCCGCAAGGCCGGTACCAGCGCCCTCGCCCAAAAAGACAGCGATACCGTACTGCCGCAGATCTCCAAACGGGGGCTGCGGTACGACCTGACCGTGCCCTTCGCCCGCTACGTGGTCATGCACCAGAATGATCTGGCCTTCCCCTTCAAGCGCTACGCCATTGCCCCCGTGTGGCGGGCCGACCGGCCGCAGAAAGGTCGCTACAATGAGTTTTACCAGTGCGATGCCGACGTAGTGGGTTCCGACTCCCTGCTCTACGAGGCCGAACTGACGCAGCTGCTAGACGACGTATTCCGCGACTTGGGTCTCCGGGTGGTGATCCGTCTGAACAACCGGAAGATCCTGGCCGGCCTGGCCGAGATCGCCGGCCACACCGATCGCATGCTGGACCTGACCGTTGCCATCGATAAACTCGATAAGATCGGTGCCGACGGGGTAGAAAACGAACTGCGCGAGCGGGGTATCGGTGAGGAAGCTATCGCTACCATCCGCCGGTTTCTCGGGGTAACCAGTCTGGAAAAAGTAGCTCCCCTACTCGAGAACAGCGAGATCGGCCGCCGGGGGATCGCTGAATTACAGCAGGTGTTCGATACCGTCGGTACCACCCACAACCGAGTGGAATTCGACGTCACCCTGGCCCGCGGGCTGAACTACTACACCGGTTGCATTTATGAGGTGGCCGTGGATACCGACGCTCACCCCGGCATCGAAATGGGTAGCATCGCCGGGGGTGGCCGCTACGCCGATCTGACGGGCATTTTCGGGGGGCGCGACCTTTCCGGGGTCGGTATCAGTTTTGGGGCCGAGCGTGTTTATGACGTCCTGCTCGATCTCGACCTCTTCCCGACCGACTCCGTCCGCGATCTCGACTACCTGATCGTCTGCCTGGACGAGGAAACGCTACTGCACGGCTATCGGCTTACCCAAAGACTGCGCCGGGCCGGCCGTAGCGTCGACCTCTACCCCACCGCCGCGAAACTGGGGAAGATGCTGAAGTACGCCGACCAGCGGGGAGTACCCCGGGTGATTATCATCGGGAGTCGCGAGGCGGAAAGCGGAGTCTACAGCGTGAAGAATATGCGGGAGGGGGAGCAGGAGTCCCTGCGGGAGGCGGAGTTGTAGGCTTAGGTGGCCGCCAGTTCCATCAGGTAGCTACACAGCAGGGCCCCGTAGGTACCCAGCGCGTAGCCGATCACCGCCATAATGGCCCCCACCGGTGCCAGGACGGGATTGAAGGCACTAGCCACTACCGGTGCCGAGGCCGCCCCGCCGACATTGGCCTGGCTGCCGACCGCCACGTAGAAGAAGGGGGCTTTGATCAGGTAGGCCGTTGCGAGCAGTACCGTGATGTGCACCAGCATCCAGATCAGCCCGATGGCGAATAGCCCCAGATTCTCGAGTACGTCGCCGATATTCATCTGCATTCCGATGGTGGTGACCAGGATGTAGATGAAAATGCCGCCCCACTTACTGGCCCCGGCTCCCTCCAGCCGCCGCGCCCGGGTAAAACTGAGTAAAAAGCCGATGGTAGTGGCCAGTACGACCATCCAGAAAAAGCCGCTGGTGAGGGTATTGAGCCGCAGGGCTTCCAGGGTCTCGCGGAAGGAAGCAAAGAAGGGAGCCAGTAGATCGGCACCGAGATGCGCCAGCGCAACGCCCCCGAAGGCGACCCCCAGCAGTTGGTACAGGTCGATGCTCGTGGGGATGCGGCGTACCTGGTCGGCGTAGTCCTCCATTTTGGCCACCAGGCGGGCGATGGCCGTGGAGTCGGCACCGGTGGCCCGGTCGATCCGTTCGGCCCGCCCCGCCCCGAAGAGCAGGAAGGCCAGCCAAATATTAGCGACCAGTACATCCACGACGATCATCTGCCCGAAGATGCCCGGCGGCACTTCGTTGATGATCTGCATGGCCGCCTGATTGGCCCCGCCGCCGATCCAGCTGCCGGCGATCGTACTCAGCCCCCGCCAGAGGAGATCGGGGTCGATGTCGATCAAGCCGGGAAAGAGATTACTTACGATCAGTAGCGCGATGGGGCCGCCGAGCACGATGCCGAAGGTGGCCGCCAGAAACATCACGATAGCCCGGTAGCCGAGATTGATGATGCCCGGGATGTCGATGTTCAGACAGAGCAGGATCAGGCTGGCCGGCAGTAGGTAGCGGCTCGCCATGAAGTAGAGCTGGCTATGGCCGCGGTAGGCGGTGAATTCAGCCGGGTCCACCCCCCGTGCCTCCAGGTAGCGGTTGATCTCACCGAAGGAGAGCCCGTCGGGCAGCATTAGGCCACGGTCGGCGAGGGCATCGATCAACCCGTACTCGTACCAGTCGTAGGCGATGATGCCGAGTGGCCAGTGCAGCAGCGCCGGCAAAAAGTAGCACAGCAGCAGGGCGGGCACGTAGGTATAGAACCGCTTCCAGAAGGGCCGCTCGCTGTTGGCCGTAGTGAAGACCAGCGCCAGAATGACGAGCAGGAGGCCGAAGACTACGGCGTCGTTGGTGATGAGGGGGGCCACGGGGTGAAGGGGTGAAGGGGTGAAGGGGTAAGGGGGTGAATATGCGGTTATTCCATCAGTCCTTCCCCAATTCGGTCCCTCCCCACTACATCAATTCAGGTACTTCGCCACGATCGGAAAGCGCCGCCCCATCCCGAAGGCCTTTTTGCTCACCCGCAGCACGGGGGCCGTCTGGTGCCGCTTGAACTCGTTGATGTTGACGAGCCGCAGGGCACGTTTGACCAGTTCGGGGTCGGCGCCTGCCTCGATGATGTCCTGGGGGGATTTATGCTGCTCGATGTACTGGTACAGGACGGCGTCGAGTTCCGGGTAGGGAGGCAGGCTGTCGCTGTCGAGCTGGTCGGGTTTGAGCTCGGCGCTGGGGGGTTTGGTGATGATGTTGTCGGGAATGATTTCCTCAGCGCGGTTGATGTAACGGGCCAGTTCGAAGCATTCGGTTTTGTAGACGTCGCCGATCACGCTAAGGCCGCCGCACATGTCGCCGTAGAGGGTGCCGTAGCCGACGGCCATCTCGCTCTTGTTGCTGGTATTGAGCAGAATGTTGCCGAACTTATTACTGAAGGCCATCAGGAGCATACCACGAGCACGGGCCTGAAGGTTCTCTTCGGCCAACCCCTCGGGCATACCGAAGAAGTGGGGGCGGAGTTGTTCCAGGTAGGCATGGTAGATTCCCTCGATGGGCACGATGTCGTACTGGCAGCCCAGGTTCATGGCCAGTTGGCGGGCGTCGTTCACGCTGTGGTCGCTACTGTGCTGGCTGGGCATCAGGATACAGCGGACGTTATCCCCCCCCAGGGCGCGGGCGGCGAGTACGGCTACGAGGGCCGAATCGATACCGCCACTGAGCCCCAGTATCGCCCGTTGGAAGCCCAGTTTACCGAAGTAGTTGCGGATACCCATCACCAGGGCATCGTGGATGAGGGTCATTTTGTTTCGGTCCCTCACCCCCGACCCCTCTCCGGGGGAGCGGGGAGCCGCTACTTCTTCCGTATTGTATAGACGTAGGCATTCCTGAAAGTAGGGCATCTCGTCCACCACCTCCCCGCTGGCGTTCAGCACCAGGCTACCACCGTCGAAGAGCACTTCCGTCTGGGCGCCCACGTGGTTGACGTAGTACAGCGGCAGGTCGTAGCGCTCGACATTGGCCCGCATGACCCGTTCCCGTTCCGCGGCGTGGTCGTAGGCGAAGGGGCTGGCGGAGATATTGATGATGAAGTCCGGTTGCTGGCCCATCATCCGGTCCATGGGGTTGATGGTGTAGAGCGGGTTTTCGTTGCCGACGTTCCAGCTGTCCTCGCAGACGACCAGTGCGATGGTCTGGTCCCGGTAGCTCACCACGTTCCACTCGTGGGCCGGCTCGAAGTAGCGGTACTCGTCGAAGATATCGTAGGTCGGCAGCAGGGTTTTGTGCTGCATCTGCCGTACCCGCCCGCCGGCCAGAAAGTAGGCGGTATTGTACAGATCCTTGCCCTCGACGACGGGATTGACGGTCGGTGCCCCCACGATGATGGCGATGCCGTCGGCCGCTTTTGCGAGTGCCCGGACTACGGCGTCCGACTTTTCGATGAAATCGTCGAAGCCCAGAAAGTCTCTCGGCGGGTACCCCGTGGTGGCGAGTTCGGGGAAGACCACGAGGTCCGCCCCCTGTTGTTTGGCCTGCCGGGTGTAGTCCAGCATCTTCTTCAGGTTGGCCTCGAAGTTTCCGACGTGGACGTTGATCTGGGCGAGGGCGATATTCATGGCGGGCAAAGTTAGCTACTACAAATATAGGGGACTTAGTTTAATAATAAAGCTAAGGGCGGCGGAGCGCGGGTGCGGTGGTGTCCGAAGTGAGTGTGGAAACTTCCTTATTTTGTCTGATATAAGTACGAGGAATGGTTTACCGTATCTGTGGCCTGGTCATCATCATCTGTAGCATCTGGGCCTGTTCGGATGCCCCGGGCGTCCCCGCGTTCCCTCCTACGGCGATCAACCTACGCGTACAGGACAGCCTGCAGCTACTGCGCGATGACTACGCTGACTTACGGTTGTGGGAAGCGCTGGCGCGGGGTAGGCGATTGCGGCCCTGGGTGGAGGAGCTAGGGGATAGCGTGGCACCGGAGTTGCGGGCGGAGGTGTATCAGTATATGGGGATGTTGCATTTTCACCATGATTTTCATTTCGATTCGATTTACCTTTATGTGGGGCTTGCCGAAGCATTAGTAAGTGATCAATCGCAAACGGCGCTCCGAGCGCGTCAGCAACTTGGCAAAGCCATAATCAGCTATCACGACTGGGCGTATTTGGAAGTTCAGCTAGCTGCTCAATACGGTGAGACGCTACTGATTGGTAGTAAGGATGCCTTTCCGCAGTTATTTGCAGAACTTCTACTCATGGATGGACGCGGTGCAAAGCAGCGAGCTGATCGGGTAACGAATACCCCGCATAAAGATCTTTGGCTCGATGAAGCTGAACACCGACTGCGCCAAGCCACAGAGATTTTAACGCATATTTCCAGCCCCTGGGTAGCTCACGCGAAAAACCATCTCGCCATTGTTTTTGCCCGCCGGCCCCACTACGATTCTGTAATTCGACCGTTCATTGATTCGATCCAATCCGTTGGCGCGCCCTTCAATCCGATTTTGTCTCCCCGGGACAGACTAATAGCTTATTGGCACCGACGAAGGGGCCGCTTAGATAGTGCGGACTCTTACTACGCGCGCTACTTGGCCCATTCCCCGGGCTTTTTTACCGCGCTTACTTCTGAAGCCAACTACGCCAGGATACAGCAGGCACGAGCAAAAGGTGAGTATGCCCGGGCTACCGAACTAGCACTAAAGGACCTCCATGACGGGGGATGCTGCCCGACAGAGCAAACTGATCCGGTAAATTGCAGAAATAAGCCCAACTGTTTTTTTTACCTTCGGGGGGTTGCTAATCAGAACTTCAGTCTGTATCTGGATGATAAAGATCCGGCAGCCCTGCAACGGGCCTATCTCTACAGTCAGGTTGCCTTATCCCGATTTGGAGCGGCACTACGGACGGTTGACGAGGAATCTGCCCTTACTAAAAGTTTAGTTCTCAGCGATCGAATAGTTAACGCAGCTCTTGGTCCATCGATTATCCTTGCCCAGCTTACGGGTAAGGCGGAGCACATAAACGCCGTATTCCAGACCATGGAGATGGGCAAAAATTTACTCCTGTTTCAGGAAATGTGGGAACGGACCTACGCATTGACCGGGGGGGGCAACAACAGGTCTTTGGCTGATGAACTGATTGTGGTAGATACGGAAATTAAATTCATAAAGTCCCGGTTCGATACACTATACCGACTCTCTCCCGCCGCTCTGGCTAGTGTGAATCGCTTGATCGAACGGCGAAACCAACTCAGAACGACGATTAGTCAGCAACGTCGCGAACCCCACGTGTGGAAGGACTTTGGCCGGCAAATCCCTACTTTAGAAGATGCCATCAATGAATTGGGGGCGGAACGCGCTATACTGGAATTCGCCGAACATGAGGAGCAAACCGTAGGACTATACATAGATCAGGATACGCAGGTAGTATTTACCGTAGCCAATTTACCGCTCCGAGCAGCCGTCAGTGACCTTCATGCCCTACTCACCGCCAGCAGACCGGGGCCGACGACCACCTATGCGGCGGTGGCCAATCGGGTGTACGAATATGTCTTAGCACCCGTAGCCAAATTTATGACCTCGCGTGATGAGCTACTCGTTATTCCTAGTGGAACGCTTATTGATCTTCCTTTCGCTACGCTGGTCAGCGATACTACTGGTAGTAGTAGTGATAGCAGCTATGATTCTCTCGAATACGCCATTGATCATCATGCCTTCCGGTACATCCCAAGTTGGCGAACCGAGCGCCGATTCGCCAAACTGCGTGCCGGCATAGAACTCACGGCCCTGCGGGTAGGTGTATGGACGCATCCACAACTGTTAAGTTATATGGGTGAGTTAGCTGAAGGTGCACTGTCCACAACCAAGGCAACCCTGGATCATTACATAGGAGATCAAAGTAACCGGCAGACGTTCCTGAGTAAGGCCAAGACGTACGGCATAATTCATCTCTCGGTGCATGCTACCGGTAACCCCGGTCGTTTGCACGATAATCATCTATTGATGGCACCAGATGAGCGGATCGACGGACTAACGATCAGCAGTCAGCGCATTTCAGCCGCGCTAGTAGTGCTGGCTGCCTGCTCCACCGCCCGTGGCCGAAACTACCGTAGGGAGGGCACCTTCAGTTTACGGCGTAGTTTTCACTTAGCGGGGGTTCCGGACGTAGTGGCTTCCCTGTACGATATTCCGGCAGCAGCTACGGCTCGCCTACTTAATGATTTCTACACGCACCTTATTCAGGAGGGCCAGTTGCCTAGCGCGGCGTTGGCCGCAGCGCAGCGGGCTGCCCGATCGGGGAGTAGGAGAGCTTTTCCGGGATACTGGGGTGGGATTATCGTTGGTTAGCTCAGGCTACTGAATCTTCCGAAGATCGTCAGGTGCCGCAATGAAGATATCTAGTGTATCCGCATACGCGATGTCCCAGGTCATGAATGTACTGTTAACTTTACTATCCGACAGTAGTGTATGAAACTCTCCGCAACGATCGGCCGAAATGGGGGTCCAGACAACGGTCTGGTTGGGCAGGAAACCAGCGACCATTTTGATCGGCTTGTTCTGTGTACTCCGCGATTGCCAATCCACCCACCTCTTTAGCATCAAATAGACGGGTGATCTTCGGTTTAGATCATCTTCATCGTAAAATTCTTGAAAATGGTGTTTTAAATACCGATGGATCACTTGCTCAAACAAATGCGGGCTGGGGAATGGGGCTTGACCTACTCGCCCCTGGATATCCTCTGTGTATCCCGAATCGATCCGGTTCTTTTCGGTCATTTTCTGGTTCCAGCGCTGCTACACCCCTAGTCGCCGGCGTAGCGGCCTTACTCATCGGGGAAGAACCCAAGCTTACTGCCATTGAGGTGCAGGCCCTTCTCCGACTCGGTTGCTCGCCAGGTCGCAACCTGGTTGCTGGGCATTGCCGGCACGAAGACTACGGATATGGAATACTAAACGCAAAACGTTCACTAAACCAGTTACGCGACTGGAAGAAGGACGTCGGTATGGCAAGCAAAGAAGTGACCACCATGGTTGCTACTATTGAGAAAGAAAGAACCAATTGGCTCAAAAATATCTGGCATTAGTGTTCCCTTTCAAGTAGAATGCCGAAAACTTCATGCTGGCAGAGATAAAGTGTATGTTCCCACTAGGCTTCGACCAGCAACCTCCGCACCCGCGCCCCGCCGCCCCCCCTCAACCTCCCCCCCGCCCCGGCGGTTATCTCCCCTATGGCAGAATGGAACGTAGGGCAAAAACAGTCCGGGCTGAAGCAGGAAACGGAGTACGCCGTCGTCGTCGGGGTCGTACTGCGCGGACAGACCGAAGAGCAGGTCACCGAATACCTGGACGAGCTGGAATTTTTGGCGGAAACCGCGGGTGCCAAGACCGTCAAGCGATTCGTGCAGAAACTGGATCACCCGGATAATAAGACCTTTGTCGGTAGCGGTAAGGCCGAAGAGATCGCCGAATACGTCAACGACCACGAGGACGTTTCGATGGTCGTCTTCGACGACGACCTCAGCGGCAAGCAGGTGAGCATCCTGGAGGAAAAGATGAAGGTCAAAATCATCGACCGCTCCACGCTGATCCTGGACATCTTCGCCCGCCGCGCCCAGACGGCCCAGGCCAAAACCCAGGTCGAACTGGCCCAGATGCAGTACCTCCTGCCCCGACTGCGCGGCCTCTGGACCCACCTCGAACGCCAGCGCGGCGGTATCGGCATGCGCGGGCCCGGGGAAACGGAAATCGAGACCGACCGCCGGATCGTGCGCGACAAGATCAGTAAGCTCAAAAAGGACCTCGAGAAGATCGACAGGCAGGCCGAAACCCGCCGCAAGGGCCGCGATACCATGGTCCGCGTCGCCCTGGTGGGCTACACCAACGTGGGTAAGTCGACACTGATGAACCTGCTGACCAAGAGCGACGTCTTCGCCGAGGATAAGCTCTTCGCCACCCTCGACACCACGGTGCGCAAGGTGGCCTACGAGGGCGTCCCCTTCCTGCTCACCGATACGGTCGGCTTCATCCGCAAGTTGCCCCACCACCTCATCGAGTCCTTCCGCTCGACGCTGGACGAGGTGAAGGAAAGCGACATCCTGCTGCACGTGGTCGACGTGGCCCACCCCCAGTACGACGACCAGATCCGCACCGTGCAGACGCTGCTCAAGGAAATGGACTGTGAGGAAAAACCGACCCTACTGGTCTTTAACAAGATCGACCTCTACCGCGAGCGCAACTACGACCTCTACCTCGACGAAGACGGGCGGGAGGAAGTGGAAAGCGACCTGGCCAGGGGGCTGGAGGGGGAATTCGGTCAGGAGGCCCTGCTGGTGAGCGCCCGTACGAAGGAGAAGGTGAACGAGTTGCGGCAGCGGGTGACGGAACTGGTCAGGGAGGAGTACGAGCAGACCTACCCGTACGTGGCTAAACACTGGTAGGGGGCGGCGGGGCGCGGGTGCCGGCAACCTCACCCTTACTCTTATTGTTTACATAAGGCATGAAAGGAAAAGCTCCACTCACCCTACCCCAACATCTTCTCTGGGAGTATGATCTCGACACCTTCGATGTCGATCGCAACGCCGAATTGGTAATCGAACGCGTACTACAGCGCGGCAACATTGCGGAGTGGCGAGCTACTCAATCTTATTATGGAAAAAAGCGAATGCTTGAGGTAGCCGACCGGAGCCGCCAGCTTTCGGAACGGGAGCGGGACTTCGCTCGTCTTTTTGTAAATTCAAGTATAAATGCTTCACACGCAGGCGGACGTTATCAAACCGGGGACTTTAGCTTTACTCAGACAGTTGCAGAGGGATAAGAGACTCTCCGAACATTTCTTAGTGGGTGGTACGGCGCTTGCCCTGCTGTATGGTCATCGACACTCGATCGATTTGGACCTATTCACCCGCGTAAAGTTTGACGAGAACGCGCTGGAGGAATACCTACAGGAGCAACATAATTTT
>CAZQNE010000044.1:0-23192 GCA_964594535.1 uncultured Lewinella sp.
CGTAATCCGCGGTCCACATGCGCGGCGCACGAGGGGTTAAGCACCGCAGATTACGCGGATTACGCAGATGCGTCAGTGCATAGCGGCACATACTAATCTGCGTACATCGGCGTAATCCGCGGTCCATTTCACGGACCCCGCCCGGTAAGCTACCCGCCGCGCCGGTACCGGCGGGCCGCTAACCGCACGGGCGGGGCCGATCAGATCCGTGTACCAAGGAAGGTACTAACTGTTCACTAAAGGAATTACTTCGCGGCGCCACGTTTACCGGTCGATCTCCGGTTCAGGGGAGGTGGGAATAGATCAGCTGCTCGCAGCGGAGGAGAAAGTCATCTACCGCATCTTCCAGCAGGTCCCATTCCGGCGGCGGATCCCAGTCGGTACCGCTGTTGGCGAAGGGGGGTAGGGCCCGGGCGTCCCCCCACCCTTTGCAATAGGAGTTTTTCCAGTCGGCATCCTCCCATATTTGACGGGCTAGCAGTTCCCTGCCGTCCGCGGCCACTACGGTGAGGCGACCGTGGACGTCCACAGCGAAGGACCGTTCGCACTCCGCCACCGTAGCGTAGACGGTATTATAAATAGGCAGTTGCCGGGTCCGGAGTACCGCCGTACTGTCATTTACCCATTCCTCGTAGGTTTCCGTCTCGTAGTGGGAAAGCACCTCTTCCGCGTAGTCCGTTACCGCACAATCCTCGTCGGGGCCATCAAAATCCAGGTAGTCGAACTGCAGAAAAGCGATGGCATCCGGGGAACGGGGATCATCCGGGTGTAGGTAGCGAATCCACTCCCGGTCCGCGAACGCCTGACGGCTCAGTCGGGCGGCGGCAAAGCCGAGAAGTTCCGGCATACCCTCTAACCGAAGCGCCAGGTGTAGGGTGCCGATTTCTTTCATCTCGTCCAGGATGGGGCTCAGTTCACCGGCTCGCTCGGGCAGATAATAGAGACCGTCCCCCAACAGGAAAAACGCCCGGCGGGCCACCGACCGGTCACCCCCGTAGGCGGAGGCCAGTAATGCCTCGGCCCGCAGGATGAAGTATTCACCGGCGCGTCGGCCAACTTCTTCCCGCATTTTTTCCAGTTCGGCGTAAGAATAATTACCCGGATAAGCACCGGCCCCTCCCCCGGGAAGGTAGGGGCGAATACGGTCCAGATTTTCCAGCATACGGGTGTACAGCGCATACCGTTCGGTCCAGGTGGTCGGGGGCGGCTTGCTTAGTGTAGCTGTTTCCCGTGCACCTTGGGCGGCCAGTAGCTCCGTATAGACCGTAAACAATCGCTGCAGGTCATCGCGGCGGGGCTGCTGCCGGCTCTCAACATGGCTCATGTACCGCTCGAATACAAGCTGGGGCGACGGGGACAGCAGCGCGCAGCTACCGCAAGCGAAGCAGATACCGAAGAAATGGAGCAAGCGAATCACCGCCGCCAAAGTAGCGCTACGCTACCCGCCAAATTCTTAAGGACCACTCAAACTACGTTAGCCTCCGGTTAAATAGTTTTACCTTTTAGGTCTTACCCAATACTCCGCCCATGCGCTACCCCTTCGCTCTGCTTCTGATCGGCCTACTCACCGCCTGCCAGTCGGCCGAACCGCAACCCACCGAAACGACCACGGAAGAGACCACCCCACCCCCCGCCCCCGTTGCCGGCGAGCCCATCCTGACCGACGAAACCCGCATCGCCACCGCCCTACTAGCCGCCCCGGAGGCGAGTCGCGACGGAGCCCGGGTGATCGGCTACAACGCGGAAGGCGAGATCGTTACCCTGCGGGAGGGCAGCAACGAGTTCATCTGCCTGGCCGACGATCCGAACCAGGACGGCTTCAGCGCCGCCTGCTACCACCAGGACCTGGAACCCTTCATGGCCCGGGGCCGCGAGCTGAAGGCCGAAGGCAAGAACATGCAGGAAATAATGGCCATCCGTGGGCAGGAAGCGGAAGCGGGTACTCTCGATATGGGGAAGGCGGGCTCCACCCTGCACATCTACTACGGTCCCGAAGCCCGCTACGATGCAGCCAGCAATACCGTTCCCGGGGCCAAGTACCGCTACGTAGTGTACATGCCCTTCGCAACGGCTGCCTCTACCGGGCTACCCGAATCCCCCGTGGCTCCCAACCATCCCTGGATCATGGACCCGGGCACCCACCGGGCACACATCATGATCTCGCCGGTGGCGGATTTGGAATAGGTCGGGCACCGCGCAACTAAGCCGAAATACGGGTCAAAGTTCGGTTTGCCGGATGGGGTTATTTACTTTGCCGTTCAGAGCGTATTGAGTTTAGTATTCTTCCGTCGATCATTAAGCAGCCCGATGTGATTTTTCCCAGCCTGCGTTTCCTGTCGGCTTTGCGTATACAATCGGTACTAACTTGCCTGTTGGTCGGGATGGTAGCGGCTGGTGGCGTGGCCCAGTCCGTCGCCCTAAATTTCGCGCACTTTTCGGTCAACGACGGACTGAGTAGCAGCGCGGTATTGGACATTTACCAGGACCGGTCCGGCCTGATGTGGTTCGGTACGGACGACGGGCTGAATCGCTTCGACGGCTACTCCTTCCGGCAGTTTCCCGAAATACGGGAAGCCCTGTCAAACTACTCCGTCCGCGATATCCACGAAGACCCGGCCGGGCGCATCTGGATCGCGGCCTTCCAGGGTGCGGGCTACCTCGAACGCGACCAGGGCGGGGGCTATTCCTACCACCCCGTCATCCAAGCCCTCAACTGCAGCGTGATCAGCCCCCTGAAGGGCGGCCGGCTACTCATCGGAACCAGCGGGGGGCTCCGCCTCGTCAATCCCGCTACCGGTGCCGTCAGCTTCATCACTACCGACCATGGTTTGCCCAGCAACCGCATCATGGCGATCCA
Source organism: uncultured Lewinella sp. (assembly GCA_964594535.1). Classification (GTDB taxonomy): domain Bacteria; phylum Bacteroidota; class Bacteroidia; order Chitinophagales; family Saprospiraceae; genus Neolewinella. The sequence continues at coordinate 2,858 of CAZQNE010000044.1, forward strand.
AACCGATGACCGCAACCGGCACTGGATCCTCTTTCCGGAAGGACCGGCCCGCTTCAACCCCCGGACGAAGCGGGTGGAGTCCTTCCACCCCATTCGGTCGGATACCGCTACAACACCCGAAGACTGGAAATCCCTCACCGTTGCGGGAGACCGCCTCTGGCTCGTATCCGACCGGCGGTTGATCCGCTACGACCCGGTACGCCAGAAAGTGGATCGGCGGGTGACGATCGCGGCGGATTCGGAGTCCGGGACCAGCAACGAAACCTACTTCGTGGCCGCCACGCAAAATCACGGCATCTGGATCGGCACCGACCGCGGCCTGCTCATCTACGACCCCGAACGCCACACCCTGCGGCGCCACCTCAAGGGACAGGATCAGCACGGTATCAACAACAACGAACTGCACTGCTTTTATGACGATCGGCAGGGGAATATCTGGCTGGGCACCTACGGCGGCGGCGTCAACCTGCATAGCGCGTACAATACCAATTTCGACCGCTTCAACTTCGAACTCAACGAAACGGCCGCCGGCCAGGACAATATCGTATCGGACTTTGCCGAGGACGGGCGGGGGCACCTCTGGATTACCACCTGGGGGGACGGACTGAAGTATTATGACCGGGCAAGCAAACGCCACCGGGTCTTTCATTTTAAGAGCGGCCGGTTCACCCGGGAGGTCTTTCGCTCGGTGGCCGTAGGGCGGGATACACAGCTTTGGTTGGCAACCGACCACAACGGCCTGATCCGGCTCGACCCAACCACGGGGGAGTACCGCCACTGGCGCAAGGAAAGCAGTAGCCTGGCCTCCGACAATCTATATTGCGTACACGAAGGCTTAGGCCGGGTTTGGATCGGACTCGGCGGGGGCTCCGAAGGCCTGCAGACCTACGCGCGCCGGTCCGACCGATTCGAGACCCTGCCCGTCCGGTCGCCACGAACGGGCCAGTCCGCCAAGTACGTACGCACGATCAGCGACGACGGCGAGCGCCATCTTTTCCTGGGCACCCACGGGCAGGGGCTCTGGGTGTACGACGTTACCGACCGATCGGTGCGGCAGTACGCCGGGCCGGGGGACGGAGGGCCACTCTCCGGGGGGATAGTGTATTCCCAGCACTACGACCCGCGCGGATACCTCTGGGTAGGTACGATGGCCGGCGGGCTCAACCTCCTTCACCTGAACAGCGGTCGGGTCGTGCGGATCGGCCGGGCGCACGGGCTACCCGACGACTGCATCAACGGGATCCTCGCCGATGACGAGGGCGACCTCTGGATGAGCACCAACCGCGGACTGGTCAAGTTCAGCCCGCCGCCCTTCCTGTTCTCCGATACGGTTACCGTTGACTACGTCGATACCCATCTTTCCGAAGACGCATTCGTCCATTTCGTCGCCGAAGACGGACTACAGAGCAACGAGTTTAAGTACGGGGCCTACTACCGCGGATCCGATGGTCAGATGTATTTCGGCGGCATCAATGGCTACAATCGGTTCCAGCCCGGGGCGATCGTCAAGAACCCCGCCCCGCCGCCGGTGGTCATCACCGACATTCGGGTCTTCGATCCCACCGTTTGGCCGGCCAGCCGCAGCCCGGAAGTCGAAGTTTCTGAAGCCGGTGGATCCCCCTCCATCGAGCTGAGCTACAACCAGAACCTGCTCACCATCGACTACGCGGCCCTGAATTACAGCCAGTCCAACAAAAACCAGTACGCCTACTACCTGGAGGGTTTCGACAACGACTGGCGCTACGTCGGTAACCTGCGCACGGCATCGTACACCAACCTGCCCCCCGGGGAGTACACCTTTCGGGTCAAGGCGTCGAACAACGACGGGGTCTGGAACGAGAGCGGTGCCGCCCTGGACCTGGTGATCGTTCCGCCTATCTGGGGCCGTACCTGGTTTCAGTTAGTGGTGATCCTGGGCCTGGTCTCCGTGCTGTTTTGCTACTACCGCTACCGCCTGCAGGAGGAAAAGCGGAAAACCCAGGCCCTGGAAACCGCGGTACGGGTACGCACCCGGGAACTCGCGGCGGCCAACGATCAACTGAAGCAACAGCAGGGAGAGATCGAACAAATGTGGGGAAAGGTCCACGATGCCGATCAGCAGAAACTCCGCTTTTTTACGAACATCAGTCATGAGTTCCGCACCCCACTCACGCTCATTATCGGCCCCCTGGAAGATATCATCCGGGGCAGCCGAACGGCGATCAATCGCATGGATACGCTCCGGATCGTCCACAAGAATGCGGTACGCCTGCTGCGGCTGATCAACGAGCTGCTCGATCTGCGGTCCATCGAATCCGGCGGGGCCAAACTGCACGTCCAGCACCTCAATCTGGCCCAGTTCCTCCGTTCCATCGCGGCCAATTTCCGGTACCAGACCGATCTGAAGGACATTACCCTCCGCGTCGATCTGCCCGAAGAGCTCCCCCTCTGGATAGACGCCGAGAAAATGGAGAAGGTGTTCTTCAACATTCTGGGAAATGCCCTGAAATTCACCAAACGGGGGGGCGAGATCGTCATCGCCTCCGAGACGGTGCCGGAGTCCGGAATGGTCCGCGTTACGGTCCGGAATAGTGGCAAGTACATTCCGCCGGAGCTTCTCGAGAACATCTTCAACCGCTACGTGAAAAGCCCCGGTGCGAGTTCCCGGGGCAGCACGGGTATCGGTCTGGCACTGGTCAAAGAACTGGTCGAGTTTCACTACGGGCGGGTCGAGGTAAGCAGTAGCCCGGCGGGGGGCACGGCCTTCGGGGTACTGCTTCCGCTGGGGCTGGCCGCCTACGACGCCGCGGAGGTATCGGAACGTACCACTTTCGAACTGGAGGAAACGTACGATTTGGAGATAGGGGGCGCGGGCGCGGGTGCAAGCCTGGCTGGAGCGACCGAGCCGGAAGCAGGCGATTCAGAAAAAACCGTCGTCCTCATCGCCGAAGACGACCCCGATCTGCGACTGTACCTACGCAGTCTCTTCGAACCCGACCACACGGTGATCGAGACGAATAACGGACGAACGGCCCTCGAATTGACGCAGAAGTTCATCCCCGATTTCGTCATTTCCGACCTGATGATGCCGGAACTGGACGGATTGGAGTTTTGCCGACGCCTGAAGTCGGACGAACGGACCTCCCACATTCCCATCATCATGGTCACCGCCCGAACGTTTGAAGAGGATAAACTGAAGGGACTGCAAACCGGGGTGGACGACTACATCACCAAACCCTTCAGCAGCCGGATGCTGAAACTAAAGGTCGAGAACATCCTGTCGCGCCGGCGGGTGATGCAGGAACGTCTGCGCGACATCAGTCAGATCTACCAGGTCAACCCCGACAACGCAACGGAAACCTCGTTCTACAAAAAGCTGATTGAGGCCATCGAGACGAATCTGTCGGACGAAAACTTCAACACCAGCCGCCTGGCCGAGGCCATGAATATGTCGCGTTCTCAGCTCTACCGAAAGATCCAGGCCGTGATCAACCGACCGGCCAGCGAGCTGATCCGGGAAATCAGGATGAAGCACGCCGAGTCCAAGCTGCTGCATACTGACGAGCAGGTGTCGACCATCGCCTATTCCCTGGGCTTCAAGAACGTATCCCACTTTACGAAGACCTTCACCGCTAAGTTCGGTATGCCCCCGACTCACTTTCGGAGCCGGCACCTGGAGACTAACTAGCCGCCCGGAGGGGCTCAGGGCCCCGTAAATGCTGGCCCGCAACGGATTGACAAGGATTTGCAACAAGGAGACAAGCCCCCGCGGGGGGTGCCGGTCTACCTTGTCCGGCGGAACAATAGAGTCCCCCCCGGGCCCAGCGTTCCGCGGAAGTCGCCCGCTCGATTGCCGGGTCGGCAGCCTCCGCCGTAAGCCAGATTTATTTGAATTTTACCCAGCAACGATCATGCCCGTTCCGTTCATCGCACCTGCGTCCCCACCCCGCTTCCCGCTACCTATCGCTCAGTGAAACCCGGGCGATATCTCCACTACGCGGTAGAGGGCCTGCTCCATCTGCTCGTCATCGTGGTGCTACTCTACTTCATCCATCAGGTGGTGGCTTTTTACTAACGACCCTACATACCGAATACCAACCAATGGTCCAACAACTACTGACCATCCTTTTCATAAGCCTCCTCAGCGCCTCCCTGGCCGGGCAACGGACCGTCACGGGTACCGTCACGGACGAAGAAACCGGCGAGGAGCTCATCAGCGTCACCGTAGCCGTAAAGGGCACGACCACGGGAGCCATTACCGACTTCGAGGGCAACTACAGCATTCAGGCGAGCCCGACCGATACCCTGGCTTTTTCCTACGTGGGCTACGATACTCAGGAGGTCCCGGTGGGTCAGCGGAGCCAGATCGACGTGGCGTTGGGAACGGGCGCCAACCAGCTCGAGGAGGTCGTGGTAGTCGGCTACGGCAAGGTGAGTAAAAAGGACCTGACCGGCTCGGTGACGACCATCAATCCGGATGAAGTAAAGGGCATGCCCATCGCGAATGCCGAGCAATTGCTGCAGGGCAGGTCTTCCGGGGTACAGGTGACCCGCAATAGCGGCGCGCCGGGGGCCAGCTCCCGCATCCGCATCCGGGGGGTGAACTCCATCAACAGTAGTAACTCACCACTGGTGGTCATCGACGGATTCCTGGGGGGCGACATCGACGAGGTCAACCCCAACGATATCGAGCGCATCGACGTACTGAAGGACGCTTCGGCGCTAGCCATCTACGGGGCCCGGGCCTCGAACGGGGTGATCATCATCACTACCAAATCGGGTAAGGCGGGCCGCTTCAACATCGACTTCAACTTCTCCCAGTCCTTCCAGCAAATCACCGAAAAGCTGGACGTACTGAATTCCCAGGAGTACGGCTTCTTCGTCAACGAGGCCCTACGCAACGACGGCGACCCCCGGCGGTACCCCCGGATCGGGACGCGCACCTTTCCCACCCGGCCGGAGGACATCGACTACAACGTAGACTGGCACGACGAGGTGTACCAGCCCGGTAGCCTGCAGGAGTACCAGCTGTCGCTGTCGGGCGGCAACGAAAAGATCCAGTACTTCGTTTCCGGGGCTGCCTTCGACCAGGACGGGATCATTCCCAATTCCGAATTTACCCGCTACAGCGGACGGATCAACCTGACGAGCCAGATGACCGACTGGCTGGAGGTGGGCACCAACACCATGATCTCCCGCCGGCAGTACCTCGGCGAGACGGGTTTCTTCTCCGGGGCCGGTATCTCCAACGACATCCTGGGGTACAGCCCCCTGTTCACTCCCCGCGACACCCTGGGCAACTGGAACTTCGACCGGCTTACCACGGGTACGCCGACCGATAACCCGCTGGCGGTGGCGACCATTCCCGTGCCGCTGTCGGAAATCCTGGTGGACTACATCAATCCCCGCTTCTACGCTGACTTCAAGCTACTGCCGGAGCTGACCTTCCGGGCCACGGCCGGCTTCGAGCGGACCAACCGAACGCACGGGCAGGCACTGTTGCAGGAAAGCATCGCCGGAAACCAGGTGATCTCGACCTCGGGCCTGCGGGGGCGTGCCTGGACGAACAACTCTAACCAGACCCGCTACCTGATCGAGGGGGTGGCGACCTACGACCGCCGGTTCAACGACAACCACAAGGTGCAGGTGGTGCTGGGGGGGTCGGAAGATCATTCGGTACGCCGGGAATTTTTCGCAGAGGCGACCGGCTTTACCAGCGACGCCGTCATGCAGGAATACCACAACCTGGGGGCGGGCGATCCGCTGAACATGCGGACGGCCACCGGGCAGCGGATCGTCACCTTCCAGTCGGTTTTCGGCCGCCTGAACTACGACCTGACGGACCGCTACTCCTTCACCCTGAATTTCCGCCGCGACGGAGCCTCCACCCTGGCCGAACAGAACAAGTGGGGCACCTTCCCCTCCGCCGCCGTAGCCTGGAAGGCGCACAACGAGGCATTCATGGGGGCCGGTAATTTTATCTCCGAACTGAAATTCCGGGCCAGTTACGGACAGATCGGCAATGCGCTAATTCCTTCCTTTGCGTCCCTGGCGCGGTTTCAGCCACTGCCGGGTTCGGAGCAGCCCGTCATCACGCCGGTTTCGGTGGCGAACCCCTCCCTGGGCTGGGAGAACACCACCCAACTCGACATCGGTATCGATCTGGGACTCTGGGAGGATCGGGTCACGGTCACCGCCGATGTTTACGACAAGGTAACCGACAACCTGCTGCTGCAGGTGGCCTTTCCGGCCTCCTCCGGCTTCCGGGAAGGGTGGCAGAACGTCGGCGAAGTGCGCAACTACGGCGTGGAGTTCAACCTCCACTCGGTGAACGTGAATACCCCGGCCTTCGAGTGGGAGACCAACTTCAACATCTCCCTCAACCGCAACCGCATCGAACGGCTGGACGGGGACCGGGACGTCATCATCATCCAGAATGGTCGCATCCAGTCGGCCCTCAACGGCCCGCTGAACCGACTCGTGGTGGGCGAGCCCATCAGCACCTTCTACGGCAGCCGCTACGCCGGCGTGGTCGACGACCCCACCTCCCCCTCCGTCGGGCTGGCGCGCTACGAGGATCTGGACGGGGACGGGAACGTGATCGACGATCCCGATGACCGGACCATCATCGGCTCGGCCTTTCCGGACTTACTCTGGGGGCTGAACAACAGCTTCTTCTTCGCCGGCTTCGAACTCGGCATTTTCATCAACGCCTCCCACGGGGCGGACATCTACAACCTGACCCGCCAGCGGATTTCGAGCATGACGACGGGCAGCAACCAACTGCGGGAGGCCTACGAAAACCGCAGCTACCTGGACGGCGAGACCTGGGTATTTACCGGTTTTCCGAAAGCGTCGAATAACAACAAGCTACGGGCCTCCGACCGCTTCATCGAGGACGGCAGTTTCGTCCGGCTGCAGAACGTAAGCCTGACCTACGGCCTACCGACGAGCCTGGTGCAACGGGCCGGCCTGCGTTCCGCCCGGGTGTTCGTCAGCGGGCAGAACCTGCTGCTCTGGACCGACTATAGCGGCTACGACCCGGAGGTAAACCGCATCCAGGGCAACGATACCGAGGTGGGCATCGACGACGGGGCGTACCCGAACGTGCGCAGCATCACCGTCGGGGCCAAAATTGGGATTTAATCAGCTTACCCATTCGATCATGACTTCACTGAAATATATAGCGACTGCAGTCTTACTAAGCGGTCTAATCGGGTGCCAGAGCCTGGAGGAAGAACCCTTCGGCTTTCTGACGCCGGAGAACTTTTTCGAGTCGGAGAGCGACTTCGAAGCCTTTATGCTGGGGATCTACCAGATCGGCACCCTCCAGGTCTACTACGGGGAGAACGTCTACCACGACTGCCTGTCGGACGAGTACGATATCGACCCCCTGAACGTACGGCCCTTCCGTTTCGCCTTTAATGAGTACACCCACACGCCCAATGACTACCGGGATGACGTACTGTACCTGTCTTCCTACACCATCCTAAACTCGACGAACACCCTGCTGCGTCAGGTGGAAAACTCGGAGCTCACCGAACCACTGGCCCGACAGTACGCGGGCGAGGCGCGCTTCATGCGGGCGCTGGTGGCCTTTTCCCTGGTCCGGACCTTCGGCGACATCGTATACTATACCGAACGGATCGAGAATCCCAGTCAGGGCAGCAGTTTTCCGCGGATGTCCGCCGAACTGGTGTACGAACAGATCGTAGCCGACCTCAACTTCGCTAAGGACAACCTCCCGGATAGCTGGGGCCTGGTCCGCAGTCGGGCCTCCCGGGCTTCGGCCCTTGCCCTGCTCGCCCAGGTCCACCTTACGCTGGCGACCTACAACGACATTTACCGGGGCGCCTACGATTACCGCAGTATCGACGAGAGGCTGATCGACGCACTGGCCGGTGACTTCGGCAACCACTGGGCGGCCGCATCCAGCTACGCCCTGGAGGTGATCGACAACCGCGACCGCTACGAAGTGGAACTGGTCGAAGACATGCAGGACCTCTTCAACGGGGAGATCGGCGATACCCGGGAGCACATCTTCAGCATCAACTACGAGGGGCAACTCAAGGGGTCGGGCGGTCCGGGTACCACCGGCCCGGGGGGCATCGAGGGCTGGCGCAACAACAACAACGGCCTGATGCCCATGCGGAACCCGACCGTCGTGGGGGGCTGGAACACCTTCGTCCCCCCCATGTCGCTGTACAATTCCTTCATTCCCGGCGACTACCGCCGCGAGGTGAGTTTCAATACCGAATGGTACCAGCTTTCCGCCCCGGTAAATGGGGATACCCTGGCGACCTTCCGGATGAGCGACCTGAGCGGCACCCGTAGCGCCTACAGCGCGAAGTGGACCCGCCTGCCCGGCTTCACGGAGGGGTGGCCGACGGGGGTAGCCACTTCCCACAACCAGCCCGTGCTGCGGCTGGGCGAACTCATACTGATCGCGGCCGAAGCCCTCAACGAGCAGGGGCAGACCGAACGGGCCATCGAACTCGTGAACGAACTGCGGAAACGGGCCAGGGGCGGTACCAGCGGCACCGAAAGCCGGGAAGTTCCCGCCGATGTACCTACCGGACTGGCGCAGGACGATGCCTGGGACGTCATCTGGCAGGAACGCACCTACGAACTGGTCTTCGAATTCGAGCGGTGGCACGACCTGGTGCGGCGCGACAGCATGGAGGCGGTCATGTCCCGCTTCACGCCTCTGCGCACCGGGGAACCGCTCGGTTCAAACGTACAGGATTATCACATTTTACTCCCCATCCCGCAGGTCGAGATCGACAAAACCGGAATGCAACAAAACCGGGGCTACTAGCACTATCCCCTTTTTCTCTAAACTCAACCACTATCATGCTAAACCTTCTACACCTTAACCGGGGGCTGACGCTCCTCTTCCTGCTCGGCCTCGGTGCCGCAGCGGTAGCCCAGGATACCCCCCCCGAAATAACCATCCCCCGCAGCGGAAGTATGCTCACCATCGGCGACGACGACATGAGCGATTGGGACGCCATCGAAGCCGGTGGCGATATGGACATCCTGAGTCCACACCAGGGGCAGGACATCGAACTCACCGGAGAGGACGACTTTCGCGTCAGTTTCAAAAGCGCCTACGACGAAACCAACCTGTACCTGCTCGTTGATGTCACCGACGACGTCATCTACACGGATAACGTAGCCCAGCCCTGGCAGAATGACGGCGTCGAGATCACGGTACTCACCACCGATGACGACGACGCGCGCGCCTCCTGGAGCCACAACGCCCAGGTGGCTCAGCCCGGTATGCAGAAGTTCCTCTTCAACGTAAATGACGAAACGGTGCAAACCCTACTGGACCGGGGCAACAGTGCCGACGGCGATTATTCCGGTGCGGCCTACGGCATCATGATGAAGCAGGACGGGGAGGAAACGACCGGTTATATGTTCGAGCTGGCCCTGCCCTGGGCCGGTTTGACCCACGGGACCGACTTCGAGCCTACCGCCGGAGCCCGCTTTTCAATGAACATGGCCGTAAACGATAACGACGGCGAACCCCATACGAGCAATTCCGATCAGGACAACCACCGCGAGCACATTCGCTTCTGGGCGACCAATAACACGAATCGCCAGGGGGAAGAATTCGGCTACGTCGTCCTGGGCGAGGGCGGGGGCGCAGGTGCGATGTTTTCGGATATCCCCTACTTCGGAAATTCGGAAAACTACAGCTATTTCGTCAACCCCGGGGAAGACCCCCCGGCCAGTGAGGAGGACTGGACGGTCATGGACGTAAACGACGACCCCGCCCTGGTGCTGACCAACGGCAACGTCAACCCCACCCACCCCTCCGGCAATGGATACTTCAATCCGGGCCCCGGCTTCAACAACGGTCAGGCCAGTGCTCCCGGAGCGCGGGCGGTCGCCGTCGATACCAGTTTCACGGACTTCGAGATGACCGTGGATATGAAACGCCCGGAGGACCAGGCCAGTGATTTCTATGACCTGGCCGTGCTGTTCGGCTACGTGGACACGGTTAACTTCCACTACGCCAATTTCGGGATCCACCCCACCCAGGCCACGGCTACCATTGTTGACATCGACGCAGGAGAGGGACTGCGCACCCCCGCCGACCCCCGCTTTACGAATATCCTGCCGGTATTTCCCAAGGATGATGATTACCACTCGGTACTCCTCCGCCGGGAGGGCGAGCAGGTCGCGCTATTCATCGACGGGGCACCCGTTATGTACACCAGCGACGAGGATTTCAGTACCGAGGGTTCGGTCGGTGTCGGCTCCTGGAACGATAACGGAATTTTCGACAATATCGACGTCGTAGCCCTGGACGGAGAGTATATGTCCAAGATGAGTTTCATCGTCTCATCGACCACGGGCGCGGTCACCTTCGATTCCCTCAAAAACATTCCTTCTGACCTCAACGCCGGAGCCATTCTGGAGGCGCTGACCCTTTCGGAGGGCGCTACCGCCGTCGTACAGGACGGAGATGAAGAAGAGCTGGAGGACGATATGATGCCGGGTGCCGGTGCCGTAATCGTGGTTACCGCCGAGGCGGGCAACACCAAGGCCTACGGCCTCAGCTTCGGTGAAGCGATGGATGATAACCGCATTGAGGCCGTCTTCGCGCCGGTATCTATCAATGAAGATAGTACCGAGCTGTTCACGCTTCAGGGGACAGACGTAGCCCTGCTGCTGGACAAGGTACGCGCCCCCGCAATGGCCACCGAGCAGGTCGTTGCCGCCGACAGTACCGTCATTACGGATATGGCCACCATCCTTACTGAGGAGATGCAGTACCAGATTATTGGTGAAAGTGGCGCGGCCCGTAATTACCCCATCAATCTGGAAGCCCCCACCTACCCGCTGGCCAATATCGCGGAGGCGGACACCAACGTGATCATCGACGAATTTTTCACGGAATGGGAGGCTATCGAGCAGCAGTTCGATATCGATGGAACGAGTAATAATCCGAACCTGAGTGATACGATGCCGACCGCCAATGACATCAGTGGTTACTTCAAAACGGCCTGGGACGATACCTACTTGTACCTGTACTTCAATATCACGGACGACGAGCTCAATACCACTGCCGAACAGGCCTTCCAGAATGACGGCATCGAGATTGCCCTGCTCATGTCCTCCTCGATCGAAGGCCGCAGCGCTTACAACCTCTTCTTTAATGAGGCCAATCAGCCGGGTAACCAGAAGTTCGTGTACACCTACAACGCCGACTGGTCGACTACCTTCAACAACAGTGCACTGGATCCCTTCAATAAGTCCGCTACGCTGTTCGATGGTGCCGTGATCGCTACCTTCCCCAAAGATGATGGAACCGGCTACGAGGTCGAGATGCAAATCCCCTGGTCGGGACTGAACCAGAACGACACCGAGGTTTCCGAAGAGGCGGTAACCCCCGCGCTGGGCGAGCAGTTTTCGATCAACGTGGCCATCAATGATAACGATGGTACCGGACGCGAATCGGTGAAGTACTGGGCTCACCCCCAAATGAACCGGGACGGAAACGAGTTCGGCATCTTCACCATCGGGGAGACGACCTCGACCCGGAACAAACTGGCCAGTTTCGATCTCGACGTTTTCCCCAACCCCGTATCCGACCAACTGGAAATCCGGACGGACAAGCAGATCGAGCGGGTGACCGTGGTGAGTGTCACCGGACAGGTACTACTGGACGGCAACCAACCGTCGGTCGACGTATCGGCCCTGCGGACGGGTACCTACCTGCTGCGTATCCGGACGACCGATGACCTCGTACGCGTGGCCCGCTTCATCAAGCAATAACGCGCCATAGCCACCACCCTAGAGAAGGACGGGACCGGGTCGTCCTGTCCTTCTCTTTTTTTACTTCTAAGCCTACGTACGCCATGCTATCCTTCCGACTATGCCCGACGATCGTTGCCCTATTCGGGCTGATTACGGCGGGTTGTGTCAGTCCTAAGGCCCAAAAGGACTGGGCTCAACAAGCTATGGGCCACGCTCAGCAGCAGTACACCCTACTGGCCGGCCGGGTTGCTCCGGGTGAATACCCCCGCTCACTGGATGAGGAGGGGCTTTTGGTTACCGCGCCGAGTAAATCCTGGATCAGCGGATTTTTCCCGGGGACCCTGTGGTATCTGTACGAACACGGTGGGCAAACCCGATTCCGGGAATATGCCGCCGAATGGACGCAAGCACTATCCTCACAAAAAAATAATACCGGTACCCACGACCTCGGTTTTATGTTCATTCCCAGCTACGGGAATGCCTACCGCATCGAGGGCGATGAACGATACCGGGGTGTACTCCTGGACGCCGCCGGCTCCCTTTCCCAGCGGTTCAATCCGAACACCGGTACCATCAAAAGCTGGGACTTTTTCAACGGCCCCGACAAGTGGAAGCAACACCCCGTCATCATCGATAATATGATGAACCTAGAGCTACTCTTCGAAGCGACCCGCCTGGGTGGAGACTCTACCTTTCACCGAATGGCCGTATCCCACGCCGACAAAACCCTTACGAACCACCTGCGCCCGGATTACTCCACCTACCACGTGGTCGACTACGATACCCTGAGCGGGAACGTTATCAAACGCATGACCTCCCAGGGCCTGGCCGATGAGTCCACCTGGGCACGGGGGCAAGCCTGGGCCGTAGCGGGATTCACCCTTTGTTACCGATACACCCGCGACCCCCGGTACCGGGAAGCGGCAGTCAGGCTTTACCACCGCTACCGTACCGACGAAAGTATGCCGGAAGACGGCATCCCCTACTGGGATTTCGACGACCCCGCTATTCCCAATACCAGCCGCGACGCGTCGGCGGCGGCCATCGTCGCTTCGGCCCTTCTGGAACTACGGGAGTACGTCGACCCCCGGGCCGCGCGTAGCTACTCGGCGGATGCGGAAAGCATATTACGCAGACTGAGCTCGGAGGCCTACCTCACGGATACCGGAGAGCGTCAGGGGTTTATCCTGGACCATTCCACCGGTCACCGCCCCCTGAACTCGGAAATTGACGTACCCATCTGTTACGCGGATTACTACTACATCAAAGCCATGACCGACTACCTCGGAAGCCAGGGCCGCCTGGCGAAAGTTGCCCAGACCTCTCCCTAAAACCCTGAACCCATGCATACCCGATACGCTTACCTCCTCGCCCTGCTTTTCTTCGCGGTACCGAATTTCGCCCAAATCCCGGTAGACGCGGCGGGCTGGAGTGTAATCACCCCCAGTGCGGACAGTCGCATCATCTACGTCAGCAGTTCGGAGGGCAGCGATGACAACGACGGACTATCCCCCGAAAATCCGGTTGCTACCCTGCTGAAGGCCCGCAATCTGGCCCGCCCCGGAATGCCGGATCACATCCTGCTAAAAACCGGGGATACCTTTCCGACCCGCTTTGGAATTAGTAGTTTCCATTCCGGCCGCAGTGCCAGTGAGCCTACGGTAGTCGCGTACTACGGGGAGAGCGACCAACGGCCGATCGTCGAGTGTGAGGGCAACTTCTGGGGGGTGTTCAACAAAGCCCGTTCTTACGTTGCCATCGTGGGGCTCGATATTTACGCGGCCAACCAGGACCCGAATTCGGATCAATTCGACCCGGACGTATTCCACGGTAGCCGAACGGCGCTGAATTTAATCGGATTTCGCGGCGGAGATATCCTGATCGAGGATTGTCGATTCCGTTACATCGGCCTGGGGGCCTTTACGGCCATGGAACCCGGTGATCTGAAGAACATCACAATACGCCGTAATATCGTCGTCGACGCCTGGGCGGACAGTACCTATTTCTTTCATTATTCCGACGGACGGAACCGGCAGCAGGGGATGTATATCGAGGATACCGAGGGCGTACTGATCGAAGAGAATTTATTCGACCATAATGGGTGGAACGCGGAAGTCCCCGCGGCCGGGAAGAATAAATTCAACCACAACATCTACATGCAGGTGAATAACCCCAACTCCGATGAAATCCGGGTACGGGGAAACATCATCGCCCGGGCCAGTGCTCACGGCATCCAAATGCGCTCCGGGGGACGGGCTACGGATAACCTATTCGTACAAAACTCCGTCAACCTGAACGTCGGCTATCCGCCCCGGCCACCGGTGGACCTTAGTGCTACCGGATACGTAGCGGAAAACGTCTTCCTGGAGGTGGTGCGGATGGACTCCACGGAGGAGAACGTGAACAACCCCCAGCGGTCCGGGGCCCTGTGGGGAGTAAATACCATTAACCTGCCCGCGGAGGTGGACGATAATATCTTCGCCCACGCCCTGAATACCGAAACCAACGTGCGCGCGGTCGGGGAATACGATGACGTACACGATCTGGGGGGAAGCCTGGAAGAGGAGGGCAATATCGTCTACCGCTGGTTCTCAAAGACCGAAGAACCCGACCCGGCCTGGTACGACCCCAACCGGATGCTGGGGGACTACAGCCGACGCCTCGGACTGCCCGCCACCACGGCCGCCTTTCTGGAACGGGCCCGCGAACGCCCGCTGCGGACCTGGTGGGAGGAGTACTCCGCGTACGCCGTGAACGACTACATCCGCACCGGCTTTGCTACCGACCTGGAGGATACCGTGGCACCGCCCGCCCCGGATACCGCCTACACCATTGCCGTAACCGGGGAAACCGCCACCATCGGGTGGAGCTGGGCCATGGATGACGTTCGTACGGTAGGATATAACATCTACCTGAATGGGGAGTTGGTGACCGATAGCCCGGTTGATGCCGATAGTTTCTTCCTAACCGGACTCAGTGCAATGACCGCCTATACCGTCGCCGTTCGAACGGTAGACGTCGGAAACAATGAATCGGCGGCAGCGGCGGAAGTCTCGTTTACCACGGCCGAAATTGATGCTACGGCTCCCTCCGCACCTGCGTCCCCCGCCCTGATAGCGCGCACGGAAAGCTCCCTCCGGTTTTCCTGGGAGGCATCCTCCGATAACATTGGGGTGAAGGGGTACCTCATCTACCTCGATGGGGAACAAGTGAATGCGGAACCGATCGATGAGCTCGAGTATACAGTCACCGATCTGGCCATGGCCCGGGCGTACTCCCTGACCGTCAGCGCGGTGGATTTCGCGGGTAATGAATCCGAACCAAGCACCCCGCTGCGGGTGAAAACGGTGGACCCCATTCGCCCGACGGACCCGACTGACGTGCAGGCCTTCATTACCGCCGAGCGGACCATAGAGGTGAGCTGGGGGCCGTCAACCGACAATGACACCCTGCTGGGTTACAATGTCTACGTGAACTACGCTACGGGGGACGACCCCGTGGCCTTCACCGAAGATACCACCGTGGTGATCGAGCTGGACGAGGCCCCACCCTACTCGGTACGGGTAGCAGCCCTGGACGTGAACGGCAACCGCTCGCGGATTACCCAGCCGGTCACGGCCGAACCGCTCACCTCCCTGTCTGCGAACGACGGCGGGGTCGACCTGCGGGTATTTCCGAACCCCGGCGACGACCACCTGAACGTCAGCCTGCAGGGAGTCACCCTCGATCGGGTCATGCTGTATTCCGCTACGGGGCAACTGGTTGCCGAGCGGCAACTGCACCGGGTAGAATCGGCGCGACTACCGACGGGGGGGCTACCCACCGGAGCCTACGTAGTAGTGATCGAGCTAACGGACGGGCGCCGGTTGACCCGCCAAGTCAGTATCCGCCACTAAGTCCACGGAGGTATGCTCTTTCCCCACGTCGCGCTATGGGTGTTACTGGCGACCAACCCACCGGTGACCGTAACCATTGATTTCCGGCAAAACTACCAGGAGATCGACGGTTTCGGGACGTCCATCATTAACTACAAGGACTTTCCGGAGGAGTACGGCGACCCGGATTTTATCGACCGGGTAGTGCAGGATCTGGGCCTGAGCATCCTGCGCCTGCCCATTACCGAACATCTGGAATACGCCAATGACGACGACGACCCGGACCACTTTAACTGGTCGGGCTTTCGGACGGCGGACAACCACCGACGGAAAGGACTGGAGCGCACGATGGAACTAGCCCGGGCCTTTCGGCGGGCCGGGGTGGAGCGCTTTATGATGACGCCCTGGTCACCCCCACAGTTCATGAAGACCAACCGGGCCCCGATCCAGGGCGGTTTTCTGCGGCAGGACATGACGGCCGAGTTCGCCGAATACCTGGCGGCGGTCGTACTGCTGGCCAAGTACAACTACGGGATCGACGTGAACTGGATCAGCATCCAGAACGAGTCCATCTTCATTGAATTTTACCGCTCGTGCCTCTACCATCCCGAAATGATGCGGGAGGCGGTGCGGGCCGTCATGCGCAAGTTCGCGCGGGAGGGCATTCAGACCGAAATCCTGCTCAACGAGGACATGCTCTTCGCCGACCGCATCATCGATGGCGTACTGCCGACGCTGAGCGACCCGGAAACGGCCACCTTCGACGGTCATCTGGCCGTCCACCGCAAACAGGGGAAGGAAGGACTGGAACGTCTCCGTGACTTCATCGCCCCCTACGGCCGCAAGCTATGGATGACCGAAACTTCCGGCCACGATGCCAACTGGGCGGGGGCATTCCGGCTAGCGAACGATATGCACGAACACTTGGTGTACGGCAACTTCAGCGCCTGGCTGTACTGGCAGATTTCCGGGCGGACCGGGTCATCCGATCCAGGGCGGTACACCCTGATGTCCGACGGGCAACCCACGAAGAAGTACTACGCTTCCAAACACTTTTACCGCTACGTGCGGCCCGGTGCCGTGCGGATCGGGGCCACCGCTCACCTTGCGGAGGATTCCCTGGCGCTTTCCGCCTTCCACCATCCGGTCGACGGTACGCTTACCGTGGTGGCGATCAATAATTCGGCTACCGACCGGTGGGTCCGGCTACGGGGGGCGGGGAAGCAACTGCCCGGAACTCTGGAATACCACCTCACTACGGAAGAGGTCGACTGGGAAACCCGCCACTTAGCCGGCGCCGACGAACCCATCCGCGTGCCCGCCTACGCTATCGTCAGCCTCTACGGTCAGCAAACGGACTTACGCACCGCCGCCGCCCGAACGCTCCCCCCGCCGGTCGTCGCCGACCGGAAACAGGCCGCCCTCCCGGTCGACGCCACCCCCTTTCCCGCACGGATCGACTGGCAGTTATCCTCCGACGGCCACCCCGATCTGATCGAAAAGGCCAAACGCTACCTGGCCGCCGGCAACATCGACTCGGCCCGCTTCAACGGCTGGACGCTACTGCACGACGCGGCCCTGAACGGGGACTGTGCCGCCCTCCGCTTCCTGTTAGCGAATGGCGCAAACCCCGCGGCCACCGCCCGGGATGGGTGGACACCGACCCATGCCGCCGCCGCTACCTTCGTGGGGGGGCCGCACGCTGCGGACGAACGCTGCACCCAGCGCGACGTGCTCGCCATCCTGCTTGCGGCCGGCCCCGATCTGAGCGCCCGCACCCAGGATGGTCTGACGCCCCTCCACGCCGCCGTCATGAACACGAATACCGCCTTCCGTAAGGACGAGCGGGATGCGGTGGGCAAGGTAACCGACCTCATCGAAGCGGGGGCCGACGTTAACGCTACCGATACCGACGGGCGCACCCCGCTCCACTGGGCGGCCGTGCAGGGCTACACCCACTTCACCGACAATACACTCGAAGTGGAGGCCGATGTCGTCGATGCCTTGCTCGGTCTCGGCGCGGACCCCCGGCGATCGGACCGCTTCGGCTACCGGCCCCGCGACTACGCCCGCCGCATGGGCTACACTTCGATCCTCGCCCGGCTGCTGGGGGAAAAGCCCACTGCGCAAACCCGAAGTACCGACCCCGCCGCCGGCCGCTACGGTCCCGAACTCCTCCGGGCCGCCTGGCGGGGGGATCGCGACGAAGTGAACCGGCTACTGGGATTGGGAGCCGATACCCGCTACGTCGACAGCGACGGGTTCACCGCCCGGGAGCGCGCCCGGGACAACGGACACGACCGGATCGTCGACCTGATCCAAGCCCATGAACAAAAGAACTAACGGCCTTTTCATCGCGGTCGCCCTCGCGGTCGCCACCACCCTCTCCGCCCAGAGCTACCGACTGGCGGGCTTGGTGGACAGCACCCTGGATGTAGCCGTGCGGCACTACCGCCATTCCCTGGCGGAACATGACTTCGGGGAGGGGTATCCGGCTTCTGTTATCGAGAGTGGATCGCGGGCCGGTCAACTGAGGACCGTAGACCGGCAGAACTGGGTCAGTGGCTTTTACCCCGGCGTGCTCTGGTACCTCTACGAAGCAACGGGGGATGACGACTTTCGCGCGGCCGCCCGCCAGTGGACGGAAGGGCTCGCCGAAAACCAGCGCCTGACCTCTACCCACGACCTCGGCTTCATGATCTACAACAGCTACGGCAACGGCTACCGACTGACGGGGGACCGCGACTACCGGGGCGTGCTGGTGCGCACCGCCGCCAACCTTTCCTCCCGCTTCAACGCGGAGGTCGGCTGCATCAAGTCCTGGGACTGGGGGGGCAACCGCTGGCAATTTCCGGTCATCGTAGACAATCTCATGAACCTGGAACTACTCACCGCCGTAGCCGGAATGTCCGGTCGTGAAGCGTACACCGAGCAGGCTATGCGCCACGCCGATCAGACGGGGCGACACCATATTCGCGCGGACTACACCACCTACCACGTGGTCGATTTCAGCCCCACCACCGGGGAGGTCATTCGGAAGATGACCTATCAGGGTTACTCCGATGCCTCCCTGTGGGCCCGCGGCCAGGCCTGGGCGATCTATGGCTACACCATGCTCCACCGGGAGACCGGCGAGGACCGCTACCGCGACCTGGCGGAACAATTGCTCGTGCCCTACCTGGCGGAGCTACCGGAAGACGGGGTACCCTACTGGGATTTCGACGACCCGGCCATTCCCGCTGCCCCCCGGGACGCTTCGGCGGCGGCCATCGTCGCTTCGGCTTTGCTGGAACTGTATGCGCTGAACGGTCGATCCGACCCGACCTACCTCGACCTGGCCGAGCATATGCTACAGAGCTTGGCCGGCGAGGAGTACCTGGCCCGACCCGGTAGCAATGCCAACTTTATCCTCCGCCACGCAACGGGCAACAAACCGGCCGGTCGGGAGATCGACGTACCGCTCATCTACGCCGACTACTACTTCGTGGAGGCCCTGCTGCGGTACCGCCGGCTATCCCGCAACTTTCGCGACGACATCGGGGCGGTCACGGTGGAGGAGGATGCCGGACCCACCGTAGTCATCGCCGATCTCCCCAACTTTCTCGGCGCCGATAGTTCGAACTACGCCATCACCATCTACCAATTCAA
This sequence comes from uncultured Lewinella sp., assembly GCA_964594535.1. Lineage (GTDB taxonomy): Bacteria > Bacteroidota > Bacteroidia > Chitinophagales > Saprospiraceae > Neolewinella. The sequence continues at coordinate 22,132 of CAZQNE010000044.1, forward strand.
CGAAGGGATCGAGCTGGCGGTATCGGACCAGCAGCTCGTGGTCACCCCCGCCCCCGATTACTTCGGCCAGTCCCGGGCCGAGCTCATCGTGGACTACCACGACAGTACCGTGGCCTACGCCTTCCCGATCGAGGTGGTACCGCGCAACGATGCCCCCACCCCCTTCCGGCTTACGCATCCCGCGGACGATGAACGGGTGAACAGCGGGAACATCCTCTTCCGGTGGGAGGAAGCCGAGGACGTGGACGGCGATACGGTCACCTACCGGATGCGGCTTTCCGGCGGGGGCCTGGATACGGTCTTCACTGACCTGACTGAACCCAAATTGCGGTTCCCGGGAGAGGATATGCTGATCGATGGAGTCACCTATTCCTGGTACGTAGTGGCTACGGACCAGTCTGCGACAACCACCTCCTCCACGCATACCTTCACCCTGCCTGGAACCGTTTCCGTTACCGAACCGAAGGTCATCCGCACTACCGTTTATCCCAATCCATTCGACCGTAGTTTTCGCATCGAGTGGCGGGCGAACGGCGCCGGGCGGGCCAGTCTGCGCGTGGTGGATGGGATGGGGCGTATTTGTCACCGCGAAGAACTTCGGGTGAAGCCGGGGCGCAACATTCTTTCCGTCACCTTAGATTTACCACCCGGCACCTACGGCTACACCCTGCGGTTGATCGACGAGGGGCGAACGGCCCGCGGCCTGCTCATCCGCTCAGAATAAAGCAATCCTATGCAGCGGCGTACGTTTTTGGCGGGGCTTTCCCTGGCGGCTCCTACCCTACTGGGCGGCCGGCCGGTGCGGGAAACAGAGCACCATTCCGGTGGTTTTACCTATCCGGAGGTTACAAAGTTGGCGGATGCTACGGACGAGTTGGGCCGGCTAGCCGTATACCTCCGGTACCACGGTAAGCTGGGCGAGGTAAGGAAGCAGATGGCGCGGACGCAGGTGCGGGGTGGACGGGAAAACGACCGGCGGAATTACTACTTCGAAACCGGTGAATCCCTCTTTCGCGACCCCACCACCGATCCCATGCTTCCGGTAGTAGTGGTGACCGTGC
>CAZQNE010000044.1:23292-25168 GCA_964594535.1 uncultured Lewinella sp.
CTCTTTCGCGACCCCACCACCGATCCCATGCTTCCGGTAGTAGTGGTGACCGTGCTGTGGCTGGGCGAATTCACGCCGGATACCCAAATTGCGGTAGACGGAGAGCCACTTTTTACCCTACAACGCCTACTCGACCTTCCGGAGTGGGATTCGGATCGACTGACCGCCTATTTACTCGGCCACCACGAACTGGGGGACATCGAAGTAGCTAGTTTCCTTGGGGAAGACCCCGAAAATACCGATCGCTACTCCTTCGCCATTATGGCCGACCCCCAGGGCGGCGACCCCGACCACCCCGAATACAGCGGTACCGCCGCCCGGATGCGTATCCACAATGCCTACATCCGGGAAACCATCGAGCGCATCAACGAGCTGGAGGACCGTCCGTTGTTTACCCTGGTGCTGGGCGACTATACCGATCACCAGGGAGAGGCGGCCCACTTCGCGGCGATGGACCGGCTTTTTCGGAAGCTGTCCACTCCCCTGCTACTGGAGATCGGCAACCACGAAACGCGCTACGCGGCCGAGTTTACCCCCGGTTACAATATGTCGGCCTTCGACAACTACTTTACCGCCCAGCGGCGGCTGAACGGGATGGAAAAGCTGGCCTACTCCTTCGATCTCGGTGCTTTCCACTACGTCATCTGGCCGGACCCGCTGCGGAGGAATTTCTGGGAGACCCACCCCCACTACTTCGACTGGCTGGAGCGCGACCTGGAACGCAACCGGGACCGACCGACGATCTTTTTTCAGCACGTACCCGTCCACCCCATCGGTATCGATCCGCTGGTCCACTACGCCGAACAGCCCTACATCAAGCGGCTGCTGCTGGAGCGACTCACCCGCCACGGGAACGTGCGCTACGTCTTCAGCGGGCACGTCCATATCCCCATCAAGTCTTCGGTAAAAACGGCGGTCACTTACCGGGGCATCAACTTCGTCAACCTGCCGGCCGCCGGGTACCGACCCCGGGCCTTCGGGGAGGTGGATTACTTCGGGGGGCCGACCCAGGGGGCCGCGATCGTCACGGTGGAGGGAACGGACGTTCGCGTGGATTACCTGGACGTCACCCGCAACGTAATCACCTACCCCCCGGATTTTCCGCAAGAAAACCTCGGGGCGGAGTCTCTCCTCACCCGCAACAAGTGGGAGCTGGCCGAGGGCACCAAACTGCAAAACGGATCCTTCGAATCCGCCGCGCACTGGCACGGCAACTACGTCTACCAGGAAGATGAGCGGCCCACCTACCTCCGCCAATTTTCGGAAGAGGACGGCCGAGGTACCCTCTACCTACGGGCCAATAAGCGCCGTTACGATAAACCCGGGCAGGACCGCGTCCCCCAGACGCTCAATCAGCTCACCCAGGTCAGGATGGCCCCCGGGGGGGTCTTCCCCGAGTTCGGGCTGCAACTGCGGGTAGAGTGCGGACCATTTTACGGTCGGGCACTGGTGGGGGCCTTCGTCTGGGTAGAGGGCTACCGGGGCCACCACAAACAGTACAGCCTGATCTACTCGGCCGGGAAGATACCCGCCGGACTGAGCAACCGCTTCAACCGCTCTCCCTCTACCCGAATCCTCCACTGGGATGTACCCGCCGTGGCGGATAGCTGGGAATCCGTCATCCTCAATCCGGAACGTGACCTGGGCCCTACCGATCGCCTGCCCATCGACCGTTGGGCCATCAACCTCGGGGTGTGGAATATCAACGACGGGAATAATGAGGGCATCGGGGCTTACTTCAGCGATCTTAGCCAGCGTGCCCCCGGATCACGGCCGAGCCGGCTGAACGATCTCCCCCTCGAACGAAAGGCGGAGGATATGCTGTATTACTTCCGGGCCAACCACACGGCGGGGGAGCATGTGATCGCGGAACAGG
>CAZQNE010000044.1:25268-31140 GCA_964594535.1 uncultured Lewinella sp.
GCAGAGTTTAGCGGAGGGTATCGCCCACAGAGTTCGCCCTGACGGGCGCGCACGGAGGGTTTCACGGAGGGGGCACGGAGTTTCGACTCGGTGTGTACTCGGTGCACCCCTCCGTGCGGCGAAGCCTCCGTGGGTAATGACCGAAAATACCTACCGAGCGTAATTTAGCGACAGCGTATGCATTCCGGGAGGAAGGATGAGCTGCCCGTCTTTCGGTAGGTATTCATTACCAGATACCCTTATACCATTTAATTGGAATATCGCTTCCGTTCCGGGGGGAATTTCCACGGTATATTCAATTTGGTCATTCTCGCGCCGCCACCGGGTGCGGAGCCAGCCGTGGGGGGTGCGGTGATCGGCGGCCAGGTGGTCCATATCCTCGGGGAAGTAGGGGGCGAGGCGTATCCGGCGGAATCCGGGTGCGGAGGTTACGGGATTGATCCCGGCGAGCCCCCGGTAAAAGTAGTCGCCGATACTGCCGAACATAATGTGGTTGCGGGACTGGGAGCCATCCCAGTTCTGCCACATCGTGTTAGCACCCAGCGTGAGCCAGTAGCCGAAGGAGGGAAAATCGGTCCGGGTAGCTAATTTATGGAGGATAGCGGGTCGGTTATTTTTCAGTAATACCTCGATAATCTGTTTGACGCCGACTACCCCGGCGTCGAAGTGATAATTTTCGGCGCGGATCGTATCGATCAGTCTAGCGAGTACGCTGGGGTATGTGTCGTCCGGCACGAGCCCGCAACCCAGTGCTACGGCCATCGGGGTTTGCCCGCCGCCGAGATAGGTGGTGTCTGTTGGATCGAAGTATTTATCGTGAAAGGCGGATTGTATTTCTTTGGCATGGGAGTTAAACCCTTCGGCTTCTTCGGGTAGTCCCAGCACCTGCGCTACGCCGCCCACCAGTTGCAGCATCCAGTGGTAGTAGGCCGTGGAAAGGTAGTGGCCCTCGGTATGGGTGTTGATGGACTTATGGTCGTCGATGCCGCCGGTGAGCAGGTCGCCCTGGGTCTGGCTATCCAGGAAAGCCAGGTAATTGGTCATCAGCCGGTAATTCTCCCGCAGGATGCTGGTGTCCCCCGTCCAGCGGTAGACTTGCCAGGGGATGGTGATGGCCGCGCCCTCCCAGTGGGGGCCGTAGTAGGGTTGCTTGGCGTGGCCGATCTCGTAGCCCCAGCCGCTGGTCGGGATGATGCCCGGTAGGGCCCCGCTCGCCGGTTGCTCGTCGCGAAAGTCAGCCAGCCACTTGGTGAAGGCCGACCGGACGTCGAAATTGAACAGCCCGGTCTCGATGACCAGTTGAGCATCGCCCGTCCAGCCCATTTTTTCGCGGTGGGGGCAGTCTTCCGGGAAGCTGTGGAAGTTTCCGAGATAGGACCAGCGGATGTTCTCGTGGAGCCGGTTGATCAGCGTATCGGATGTTTCGAAGCGGCCGACCGTATCGAAGTCGGTATGGATAGCAAATGCCCGGATACTTTCCGGCGTCGGAGCCTCGCTCAGCCCTTCGATTTGGACGTACTGAAAGCCGAAGTAGGTCGTCCAGGGTTCGTAGTATGCATTCGGGGTACCGGCGGAGGTGTAGCGGGTGGTTTGGGTTTCCCCGGTCCTGATGAAGCGGCTCAATTCCTCTATGTCGATGGTGCCATCCTCACGGACGCGTTCGCCGTAGACCATCGTTACTTCCGTTCCGGCCGCTTCGTTGAGCCGGATATCCGCCCAGCCGGCGATGTTCTGGCCGAAGTCGATGAGGTAGGTACCCGGTAGGGGTTCGTTAATGGCCACCGGCGCGAGGGTATCGCTCTTGCGGATGGGGGGCATGCGCTGGTCGACGAGCTTTCCGGTGGGGCCGGTGACCGCAGTGGCTGCTAGCCAGTCGCTACCGTCGTAGCCGGGGTCGGACCAATCGCCTAGCTCGAGCCGGGCGTCGTAGTGTTCCCCATTCCGGAGCTGATTGAAGGTAATGGGTCCGTAGGACCAGGACCAAGTCTCGTCGGTACCGATACGCTGACTGCGCCCGTCCGCATATTCCAGCAGTAGTTCGAGCTTGAGGGCGGGGCGGTTGCGCCAGGGGGCCTGGTCAAATTGCCAGGCGGACTCGGTGTGGACGTTGTAGAATCCGTTGGCCAGCACGGCACCGATGGCATGGTTGCCGGTAGTGAGCTCGTCCGTTACGTCGAAGGTGACATACCGTACCGTCTTGTCGTAGCGGGTGACGGCGGGGTCCAGCAGCCGGTCACCGATCTTTTCCCCATTGAGGTACAGGGTGAAGTAGCCTCCGGCGGTAACGTAGGCCGTGGCGCTACGCAAATTACCTTCTATGTCGAATGCCTTACGGAAGTAGGGGGCGGGATAGGTGGTGTCGAAATCGGCGAGTTCGGGGCCGGCGGCAATCCAGGTCGCCTCGGAGAAGGGGGCAACCTCACTTGCCTGCGGGGCGGTGGCCCGTTGGCAGTTTACGCCGGCGATCGATAGGCTTAGTAGTAAAAGCAGTAGGCGGATACGCGTATTCATTCACATGGTTAAAAGTCCCCCACCCGCAAGATAGCATCTGGCTGCCCAGCCGGCGGGGGACGACATCACAACTCAATCGATCACAATTCTTCGTCTTGTTTGCCACTCCGGATGCTCAACTTGTACGAGATAGATGCCACCGGGCAGACCGGCGACGTTTACCGTAGTCCGGTAGTTGGTTTGCCGCACTTCGCGTACTACCCGGCCCGTCATATCCAGCAAATGGATGGTACGGGGGGGCGTCTGGCATTCGACCGTGAGGGGGCCGTTCGCTACGGGGTTCGGGTATACCCGCACGGAATGGACCTCAGCTAGCTGATCGGTGGAACTACCAGCCCGGGAAGCATTAACTACGGTGAATCCCCCTTTAATGTAATTGACGTACTCCCGTCCGGTAAATTTCCGGGGCCAGTTCCGTAGGGGTCGGTTACGGGCGGCGGCCACCCAGGCGTTATACCCGTTGTATCCCTTGGAACGAGCATAGCTCTCCTTATCGCGATTGGGGTTGCGCCAACCGGGATTACTAGAGGGAACGTTTAGCTGGTGCCAGTTCCATCCGATATTTCCCGAGCCGAATTCATTGGCATCCATCTGATTATAGGGCCGCATGTTGATTCCCCTTGGATCCTGGATATTGGCTACGATGTTATTGGATACGGTGATGTAGTTAATTTTCTCCATGTAGAAGCCCCATACCGCTCCGGTTTGTGGCCAACTGTTGTCATTGGGTATCTGCGGCCGGCCATCGGTGACGACATTATGACGAACGCGGGTCGGACCGGTATAGTAAGTCGGTGGCCCCTGCTTATAGCCCATATTCATGCCGATGGCGTTGCCGATGAAGGCGTTGTATTCGGCCGTGCCGCCGGAGCGCAGTTGCAGTCCGTGAGCTGCTGCCCGGGAGAATACATTCCCCCGCACGATCATCGGTCCGGCGTTGTCCAGACTGAAGTAGGCGTTGTGGTTGAATTGATTAGGCTGGGCGTCGGATAGGGATTCATTCCAGCCATTGTGATCGAAGAAATTCTCTTCCAGCAGGAAATCTTTCGTGTGGGACACGAAGATGCCCTGCGATTTGATCTTTTCGTCGGTAGCCCCACGTTGATACGCATTGACGAGGATGTTCCGGCGAATGTCGATATTCTTATATACGTCGCCCCGGTTCTCGCTCTTGAAGAAAAAGCTAATCAGCTCGGAATAAAACGAGAGTTTGCAGTCTTCGAACAGGAGGTTCTCGGCAAAGGAAGTTACGAAACGAAAACCGGTTTTTACGCCGTTCCTGCCCGGGTTGACGAAAGCCGAATTAGTGGGATCGGCGGTATAGTTGTAGAATTCTATCCCGACAATGGCCGCGTGAAACAGGTCGGAGGTATTAAGGATATGGGTGTTGTTGGTACGTACCAGGGGCCGGTTGCCCGAACCGTAATAGCTTACGACGAGACGCTCTGACCCCGATCGTCCCGAGCGGTCGCCCAGTCCGGAGAAATTTTGGTTCGTCCAGACGTCTCCCCGTTTGAGGTATACGTGGTCCGGGTAGCCGTTCCGCAGGAGGGAAAAGGCCTTGTCGAGCGTCTTGACCGGTGAGGATGAGGATAGACCGCTATTGCTATCGTTTCCTTGCGAATCGCTACAGTATATTTTCCGCGTATCCGAGCTAGGCGTCAGGATGGACCAGCCGTTGTTATCGATGGCCAGATCGTTACCACCACCCGTCGGCGGGGGAGTTCCGCCCGATTCCCAGACGATATCGTCGATGATCGCTTCCAGTGAACCGACGGATTGCAACTGCACCGTCACCGAGCCGTTCAGGTCGATACCGCTGATCGTGATGGTCTTGGGTACGTCGGTTTGTTGCGGATTACGCACGCCGTAGGACGACCCATTGATCCAGATACGCACCTTGGCCGTCGTATGCCACCGTCCGTCGATCGTTCGGATCTTAAAGCGCAGGGTAGATAGGCCGTTTGACCGGGTAGCGGTGAGTTTACCCCGCCCGTTACGGTCTAACTCCGCTGAGTTACCGCTGATCTTTCCGGTAACCTTGCGGACGGACTCGTACGTCCAGCGCACCCCGCCCTGACCGGTGAAGCTGCCGTCAGCATCAGTTGCCGTCGGGGCGTTGAGCTTACCGAAGTTCTCGATGATGGTGGCCGCCGATACCCAGGAGGTAACGGACAGGAGCAGTAGGCTCAGTAGGACAAAGCGGATGGAATGCCGATGAATAGTTTGCATGATCGGGTATTGGGTGGGTGAATTATGCGCTTACATAGTCATTGAGATTAGCTCAAATTGGATAGTTCTCAGCGGGGCTAATTGACGATCAACTTGGTCCGCACGGTTTCCTCCGAGCCGGTGATCTCGACGATGTAGACGCCGCTCGCTACCTGCCTCAAATCGAGCTCGGCCGTGTAGCCGGGTCGAACGAGGTGGCGCAGGACCCGCCCGTTGAGCCCGATCAGCCGGATGGTTTCGGCGGGTTCGTCGGTCCGCACGGTCACGGAGGTACGATTGACGGGGTTCGGGAATACGGAATAGGACAGCTTGGTTTCCTCCCGGGAAAGCGATTGCACCTGCGTCCGCGCCCCACTGGCCATACTACTTGCCCCGTCGTTGCAGCCGGTCACGAAGTAATTGCCCGCATAGGTGATCACGTTCAGGTCGTCGCACACGATGCTGCCCCTGATGCCGAAAATGCGCCCGTAGAACGGTCCGCCCAGCTTCCACCGCACGTCGACGGTCGTTCCGGCCGCGATGGTCCAGCCGCGCGAGTGGGTAAAGCCGTTTTCGTTGACGGCCGTGCCGTAGATGTACTGCCCGTCGGCACTGATGGAGATAGGCAGGTAACGCCACCCGCGATTTCGCTCTACCCCCCGCACGTCGGGCAGGCGGGTGATGCGGTCGCCCTGTCCGGTCCGGCGGATCGTCTCGATGGTGCAGTCGTCGTGAATTTCCCAGGCACCGGCCAGCCCGTCGTCACGAATACCGGTACCGATACCGACCACGTAGCTACCGCGCCTGAAGGAGAAGTCGGCGTAGGTGATCGCCCCGACGGCCGTAATCTCGGCTGCGCCGAAGAAGTCCGCCTCCGCGAACGCACAGTCGCCTACGGTGAGGTCGGGACCTTCGACCAGGCTGAAGCCTTCTCTGATGTAGTCCACGTAGCTGGCCGCCGAGAACTCCGCCGGGAAGGTGCGCAGCGGTCGGTTGCTGGCGGCGGCTACCCAGTCGTCGTAGTCGGCGTAGCCCAGGGAGGCGGCGTAGCTGTCCTTGTCGCGGGTGGGGTCCAGCCAGCCCGGGTCGGTGGTGGGCTCGTCGTTTTGTTTCCAGTTCCAGGCGATGTTGCCCGCGCCGAGTTCGTTGG
>CAZQNE010000045.1:0-7546 GCA_964594535.1 uncultured Lewinella sp.
TTGCAGTAGCAGATCCAGGACGCGCCGTCGTAGAAAGGGATACGGTACCGGATTTTATCCGTGAGGTCGTACTCCCGGGTGAGCAGTTCGTGGAGGTAGTGCAGCACCTCCCGCTGGCCGCCCCTAGACTGGTAAATAAAGTCCTGTACGCTACTCACTGCCTAGCGGTAAAGAAATACTCGTGGGTTGCGATCAGCTGCGTATCCCGAAAATTACCGAATTACCCGCAAAAGCGGGCAGCACACCTACCCCTATACAGTGAGCATTAACGTAGGTGAACCACTGGCGTCGAACGTTGAATCCCTGAGTTTTCATAAGAGCGGTCGGGTACACATGACAAAACTATATAAACAGATAGCGGCTCAGAGCACCTAGCGGACCGCGCGACTGCCCGGCAGATCGAAACGCTCACCAACGAATGGTTTCGGACCCTTGGCGGAATGTCTCCCGACGTACTCCTTCCCGCCAACGGAATCGGTGATTACTCAGAACGACGTACATTGACGCACCAAGCGACGCGAGTCACGTCCCGTTGACCGACTCACGGTGCAAGATTGAGTTTATCCCGACCCATATTTCTACTTCCCAAATCTCATAGCATGCCTAAACTAATGCACGGCAACCATGCCGTACGCTTCACCCATTTGTCGTGTGTACCGCTTCGGGCGTTCGCCGCACTTCTTCTGTTCCCCCTTTTCTTTACGGCCTGTCAGGACGGGCAGGACGACCTACTGTCCCCCCAACCCGAATCCGCCGACCTTCCCCTGGGTCCGATCCAGCTCGCTCCCGCCCCGGCCGAGTGGGTCACCATCGAGGGTAGCGCGGAAGCTGACCTTGACGATCTGGCAAAGGCCAAGCGGGCAACGAACAAAGCCGGTAACGACCGAGGGCGCTACAACATTACCCTCAAGTACCTGATCCCCGTCACGGAGGAGCAGGAAACCGTCTTCGAGGAAGCCGCCGCCCGCTGGGAGCGCATTATCATCAAGGACGTGCCGTCCTTCACCGGTACCCTCCCCTCCGCCTTCACCGGTTTCCCCCCCGCGGTAGATGGTACGGTTGACGATATCCTGATCGAAGTCGTACTGGCCCCCATCGACGGCCCCGGCGGCATTCTCGGCCAGGCCGGCCCCCGCTTCGTCCGTACCAGTGATTTCCTCACGCTTACGGGTGTCATGTTCTTCGACGTGGCCGACCTGGACTTCCTCGATCAACTGGATCTTTTCGAGGAAGTGATCGTCCACGAAATGGGCCACGTGCTCGGGGTAGGCACCCTCTGGGATGCCGGGGACCGCGACCTGCGTAAGGACGAAGACGGTAACCCCTACTTCGCCGGGCGCAAAGCGAATGTATTCTGGAACGCCGAAGGTGGAACGGGCGAACTACCCGTAGAGAATATGTTCGGCCCCGGTACCCGACTGAGCCACTGGCGGGAGTCGGTCCTGGACAATGAGCTGATGACCGGCTTCCTGAACCTGGGCGAGAACCCCCTGAGCCGCATCACCGCCGGTTCCATGCGTGACCTCGGCTACGGGGCCGCTTCGGTCGGCGAGTCCTACGATCTGCCCAGGGGTGCCCCCGGCGTTGACGTCGATGGTGATGAGCCCGGTGCCGGACTCAATATCGCCGAGATGGAGGTCACCCTCCTGCCGATCGGTTCGGTGACGGTGAAGTAAGCACTCCCGACCAACCGGTCTGATGAACCAAAGCCCCCGTACGGAACCCTCCGTGCGGGGGCTTTTCAGATTCCCCAAATGCGGTCCCAGAGATCGGTGAGCATCTCCTCCCGGTCGCCCTGCGGCCCCGCCCGCTGCTCCAGCACCCGGGCGGGGGATTGACCGGTATCGATGGTCCAACTGAACAGATAGCTATCCGGGTCGGTGGGGTCGCTACCCAGTAGGCCGTAGCGCAGGTCACAGAAGCGGACCCGCCCCTCCCCCAGCGGCAGCACGGTGTAGTAGCCGTCAGTGAACCAGCGCAAAATGGCGAGTTCCCGGTTACCGGCCGTGCCGGCGAGCAGATCGTGGTTGCCGACAATGGGGACGAAGGGGGTCAGCCGCCGCTGCCCGTCGAGCAGGCTGTACTGGCCGAAGTAGTAGGTATCCGGCCCGGTCTGGGCGGTCGCCGACCAGAGCAGGTTGTTGCCCAGGCTCGGACTGTAAAAGCTTCGCTCCGCCCGTAATCCTTCTTCCGTCAGGGTAGATTGAACTACCGCTCCTACGTTCACGGAGTTGAGGACGGTAAGCACCAGGTAGAGCGAGGAAACCGTCAGTCCGGCGGTATTGAGCCGTCTTCTAATCCGTGAAGCCTTGCACCTGCGCCCCGCCGCAATAAGCAGTAGTAGAAAGGGCAGGGTGTACAGCGGATCCACTACCGAGATCGTATTCCAGGCGATCCGTAGGGAAGACAGCGGTTGTAAAAACTGGGTGCCGTAGGCCGTGAAGCAATCCAGCAGTGGGTGAGTAACGATAGCCGCGAAAAAAAGCGCGACCCATTCCCGGCTCCTTACGCCGAGTCGATCGCCGCACGCCCCCCCGGTAGATTGACGCGTATACGCCTCCGTGGTGCTCGGTTTACGCAACTCCCACCAGCCTACGACTCCGCAGATTGTGCTGAAGACCAGGGTGATCATCCCCGTAATCTTGGGGATCCGGTACACTTCCACCGGCATGAGGTAGCTCCCGGTCAGTAGTACCAACCAGAATGAACCGACGGCTATTGGATAAAACCATCGATCGGAAAGCCCGAACTCCCGCCCCCCGTACAGTCGGTGTACGCTCAGCCCGATGATTGGCGCGGCCAGCAGGGCGAAGGCCAGACTGTGGGTAAAGGCCCGGTGGTAGGCCAGCGCGCTCATCTCGTCGGTAACCAGGCTGGAAAGCACGTCGAGATCCGGCAGGGTGCCCGCGATGCCGCCCCACACCATGGCGCGGTTGCCTACCCGGCGGCCCAGCACGGCCTCCCCGACGGCGGCACCGAGGACGATCTGGGAAAGACTGTCCACCTAGAAGCCGCCCGAAAAGCCGCGGAACCCGACCGTCAGTAGCATCGATAGGCGGTTGCGGTCGAAGAGGATGGTCTGCCCGGGCACGGTAAAGACCTGGTAGGCCTCCTGAAAGGCGGAGTAGGTTTCGTACTGCACGGCCAGATCGGCAAAGAATTTCCCCTTGCTGTACCCTACCCCGCCACTACCGGTCAGGATGCCGGCGTCCTCGTCATTGATCAGTTCGGTGAACGGTACCTGGCGGTAACCGATTCCGGCCCGCAGCTGGAACGGCTTAAGGTTCAGCTCCCCGCCGGCCCGCACCGCGACGGCGCCATCTAGAAAGAAAGCGATATCCTCATTCGTGGCTTCGGCCGCCGTAGCGAAGTCGTCGAAACTGATCTCGTTGCCGCCGTAGTTCGCGTAGTCCGCATCGATACTGACGAAGCCTTTGTTGCCGATCAGTACCCCGGCGCCGGCCAGAAACCGCCAGGGGGTCTGCAGGTTGTACGGGCCACTGAGCAACGGACTCAGCGCGCTTCCCCCCTGCGCAATTCCGTCCTCTACAAAATTGTATTCGAAGTTCGTCGAGTACTGCTCATCGATGGTCCACATGGTCGGGGTGTGCGCACCCAGTGACAGACGAATTTGTTCGGTGGGTAGGATGATGAGGCCGAGTTTGGCGTTGAACCCCGTTCCGTTCGCGATAAGATTCTGATCGTAGGAGGCGCTTTCGAAGCCGGTAATTTGCTCCGTATCGTCTACCTCATCGTAGGTATACACCTCCTCGAAATTGAAGAAGGGCACGCCGAAGGATAGCCCCCAGAGTACCTTATCGTCGTAGTTACCACCAAAGCCGATGGCTACCTCACTCATCCCCCCGCTCCGGTCGATCAGTCCCTCCCGGCGGATGGTCCGCCCCTGATTTTCTTCCACGTCAAAGTCGGAGAAGAAGCCCTGGTCGTCCTCGAGCAAGGCACCGATTTCCAGAGCGAGGTTGGCCCCGTAGGGGTTGTCGATCCCGTCGTTCAGATCGTCGACGAAGCCATCGATGACGCTTCCTTCACTGCGCCCCCCGAAACCGATTTGCTGGTGGTACTCGGCGATCCGGGTAACGCTGACCGCAAAATTCAGCGTTCGCCAGCGGGGCGAGCGCGTCTGTCCGGCCAGAATGACGCCGAGGCTCGGCAGGGTCAGATTGACCACGCCTTCGTCGATCGGGTCACCGCTCTCCCGTACGGCAATCTCGGCGCGGGTACCGGTAAACGTAAAGCCCGGCGTGACCTCCACCAAATTGTAGCGGTTCCAGCCGATGCCGGCCGGGTTGGTGTGCAGGGTGGTCACGTCAACGCCCATCGGCGATAGGGCACCCCCGGTACCGGCAAAGCGGGCCGTGCCCTGGGGGGCGGTGTACGAATAGCGCAGCGCATCGGTGAAGGTCTGCCCCGTAAGGATGCCGCCGAGCAACATCAAGATGACACCGAATGTAACGATTTTCATGACTTCAGTCTTGGTACTTAGCTAATCCGACCCCCCGGCTAAAGTTTGCGGCCCATCCTGGTTTTATGACGCTATTAATACCCCGCACCACAAAAAAAGGGGCGAGAACCTCGTTCTCGCCCCTTTTCCAGACTGAATTACGCAAGTACCCTGACCCTACCGGGTACCTCCACCGCGCCGGCTGGAGGTGCTACGGCTGGGGGTAGCGCTACGGCTCCGACTGGGGCTGGCGCTGCGGCTCGGGGTATAGCTGCGCGTGCTGCGGCTGGGCGACGCACTGCGGCTGGGGGTGTAGCTCCGCGTACTCCGACTGGGAGTGGCGCTGCGGCTGGGGGTATACCCGCTACCACTACGGCTACGGCTGGGAGTGGCGCTACGGGTACGGCTGGGGCTGGCGCTACGGCTCGGCGTATAGGTCCGGCTGCGGGTGGCGTTGCTCCGGGTCCGGCTGCTGCTCCGGGTGGCACTGCTGCTGGGCCGGGTCGAGCGTCCGGTAGACCGTACGGCACGGCTGCCCCGGGTGGCACTGCTACGGGTAGCCGAACGGGTCTGGATCGGGGTGCTGTAATCGTTCCGCTGACGCTGGGCCCGAACGCGGTCGGCAATCGAGGTCGTAGCGGCGCGGGGCACGCGGGAGGTCGGCCGGTTGATGACGTTGCTCGTCACGCTATTCGGCACGGTGTACACATTACCGCCGCCCCAGGCCGGAGGACAGAAGTAGCCGCCCCCACCAAAGGCACCTACGGGAGCCCCGAAGGCATTGAAGCCACCGCCGTAGAAGCCCCGGTTAAAGCCACCGGCGAAGAACGGGTCGTTCCAGGCTCCCCAATTGTTGAAGCCCCGGTTCCAGCGGTTGAAGCCGGTATTCACGTAGCGGACGCCGAAGGGGGTTATTACCGGCTGCACGAAACCACCGTTCCAGCTATTGAATCGGTTAAACCGATTAAAGCGGTTGAAGTCATTGTAGATCAGCACCGTGGACCCGGCGGGGCGGAAACGGGGATCGTAGTAGGCCATGTCCACATAGACCGGGTCGAAGTAGCCGAAGCCGGCGTAGGGCCGGTTGAATCTCCGGATGCGACTGCTGTAGTAGTAGTCGTAGTAGTCGTCGGCATACGCATCGCTGCGGCGGAACGAGCGGTCGTTGTCGGCATAATCCCGGCGGTCGTTGTCGCGGTAATAATTCGGTGCCCGTTCGGTAGAGACGAACTCATCGGGGTCGAAGTACATATCGTCGTACTGGGCCACAGCGGCCGTGGAGGCAAAGAGCAGCGCCAGGAGGGCGGTAGCGGTATGTAGAAGTTTCGGTCGAAGCATGATGTTGAAGGTTTGCGTAATCCGTGAGTCTGCCACTTCTTACAAGGTCTAAAGTAGTAAGTTTGTGCCCCACATTTGGTTAAAGCGAGCTTAAACCGGCGCGGAAAAGCGTTAAAGGCCGGTTCACCGACGATTCCACGGGCCTTTATTCGACAGGGCGCGGGCGCAGGTGCGAGGCTTACTACCCTCATATTCAACACGTTACCCCACCCCAAAGTTGACCTATGGCTAAAGCGATCACCCCCCGGGCGGAGAATTACTCGGAATGGTACCTCGACATCGTCAAACGAGCCAACCTGGCCAGCAATAGCGCCGTCCGCGGCTGTATGGTCATCAAGCCCTACGGCTTCGGGATCTGGGAACGGATGCAGCGCCAGCTGGACGATATGTTCAAGGAGACCGGCCACGTCAATGCCTATTTTCCACTCTTCATTCCCAAGTCGTTCCTGAGCCGGGAGGCCGACCACGTGGAGGGCTTCGCCAAGGAGTGTGCCGTCGTCACCCACTACCGACTGAAGAACGCCGACGACGGTAGCGGCGTAGTCGTCGATCCCGAGGCCCGGCTGGAAGAGGAACTGATCGTGCGCCCCACTTCCGAGACCATCATCTGGCATACCTACCGCGACTGGATCAACAGCTACCGCGACCTGCCCCTGCTCATCAACCAGTGGGCCAACGTGGTGCGGTGGGAACTCCGCACCCGCCTGTTTCTGCGCACCGCCGAGTTCCTCTGGCAGGAGGGCCACACCGCCCACGCCACGGCCGAAGAAGCCCTGGAAGAGGCCCTGCGGATGCAGGAGGTGTACGCCACTTTCGCCGAAGAGTATATGGCCATGCCCGTGCTGCGCGGCGTCAAAACCGCCAACGAACGCTTCGCCGGGGCCATCGATACCTACACCATCGAGGCGCTTATGCAGGACGGGAAGGCGCTGCAGGCCGGTACCAGCCACAATCTGGGGCAGAATTTCGCCAAAGCCTTCGACGTCAAGTTCAGCAACGCCGACAACCAGGAGGAGTACGTCTGGGCCAGTAGCTGGGGCGTCTCCACCCGCCTGGTCGGCGGGCTCATCATGACCCACAGCGACGACGAGGGGCTCGTCCTGCCCCCGAAGCTCGCTCCAATTCAGGTAGTCATCGTTCCCATTCCTAAGCCCAACGACGAACTAGACGCCAAGGCCGCCGAACTGATGGAGCAGTTGAAGGCCCGGGGCATCCGCGTGAGCTACGACGACGACCCCAAGCAGCGTCCCGGGTTTAAATTCGCCGAGAACGAGCTGAAGGGCATCCCCGTGCGACTCGGCCTCGGGAAGCGCGACCTGGCCAACAACACCATCGAAGTGGCCCGCCGCGACGAGAAGACCAAGGAAAGCCAGCCCCTCGACGGAATCGTCGACCACGTCGAGCGACTGCTGGCGGATATCCAACAGAACCTCTTCGACCGGGCCGTCCGCTTCCGCGAGGCGCACACCACCCACGTCGATACCTTCGAGGAGTTCCGGGAGGTGATGCAGCGCGACATCCCCGGCTTCGTCTACGCCCACTGGGACGGCACCTCCGAAACCGAGCTGAAAATCAAGGAGCTGACTAGGGCCACCATCCGCTGTATCCCCAACGATCGGCGGCAGGAGGAGGGTAAGTGCGTCCTCACCGGCAACCCGAGTGAGGGGCGGGTCGTTTTTGCTAAGGCGTATTAACCTGAGCCGTCAGCCGGCCATTGGTAGCGCCAACCTAAGCCGTCGGCCGGCC
>CAZQNE010000045.1:7646-31029 GCA_964594535.1 uncultured Lewinella sp.
GGCCGACGGACGAAGCTTCCCAACGTCCGGCGGACGGGACTAAGCCCGCTAAGCCATCGGCCGGCCATTGGGAGCACCAGCGACCTTGGGCCGTCCGCCGGCTGGGACGGCAGGATCAAACTCGCCGAGCAGGACGGGCTAGGCGACGTAATTCGACAGACCTACGTAGATTGACCCCCATGCCCACCACCAAACCGACCATCTTCATCACCGGGGCCGCCGGCGGTTTCGGCCGCGCCATCGCCCGCCGCTTCGTACGCGAAGGCTGGTTCGTGGGCCTCTACGATCTGCACGAGGCTCCCCTGGCGGAACTAGCCACCGAGCTCGGCGGGAACTCCAACGCTACCTACGGCATCCTCGACGTGACCGACCCGGATAGCGCCCGCCGCGCCGTCGGGCAGTTCGGTGCGACCACCGGTGGTAAACTGCGGGCGCTCGTCAACAATGCCGGCATCATTGCCGTGGGGCCCTTCGAAGAGGTTACGATCGAGGAGCACCGCCGGGTCATCGACGTCAACCTCTTCGGGATCATGAACGTGGCCTACGCCGCCCTGCCCCTGCTGCGCGCCACCCCCGACGCCCGGTTGATCAATATCGCATCCGCCTCCGCCCTGCACGGCAATCCGGAGTTGGTCAGTTATTCGGCGAGCAAGCGGGCGGTCCTCAGCTTCACCGAGAGTCTCGATATCGGCTGGGAAGGGTACGGCATCCGGGTAAGTGACATCCTGCCCATGTACGCCCACACCGGGATCGTCCACGACCACCTCAATAAGTTCCGGAAGCTCTCCCCCACCTCGGTCAAACTTACGCCGGAAGACATCGCCGCGGCGGTCTGGCGTACCGTCCGTACGGGCAAATTCCGTACCTACGTGGGGAATGACACCAAGCTATTCGCGCCCCTCAGTCGCCTGGTCCCCTACCGCCTCCGGAAGTGGGTGAGCCGCAAAGTGATCGGGTGGTAACTTGCTCCCGTGGCTGACTCCTACCCCGCCAAGGTGCTGCTATTCGGTGAGCATACCGTCCTGCGCGGAGGTGCCGGGCTGGCCGTTCCCTACCACCGCTTTCGGTTGCGGTGGACCCGGGGCACCCCGGATGAGCGACTACTGTCTTTCGCCGATTACCTCCGCACCTGCGTCCCCGCCCCCTTCCTCCATACGGACCGACTGAGCTTCGATCTCCGGCAGGGGCTGCGACTGAGCGGCAATATTCCCACCGGCTACGGACTCGGGAGCAGCGGGGCGGTTTGCGCGGCCGTATTCGATCGCTACGGCTCAGCCACGGCTAAACTCCTTCCGGTGGATGACCTGCGTGAACTGCTCGCCACTATGGAGGGGTATTTTCACGGGCAGAGTTCCGGTACCGACCCGCTGGTCTGTTACCTGCGGCGCCCGATTAAACTCGGGGGCGGGGACGCGGGTGCCGTCAAACTCGGTAAGGGATGGGCGGAGGGGCTATTCCTGGTTGATACCGGGATCGAACGCCAGGCTTCCCCCCTGATTCAGCACTTCCTTCTGGCGTACCGGGAGGCTGCCCCGCTGATCGAAACCGGCTGGACCCGGCCCGCCGATACGGCCATTCAGGCATTGGAAACGGGTGACCGGCATCTTCTCTGGGAGTCGGTGGTCCGCATTTCCGACTTCCAGCTGGAGTCCTTTGCCAACTTCATCCCCGATGCATATCGATCCGTGTGGAATGGCGGGCAGTCCTACCGCCTCAAACTGTGCGGGGCCGGGGGCGGGGGCATGCTGCTGGGGCTGGCGCGGGACCGGACGGGGGTGGAGGAGACATTCGGCGGCCGTTGTGCCTGGCTGGACTAAAGCCCGGAGGTCATCAGCAGGTCGATGTCGGTGTGGCGCATTTCGAAGCGCTGGCCGAGGTACTGATTCGTCAGACAACCGCGGAAGGTATAGACCCCGTGCCGCAGCCCCGCGTGGCGCACCAGGAAGTGCTCGAAATTGCGCGCTCCCTCGGCCCGTAGCAGGATGGGCGTGAGAATGTTACTGACGGCGATGGAAGCCGTGCGCCCCACGCGGCTGGCGATATTGGGCACGCAGTAGTGAATGACGTCGTGTTTGCGGAAGGTGGGCCGGTCGAGTTGGGTGAGCTCGCTGGTCGCGAAGCAGCCGCCCTGGTCGATACTCACGTCGATGATAACGGAATTGGGCCGCATGCTACGGACCATATCTTCACTAACCACGACTGGTGTACGCCCGTTTTCGGCGTGGATGGCCCCGATCGCTACGTCGGCGTCGACGAGTTCCTTACGCAGGTAGATGGGGTTCATCGCCGAGGTGTACAACTGGCGGCCGACCGAGGTTTGCAGCCGCATCAGCTTATGGATGTTATCGTCGAAGATGCGCACCTCGGCCCCCATCCCCAGGGCCGCGCGGGTGGCGTATTCGGCCACTACCCCACCCCCGAGAATGACGACTTTGGCGCTCGGCACCCCGGAGATGCCACCCAGCAGGATACCGGGGCCACCGTGGCTGGTGCTGAGGAGCTCGGCGGCCGTCTGAATGGCCGATACGCCGGCCATCTCGCTCATGATGCGCACGATGGGGAAGCTGCCCTCGTCGTCCTGCATATATTCCATGGCCAGGGCGATGACCCGCTTGTGCTTGAGCCGGTAGAGGTACTCGGCGTTGATGATAGGCAGCTGTAGCGGGGAGATGAGGATGGTACCCGGTTGCATCATCTCGATCTCGTCGAGGGTGGGCGGCGCTACCTTGATGATGACGCGGGCCCTGCGGTAGACCTCCTGGGCGGAGTAGGCGATTTCGGCTCCGCACTCGCTGTAATCGTGGTCGGTGAAGCTGCTGGGCACCCCGGCCTGGGTCTCCACCAGGATGCGGTGGCCCCGGCTGCTGAGGGTATGGCACCCGCTGGGTACGAGGGCGACCCGTTTTTCCTGCAGCGTGATTTCTTTGGGGATGCCGATGAAGAGTTCCTCGCCCCGGGTTTCCACGGCCAGGGTTTCGGTCTGGGTCTGCCCGTAACCGGAAGTGAGCTCCCGAGGGAGGTCAATCTTTTCCTTTTCCTTTCCGCTCATGAATTCGCTTGCCGGGGGGTGATCGTCAGGCGCCGCCGCCGTACGGATTCGGAAGAGTCATGGGACAAGCGCAAGAAAACAACGTCTTCCGGTAGCAAGGGTTTGATCACGGCCGGCCATTCCACGAATACGGCGGTCGGGGCTTCGGCGATCTGCTCCTCCAGTCCGGCGTCCAGGGCCTCGGCAATGTCCTCCAATCGGTAGGCATCCAGGTGTAAAATATCCCCCGCTGGGGAGGGGTAGCTATTGACGATGCTGAAGGTGGGGCTGGACGCGGTAACGGTGGCCCCCAGCTGGCGGCACAGTTCGGCGACCAGGGTCGTCTTCCCGGCCCCGAGCTGACCTTCCAGCGCGTACACCCGGTCGCGGCCGTATTCGGCCAGGATCAGGCGGGCGATTTCGGGAAGATCGTCTAGGGTGTACTGCCGCTGCATGTTGGGGATCGTAGACATAACGGGAGCGCGAAGGTAACCTCCGCGCTCCCGATACTCCCGTCCTGACGGCGGGTTTACTTCATAGCTACCAGGCTGATGTTCAGGCCAACCTCATCGTTGATGATGTTATCCTGGGCGATCCCGGCGATGGAGCCGGAGCCGTACTGCATGCCCCACTCCGTGCGGTCGATGACGAAGTCGGGGGTGCTGGCGGTGATCCGCCCGTCGCTCATAGTGACGGTAGCGGGTATGGTGATGCTGCGGCTGGTTCCCTTTAGGGTCAGGTTGCCGGTGATGTCGTAGTTGTGGCCGTCTCCGGCACCATCCACGGGCGTGGCTTCGGTAATGACGAAGCTGGCGGTAGGGTACTGCTCGACGTGGAAGAAGTCTTCGCTCTTGAGGTGCCCTTCCAGTTTGGCCTTCCCGTCGTCGGGGCTCAGGTCGGTGTTCTCCAGCCCGCCTACGTCCAGGGTGAACTTACCCCCGACGAGGCGGTCGTCGAGCACTTCCAGGTGACCGTCCGCAACGGGAATTACCCCGGTGTGGCCGCCGCCGACGAGCTTGGTGCCCTCCCATTCGACCTCGCTGGCCTGGGCGTCGACCCGGTAGGTTGCGCTGGAAGCGGCCACGCTCTCGGCCTGGGCTTCACTGGATTCCACTTCGGTGCCGGAGGGGCCGCAGGCCGTCAGCAGGGTGGCGAAACTGAGGAGGGATAGGATACGTAACATGTTTTCGCTGTTTTGGTGAGGGCCGGTTTGGTCACGGCCGGGGCAGATTAAACCCCTGGCCACCAACCTGGTTGAGCCGGAGGGCAAATTTAATGTATGTACATCGAATTTTCGCGGGTGAACGGCAGCCCTTTATTCGTCCCACTTCGTATGGAAGATCCCCTTCTGGTCCACCCGTTCGTAGGTGTGGGAGCCGAAGTAGTCGCGCTGGGCCTGTACCATATTGAGGGGCAGTCGTTCGGAGCGGAAGGCCTCGTAGTAGTTGAAGGCCGAGGCGGTACACATCATGGGCACGCCCTGCTCTTCGGCCTCCTGCAGTACCCGGGCCACGCGCGCGCGCGCTTCGAAGAGATCGTCCCGGAACTCCTGGGTGGCAATCATGTTGATCAGCCCCTCGCGGTCAGCGTAGGCCTTACGGATCTTTTCCAATAGCTCGGCCCGGATGATGCAGCCCCCCCGCC
Source organism: uncultured Lewinella sp. (assembly GCA_964594535.1). Classification (GTDB taxonomy): domain Bacteria; phylum Bacteroidota; class Bacteroidia; order Chitinophagales; family Saprospiraceae; genus Neolewinella. Next base: position 12,319 of record CAZQNE010000045.1, read on the forward strand.
AGATGCGGGCGATGCCCTCTAGGTCCAGGTCGTATTCCATCTCCTTGCTCGCCTCGGCCAGCAGGTGCATGCCCTGGGCGTAGGTACAGACGAAACTGAAGTAAAGGGCCTGCTCTACGGCTTCGGCCAGTTCCGTATTGCCTTCGATTACTTCCTTTTTGGGATAGACGTGCTCGAACATCTTCGAGGTGTCCTGCCGGAACTCCTTAAAGGCCGAGATCGCCCGCATGGTGACGGCCGAGTCGATGGTGGGTACGGGTACGCCGAGGTCCATGGCCGACTGGCTGGTCCATTTGCCGGTGCCCTTCTGTTTGGCTTTGTCCAGGATCCAGTCGAGCAGGTGCCCGTCGGTGTGCTCGTCGCGGTGCTTTAGGATGTTGCCGCTGATCTCGACCAGGTAGCTGTTGAGCCGACCCTTGTTCCACTGCTGGAAGAGTTCGCTCATTTCGTCGTTCCCCATGCCGCCTACTTTGCGCAGCACGTCGTAGGCCTCGGCGATGAGTTGCATCAGGCCGTACTCGATACCGTTATGCACCATTTTTACGTAGTGGCCGCTGCTGCTTTCGCCGATGTAGGTCACGCAGGGTTCCCCGTTCACCTTAGCGGCTACCGTTTCCAGGATGGGCTTTACCTCCTCCCAGGCGCTCTTGTCGCCACCGGGCATGATGCTGGGGCCAAGCCGTGCCCCCTTGGCACCTCCCGATACGCCCGTGCCCAGGAAGCGGATGTTCTTCGTCTTCAGGTATTCGTAGCGGCGGGCGGTATCGTCGTAGTGGCTGTTGCCGCCGTCGATGATAATGTCGCCGTCGTCGAGCAGCGGCAGTAGCCCTTCGATGACCTTATCGACGATCTTTCCGGCGGGCACGAGCAGCATGATCTTGCGCGGCTTACTCAGCAATTTCACGAATTCCTGCTGTGTGTTCACCCCCTTTACCCGCATGTCTTTCCCCTCCTCGTTCAGGCTGGCCACCGACTCTTCGTTGATGTCGGTACCGAGGGCGCCGAAGCCGTCGTCGGCCACGTTGAGGAGGAAGTTGCGGCCCATTACGCCGAGGCCGATCATGCCGAAGTCGTAGAGTTGTTGGTCCATGGGAGGGGTGATTTGGTAAATTGCTGAATGAGTGAAGGGGTCAGTGCCGATTCATTGGGCGGCGGCGCGCGGGTGCGAAAGTCCGTTGGTAAAAGTAGTAAGCCGTCAATAGTTCGTTCAGCGGTAGAAGTAGATATGCGCTCCGCGTACCCAGCGTAGGCTATCGGCGCTCCGGTACTGGATCGCTATTTGTAGATTATGCTCTCCCTTTTCCATTCCGTGAGCGGGTACCATGTACAGCAGCCCCTCCTGTTCCCGTTGGGTGTGGTAGTGGAAGCGGGGCTGAATATCGGTGCGGAGGCTATCGTCCACGTACAGGCGATAGAGACTACTTACCGCCGTCAGCAGGGAGTCGTAGCTGTAGTCACTCGAGGTATTGTACATCTGGCTAAACTGCAGGGGTTCCCCGAACCGGATGCCGGTATACCGGGCTACCTCCAGGTCCGGGAACTTTTGCCGGATCACGGGGTCCTGAAAGCGCGGGCGGTAGGCCACGAAAGCCTCCACGTAGTCATTTTTGACGTAGCGGCTACCGAGGCTTACGCGCCACCGCTGCCCGCGAATGTTGGCCTCCTCGTCGTCGTAGTTCCGGTGGTCGATCCACACCCGGCCGTCACGCAGCGCGTAGGGGAAGTACGCATGGGTGATCACGTTGACGGACAGTAGCAGCATCGTACCAAATACGAATACCGGAAGCAACCGCGCCAGCCGGCGACCAAAGCGATCGTCCACCAGATTGTGGTACAGCGGCCGGTACAGCGCGGCAAAGGTCACCCAGCCCATAAAGCGGTACACCGGGTAGTAGGCACGGGCGGTATGCCGGTTGCGCTTGAAAAAGCCCAGGGTAAAAAAGTCGATCAGGTAGATCACCCCCGGAATGATGCAGAGCAGGTTAATCATTCCGTTCCCTCCGAAGATGCCCCGCAGTTGCTCGTTGTACACCCCCCCGGAAAACCAGGTGAACACTACCTGTACCGTAAATATGAACAGGCAGTACCCCACCAGACTGAGAAAACAGAAAATGATGAGGAAAGCAACGCTGAAGATCACGCTACAGTAGCGCTCCAGCCGTTCGATGTATTCATCGAAGCTGCCCATGGACCGACGTAACCACCGCCGGTACCGGGCTTGGTACCCAAGGGCGTCGTAATCGATATCCCCACTGATGTACCGCAGCCCGATCGCGGCGATCCACAGCCCCCGCATCACCACGTGGAAGATAAGGGCGACGAGCAGCGCGATGTAGGCGACCGACAGCAAGCCACCGATGACGGAAACACTCAGGTAAACGGTAGACTGGTCGGTCAGCGTGAACAGCGTCTGCGGCAGTAGCATAACGCGGTCCAGCCCCCCGATCAGCAGAAAGATCACGAACCCGCTGATGAGCAGTTCCAGCTGCCAGCTTTCCTGTTGGAGCCGGTCGAGCCAACTGGCCAGGCGCCGGCGGTCGGAGGTGGGTTCTTCCATCGGTGACCGTGAAGTTAGGAAAGTCGGGTGTAGAGCGGGGGGCGCTTACTTTCGGTGGACCCGATTCGCTTACACCCGCGCGCCGCCGCCCCCGCGTCTTATTTACGTACCCCACTCTTTCTCTACCTCCGCGATCTTGCCCATACGCCGCAATTGCCGGGGCAGCCCCTGGTAGGTCGCTTCCAGAAAGTTATCCAGTAATTCCTCGGCCAGGGCGATGCCGATCACCCGCCCCCCCAGGCAGATCATGTTCATATCGTCGTGCTCCACGCCCTGGCGGGCCGAGTAGGTCTCGTTGATCAGGCAGGCCCTTACGTTTTTTATCTTATTGGCTGCGATCGAGGCCCCCACCCCACTGCCGCAGACGGCCACGGCCCGCTCGATCTCACCCGCGCCGAGGGCCCGTGCCATGGGCAGGATGAAATCCGGAAAATCATCCTTGGCATCGTAGTCGAAGGCACCGAAGTCCTTTATGGTATGCCCGCGCTCTTCAAGGTACTGCTGCAGTTGTCGTTTGAGTTCGATGCCGCCGTGGTCCGTTGCGATGCCGATGTGCATGGGGAAGGTTTTTACCAAAGGTAGTCCATCCACCGGCGAACAGACGGCAGGGCTTACGGAGAGGACGCTACGGCAGGACGCGGAAAGTGATGCCGCCGTAGTCGCGGTAGCGCTCGAAGTCTACAAGTTCTTGCAAATCAGCATTAGGTGTAGACAGGTAAAGCGTATCGAATACCTGCCGATCCGTAGCGCTATTTTGAAAACTAATTGTAATATCACCCCGTAGTTGGCTACCACACCGATAGGCAGCCGGATGGGGTTTGAAATCACGGGGTAGAGAGAATGATTCAAGGCCCGCCGTATAGAACCCCTCCTCCAGTAGCACCACCCCGAAATGTAACCGGTAGGCATCATCCGTTTCCTGAAAGCGAACCGGATACTGGTTCTGGTCGCTAAAGATGGCACCGATCTCCCCCACCTCTTCCACGAGCTCGATTTGGCGGTTGAAGTCGACCAGACTATCCGACCCGATCTCCGATAGGGTGAAGGAAGAGAAAAAGGGGAAGTCCTCCAGCAGGATCGGTTGGGTGTGCCCTCTGACCTCAACCTCCTTCGAGAAATCAGCATACCAGAACAACGTATCCCCTACCCGGAACGTCGTTTGGTTAGGAGTGGACTCCACCGGAACGATAAGGTCCAGTCGCTCGCCGTACTGATCGTCTCTACAATCGCAGCTAGCGAATGATAGGTAGGATGTTAATACTATTACAGCGTAGAGGGTTCTCACGGCAAGACGCGGAAAGTGATGCCGCCGTAGTCGCGGTAGTTTTCGAAGTCGGCGAGTTCCTGTATAATGGTATTCGGTGAGGACAAGTATAGAGTGTCAAATACCTGGCGGTCGGTGGAGCTATTTTGAAAGCTGATTGTGATATCGCCCCGCAGTTGGTTCCCGCATGAATAGGCGGCGGGATGATTGCGGAAGTCACGGGGCAAGGAAAACGAGTTGAGACCCGCCGTATAGAATCCTTCCTCTAGTAGCACCACCCCGAAGCGTAACCGGTAGGCATCATCCGTTTCCTGAAAGCGAACCGGATACTGGTTCTGGTCGCTAAAGATGGCATCGATCTCACCGACAACTTCTACGAGCGCAATTTGTCGGTTGAAGTCAGTTACTTCTTCCGACCCGATCTCCGAAAGCGCAAAGGAAGAGAAAAAGGGGAAGTCCTCCAGCAGGATCGGTTGGGTGTGCCCCCTGACTTCGACCTCCTTCGAGAAATCAGCGTGCCAGAACAACGTATCCCCTACCCGGAACGTCGTTTGGTTTGGAGTGGACTCCACCGGAACGATGAGGTCCAGTCGCTCGCCGTACTGATCGTCTCTACAGACGCAACCTAGTGAGAGGAGGAGATAGAAACCGACGCATCCAACCAGAAGTAAACCGCCCTTAGTACCCATAGGAGGAGAATAGTGCGCGAAGTTCGGCTTCCGTGTTTTCGGATCCGCTTTCCCTTGTAATTAAACGGGCTTTGTATCCCTCCATGCTGTGAATAAAGGGGTTCCCGGCCTGAAGCTGTCTTTCAAAGGAGATGTTTCTAACCCGATCGTCGATGCCGATGGCTTCCGCGGTATTCATGTTCGGAAAGCGGTTGGCGTTGTCGTCGAGCAGATCGTAGAACAGGCCTTCGGCGATAAAATCGGTCGGTGCATTCCAATGGGTTTGCAGTTCGCTACGACGGTCATAAAAATTAAAACTGCTTATAATTCCTCCACGGCTGTGCCTGACGCCATACTGCGCACCCGCAAAGCGATTCCCCGCCGATTCCGCCATGCCTTCGGCTATTTCGCTGCGTCCGCTTCCAAAGGTCGATCCATCACCGTAGGGTTTGGGCTGGCCAGTCAGTGCGACCCTGGCCATATAGGAGACGAGTTGTTCCCACCAATTCGGGCCGAACTGACCATACTGGCTGACGTGCATCATTTCGTGGTACATAATATTTTTGAACCTATCCGATTGCCTTCCATCACCAAAGTACAGGAAGACATCCGGTTTCGAGACCTGCCAGTAGGCGTAAAGCGGGCCGGTAAATACCGATCCGAAAGCCCCCCCTCCTTTTTCAGCCCCGCCGTAAACCTTAGCCGACCGCATACCTTAGTCTAGCGTACTATCTAACCCCCTAGCTCGCTCGCCATGCCCAACAAAATCGACCCCCACGTTCTCGTCATTTTCGGGGCCTCCGGCGACCTGTCGCGCCGCAAACTCATCCCCGCCGTCTACGACCTCTACAGGGGGGGCTACCTGCCCGACAACTTCGCCCTACTGGGGGCCAGCCGGACGGACTATACCGACGAGCAGTTTCGGGATAAGGGCATCTGGGATAGTGAGTTTTTTACCGACGAGCAGAAGCAGGATCAGAAGTTGAAGGAATTTGCAGAGCACATTTACTACCAGGATCTGGCGAGCTACGACGGAGAGGAGGACATCCGGAAGCTGAAGGAGCGGCTCGCCAAACTGGGGCAGTCGAACGGTACGGGACAGAATTACATCTTCTACCTTTCTACTCCGCCTAAGCTATACAGCACCATCCCACCGGCACTGGCTGCGGCCGGCCTCACCCAACCGGAAGGCGGCTGGGCGAGACTGGTTGTCGAAAAGCCCTTCGGCTACGATGAGGCTTCAGCTAAAAAGTTGAATGAAGACCTACAGGGCTTCTTCGCCGAAGACGATATTTACCGCATCGACCACTACCTGGGTAAAGAGACGGTACAGAACCTGCTGGTGACCCGTTTCGCCAATGGCTTCTTCGAGCCGCTCTGGAACCGCAACTACATCCAGTCGGTACAGATTACGGCCGCCGAAACCGTAGGCGTGGGTAGCCGCGGTGGCTACTACGACGGTAGCGGAGCGATGCGCGATATGATCCAAAACCACCTGTTGCAGGTACTCGCCCACGTAGCGATGGAACCGCCCATCCGGGCCGATGCGACCTCCATTCGGGGGGAAAAGATGAAACTCTTTCAATCCCTTCGTCCCATCAAGGGGGAGCAGGTGGCCGAGCAGGTCGTCCGGGCCCAGTATACGGCCGGGGACACCGAGAAGGGACACGTCGTCAGCTACCGCGACGCCGAGGGGGTACCCGACGAGAGTACGACCGAGACCTACGTGGGAATGAAATTCTTCATCGATAACTGGCGCTGGGCTGGTGTTCCCTTCTTCATGCGGACCGGCAAGTGCCTGCCGCTGAAGGTAACCGAAGTGGTGATCACCTTCAAAAACCCGCCCCAGGCCATCTTTGCCGAGTTTGATAACTACGCGATGAAGTGCGACAACCAGCTCATCATCCGCATCCAGCCCGACGAGGGCATGGCCATGGAGTTCGGCATGAAGGTACCCGGCGAGGGCTTCCGCGTGAAGAACGTGGACATGGACTTCTTCTACCGCGACCTGACCACCAAGGACGTCCCGGAATCCTACAGCCGTTTGCTGCTGGACTGCATGAAGGGCGACCCTACGCTATACGCCCGTGGCGATAGTGTCGAGGTGGCCTGGGCCTTCGTCGATCCTATCCTGAAGGCGTGGGAGAACGGGGATGCCCCCCTGGTCGAGTACGAAGCCGGTACCTGGGGCCCCCAGGAGGCTGATCGGCTCTGGGATGGAATTATGGAGTGCGGCTGGCGCAATCCGGCCCAGTCGCTGGTGGACGATAAGCACTATACGCGCATTAAGGATTAACGAGTATACCGCCAATTATTTATGACAACTGACGTCCTCATCATCGGCTCCGGCATCGCCGGCCTGAGCACGGGCATTAAACTGGCCCTGCTTCGCCCTGATCTCCGAATCGACGTACTCACCAAGGTCAACGAGCGGGAAAGCAACACCAGCTACGCCCAGGGCGGCGTGGCGGCCGTGTGGGACCACGGGGCCGACACCTACGAAAAGCACATCGAGGACACCCTCGATGCCGGGGCCGGGCTGTGCGACGAGCAGATCGTCCGGATCGTCGTCGAGGAAGGCCCCGCCCGGGTAGAAGAAATCATCGAGTGGGGCACCCGCTTCGACCTGGATGCCTTCGATAAGTACGATCTGGGCCGGGAGGGTGGGCACTCCGAAAACCGGATACTCCACTACAAGGACCTGACGGGCTGGGAGATCCAGCGGGCCCTGAGCGCTAAGGCCGCGACCCTGGACAACCTGGTAGTTCACGAGCATTACTTCGCCCTCGACCTGCTCACTCAGCACCACCTGGGGCACATCGTCACCCGGCTCACCGAAAACATCGAATGCTACGGAGCCTACGTCCTGAACAAGGAAAACTGGGAGATCACCACTATCCTGGCCCGCACGACGGTGCTGGCCGCCGGCGGCAACGGGCAGATCTACCGCAGCACCACCAACCCCACCATCGCTACCGGCGACGGCATCGCCATGGCCTACCGCGCCAAGGTGCACCTGGAGAATATGGAGTTCGTGCAGTTTCACCCCACGGCGCTGTACAATCCGGGGCGGGAGGCCCAGGCCTTTCTGGTCAGTGAGGCGGTACGGGGCTTCGGGGCGATTCTCAAGCGGCCGGACGGCACGGAGTTCATGCACGACTACGACCCCCGCGGCAGTCTTGCCCCCCGCGATATCGTGGCCCGTGCTATCGACAACGAAATGAAGCTCAATGGGGTCGAATACATGTGCCTGGATTGCACCCACCTCGATCCGGATAAGTTCCGGGCGCACTTCCCCACCATCTACGATAAGTGTAAGGAGGAGGGCATCAACCCGCTCACCGATATGATTCCCGTTACCCCGGCCTGCCACTACATGTGCGGCGGCGTACAGGTAGATGAGTTCGGCCGTAGCTCCGTCAACCACCTCTACGCCTGTGGGGAGTGTACCAGCACGGGTCTTCACGGCGCTAACCGCCTGGCCAGCAACAGCCTGCTCGAAGCCCTGGTCTTCGGCCACCGCATCGCCCAGACCGTCGCCAGCAACATCGACAATCGGGAACTGCGCGAAGACATTCCGGATTGGGAGCGCACCGGCACCACTAAGCCTAAGGAACAGGTACTCATCACCCAGAGCATCAAGGAACTGAAGGAAGTGATGTCCAGCTACGTCGGCATCGTCCGCAGCGACAAGCGCCTCAAACGGGCCAAGGACCGCCTCGACCTCCTGCATCAGGAGACGGAGGAACTGTACCGCCACAGCCTGGTCAGCCCCCAACTCTGCGAACTGCGCAACCTGATCACGGTCGGCTACCTGGTCACCAAAGCGGCCAGCCTCCGGAAGGAAAGCCGGGGACTGCACTACACCACCGACCACCCGCAGCGGGCCGACTTCGTGCAGTACTCCGTGCTGTAGGGCGGGGGCGCGGGTGCGATGAACAATCGGAAGCAGCCACCTTTATCCCCCCATGAGTAAGCGCAAGATCTACGATTTCCTCCGGGAGCTAACCGACAACAACTCGAAGCGGTGGATGGATAACCACCGGGAGGACTACGAGGAAGCCAAACAAATCTGGATCGCGGAGTGTGACCGTATCCTCAACGCACTCGCCGGAGAAGACGATTTCTACGCCGACGTGGAAGCCAGGGATACCATCGAGCGCATCAACAACAACCTGCTCTACCATTCGGAAAAGCCAACCTATAAGGATCACTTTGGCTTCTCACCCGGGGCGTACAAGGGGACGGGCCTCTACGTATCGGTGTCCCCGAGCTACTCCTTCATCGGCGGCGGCGTTCACAACCCGGACAACGATATGCTCGGGCGAATCCGGAAGCGGATCGACAAAAAGGGGGAGCAACTGACCGCCGTTATCGAAGACCAATCCTTCCGGCAATACTTCGGCGGCGGCCTGGAGGACGACCCGAAGGCCCAGAAGACCAGCCCCCGGGGCTATCCCCGGGATCACCCGCATATCGATCTACTACGGCGCAAGAATTTTACGGTCGGTAAGCGTATCACCCAGGAGGAGGTACTCGCGGATGACTTTCCGCAGACGGTAGCCGCAGCCTACCGCAAGATGGAACCCCTGCTCAAGTTCATGCGGGAAGCACTGGGATAAATCCGCGCCGGGCAAACCTACTTCCGCAATACCAGTTCGACCCGACGGTTCGCGGCCCGGCCGTCCTCCGTTTCGTTCGTGGCCCTGGGCGCCAGGAAGGCCAGACCGTCGGGCGTAAGTCGGCCTTCGGCGATGCCGTGGCGTCTTTCGAGTGCGGCTACCACCGCGGTCGCCCGTTCCCGCGAAAGCTCGCGGTTGTACTCCAGCGTACCGCTCATGTCGGTATGGCCGATGACGTACAGCTCGATCTCCGGGTGTTGCGTGAGGTAAGCGGCAATTTGTTCCAGTACCGCCCCGGAGGATTCCAGCAATTCGGCGGAGTCGAAATCGAATTCAATTCCGTAGATGCTCACCGTGCCGCGGCTTTGGAGCATATCAGCTAGATAATTCGGATCGAGGCGGATAAGCCCGGTTTCCGCGTTCCCCACTTCGATGATATCGACGAGGTAGCCAATGACCTCCTCACTGTGGCGTTCGCCGTAGATCGCTACGTAGGTCATCCCCCCGGGCCGGTTCAGTTGTCCGATGAGGGTGAAGGTCCCTCCCGCCGTAGCCGTACCGGCGAAGAGCATGCGGGCCGGTGCGTTGCCGGGTGGTGGCTGTTCCCGAAGGGCGATCCCGATCCATCCGCTACTACCGACCTCGTTTCCTCCTCCGGTAGCGTGTAGGCCCTGGCTCAGTATCGTCATACCCGCGTTTTCCATGGCCCCCTTGTGATCCAGGTATACCTCGGCAATGGAGACCTCTTCCTTGGTCGACGGGAGCTCGTAAAAGATGCGGTACACCTGCCCGGCCAGGGTATCCCGTTCCGCGATGTACCGGTACCCGGCCACCGGGCCCGTAGCGAGATCGTATTCGAAGTACTTCTCCGTCTGGTACCAACTGATGTGGCTACCCGGATAGCGGGTGATGAGGGGGTGGTCGTCGCTTCCTTCCACGTCGGACTGAGCGAAGGACCATCCCTGAACGAGTAAGAATATGCTGAGAGTCAGTATGTGTCGGTTGTTCATAGCTATCAATTCAAAACCTACTTTAACTAACCCGGCCCCGTAAAATCATTGTTGCGCTACAACATACTATATTAACGTGTCATAACTCATATAAGCCGATATATTTCTATCTCCGTGCGGCCTACCTACTGGCACCACGACACTATGTCAACACACGTTACCATGCACCACTTACCGATTACACTCCTTCTTTTATCACTGGCCCTGACCGCCTGCGGGGAGAATCGCGCCGAAAGCGAGAGCCCGGACCCCTCCGAGAACGGGGCGGATGTGTCCGCCTTGCAACGGGATAACGACCGGGCCGTCCACGACAAGGAAACCCTGAAGGCCATGCTGCCGGAAGAACTGCTCGGCATGGAACGGGAGAAGATCAGCGCGAATGCCATCGGGGCCGGCGGCTTCACGTTGTCCACCGCGGCGGCCACTTACCGGGATGCCGATTCCGGCCGGAGGATATCCGTGACGATCAATGACGGAATGGGGGGCAATCAGGCGGCTATGGGGATGGTCAACTCCTTCACCGTCGATAGCGAAGAAGGCACGAAGTCTACCAAAACCATCCAGGTCGACGGGCGGAAGTCGATCCGACAGTTCGACACCTCGATCATGGAAGGTAGCCTGACGGTCGTATTCGATCAGAGCGTCGTACAAATCGAGGGTCGAAAGCTCTCAGATATGGATGATCTGGAAGAGGCGTACGGCGAACTATCGCTCAGCGAGCTGTAGCCCACCCCGGTAATGAACTGGAACAAACTGCTGCCCTCCTTATTCAGTCTGGTGCTGGCGTTCGTCGTCGGGGCGCTCACCGGCGGGTACCCGGGGCGCGCGGCCGCCGCGGGTCAGATGCTAGCCGCGGGTGCTATCGCCCTGTTCTACATGCTCATTGGCGGGCTCCTGGCCGGTCTGGTGGTCGGAATCCTCTGCTGGCGGTGGGAGTCCGGTCGCATCTGGCGAATGGCGGGCGTTCTCCTGGTCTTGACCGGACTGCTATTCCTCCATACCCGCTACGACATAAGCCGGAAGAAAGCGCTGCGGGAGGAACGCAATCAACGGATGTACCGGGAGGCATCCTCCGCGGCGGATACCCTTCCCGTTCCAACCACGGTCGAGCAGCGTAAGGGCGATACCATCGCGGACGTGAGGGGTACCCCCGGAGACACCCAGATGGGTTTGGGCCTGGCCCGCGTCCCCTTCGGGCGTGATGGCCTCCGGCTGCTGTTCTATCCGCACCCCGATCCCCTGGCTAAGCCCAGCGACAGTTTGCTGTTTGGTACGGATGGTGACCAGTTAGCGGTACGGTACGCGCCTCCCTACCTCGTACCGTTTTACCAAAAGTACGATTACCAGACGCTGTATTTTCGGCTCAGCGGTATTCACCGGGACCGCGCGCAAATCATCCTCAATAGCGGTACGGGCCAACGGGCCTGGGTCGACCGAAACGCGGTAAAAGTCTACTTCTGGCCCGAATTCCTGGTGACCGTATTCGCCGTTTATCCCCTGGATCCTTCGGTCCACCCCATACGCCGCCGCCCCCTGGCGCATGCCGACCCGGAAGGCAATATCGGGCCGGACGACATCTTACTCCCCCGGCGAGTCGAGGGGGACTGGATCTACGTCCACGCCTGGACGGAGGGTGACGCGGAGGCCGGCTTCGGGGGATGGCTACGGTGGCGGGACGGGGATCGCATCTGCGTCGGCTGGGACTACCGGATGTGATTCCGCATCGTCTTGTACTATCTTCCGGGACGATTGAAGACAACACTCCCGAATGCACCCTTCCGCACCTGACCTGGAGATCGCCCGCGTCGAACTCTTCCGCGTACGGCCCCGCTGGCTATTCCTGAAGCTAACTACCAATGGAGGCATCGAGGGGTGGGGTGAGCCGGTCGTAGAGGGTCGCGCGGCTACCGTGGAGGCTTGCATCCGGGAAATCGAGGAACACCTGATCGGGCACAGCGCCCACCGGATCGAGGACTTTTGGCAAATGATCTACCGGGGTGGTTTTTACCGCGGCGGCCCGGTGCTCATGAGCGCCCTCTCCGGCATCGACCAGGCCCTCTGGGACATCAAGGGGAAGGCTCTGGGCGTACCCGTCTACCAGCTACTGGGCGGGGCGGTACGCGATCGGGTCCGTATCTACGGCTGGATCAATGAGGAAACCCCCGACCAACTGGCCGAGGCCGCCCGCCGCCGCGTAGCCGCCGGCTTCACCGCTCTGAAAATGAACGCCGTGGAGCGAATGCGCTGGATCGACAGCCCGCGGGCCGTAGCGGACGCCGTCGCCAAGATGGCGGCCGTGCGCGAGGCCGTAGGGGACGAGGTACTCATCGGCCTGGATCTGCACGGACGCGTGCATAAGGGGCAGGCCAAACCCCTCGTGCGGGCGCTCGAACCCTACGCCCCTTACTTTTTCGAAGAGATCGTACTGGCGGAAAATAACGATGCCCTCCGCTCGATTGCGGCCCACACTACCGTGCCGATCGCAACCGGTGAACGGATGTACAGCCGCTGGGACTTCAAGCGGGTATTCGAGCAGGGTACCGTCGACATCGTCCAGCCCGACCTGAGCCACGCCGGCGGCATCACCGAGGTCAAAAAGATCGCCGGCATGGCCGAAGCCTACGACGTGGCGATCGCGCCCCACTGCCCCCTCGGTCCGATCAGCCTGGCCGCCGCCCTGCAGATCGACTTCAACTGCCCCAATGCCCTGATCCAGGAAACCAGCCTTGGCATCCACTACAACGTCGGGGCCGATCTGACGGACTACCTTGTAGACCCCGATGGTTTCGGCCTGCGCGACGGCCACGTACCCCTACCCACGAAACCCGGACTGGGGGTAGAAATCGACGAAGCCAAGGTGCGCGCCGCGGCCGTCGACGGTCACAACTGGAAGAACCCGATCTGGCGCAACCCCGATGGCTCGGTGACCGAATGGTAGTTTCCCGACCCCAAGCAACCCGCAAGCGCTACGGTATCCTGGCCCTGATCTTCGTCACCGTAGTGATCAACTACATGGACCGTAGCAACATCTCCGTTGCCGCCGCGGCACTGGGCCAGGAATTGGAGCTCACCAAGGTCCAACTGGGCTTTATCTTTTCCGCCTTCGGCGTGACCTACTCCCTGCTACAGATTCCGGGAGGCATTCTGGCCGATCACTTCCGGGCCCGCTTCCTCTACCCCCTCATTCTGGTGCTGTGGTCCCTGGCGACCCTCCTCCAGGGGCTGGCAAATTCACTGGCGGCACTGGTCGGCCTGCGGGCGGCCATCGGGGTGTTTGAAGCCCCCTCCTACCCGATGAACAATCGGATCGTGACGAGCTGGTTTCCGGATCGGGAACGGGCCTCGGCAATTGCCGTCTACACCTCGGGGCAGTTTATCGGGCTGGCCTTCCTTACCCCCCTGCTCGTGACCATTCAGGCCTACGCCGGTTGGCGGGGGCTGTTCATCTTCTCCGGGCTGGTAGGCATCGTGTGGGCGGTCGTTTGGTACCGGGCCTACCGCGACCCGCGGCGCCACGGCGGGGTGAATGCGGAGGAACTCTCGCTCATTGCCGGGGGCGGGGGGCTGGTAGATGCGGCGCATAAGCCGGCGGAACGCGGCCGGGTGAACTTCACCCCCTCCGATTTACGGGAAGCCTTCGTGCACCGCAAACTCTGGGGCATTTACCTGGGGCAGTTCTGTCTGGGTTCGACCTTCATCTTTTTCCTCACCTGGTTCCCGACCTACTTGGTGGAGTTCAGGGGGCTCGACTTCATCAAGTCCGGTTTTCTGGCGGCCATCCCGTTCTTGGCGGCCTTTTTCGGGGTGTTGCTCGCGGGTTTCCTGTCGGACTATCTCGTGCGGCGGGGGGTGTCGCCCGAGGCATCGCGTAAGGGGCCGATTATCCTGGGTATGCTGCTCTCCACCCTGATCGTCGGCGCCAATTACACCGACGATACGGCCTGGGTCATCTTCTTCCTGGCCATCGCGTTTTTCGGCAACGGGCTGGCTTCCATTACCTGGGTGTTCGTATCCCTGCTGGCTCCCCGTCGGCTGATCGGGCTGGTCGGCGGGGTGTTCAATTTCATCGGGGGGCTGGCGGCGGTGGTCACCCCTACCGTCATCGGCTACCTTTCGCGGGATGGGGACTTCGCCCCGGCGCTGCTCTTCATCAGCGGGATGGCCCTGCTGGGGGTAGCTTGCTACGGGGTGCTGGTGGGAAAGATCGAGCGCATCGGGGAAGGCAAGGCGGGTTAAGGGGGCGCGGACGCAGGTGCAAATACTATCCAATAATAACCTTTATCTACCCCCCGAAGAAACACGGACGGGGTTGGGCCCCGCAATGGCTTCCTATTCGGTATGGGTGGCCATCATTTAGCGTTGCGGCAGGTACCTCCCTACCTCGTATTCCTTTACCGGCAGCAGGGTTGCCCGATGCTGAATTTGCGGCTTTGCGGTGGGTACGGAGGTAGACCAGTTGCGGACCGCGCTGGCAGAATATTTACTGCGGTTCACCGGTGATTGTCTTACTTTTGTTCTGAACGCCTCCCTACCCTATTTACCCGTCCGCGTCCCCCAGGCGCTTTTACCGTTTCGTATGCCGCCTTGCCGTTACCTTCCGTACCTTATTCTTTTCCTCCCCTCCCTGCTTGCGGCCCAGTACGAATGCGGTACGACCGTTACCCCCGCCGCGAAGCGCTTCATGGATGCCGTGCAGGAGGCGGCCTACGAATATCTGCCCGCCGCCGGCTCCCAGAATACGGAGCGGGAGGTTCCCGTTCAGACGCACATTTTCAATAACGACCAGGGCTCCGGTGGGCTGACCCTGGAGGAGTACGAGGCCGGCATGCTGACGCTCAACGAAACGTATGCTGAGATCGGGCTCACCTTCGTGGATTGTAGTCCCCCCATCTTCTACAGCGACGATGAGCTGTTCGAGTTCAGTGCCGATACGGATGTAGCCCGCGTGTCCGGTACCCTCAACGTGCCCAATGTGATCAATATCTACGTAGCCGAAACCGTTCGGAGCAGCGGAGGGGGATCGGTATGCGGCTTCGCCTACTTCCCCGGCAGCTTCTACGATCTGATCGTCATGAACCAGAGATGCTTCACGAATGGCTCCACCCTGAGCCACGAAGTCGGCCATTATTTCGGCCTCTACCACACGCACGGAAAGTTCAACTGCGGCTCGCTAACCGATGAACTCGTCGATGGCTCCAACTGCGCAACGGCCGGAGACGATATCTGCGACACCCCCGCCGACCCCAATCTGCTGGGTCCCGATTGCGATGGGTACCTGGTGGATTCCGACTGCAACTATACCGGATCCGGGATGGATGCCAACGGGCAGCTCTTTGCACCCGACGTCCGGAATCTGATGTCCTACGCACCCAAACGGTGCCGCAATCGCCTCTCCCCCGGTCAGTTCGATCGCGTGCAGTTTTTTCTGGATAACGGCCGGGAATACCTGGATTGCACCCCTATCGTACGGCCGGACAACGACCTATGCACCGCTGCCACCACAATCTCCTGCGGTGAGGTGGTGACGGGCTCGACCACCTTCGCCACTGGCCTGACCACGGCGGTGGAGTGCGCCACCTTCGATATGACCAGGTCCCGCGGGGTGTGGTACAAGATCGCCGGCCGGCGGGAGCTGGTCACTTTGAGCCTGTGTAACTCGGACTACGATACCCAGATCGCGGTCTTCTCGGGTGATTGCAGCGACCTCAACTGCGTAGTGCGCAACGACGATGCTTGCAACCGGGGAAGCGAAGTCACCTTCCTGGCCAACGGCGGTGAGGATTACTACGTCTACGTTCATGGCTACCAATTCGCTACGGGCACCTACGAATTAGCGGTAAGTTGCGAGGCGGTGGATTGCCCCCCGCCCACCGGCCTCGAACTGACCGATCGGGGCATCAACTTCCTGAACCTGAACTGGGATGCTCCAGGGGATAGTACGGTAGAACTACGCTATGCTCCCCGTGGCTCGGCTACGTTCACCGACATTGCACCTGCGTCCGCGCCCGTTTCCATCCCGGTCGACCCCTGTATGACCTACGACGTGCAACTCCGTACCATTTGCGACGGCCGACCGGGCGGCTGGGGGGCACCTGCTTCCTTCGCAAGCACCTGCGACCCCGACTACTGCTACAGCTACGGCTATGCAGCTCAGACCTGGATCAAACGGGTCAGTCTCGGAACGCTCGACCGCCGCTCGGGCAGCGATGGTGGATACGTCTACCAGCAGACGCCCACCGAGCTCGTGCGCGAACGGGAATATCAGCTTACCCTACGTGCCAACGAAGGCGCGGCTGACCGAAAGGTGTACTGGCGGGTCTACCTCGACGTCAATCAGGACGGTACCTTCGCCGATAGCGCGGACGAACTGCTGGTGAATACGGACGCAACGGGCAACGGACCGGTCACCGCCCCCATTACCATTGCCGCGGGTCGTCGGGACGGCCCGTCGCGCCTACGTGTGATCTGCTCTAGCGCGCCTATCCCCTCCCCCTGTGCGCGTACGAGTGCCCAGGAAACAGAAGACTACCTGATCGACCTGGCGGGGGGTAACGGCCCGGAAAATGAACGGTGTATCAACGCCATACCCATTGCTTGCGGCGAAACCGTCTCCGGTGAAACCTTCCCGGACGGATTCATTGCCAACCCCCCGTACTGTACCCGCTCCTTCACGGGCAACGGCCAGTGGTTTGCCGTGCGGGGCACGGGAACCGAGCTGACGGTGAGCATGTGCGGGTCAGACTACGATACGGCCCTGGGGGTGTATACCGGTGCCTGCGATGCGCTGGAGTGCGTAACCGCCAACGACGACGGCCGCTGCGGTTTGCAGTCCGAAGTGACCTTCATGAGCGTGCCGGACGAGACGTACTACATTTTCGCTACCGGTTTTTCTACCGCAACGGGGACCTTCACCCTGAGTCTAGAGTGCGAGGAGATTAATCCCGAACTGGTTAATACGGTTTGCACGGGGGCCCTACCATTAACCTGCGGGGAAACGGTAGAAGGATGGACGACCTACGAAGGCCCGATTTCTCCTCCCGCTGCCTGCGGAATGGCCTTTACCGGCCCCGGCCGCTGGTTCACGCTTACCGGTACGGGAGATGAATTCACGCTGGACCTGTGTAACTCGGACTACGATACGGCGCTCGGAGTGTATTCCGGCAGCTGTGAGTATCTGACCTGTGTAGGGGCCGACGATGACGGTAGCTGCGGCACGTCGTCGGCCTACAGTTTCGTTTCCGTACCGGATGAAACCTATTACGTCTTCGTGGGAGGGTACCAGGGCGCCGCCGGAAATTTCGCCCTTTCCCTGGAGTGCACCTTAGTGTGCCCGGAACCGACCTTCACCTCCGGGTGCCTGGCGCGGCCCTACTACCGGATGGATGAGCCCAACGGTGCCACTTTCCGCTTCGACTACCCTAATACCGGCCCGGATTCCGGAGCCGTCTGGCTTATCGACGGCAACGTACTGGCAGCGGGTGATTCCACCTCTATCGATGCATCGGGTAATCTTACTCACACCTTTGCCCGGGAGGGTAGGTACGAAGTTTGCTATTCCCGGCTTGACGATGACGGATGCGTGCTATACTGTTGCGAGGAATACCTCATCACGTTTGAAAGCCAGAGCTCACCGGACATTGCAGTCGCCCTGTCCGAGGATATCTCCGGCATGAACGGACAGCTGCTGACCGACGACGCTGACGATATTTACTGGTATTCCGTAAGCCAGGGTGAGGTGAGCTACAGCAATACTGGCGCTACCGTCGCGGTGCCATTCGTCGGTTTAGACAGCACCACTTGCCGTGAGCAAACGCTGTTCGCCAGCTACCGGACCGGTGACGGCCACTGGGGAACTAAAATGACCACATGGTTTATGTGTGAACCGGATGGTTGCGGAACGCGCATCAGCAGTAGCCCGGGGCCCGAAAATTCCGTGGTTTGTACGACGGACGTGCCCCTGGACAACATCAGTTGGCTGGTGGATGGCGTAGCACAGACCACGACCGTTGACTCCGCCGGTGCGCTCAGCACCCATATTGGGGTGGGGGTTCCTACCGAAGTATGTGTAACGGGGTACAACGCGAGCCTGGACCGGTACCGAAGTTGTTGTCAAATAATAGAACGAACGACCAGTACAAGTACCACCCTACCGGTACGCAACTGGAGTATTTACCCCAACCCGGCCGGTACTTCCTTTGGCCTACGGGGAGGCCCGCCCTCGGGTCTGTACCCACTGGTTCAACTTTATAATGTACGGGGTGTCCTGCTACGCAGTTGGTCCCAATCGGCAGATGAGGTCTTCCAATTGGGGCAACTGGCCGACGGGATCTACTTCTTACGCCTTTCCAGCGGGGGGGCTACTCAGATCGAGCGCCTGGTGGTCAAGGCTCCGTGATGTAATCGAATGAGTGACGGAGGAGGCACACGTCGATGCCTTCTTCCCCTCGGGTCTGACTGGCAGCAGTTGGTAAGGCCAGGATAAAGGAGCCGGAGCTAGTGGGAATACGGAGAACTACCATCCGCTCGAATGTACCGGGAGGGAGCTACCCCAACGTCAGAAGCCCCTTCGCCGGGTGGCGAAGAGGCTTCT
>CAZQNE010000046.1:0-15005 GCA_964594535.1 uncultured Lewinella sp.
CAGGGGGTCAGGGAGTCAGGGGGTCAGGGAGTCAGGGGGTCAGGGAGTCAGGGGGCTAGGGGGTCAGGGAGTCAGGGGGCTAGGGGGTCAGGGGGCGGTAATGCGAAGCCTTGACCCCTTAGCTCCTTAACCCCTTAGCTCCTTAACCCCTTAACCCCTTAACCCCTTAACCCCTTAGCTCCCTCACCCCCTGGCAGTCAGATAACCTTCGCCTCCTCGTGTAGCAGACGGACCAGCTCGTCCATATTCTCCGGGTCGATGAGCTTCACGCTGCCCTTTTCTTCCGGTTTGTCGTAGTTAGCGATGCGGGTAGTATCGGGGAAGTCGGTGGGCTGGACCACGTTCAGCGGCTTGCGCTTGGCCATCATGATGCCCCGCATATTGGGGATGCGCTGCTCGGCCATACCCTTGGCGGCACTGACGGCGACCGGGGTGTCGACCTCGATGACCTCCTCGCCGCCCTCGATGTCGCGGGTAATGGTGGCGGTATTGCCGTTGACCTCCAGGTGACTTGCCTCGCCTACGTAGGGCAGGTCCATGAACTCGGCTACCATGGCGCCTACTTCGGAGCCGTTGTAGGATATGGTTTCCTTACCGAAAAAGATGATATCGTAGTTTTCCCCCTTGGCGTACTCGGCAATTTGGCGGGCGGTGTAGAGGCTATCCTTTTCCTCACTCACGTCGATGCGTACGGCATCGTCGGCTCCGATGGCCAGTCCCTTGCGGATGACGGAATCATTGTCCGCCGGGCCTACGTTCAGAAGGGTGACGCTACCGCCGCCGGCTTCCTTCAGCTCCAGGGCGCGCACCAGGGCGTACCACTCGTCGTAGGGGTTCATGATGTAGTTGACCCCGGTGGTGTCGATGCCACTACCGTCGCCGATCAGTTGGATTTTGGTGGTGGTTTCGGGCGTTTTGCTGACGCAGACTAATAGCTTCATATAATTGGATTGGGCGAAAATTCGCTAGGGGAACGGGTGGGGGGCGTTATGGTTTGGCAATCAGGATAATGTGTTAAGATACTGTCCCAGGTCACCACCGGAATGGAGGCAGCTCTGAAGTCCTTCGTGTTTCTGGTGATCAATAGCGATGCACCATACCTAAGTGCCGAGTAATACTGCATGGCGTCTTCCGCATCGGGGAAACTCAGGTCGGATAGCGCCCGGTCCAGAATTCGGTCGTCAAGTGCAACGATGGACACGAGTTGCGTAAACTGATTGAGTAAGAGCCGCGTAGGCTTTGCTCCGATGTTTTTTGCCAGGAGGTAATTCGCCGTGGCTATGGTGAGAGCAGATATACCGATCTGAATGGTCCCCGCTTCGGCCTGGGAAAATATGATCTGCGCGTTGCCGGTAAAAAGGTTCCCGTTTGGTCAGTAGGTCCATCAGCACGTTGGTGTCAATATAGACGGACATCAGACGTGTTTTGCCAGTAAAGTCTGGTAAAGATCTTCTTTGTAGTCGTAGTCATCGGGAACGGTCATCACGCCACTTAAACTGCGAACCAGGGGGGTAATTTCTGCTTCACTAGCGGGCTGGGTAAGGCTGTTGAAATATTGTTCCGTTAGTTTGGACACACTCGTACCGTGCCGTTTGGCGTATGCCTTGGCTCTTGCTATCGCTTCTTTATTCAGACTCAACGGCAATTTTCGATCCAGATTCTTCACGTATAGCTGTTTGATCTAGTACGTAACGAACGACCCGTGGACTTAGTTCCCCGCCTCCCGGTGCCCCCACAACACCGCACCCGCGACCGCGCCCCCCAGCAGAATCCCCGCCAGGGCATCGGTCGGCCAGTGTTTGGCGGCCCGTACGCGCAGGAAGGCCGTACTCCCCGCGATCGTTCCGGCCAGCAGGCTTCCGAGTCCGTGACGATCCAGACCGTAGGCGGCCAGCAGCCCGGCAAAGAGGGTGGCCCCGGCGGTGGCATTAGCGGCGTGCCCACTCAGGAAGGCGGCCCGGTCGCGGCGGGTAAGGGGGCGTTCCAGTTGCCAGTTTTCGTTGTAGACGTAGGGGCGGGGCCGGCTGACGGTGTTCTTGATCAGGCTACTCAGGGCGAAGGTCAGCAGCATGGTTTCCAGCCACAGCAGCAGTACAATGGGGTAGGTGGGGCGCGGACGCGGGTGCAATGAAAGCAACAACGGTAGGGTAGGGCCACCGTACAGACCCGCGTCGGCCAGTTGCCCCGCCCGGTCGTCGCGCTCGGTATACCCCCAGCGGTCGACGGGGTTGATGTCGCGACCGGTGTACCCCTCGCGGTAGGGGGAAAATACGGGGGTGTCGTCGCGGTGGTCGAGGTAGGCGGCGGCGGCCAGCAGGGTCAGACCCACAGTCAGTATGGTACCCTCCCTGCTTCTATCGTACGTTAGCACACCGGTAGTAGCGAGATTAGGCGGGTGGGTGTTCGGTTTTCGCTCCGGCGTGTACTAACATAACTTACCTTGTATCCCATGCTACGCATCACCTTCATCCTGTCCTGTCTCCTTGCGGTCGGCTATCCGATCGGCGCCCAGTCCGTAGACCAACCGCCCAACATCCTGCTCATCTGCGTAGACGACCTCCGCCCCGAGATCGCCGCCTTCGGTACCGACTACATCATCACCCCCAATATGGACCGGCTGGCGGCTAGCGGGCGGGCCTTCCGGCGCCATTACGTCAATGCTCCCAGCTGTGGCCCCTCCCGCTTTACCCTACTGACGGGGCGTTACGGGCCCTCCCCCAACGAGGCACTCTTCCAGCGGGCCGCCGCCCTGGAGGGGGGGCGGGAGGTGCCCCCCAGTATGCCGGAGTGGTTCCGACAAAACGGATACCGGACGGTTTCCGTAGGCAAGGTCAGCCACCACCCCGGCGGGATGGGCGGCCAGGTATGGAACGACAGCAGCATCATCGAAATGCCCGGAGCCTGGGACGCCGCCCTCATGCCCACCGGCGACTGGCAACACCCCCGCGGCAGCATGCACGGACTGGCCAACGGTCACATCCGCAGTCGCGAACCCTACACCATGGACGTGATGGAGGCCGCCCCGGGAGAGGAGGCTACCTATCCGGACGACCTGATCACCTACAGCGGCCGCGAGCAACTGCGGCAACTCGCCGCCGGCGACGAACCCTTCCTGCTAGCCGTTGGCCTCATCAAGCCCCACCTGCCCTTCGGTGCCCCACGCCGCTTCCTGGAGCTGTACGACGCAGTGGAGATGCCCCGGCCCGCCAACCCGGCGAAGCCCAAAGGCGTGAGCACCTGGCACGGGAGCGGGGAGTTTCGCCGCTACCGCCTCACCGCCGATCCGCTAGTTGATTCCGTCTACGCCGACAGCCTGCGCCGCCACTACGCCGCCTGCGTGAGTTACGCCGACGACAACATCGGTAAGCTGCTCGCTACCCTGGCCGAGACCGGCGCGGACCGCAACACCATCGTCATCCTCTGGGGCGACCACGGCTGGAACCTGGGCCACCACGCCATCTGGGGTAAGCATAATTTGTTCGAAGAGGCTCTGCACTCCCCCCTGATCGTGAGCTACCCCGGTATGCCGGCCGCCGGAGTGCAGAGCGAGGCCATCGTGGAATCTTCCGGTCTGTTCCCGACGCTGTGTGAGCTGACCGGCTTACCAGTACCCGACTTCACCCACGGTAGGTCCTTTGCCGCTAATGTTCGCCAACCGGAGGTACCTGGGCGCCCGGCCGTAGGCTACTACGGGGAGGCGTCCACCATCCGTACCGATCGCTACCGGCTCGTGGCTCACCCCGGGGGGCGGTTCGAGTTGTACGATCACCGCGACGATGCCTATGAATTGCGCAACGTGGCGGAAAGCGAGCCCACGGTAGTCAACCGGCTCAGCGAACTGCTGGGCGAGCGGCTGGCTCCCCGGATCGTGAGCTACTAACCAGCCGTCATTGCTGCTGCTGCTGCGCCACCTGAATCTGGCGCACCTTATCCTGCTGCCCCTCCTTTTCGACCTTACTGACCAGATCGGTGATCCAGTCGTCGGGAATTTCCTGGATCACCTCCCGGAGGCGTTCCCCCCAGCGCTGGCCGAGGTGGTTCGTGTCCTTTTCCTCGAAGCGGGTTTCGTGCATGAAGCCGGTATCCTTGTGGTAGATGACCATATCCACGGGGTAGCCGACGTCGTTGGCGCTGACGCGGGTGCTGTCGAAGCTCAGGAGACCGCACTTGATGGCGAAGTTCAGGGGGCTCTGGTAGGATAGGGTCCGGTTCAGGATGGGCTTGCCGTAGCCCGAGTTGCCGATGATGGTGAAGGGGGTGGCCTCGCCAATCTCGATCCAGTTACCTTCGGGGTAGAGCAGATAGAGTTTGTGTTCCTTGTCTTTTTCCAGCTGCCCCCCGACGATGGTGAACAGGTTGAAACTCAGCCCGGAGGCGGCCAGGCTGGCCTTGTCCTCTCCCGCTACCCGGCGCAACTGCTCCCCGAAGGCGTTGACGGCCCTGTACATCTTATCGAAGTGGCCGCCCTCGTTTTCGAGCACCTCCTCGAAGTAGGTCACCGCCTTATCGCGCACCGACCGCAGGCCGGAGGTCATGAGGAAGATGTTGTTCTTCCCCTGCTTGTGTAAGGAGATCTTCTTGGCCGAGGTCGTCTCCGAGCCGGAGGTGATGCGGGTGTCGGCGATGGCTACCAAGCCTTTCTTTACGCGAATACCTAGACAGTAGGTCATGGGGATGTACAATTTACGATTTCATAATTTACGATTTCAAATTTGCGGCTCTGCTTGGGCGGCTTTACCGCCCACGTCGTGGTGGGGTAGCTCTGGCCGGGAGGCCCTCGACCTTGGTTGGTTAGATTAACCTTGCGATTGCGTCTGGTACTGCCCCGTAGTGGCAGCAGCCGGAAGATCGACCGGATTGAAGTAGGTGCGGTCGATCTCGTCGTGGAGGGAGTACACCTCACCCAGGGCCGTATTTAGTGCCTCGATGGGCTCGGCGCTGATCTGGGCGTAGTCGAGGTAGCGGAAGTAGGCGTAGAGCTTACCGGCCCGGTACTGAAGGCTATTGCGAACGTTCTCCCCGCCGTGGAGACGGGTGAGCAGTCCGCAGACCCGTTCCATATTGTAGGTGACCGAGCGGGAGAATTCCGGGTTGCCGATCAGGAATTCCAGGGTGGTACGGCGGGTCTGGCGGCGCTGGTAGGCGCGGCGGTGCATGTCAAAGCCCTCGACTACTTTGAGTAGGACGGTATGCTGGTAGCGCTTGAGCACCTTGTTTTCGTCTTCCCCCCCGGGGCCGGCAATGATGTCGGCATCGGCCAGTTTGCTGTTGATGATGCGGATGACCTGGGCGACCCGCTCCAGGTGAATGCCCAACTTCATAAACACCCAGGCCTGATCGTGGAGCAGGGTGTCGTGAATGCGCGATCGGATGATGGCGCACTGGCGACCCACCTCGAAGGTGTAATCGTAGAGCCCCCGGGCGGCAAAATCGTCCGGGTCCGTACGGTGGCTGTGCTGGTAGAAGGTATTGATGGCCTCCCAGAGTTCGGTAGAGATGATGTGGCGCACGCTGCCGGCATTCTCCCGCGCCGCCCGGATGGTGGAACGAATACTGGAGGGCTCTGCGTAGTCCATGCCTACCCGCTTGAGCACCTCGCTTTCTACCGGTTCGCGGTCCTCCTCCTCATCCTGGCTGCCGTACATATTAAGAATGGACTTGAGGATGAAGTCCTTACTCTGGCTCATCGGGGCGTCGAGCATGCTGAAGTACTGAACGCGCAGGTAGCGGGCCAGGTGTTCGGAGCGTTCGAGGTAGCGGCCGGTCCAGTACAGGGTGGATGCGATTCGGGCGAGCATAGCGGTGATTAACAGATGACCCAGGTATCCTTGCTGCCGCCGCCCTGGCTGGAGTTAACGATCAGGCTCCCTTCGCGCAGGGCCACGCGGGTCAGCCCGCCCCGTAGTACCCGCGTCCGGTCGGCCCCCAGCAGGCTGAAGGTACGCAGATCGATGTGGCGGGGGGCGAAGCGGTTTTCCTCCTCGATGTAGGTGGAGTGGGTGGAGAGCATGATCTTCGGCTGGGCGATGAAGTTGCGGGGGTCGGCCTTGATTTTTCCGGCGAGTTCCCTCAGTTCTTCCTCGTTCAGTCGGTCGCAGATCATGACCCCGTAGCCACCCGACATATCCACCGGTTTGACCACCAGTTCGGCTAGGTGCTCCAGGGTGTACGTCAGGTCATCCTTGCGGCCGCAGATGTAGGTGGGTACGTTACTGATGAGGGGCTCCTGCTTTAGGTAGAAGCGAATCATATCGGGCACGTAGGCACAAATGGCCTTATCGTCGGCGATGCCGGTGCCGGGGGCATTTACGATGGTGACTTTTCCCTTCGCGTAGGCCCGCATCAGTCCGGCCACCCCCAGCATGCTGTCCGGCCGGAACACTTCGGGGTCGAGGAAGCCATCGTCGATGCGGCGGTAGATGACGTCGACCCGCTGCCGGCCGTTGATGGTTTTGAGGTAGACGGTATCGTCGTCCACATACAGGTCGGGGCCCTCCACCAGGTCGCAATCCATGAGCCGGGCCAGCAGACTGTGCTCGTAGTAGGCCGAGTTGAAGGGACCGGGGGTGAGCACCACGCAGCGGGGTTCCCCGTCGGACGGCGGGGCTACGGACTGAAGGGTGGCGAGCAACATGGCCGGGTACTCATTCACCGCCTCCACGGGTACGTCGCGGAACATGCTGTAGAGCGTGCGCCGCATTGCCTCCCGGTTGGAGAGCACGTAGCTGACGCCGGAGGGGCTGCGCAGATTATCCTCCAGTACGTAGAAGTTGCCGTCGGTATGCCGCACCAGGTCGGTACCGCAGACGTGGGTGTAGATGTCCCCCCGCGGCCGGAAATTCTCCATGGCCGGTACGTAGTGGCTGCTGCTCTGGATCAAATCTTCGGGGACGATCCGTTCCTTCAGGATGGCCCGTTTGCCGTAGACATCGCGGAGGAAGAGGTTCAGCGCTTCGTTGCGCTGTTCCAGCCCCTGCTGGAGCGTGGCCCACTCCCCGGCGGCAATGATGCGGGGGAACAGGTCGAAGGGGAACACTTTTTCCCGCCCGCCCCCCTCCTCGGAATACACGGCGTAGGTGATGCCCTGGTTGAGGAAACTTAGTTTGGCGCTTTCGTTGAGCCGCTGAAAGTCTCCGGCGTGGAGGTCGTCGAAGGTGCGCCGGATTTTCGGGTAGTCCCCGTAGGCGGCGGCAAACTCGCTGAATACTTCGTCGAGCGTTCCCTCCGGAACGGTATAGTCGGTAAAAAGGCCGCTGGCTGCTTCCATAGGGCACGTAAAGTACGGTGGGCGGGATCAATCGGGCGATTAGTTTTCAGTAGCTTGGGCGGGCGGTGCCCTACTTTCCTATTTACCGTGTTACACCCCCACAATCATCCGTCAGCATGCCCACCCGAGTAGCCATCCGCCACCACACCGCCTACGGCTACGACCGCCCCGTTGAGCTTTCGCCCCAGATCGTCCGCCTGCGCCCGGCCCCCCACGCCCGTACGCCCATCGCGGCCTATAGCCTGAAAATCAAACCGGAACCCCACTTCCTCAACTGGCAGCAGGATCCCTTCGGGAACTACCAGGCCCGGGTAGTATTCCCCGCGCGAGTCAGCCGCCTGGTCATCGACGTGGAGGTGATCGCCGACCTCGTCACCATCAACCCCTTCGATTTCTTCCTCGAGGACTACGCCGAGCGGGTGCCCTTCACCTACGACGAGCAACTGCAAAAGGAACTTGCCCCCTATCTGGAAGTCGCCGAAGACAGCCCCCTGCTCACCGACTGGGTGGCCCGAACCGAGCACCGCCCCGCCGCCGCCGGGGAGCCCACCGTCAACTGGCTGGTCCGCCTGAACCAACAACTGGCCCGCGACATCCACTACAACGTACGCATGGAGCCCGGCGTCCAGTCCTGCCAGACTACCCTGGAGCGGCGTAACGGCTCCTGCCGCGACTCGGCCTGGCTGCTCGTACAGATCCTGCGCCACCACGGGCTGGCGGCCCGCTTCGTGTCGGGCTACCTCGTTCAGCTCACCCCGGACGAACGGGTGCTCGACGGGCCCAACGGACCGGAAGCCGACTTCACCGACCTTCACGCCTGGGCCGAAGTGTACCTGCCCGGGGCCGGCTGGGTCGGACTGGATGCGACCAGCGGGCTGTTCGCCGGGGAGGGGCACATCCCGCTGGCCGCCACCCCCAGTCCGGCCAGTGCCGCCCCCCTGAGCGGGTACAGTGAGCCGGCGGAGGTGACCTTCGATTTCGCGAACTCCGTCGAGCGTATCCGCGAGATTCCGCGGGTCACCAAACCGTACTCCCCAGATCAATTCGGAGCAATTCTAACCCTCGGCGACCGGGTGGAGGAGGTGCTGCAGTCCGAAGACGTACGCCTGACCATGGGTGGTGAACCCACCTTCGTGAGCGACCACGACATGGAGTCGGAGCAGTGGAACGAAGACGCCGACGGCCCCGATAAGCGCCGACTGGCCTACACCCTGGCCGAAAAGCTCCGTGCCGAATTCGCCCCCACCGGTATCATTCACCAGGGGCAGGGCAAGTGGTACCCCGGTGAGCCACTACCGCGCTGGCAGTACGCGATCTACTGGCGGCAGGACGGGCAGCCGCTCTGGAACAACCCCGACCTACTGGCCGACCCGACCGAGACGTACGGAGCCGACGCCGCCCGCGCCGAAACCTTCGCCCGCGCCCTGGCCGAACGCCTGAACCTCCCCGGGGAAAACGTCCTCCCCGCCTACGAAGACACCTTCTACTACCTCTGGGAGACCGGTAACCTGCCTGTTAACGTCGACCCCCGGCGCATCGACCCCGCCGATAAGTTGGAACGCCGCACCCTGAACGAACTACTGGCGGTAGGACTGGGCACCCCGAAGGGTTACGTCCTGCCCCTCGGCTTCGACCACAACGCCGGTAACTGGGAGAGTAGCGCCTGGGAGTTCAAACGCGAGCACCTCTTCCTGCTGCCCGGTAACTCGGGTATCGGGCTGCGCCTACCACTGGACCGCCTGCCGGCCGAACGACCCGCCGACCGCCCCGTGGAACTGGCCGCCAGCCCCCAGGAGGATCTGCCGGACCTACCCGCACGTGGCACTTCGCCATCCCCCCTCGCTTCACCGGGTAGCCCGCACCCGCGTCCGCGCCCCCCGGTACGTACCGCCCTGTGCTGCGAGCCCCGCGCTGGCAAACTGTACCTCTTCCTGCCCCCCCTGGAAAGCCCCGAAAGTTTTGCCGACCTGATCCACGCTATCGAGGTAACGGCCGCCGAACATCACCTCCC
Organism: uncultured Lewinella sp.; assembly: GCA_964594535.1. Lineage (GTDB taxonomy): Bacteria > Bacteroidota > Bacteroidia > Chitinophagales > Saprospiraceae > Neolewinella. The sequence continues at coordinate 9,279 of CAZQNE010000046.1, forward strand.
CATCATCCTGGAGGGCTACGCGCCGCCCGGCGACCCCCGGCTCACCAAACTGGTCGTGGCCCCCGACCCCGGGGTAGTGGAAGTGAACGCCCAACCGGCCGGGAACTGGCGCGAACTCGTGCACAATTACGACCGACTTTTCGACCTGGCCCGGGAGAGCAAACTCGGCACCAACAAATTCATGCTCGACGGCCGCCACACCGGTACCGGCGGGGGCAACCACATCACGCTGGGGGGCACGACGCCGCGGGACAGTCCGCTGCTACGCCGCCCCGACCTGCTGCGGAGTTTCGTCAACTTCTGGCAGAACCACCCGGGACTGAGCTACCTCTTCAGCTCGGCCTTCATCGGGCCCACCAGCCAGGCGCCCCGGGTGGACGAGGGCCGCCCCGACCAACTCTACGAACTGGAGATCGCCTTCGCCCAGCTCGACCGCCACGACGACCCGCCGCCCTGGCTGGTCGACCGGCTGTTCCGCAACCTGCTCATCGACGTGACCGGCAATACCCACCGCGCCGAGTTCTGCATCGATAAACTGTACAGCCCCGACAGCGCCACCGGTCGCCTCGGTATCCTCGAAATGCGGGGTTTCGACATGCCGCCCCACAAGGAAATGTGCCTGGCGCAGCTGCTGCTCATCCGGGCGCTCACCGCGGCCTTCTGGCGGCAACCCTACCGCCGCCCGCTGGTACGCTGGGGTACGGCGCTGCACGACCGCTTCATGCTGCACCACTACGTGCGCGAGGACCTGTCGGAGGTGTGCGACTACCTGCGGGAGGGCGGCTTTGACTATAAACCCGAGTGGCTGGAGCCCTTCTTCGAGTTCCGGTTCCCGGTGCTGGGTCGCATCACCCGGGGGGCCACCCAGCTAGAACTGCGGGCCGGTATCGAGCCCTGGCACGTACTGGGCGAAGAACTGGGCAGTTCCGGTACGGCCCGCTACGTGGACAGCTCCGTAGAACGGCTGCAGCTGCGGGTCGCGAACTTCGACGCTGACCGCTACGCCGTGCTCTGCAACCGCACCGAGGTGCCGCTTTCGGCTACCGGCCGGGAGGGGGAGTACGTGGCCGGCATCCGCTACAAGGCCTGGAACCCGCCCTCGGCCCTCCACCCCACGGTGAAGCCCGACGTGCCGCTCGTTTTCGACATCTACGACCGCTGGAACGAGCGCAGCGTGGGGGGCTGTACCTACCACGTGGCCCACCCGGGGGGGCGCAGCTACGACACCTTCCCCGTCAATACCCTGGAAGCGGAGGGCCGGCGCGTGAACCGTTTTCAGGACGCGGGGCATACTCTGCCGGAAGTGGCCTACGCGGTGCAGGGGGGCGGCGGCGCGCGGGTGCAACGGTCGGTGGTAACTTCCGGGGGCAAACCGAAAAAGCTGGAGGTGCGTAAGGCCCCGGCGCGGGCCGAGTTTGGGCGGACGCTGGATTTGCGGTGGGTCGATGCATAGGTCGGAAGATTATTCCGGTACCAGGTCACTTACACGTACCGAACCGACGAAGGGGCTGTCAAATTCAGCGTCCGCCGCGTAGCGTTGAATACGGGAGTATTCACCTAGGTCCGCATTCGGCTCGAGGTGAAGTTCCAGTTGATCGCTCTGCAGGTTGATAATCCAGTATTCGGCGATGCCGGCGTGCGCGTAGAGTGCGGCTTTGTCCGAGCGATCAAAAGCGAGGGTTTTATCCGAGACTTCGATGAGCAGCAATACGTCTTTGGGAAGAGGCTGCCCGGGGTGCTGACGGTAGGTTTCGGGATCGAAAATAAGGTAGTCCGGTTCCGGCTCCGAATTTGTTCCGAGGGTCAGGGGATTCTGTACGCCGTATCGGTACCGGGACTGGAATTTCAGGACGAAGTACACATTGATTTTGTCCACACAGTCACGGTGGCGCTTACCGATGGGCATTTTTTCATTTAATTGGCCGAAGAGGAGTTCCACCCGGTCGTTCTCAGTCAGTAGTCCCTGTGTGATGGCAGTATGATATCGCTCAACGGTCCAAACGAACGGCCTGGGAACAGATATGGGCGAGGCTACACTTGGACTAACGTCTACCGACATGGTACCAAAGATACGGCTTACCTGACTTCCCACCCCGCACCAAACCCCTCCGGCGCCGCCACGAAACCCAGCCGCCCCTCCGCATCCTCCGCCATCAGGATCATCGCCTCACTGAGTACGCCGGCCATCTTGCGGGGGGCCAGGTTAGTGACGACTACCACCTGCCTGCCGGGCAACTCCTCCGGGGCGTAGTGCCTGGCGATGCCGCTAACGACGCTGCGCCGCTCGCCCCGGCCGAGGTCGATGGTGAGGTGGAGTAATTTATTGGATTTCTTGATGCGTTCTGCGGTGAGGATCACGGCGGTACGCAGGTCGAGTTTGGTGAAGTCTTCGAAGGTAATTTCGGGCTTGGCTACTCGTGTGGGTGCATTCGCAGCCACCGCAGGGGCCTGGGCCGGTGCATCCCGCTCCGCCAGGGCCGCCGCTACTTTTTCCCGCTGGCGGTTGACGATCTGGAGGAGGGTATCGTCCTTGCGGTCGACGATCTTGGGGAACAGCACGCCGGCCTTACCGATCTCGTGGCCGGCTCCGATCAGGGGCTTGCCGGCGGTGAGGGTATCGCGGGCAATGGCCCAGTCACCGTTCGCCACTGGCTCCAGTCGCAGGACGTTGCGCAGGCGGGCGCTGATGAGGGGCACGAAGGGGTGGGCGGTGAGGGCCAGCAGGGCCGCGATCTGTACGGCACCGAACATGATGTCGGCGATCCGGGGGTCGTCGGGGTCGGTCTTAGCCAGCGACCAGGGCGCGGCCTCCTGGAGGTAGGTATTGCCGAAGGTGGCCAGTTCGACGAAGGTGGCCGCGGCCTCCTTGAACCGAAAGGCCTCGAAGTGGGCGGAAAGGAGAGCCAGGGATTGGTCCAGCTTACCCAGCACCCGCGCCCCGCCGCCCTTCGTGGAGAGGGGGGCCGTGCCGCCGAAGTACTTGTGGGTGAGTACCGTGACCCGGTTGAAGAAGTTACCCAGCTTGTCGGCCAGATCCTTATCGTAGTACTCGGTGAAGCCATCCCAGGTGAAGTCGGCGTCGCTCTGCTCGGGCATATTGCGGATCAGCGCCCAGCGCAGGGCATCCTCTCCGTGGGGGAAGCCGGCAAACTCCTCGATGTACTCGTGGAGCTCGATGCCCCAACCGCGCGACTTACTGAACTTGTCGCCCTCGAAATTGAGGAATTGATTGGCCGGCACGTTTTTCGGCAGCACGTAGTCGCCGTGGGCCCGCAGCATAGCCGGGAAAATGAGGCAGTGGAAGACGATATTGTCCTTGCCGATGAAGTGGATCAGTTCGGTATCGGGGTTCTGCCAGTAGTCGCGCCAGTCGCGGCCGTGGTCCAGGCACCACTGTTTGGTACTCGAGATGTAACCGATGGGGGCGTCGAACCAGACGTACAGAACCTTGCCCTGAGCGTCCTCGCGGGGGACGGAAATGCCCCAGTCCAGATCGCGGGTGATGGCCCGCGGTTGCAACCCCTGGTCGAGCCAGCTCAGGCACTGGCCGGTGACGTGGCGCTTCCACTCGCCGGGGTCGTGGTGCTGTTTTCCATCCACGGTACCCCGTTGGATCCACTCGCGCAGGAAATCCTCGTAACGGGATAGGTCGAAGTACCAGTGTTTGGTCTCTTTCAGTACGGGCTTGGCGCCGCTGAGGGTAGAGACCGGATCGATCAGTTCGGTGGGGGAGAGGTCGCTGCCGCAGTTTTCGCACTGGTCGCCGAAAGCTTCGGTATAGCCACAGCGGGGGCAGGTGCCCTGGATGTAGCGGTCGGCCAGAAACTGCCCGAACTCGGGGTCGTAGTACTGCTCGGTGGTCCGGACGATGAAGTCAGTGCCTTTCTCGTCGAGGGTGCGGAAGAACTCCTGGCTGGTTTCGTGGTGCAGCGGGGTGCTGGTGCGGTGGTAGTGATCGAAACTGATGCCCAGGCTGGCGAAGCTGGCCTTGTTGAGTTCGTGGTAGGTATCGATGATCTCGTTGGGGGAGATGCCCTCCTTCTTGGCCCGCAGGGTGATGGCCGCCCCGTGCTCATCGCTGCCGCAGACCCAGAGTACGTCCCGGCCCATGGCACGCAGGTAGCGGGCGTAGAGGTCGGCGGGCAGGTAGGCACCGGCCAGGTGGCCCAGGTGAAGGGGGCCGTTGGCGTAGGGGAGGGCGGAGGTGAGCAGGTGGGGCATATTCGAGTACTAGCGGGTGCAAAAGTAGAAAGTCGGCCGGATAGAAAAATAGGTAATTACTATAGTTGTAGGTACAACTATTACCGTAGTACTACCGTTTGACTATCCCGTACTGAGGAAGTATACCACCTTCTGAGGGCATTTTCTCCCCCTTTGGCTACGGAGACACTATAACACATTCGAGACGCGGCGGCGGACCTGGGGTTCGTCGCCGCGCTTATTTCCCTACCTGCGCCCAGCCGGGTTCTCCCGATGACGAATGCGAGTCAAGGTTGCCCGACCGCTACACAGCGTATGCATACCTATTCGATCACTGCGGCGAAACCCATTCGTTCGGTAAATGCTTCATTTCCCGGGGCCCAACCGGCCGTGAAGCGGTAGCTCGTAGGTTGCCCGTCGGCCAGTTTGAGCCTAACGTAGTAAGTGGAACCGATGGGCTCATCCTCCGGCATGAACTCCCCCGTTCCCAGTACGGCCTCCGCGTCGGCCGAGACGGCCATTCCGAGTACGTGGTCCAGTTCCGCCTGCGGGCCGTGGGTGTACATCACGAAGCGGTCGCCCCGCTCCTCGGTGTAAACTCGGTCGCTATGCAGATTGACGATGCCGGTGAGTAAGTCCTCGTCCCCCCGCAGTCCCGTAATGGTTACCGTGGAAGTGTAGGCGTAGGTACCCGCTTCGATGCCGATCTCCCAATCCAGGTCGAGGCTGCGGCCCGCCACCTCCCAACCGTCGTAGTCGAGCCGGAAGCGGGATCGGTCCGGGCCTTCCTCCAGTATCGCGAAGCGTTCGCGGGCGGCATCTCCGAGGCGGTACACGCTATCGCCGATCATCAGCCCGATGCTGCCGGCCCCGAGCGAGTTGCCCACTTTGAGGACATCCATGCCCCAGTCCTGCAACTCGTGGTAGTTCTCGTCGATGCCCACCCGGTCCAGGACCATTTCATTCGTTCGCTTCCCGAAAATGTCGATTCCATTGCGCTCGTCGAAGTAGAGGCGGAAGCCCACGTTCTCGTTTTCCCACATCGGCCCCTCCGATTGGTAGACGGGGGGCATGATCTGGCCCAGGTGGTCGGGGTCGCGCTCGGCTTCGGTGAGTTCGTTCCAGCTTTCGCCGTCGGTGCGGGCCATGCGAATGTTGGTGCGGGTTTCGGGGGGCTCGTCGGTTTCCGCCGCCGGGGTGGCCGGGGTGCCGCCGCCACCGCAGGAGAAGAAAAAGAGGGGCAATAGGGTAGTGAAAAGGTAGCGGGTCATGGTGAGATTTTAATTATTGGAATCAGCCGGCGGACGGCTCACCGCGAGTCCCGTCCGCCGGGCCTTACGCAGCGGCAGCGGAGTTTGGTTCGTCGGCCGGGGCGGGTAGGCGAATATACTTTACGCCATCACTACACTCAGCCGGCGGACAGCCCCAGGTCGCTGCGCTCCCAAGGGCCGGCCGACGGCTTAGCGCGAGTATCGTCGGCCGGGGCGGGTAGGCGAATATACTTTACGCCATCACTACACTCAGCCG
>CAZQNE010000046.1:15105-30987 GCA_964594535.1 uncultured Lewinella sp.
CTCAGCCGGCGGACAGCCCCAGGTCGCTGCGCTCCCAAGGGCCGGCCGACGGCTTTAGCTCGTTTCGTCCAGCAGGTTCAGTGCCTCCAGGTAGTAGTAGTCTCCGTAGTTGATATTTACGCTGATTTCGGCCTCCCGGTCACTTACCCCGCGGTTGAGCTTGGCCGGCTTGTTCCCGGTCTGTTGCTTGATCAGGCCGCCTACTGGATCGTCCCGGTCGGCGAGGTATTCGGGTTGGCTCAGGGCATCGAGCATGTCGATGGCCACCTCCCGGTACGTTTCGTCTCCGGTAGCTTCGGTGAGGCGGATGAAGGCACTGGCGGCAATGGCGGCCGCGCTGGCGTCCCGGTCTTCGTCGGGGATGTCCGGGGCATCGAAATCCCAGTAGGGCACGCGATCTTCCGGCAGGCGGCTGATGAAGTAGTCGGCGGCATTGCGGGCGCGCTCCAGGTAGCGGGGCTCGCCGAGGTCCTCGTACATCTGCAGGAAGCCGTAGATTCCCCAGGCCTGCCCGCGCGCCCAGGCGCTTTCGTCGGCGTAGCCCTGGTGGGTGTACTGCCGTTGGATGCTGCCGTCTTCGGGGTTATAGTCCACCACGTGGAAGCTGCTGCCGTCGGGGCGGTAGTGGTCCTGGTCGGTGCGGTCGGCGTGGCTGCGTACCATGTCGATGTAGCTGCTATCGCCGGTCCGCTCGGCCGCGAAGGTGAACAGGTGCAGGTTCATCATATTGTCGATGATGGTGAGGTGGCTGTTCTCATCCTTGCTGTCCCAACTCCGGATGGTACCGGTCTTTTCGCTGTAGCGCCCGGCTCCGGTCTTGGCGGCGGTGAGCAGGGGACCGAGGTAGCTGTCTTCGTCACCGGTCTGTTCCAGGGCGTTGCCGAAGCTGGAGTACATCATGAAACCGATGTCGTGATTGCGGTCGAAGGTTTGGTTTTCGCGCATGACCTCGGTCCACTTTCGGGCCTGTTCCAGCATGGCGGGGTCCCGTTCGTGGGCGTAAATTTGCCAGAGGATGCCGGGGAAAAAGCCGGTGGTCCAGTCCCGCTTACCGACCTGCCGCCAGCTGCCGTCGTCCCAGGCGTTGCGGGGCAGGCCCGCGGCGGTATCCAGTCGGGTGGCGGCGGCGAGGTACTTATCCTGGGCGAGTTCGAAGATCTCGTCGATTCGTTCGGTAACGGGCGGAACGTCGGGCGCGGACGCAGGTGCCGTGCCGTCGGAACCACAACCGTAAATGACCAGGACCAAGGGGGCGAGCAGGCGGTACATACAGGGAAAATTAAGGGAGGTCAGTGAGTAAGGAGGGGAAAAGGTAGCAAAAAAATTTTCTGCGTACATTTGACGCAGAAAACGACCTAAATGGAGAGCACTATGCAGAGTCGCTACGGCGTCCACCCCGACCACTTCACCTCCCTCGATTCTCGGGCTATCCGCGATGAATTCCTGGCCACCGGCCTCATGGAAGCGGGTAATATCAACCTGGTCCACAGCCACTACGATCGCTTTATTTTCGGAGGCGCCGTACCCACCGACGGCCCCCTGGAGCTCGGCAACGACCCCGAGTTGCGGGCCGATTTTTTCCTGCAACGCCGGGAACTCGGCATCCTCAACCTCGGGGAGGCCGGTACGGTAACCGTCGACGGCACCGACTATCCCATGGACCGTTTCGACTGCTTGTACGTCAGCAGGGGGAGTAAGCAGGTCGTTTTCCAAAGTGATAGCACCGGCGCTCCGGCGCAATTCTACCTCAACTCCGCCCCCGCCCACCGGGAGTACCCCACCACCAAGTACAGCCAGCAGCAGGCCAACCGGGTGCAACTCGGCGACGACGAGCACATCAATAACCGTACGCTCTACCAGTACATCCACGAGGACGGTATCCAGAGCTGCCAACTGGTCATGGGCTTCACCGAGCTCGCCCCCGGCAATGCCTGGAACACCTTCCCGCCCCACACCCACGAGCGCCGCATGGAGGTCTACCTCTACTTCGATCTGCCCGGTGACGAACTGGTCATGCACTTCATGGGCAAGCCCGACGAAACCCGCCATATCGCGGTGCGCAACTTCGAGGCCGTCATCTCGCCGCCCTGGAGTATTCACAGTGGGGCGGGTACTTCGGCCTACCGCTTCGTGTGGGGCATGGCCGGTGAAAATCAATCGTTCAGTGATATGGATGCCTTCCCGCTCAGTACGATTCGGTAGGTAGTTAGCCCACAGAGTCGGCCTACGGCCTCCCGCAGAGTTAACGCAGAGTCAAACAGAGTTCCGTCACTGTGCTACTCTGCGCAAACTCTGCTAAACTCTGCGGGCTTCCCCCCCCCTCAACCCTCATAACTATGTTCGACCTAAGCAACAAAACCGCCCTAGTCACCGGCTGCAAACGCGGTATCGGCTACGCCATGGCCGAGGGGCTCGCCGCGGCCGGGGCCGACATCATCGGCGTGTCGGCCAGCCTTCGGCCCGGTTCCGCTATCGAGGGGGCCGTGACCACCCTGGGCCGTACCTTCCATAGCTACCGCTGTGATTTTTCGGACCGGGCGTCCCTCACCGATTTCATTGACCGGGTGAAGCAGGAACACGGCACCCCCGACATTCTGGTTAACAACGCCGGTACGATCAAGCGGGACCCGGCGGCCGAGCACTCCGATGCCTACTGGGACGAGGTGATCGCCGTCAACCAGACGGCCCCCTTCATCCTCTCGCGGGAGTTCGGGCGGGATATGGTCGGGCGGGGCAGCGGGAAGATCATTTTCACGGCCAGCCTGCTGACCTTCCAGGGGGGGATCACCGTACCGGGGTACGCGGCTTCCAAGGGGGCGATCGGCCAGCTCACTAAGGCCCTGGCGAACGAGTGGGCCGGCCGGGGGGTGCAGGTGAATGCCATCGCGCCGGGCTACATCCGCACCGACAATACCCAGGCCCTGCAGGATAACCCCGACCGGTCGCGGGCTATCCTGGAGCGCATCCCCGCCGGCCGCTGGGGCAAACCGGAAGACTTTAAGGGGCCGACCGTCTTTCTGGCCAGCGCGGCTTCGGATTACGTGAACGGAACGGTACTAGTAGTCGACGGCGGATGGATGGGGCGCTAAACCGGAGAGTAACCACTCAGAGTGCCGCGGCTACCCATACCGTGGACTGCGTCGTTTTCGCCTACGCGGGCGGGGAACTGCGGGTGCTGCTCGTGCGGCGGGCGGTGGAACCCTTCGCCGGCTACTGGGTGTTGCCGGGGGGAGCCATGGCGGCGGACGAGACCCTGGAGGAAACGGGCCGCCGTCTCCTGCACGAACTGGTGGGCGTATCCGACCTACGCCTGCAGCAGGTAGCCACGTACAGCAAACCGGACCGCCACCCCGTACGCCGGGTGGTCACCACCACCTACTATGCGCTGGTCCGGCCCGAGTTGCACGCTCCCGTTGCCCGGGGTCACCTGAGTGAGGCGGGCTGGCACCCCTTCGGGAACGTTCCTATCCTGGGATTCGACCATAATGTATTATTACGGGATGCCCATTCCCGCTTAGCCTTGCACCTGCGTACGCGCCCCCTTGCCTTCGATCTGCTTACCGACCACTTTACCCTTACCGAGGCCCAGGACCTGCACGAACGCATCACGGGGGAACGATTGGATCGTCGCAACTTCCGCCGGAAGGTACTCACCTACGATTTCCTGGAGGAGACGGACGAAAAACGGAAGGGCGTGAAGGGAGGGCCTACCTTGTACCGGCTCCTGCGGGGGAAGCTGGAAGAAGTACTGGGGGGGGAATAAGGCGGGGGGAGGGGAAAGTTTACCTGTACTTAATACCGCCGTGGCGAATAGGTACATCCGGTCGTCTACCTTTGGCGCTCCAAAGCCCGAATAAAGCCATGCGTACCTCCTTTTTTCTGCTGCTCCTGGCGGCTAGTTTCTTCGCGTCCGGCCAGGACCGCGTCATCCTTACCGGCCTACTCGACGGTACCGGACCGGGGGCCAAGCCCCGCGCCATCGAGCTCTACCTGGACGGCGGCGGCGACCTGGAGGGCTACACCATCGAACGCTACACCAACGGCGGGACGGAGAGTAACGCGACCATCACCCTGAGTGGCAACGGTAGCTTCCCCGGCGGCTACCTCTACGTCGTCAACGGCACCACGGAGTTTCAGGAAGCCTTCGGCACGGACGGTGATTTCATCAACATCATCGGATCGAGTAGCGTGACCGGCACGGGCAACGACGTCTTCACCCTCGTCCGCGACGGGCAGATCATCGACCAGGTTGGCGGGGCGATCGGAGCGGGCGACAACCTCTACCAGGACAGCTACTACTACCGCCAGAGCGGAACCGGCCCCGACGGCGACTGGGTGGCCGGCAACTGGGAAACCCCCGGACTGAACGTACTGGATAACCTGACCCTGAGCGAACTGGGGGCGGCGGTACCCTTCGGAACCTACCAGCCGGGTACACGCATGCCGACCGTGCGGGCCGTAGCCGGGAGTAACCTGGCCGAGCCGGACGGTGACGGGGGCTTCCGGATCGTACTGAGTGAGGCGGCTACGGAGGAGACAACGGTGAGCTATAACTTCGACGGTACCGCAACCGTCACGGTAGACTTCGAGGATGCGGGCGCGGGCGCAGGTGCGGTGGTAATTGCGGCGGGGTCGACCGAAGCGGCCGTCCCCCTGACCGTCCTGGACGACGACTTCATCGAAGGGACGGAAACCATCACCCTGAACGTGATCGGGGTATCGGGCAGTCAGTTCGTGCTGGGAAATAGCGCCACCATCGAACTGGCGGACGATGATCTGGGCGACGATATTATCGGCATCCATACGGTGCAGGGAAGGACGGACCAAAGCCCGCTGGCCGGCAATTTCGTCACCGTCGAGGCCGTAGTGACTGCCGACTTTCCCGAACTGGGGGGCTACTACATCCAGGAGGAGGACGAGGAGGTGGATAACGACAGCCTGACCTCCGAGGGTATTTTCGTATTCGGGGAACTGTTCGACGTCTCCGTCGGTGACCTGGTGCGGGTGAACGCGCCGGTGGAGGAAGCCTTTCAGCAGACCCAGCTGAACGCCGACGCCTTCGGGGCTACGGTGACCATCGAAGCCACGGGCCAGGATCTGCCGAGCCTGCGGGAGTTCGGCCTGCCGCGCCCGGATAGCCTGCTGGAGGCACTGGAGAGCATGCGGGTCCGCCCGACGGGCATCGTCGTCACCGATCTGGATAACCTCTACCGCTTCGGGGAGGTCGGGGTGACCTCCGGGCAGCGGCTGGTGCAGTTCACGGAGTGCAACCTGCCGGATGCCGCCGGCCTGGCGGCCTACCGCGATAGCCTGGAACACGACCTATTGATCATCGACGATGCCCGGGGCGGGCAGCGGCAGCTACCGGTACGGCTGCCTACAGGAGATACCCTAAGCGCCGACAATCCACTACGGGCCGGACAACGGATCGAAGGACTGATCGGCGTGCTGGGCTACGGCTTCGATCGCTTCCGGGTACAGCCCACCGACTTTTCGGGCGTAAGCCTGAGTGGTAACCCCCGCCCGACTGCCGCCCCCGAAGTAGGTTCGGACCTGACCGTAGTGAGTGCCAACGTCCTGAACTACTTCACTACCCTGGGGGAGCGGGGTGCCGATACGGAGATGGAACTGCGCCGGCAGGAAGATAAGATCGTAGCGGCCCTGTGTGAATTGGGTGCCGACATTGTCGGTCTGATCGAAATTGAAAACAAGCCAGAAGCCCTGCGGCGCCTGGTCGATACCCTGAACGCCCGCTGCGACCGGAGCTACGCCATCGTGGATACCCCCGATACCGGGGAGGACCGGATCCGGGTCGCCCTGATCTACAACAGCGAGCGGGTAGAGGAGAGCGGTACGGCCGCCGCGCTTACCGAACCGGCCGGCGTCTTTCAGGGGCCGGGTACCAACCGCGTTCCACTGGCGCAGACCTTCCGGGTTACCGATACGATGAGTACGAGCGTGGGGGCGGACGTGACGGTGGTGGTCAACCACTACAAAAGTAAGGGTAGCGGCTGCGGTGCCGGCGACGATGCCGACGACGGCTCGGGCAATTGCGACGGTACACGAACGGCGGCTTCGGAAGCCATACTCGACTGGCTAGCTACCGACCCGACGGCTACGGGGGACGACGACATCCTGGTGATTGGCGACCTGAATGCTTACCGGATGGAAGCGCCTATTCAGACCTTTATTGATGCCGGTTACGTCAATACGCAGGTGCAACAAAACGATGCTTTCCCCTGCGGCGGCGGGCCTCCTTCCTACGTATTCCAGGGGCAGTGGGGAAGTCTAGATTACGCCCTGGCTAGTTCGGCCTTAAGCCAGCACATCACCGGAGCTACGGCCTGGACCGTCAACGCCCCCGAGCCCGAAGCGCTGGACTATAACGATAATGAGGACGGTGTAGCGAACCTGTATGCCCGCGATTTTTACCGCTTTAGCGATCACGATCCCATCGTGGTGGGGATCGACTTCGATGTAATGAACAGCATTACATCGCGTAAACCCACCCGCCCGGACGTTGAACTACAGCGCATCGGGCCGACGACCTATGCTTTGGTGGGGGCTCTGGAGCAGGCCACGTATGTACTGATGGATACAAGCGGTCGGCTACTGCAGCAGGATCGTCTATCGGGTGAGCGTAGTCGGGTGGAACTGGCAGACTATCCGGCAGGGCTGTACTTCGTGGTGGTGCGGCAGCGGGGTGGGGGGCAGGCGGTCTTTCGGGTGCGGTCATTTTGACAGACATCGGATGTCTGTCAAAATTACAGACATCCGATGTCTGCTAAATTGGCAGTTGATTGCTTAGGTGTAATTTATAAGTATTCAGGTATACACCCGAATAGCGCTTCGAATAACATATATTTTATCGGTCACATTGACAGACATCGGATGTCTGTCAAAATTGCAGACATCCGATGTCTGTCAATGTGTCACTCCACCGAGCTACCCAACCGAACGCTAACCGTAGCCGGCCGCTCCCCCCTGACGATATTCAACTTCACTACCTGCCCCGGCTCGTAGCGTTCCAGCTCCAGGTAGAGGTCGGAGGTAGAGTTGACCGGACGGCCGTTAATGCCCACCAGCACATCACCCAGTAACGTTCTTCCGCGGGAATCCTGGGAAAGTCCCTTCAGGCCGGCACCTGCGGCCCCGCCCCCCTGATCCACGTAAAAGACCACCAAGCCCTTGATACGCGGTACCTGACGCACGTCCGCCCCCAGCACCGCCCGGCGGACCTCCCCGTAGCGGATCAGGTCATTCACTACGTAGCGCACTACGTCCACGGGAATGGAAAAGCCGATACCCGCCGATGCACCCGAGGGGCTGTAAATGGAGGTGTTCACCCCGATGAGCTGGCCCTGGCTGTCCAGCAGCGGCCCCCCCGAATTACCGGGATTGATGGCCGCATCCGTCTGGATGGCCCCCTTTATGGGTACCCCGGCCTGACTGCGAATCTCCCGGTCCAGGGCGGAAACCACACCGGTGGTCAGGGTCTGGTCCAGTCCGAAGGGGTTGCCGATGGCGTAGACCGACTGCCCGACGCGGATCGACTGGCTCGATCCCACCCGGATCGGCCGTAGCTCCCGGGCCGGGGCATCGATCTTCAGCACGGCCAGGTCCTTTTCCTTCTCGAAGCCCACCACGCGGGCGTCGTAGCTCTTCCCGTTACTCAGGGTGACGGCGATGGAACTGGTGTTCGCCCCGTTGATCACGTGAAAGTTGGTGATCACGTGCCCCTCCCGATCCCACAAAAAGCCGGACCCGGAGCCGCTCTCTACCTCCCCGTAGCTCCAGAAACTGCGCCGTATGGCCCGGGTAGTGATGAAGCACACGGCCGGTGAAGCCTCTTCGAAAAGGCGGATGGTCCGCTCCTCCTCGCCAGTGTAGCCGGCCAGATCGACCTCGGCGGCGGTAAGGGGGGCGGCGGGCTCACTGGGGGTGGCTTCGGTGGCCCGGCCGGTCGTCGCCACGTCGTGCATCGCGGCAACGGGCGGTTTCGCCGGAAAAAAATACCGCCCCGCCAGAAAGGCCGTCAGAATGATGAGAAAAGATAACAGGAAGTTCTTCACGGTGCATATCGTTTCAATCCGGCAATATTAACGCGCAAGCGTAGGGTTTGGCTCTTGCCGAAACGTTATCATTGCCCGGTGCCGCCCCCACCCATCTTCCTGGTCAACCCCGCCGCAGCCAGCGGCCGTACCCTGAACTGGTGGGCGAACGCCTGGCCAGTACTGCAACGTGAGTTTCCGGAAGCGAGCTGCGTCGTGCTCGAACCGGAGATGACGGACCAACTCGCTGCCCTGCCCCCGGGTGAGTTGTTCGTAATCGGCGTAGGCGGCGACGGCACCCACCATACCCTCATCAATGCCTTTCGGGAGCGCGGCCTGCTCGACCGGCTTACCTACGCCCCCCTGCCCTTCGGTTCCGGCAACGACTGGTGCCGCACCCTGTGCATCCCCCGCCATATTCTCCGCTGGGTGCTGACGATCCGGCGCGGACGCACGATCGACCACCGGATCGGGGAGGTCACCTACGGTACGCCGGAACGGAAACGCTGCTTCATCAACGTAGCCGGACTAGCCTACGATGCCGAGGTGGTGCGCCGGGCGGAAGCGCTCTCCCTGAAGCGGGGCTTTCTCTACCCCCTGCTCACGGCCCGCTACCTAGCCGGCTACACCGCGCCCCAACTTGAGCTTACCCACGACCATCACCGGGTCAGTGGCCGCTTCCACACCATCAACCTCGGGATCGGGCGCTACAACGGCGGGGGCATGCGGCTCGTCCCCCAGGCCGATCCGACCGCCGATACGCTCGCGCTGACCTACGCCGTCGACCTCCCCCTCTCCCGTATCCTCGCCAACAGCTGGCGCTTCTATACCGACACCATCGGACGGGTGAACGGGGTGACCGCCACCCACGCCACCCACGTATACGTCAGCGGCCCCACCGGCGTCGAGGCGGATGGCGAGTACCTGGGCCGGGGGCCGGTGGAGGTCAGGCTGTTGGAGCAAACTGTCCGCGTCGTCGTCGGCTCCTGAGTCACCACCGCCAGATCACCTGCCCGCCGATTTCGGTACGCCGGGTGAACTCCGTCTCCTCCAGCCCGCTCCCGAAGGTGCGACCATCGAAGTTTCGGCCCTGCGCCACCCGGGCCTCCAGCGTCAGCCGGCGGATGCCTTTGTAGCGGACGAGCAGGAACGTCCGGCCCCCCTCCCCGTAGTAGGGCAGCACGAAGGCGTTATACGTCAGGCCATTTTCGTACTGGTAAAAGCGGACGTCGTAGCCCGGCGTATGGATCAGGGCCAGGCGTGCCGATACGCTCCAGTCGCCCGGCGGTCGGTAGTGCAGGTCGCCGAAGAGCATGCCCCCCCGTTGCCGTTCCGCGTCATCCCGGTCGGTGAAGCCCAGGTCGAGCCGGCCGCGTACCTCCAGTGCTTCGGTGAGGTGGTAGCCGGCGTGCAGGCGGGCCAGGAAGCGGGTCCGGTCCACTACCGGGTCGAGGCGATCGCCGTTGCCGCCGGTGCCCTTCGTCTCCCCACGCAGTTCGAGGTAGGTATCCAGCTTGCGCTTCAGGAAATAGCTGAGACGCAGGCGATATTCACGGCCGTCGCTGGGCCCGTCGATACCGAAGCGCAGCCAGTCGTGCCGCCACAGGTCGTAGTAGGCGTTGACGCGCCAGCGGGTGGCGGGGCGCACTTCCAGTCCCAGGTACACGCCCTGCTCGTTGCGGCCGCCGCTGGTCTCGCCGAAGGGGCGGGCGTTCAGGGCGCGGTAGTCGCGGTCGTAGTCGCGGTAGATCAGGGCCAGATCGACGCTCGGCGCCAGCCCGGCCAGCACCCCGTGGAGCTGGGCCATCCCCCCGGGCAGGGCGGTCGCTACTTCCCCGAAAAAGGAGAGGTTGCCGAGGCGGTAGCGGTAGTCCAGACTGAGATTATGCAGTCGCTCCCCCCGGAAGTAAAAGCGGTTATAGGGGCGCGGACGCGGGTGCAAGGTCTGCCCCAGATGTTCGCCTAATACGTTAAAACCGAGGTGGACCCGACGGTTCGGACGGAAGGCGACGCGGCCCCCGTAGCTGGTCTGGTCGATCCGCTTGCGGTCCTCGATCTCGGCCAGGGTGCGGTGGTAACCGTCCAGCCGCAGGGAGGTCACGGAGGTGGAATCGGCGGATAGGTTCGCGCTCCGTCCCCGCCGGCTACCGAACACCGTTGCCTCCCAGTGGTCTCCGAACGCCAGCGTCACCCCGGCGCCCCGCATGAAGCTGGCCTCGTTCACGCTGGCGTAGGGCTGCAGGGTAGGGGAGCTACGGGCCACGGTGGTCGTCAGGCTGCTCTTCCCGAAGCCGAAGCCGGTGTACAGGATCAACCCCTGCCCGAAACTGATCGAAAAATCGCCGAGCGCCAGCGCCCGTACCCGCCGGTTCAGGTTGCGAAAGAACACGTGGGCACTGTAGAAATCGAAACCCCGCCGGGCGTTGCTGCCCCGGAAAAAGGGCTCCCCCGGGTCTTTTTCGGCGACCAGTCCGGCCGAGAATTGGTTGCCGTAGCGCTGGCGGTACTTCAGGTAGTAGCGGGCCGGGTCGCCGGTGTAGCGGGGGTCGGGGCCGGCGTACCCCCGGGCTTCCTCCAGTCTCCGGTTGCTGCGCAGGAAGAGTTCGCGGCGGCCCTCCCGTAGTAGGGTGCCGGGGGAGACGGTGATGTCGTCCAGCCCGGTACGTACCGTTACGTAGGGCAGGATGCTCCGGATCGTCTCCAGGTCCAGCCCCGGAATAGCCTGTAGCTCGTAGATACTGATGAAACCGTCCAGCCGTTCGCGGTAGGCCAGCAGCCGCTCGGTCTGTAGCGGACTGAGCAGGTACAGACTATTGAGCTCCCCGGCGGTGGCCCGGTTGAGGTCCAGGGGCCGGCGGGCGTAGGCATCCAGGATGTCGAAGGCGGCGTTAAAGGTGAATTCACCGCCCTCCTCGGCCTGCTGGGCCACCACGTCTTCGATAAGCTGGCGGGAATCCTCCTCCTCCTCCTGGCCGACCAGGAGGGCGGGAAGGAAGGTAGCCAGTAGCGCGATGCCTGCCGCGACCCGCAACCGATCCTTCCACCGCTCCGCTAGACTCCGTACCACCTCTACTCTACTCTGCGGGCTAAGCCCTCACTCCCAGCCCTGGCGAATATTTTCCATGATTCCGTCGATCAGCCGCGTCCGCGCTTCCACGCTCGCCCAGCCCACGTGGGGGGTCAGCAGTAGCTTCTCGGGGTTATTGACCCCGAGGTACACGTGATCCTCCGGTAGGGGCTCATCGGTAAACACGTCCACCGCCGCACCCGCGACCGCGCCCCCGTTGAGGGCGTCCACCAGCGCCGCTTCGTCGATGATGCCGCCCCGGGCTACGTTGACCAGGTAGGCCGACGGCTTCATTTTACGGAGTTCTTCCCGGCCGATCAGCCCGCGGGTGGCCTCGCTGAGGGCGCAGTGGATGCTGATCACGTCGCAGCTCCGGAGAAACTCATCCAGCTCCAGGCGGGGGTAGGGTACGTCGTGGTCGTGGCCCCGGCTGCTGTAGTAGACCACCTCCGCCCCGTAGGCCGCGGCGATCTCGGCCACCCGCGAACCGATGGTGCCCAGACCGATGATACCGTAGCGGGCGTTGGCCAGTTCGTAGAAGGGATGGCGCCAGAGCGTGAAATCCTGGGCGCGGGAGTAGTTGCCGTCGTAGACCTCCCGGTTGAGGTGGATGAGGTCCATGGCCACCGTGAAGTAGGCCGTCAGCGTGAGTTGGGCCACCGAGTCGGTGCTGTAGCCGGCTACGTTGCGGACGGGAATGCCGCGCTCCTCTGCCGCTTCCTTATCGATGTTGTTGGTACCGGTGGCGGCCACGCAGATCAGTTTAAGATCGGGCAAGTCGGCCAGGTGGTCGGCGGTAATGGCGACCTTATTGGTAATGATCACCTCGGCGTGGCGGGCGCGTCGGGTGACTTCCTCGGGTCGGCTGCGGGGATAGGCGGTGAAATCTCCCAGCCCATGGAAGCGGTCGAAGGTGGGCAGATCGTCGACGGTACCGGCGTCGAGGAATACGATACGGGGGGGAGCGGGCATAGGGGTGTAGTGTAGGCTGCCCAAATTATGGCGGCGGGCGTAAACAAACCAATCGCACGGGTCGCTTTAGTCCATATGCGTCAATCGTATTCCCTGCTTGTCGTTTTTCTCGCCCTGCTTGCACCCGCGCTCCGCGCCCAAATGGCCGAGATCGAAGGGCGGGTCACGGACCGGGACGAGATCCCCCTCATCGGTGCTTCGGTGCGGGTAGTGGGCTCGGTCATCGGTGCCAGCACCGACGTGGAGGGCCACTTCACCCTGGAAGTCCCGCCGGGGCGCATTCGCCTGCTGGTCTCCTACATCGGGTACGAAAACTTCGACACGACGCTAACCGTGAGCCCGACCGACCGCGCCTTCACGGTGGACGTGGAGATGTCGGAAGACTTCATGGAAGCCGGCGAGGTCATCGTCTACGGTCGGCGCTCGACGGGGCAGGCCCAGGCCCTGCGGGTGCAGCAGTCAGCCCTGAATCAGCAGACGATCATCCACTCCGAGCTGTTCAATAAGTACCCCGACATCACCCTGGCCGAGACCGTGCAGCGCATGCCCGGCGTGACCATCACCCGCAACCGGGGGCAGGGCGAACTGGTGCAGGTGAGGGGGCTGCCGGAGCAGTATACCGCCATCAGCCTGAACGGCCAGCGCCTGCCCGCCGTGCAGCCCGAGGCCGACCGGGCGGGGAGCCTGGACATCATCCAGTCCAATCTGGTGGACGAGGTGCGCGTCATCAAAGCCCGCACCGCCGAGCTGGACGCCGACGCCATCGGGGGGACGGTCGACTTCCGCATCCGCAAGCCCGAGCGACAGTTCGAGGTGCTGGCCCAGGGGGGGCTGGGGACGAACTTCGGCTTCGACCGGATGGACGGGCTGAACCCGGGGGTGAGCCAGGCCACCGCCGTATTTAACTCGGAACTCGCCGACGAAACCGTCTACGGCCTCGGGGCGGGGAGCTTCTTCCGCCACGCCCGCGGCAACCGGGCCACCCGCTACGACTACGGCGAGAACGGGACCACCGGCACGACCGTAAGCCGGGTACGCCCGATCGACACCGACCGCACGACCACCAAGACCGGCTTCGTGGGGGCGGTAGAGCTACGGCCCAGCATTTACAACCGGATGCGGCTGAGCTACAACTACAGCGCCACGAACGATGACGTCCGCACCGAGGAGGTCAACTTTGACGGGCGGGGCTCGCCGGTAGAAACCCGCATCGCCAGTAAGTGGCGGGAGGAGCGGGTGCTGAACATGGTGGCCCTGGAGGTGGAGAACAACTTCAACATGACCCAGCTGAGCTACGCCCTCAGCTTCGCCAGTACCAGCGAGCGGCTGCTGGACCGGCAGCGGGCCTACAACGGCATCTTCTTCGCCCCCGGCCGGCCCGACATCACCGAGGAGGAGTATCTGGCCCTGACCACTGACGACACCCAGTCGCCCGGCGAGCAATTCGGGCGCCTGGCCACCGAGCAGCAAAACCTGGACCTGGAGGAGGACATCGCCATCGGGGGCGTTAATCTGACCCGGTATCTGAACCGGGGGCGGACCAGCTTTCTCCGCGCCGGTGGCCGCTACCGGATCAAGGAACGGGAGTACCGGGAGTTCTTCCTCCGGCAGCGGGGCGGCGGCGGGGCCATCCCCTCCGACGGGTTTGCGGACCTGGAGGGCGAGCCCCTACTCGTGGCCGATCCTCCGCTGGGGGCCGGGCCGAACTACTTCGCGGGGGAGCGGATCGCGGCCGGCTACCTCATGTACGTGGCCAACTGGTCGTCGAAGTTCACCAGCTCGGTCGGCTTGCGTTACGAGTACACGGAGGTGGACTACACCCTGCAACGGGGGGGGGTGGCCGACAGCCTCGACTACGGCGATTGGTTCCCGAGCCTGAACCTGACCTACCGCTTTCGCCGCGACCGGCAGTTCCGCTTCGCCTACTACGAAGCCATCGCCCGGGTGCCCTACGCGACGCTGGTGCCGACCACCGACTTCGCCGAGCGGCGGCAGGCGCGGCTGGACGTATTCACCATCGGCAACCCCGCGGTGATGCCGACCTACAGCCGCAACTTCGACCTCACCTACGAGCGCTACGGCCGCAATGACGGACTCATCAGCGTAGGGGTGTACGCCAAGTTTCTGGAGGACCCGACGGTGCGCACGGCCCAGTTCGTACTGCTGAACCGGCAGCCGACGCTGGGGTACTCCCTGGCCAACACCGAGGATGCCCGCCTCCTCGGCTTCGAGTTGGGCTTCTATCAAAACCTGGCCTTCCTGAACCGCGAACTGCGCTACTTCAACCTGAACGGCAACGTCAACGTCAACGACTACCGGGTAGAGGGCCGCAACGAGGAAGATAATACCCTGGCCCAGGCCCCCCGCCGCTCGGCCAACCTGAGCCTAGTGTACAGCAATCCGAAAACCCGGCTCAATCTGGTGGTAGCGGGCAATTACCGTAGCTCGACCCTGGACCTGATCCAGGACGGGCAGCAGGTGTGGATCAACTCCGTCATCAGTCTGGACGTGGCGGCCGACTACGAGCTCTTCCGAAACATCTCGGCCTACCTGCGCGTCAATAACATCACCAACCACCGCTCGGAGCGCTACATCGGGCGGCCGGACGATGACGATTCGCGGTTGCTGCTGAACACCCAGTTCGGTACCTGGGGGGTGCTGGGGCTGCGGTGGCGGCCGGGAGGGGAGAATTGAGAATGTTGAATTGTGAATGGGCGGCTTTGCTCAGTGGGCTGCGCCCGCCTCGTAGTGACGATTGAGCGAAGCGAAGAGCATTCCCGCAATTCCCCGATTCACTCACTTAACCCCCTGTGGAATCAGTGTTAACAACCCGCCGGCCGAAACCGCAACCAATCCACCGGTCATTGCGTAAGTTTGGCCCAAACCACCACCGCATGAAATTTTCCGTTTCCAGTTCCGATTTGCAGAAGAAGCTCCAACTGGCCGGGGGGGCCATCGCTTCCAACCCGGTGCTGCCGATCCTGGAGGATTTTCTGTTCACCATTCAGGGCAACCGGCTCGAGATCGCGGCCACCGATCTGGAGACCAGCGTCGTCACTAGCATGGAGGTTAATGCCGAGGGGGACGGCCAGGTCGCCGTGCCGGCCAAAATCCTCATCGACACCCTGAAGGCCCTGCCGCAGCAGCCCATCACCTTCGATATCGACGACGAAAACTACGGCATCTCCATCACCTCCGCCTACGGGAAGTACAAACTGGCCGGGGAACCGGGCGGCGACTACCCCAACATCCCCACGCCCGATGAGGCCGACGAAGTGACCGTCACCGCCGCCCGCCTGCTGGAGGGGATCAACAAGACGCTCTTCGCCACGTCCACTGACGAGCTACGGCCCGCCATGACGGGGGTGTACTTCCAGGTCGATTTCTCGAAGCTCACGATGGTGGCTACCGATGCACACAAGCTGGTGCGCTACACCCTCAACGACCTGACCGGCGAGGTCACCAGCAGCTTCATCATCCCCAAAAAGGCCCTGAACCTGCTCAAGGGGGCGCTGCCCCACTCCGACGTAGCCGTTACGATGAGTTTCGATAAGGCCAACGCCTTTTTCAGCTACGGCGATACCAAGATGGCCTGCCGCCTCATCGATGCCCGCTACCCGGATTACAACGCGGTGATCCCCGTCGACAACCCGAACGTCCTGCTCGTGAACCGCGGCGACTTTCAGAACAGCCTGAAGCGGATCGTCATCTACGCCAATAAGACCACCAATCAGGTCATCCTCAACATCGCCGACGGCAGCCTGACGGTCAGTGCCCAGGACCTGGACTTCA
>CAZQNE010000047.1:0-30676 GCA_964594535.1 uncultured Lewinella sp.
GGCCACAAGGAGGGCGACGTCATCCAGGCCGGCATCGTGACCAAATCCATCGAGAACGCCCAGAAGAAGGTCGAGGAAAACAACTTCGGCATCCGCAAGCGGCTGCTGGAGTACGACGACGTGATGAATATTCAGCGGGAGGCCATCTACCGCAAGCGCGACAATGCCCTGAGCGGGCAGCGACTGAACCTGGACCTGAACAATAGCTTCGAGGGGCTGATCGACGACATCGTTTACGCCCACAAGCAGAACGGAAGCTACGATACCTTCCGCCTGGCGACCCAGCGCTTACTCGGCTTCGAATCCGACATCCAGGCCGCCGACTTCGACAATAAGGAAGCCGACGACGTGGCCGACCAGTTGCTCGAAGAATTCCGCGCCTTCTACGAGCGCAAGATGCTGACCCTCATCGAGCGGGTCATGCCGCACATCCGCAAGGTGAACGAGGAGCAGCCCGGTCGCTTCAAGCGCATCATCATTCCGTTCACTGACGGCAGCACCCACCCCCTGCAGATCACCGCCGACATCGAGCGGGCCATCGAAACGAACGGCAAGAGCATCAAATCCGACATCGAAAAGGCCGTTACTCTGGCCATTCTCGACGACAACTGGAAGGAGCATTTGCGCAGCATGGACGAGCTCAAGACCTCGACCAATATGGCCAGCTTCGAGCAGAAGGACCCCCTGGTGGTGTACAAGATGGAATCCTACGACCTCTTCGAAGAACTCATCAGCCGCATCAACGAGAAGACGACCAGCTACCTCGCTAAGGGGGACCTGCAAATCGCCCAGCCTACCGACATCAGGGAGGCCCGGGCCCCCCGCCGCGTCCTGACCGCACCCACCCGGGCGAACCGCTCCTCGTCGTCACCCGCGGCGGCCGCCGAAGCCGCTGCCCGCAGGGCCGCCGAGGCCGCCAGCAAGCCGGAAAAGGTGGAGACGTTCCAGCGCGACAGCGCCAAGATCGGCCGGAACGATCCCTGCCCCTGCGGTAGCGGTAAAAAGTTCAAACACTGTCATGGAAGGTAGCCCCGGAAAGCCGGCGTATATTGCCGCGCTTTCTCCCACCTTGCCCGTAGAACGACGCCCCTTGAACAAGCTTATCGACCACACTTACCTCAGTCCGCAGGCCACCCTGACAGATATCAAACGACTCTGCACCGAGGCGAAGGAACACGGATTCTACGCCGTTTGCATCCCCCCCTTCTTCGTGTCCCGGGTCCGGCCGGAACTGCAGGATAGCGGGGTGCGGCTGGCTACCGTTATCGGCTTTCCCTACGGGTATTCCGAAACGATGATCAAAGTGGCCGAGGCCCGCCGGTGCCTGGAGGAGGGAGCCGACGAACTGGACATCGTCATCAACATCTCGGCCGTCAAGTCGGAGGACTGGAACTACGTGCGCACCGAGATTGAGCAGGTAGCCACCACGGTCCGCCTCAAGGGGAAGGTGTGCAAACTGATCCTCGAGCTCGGCGTGCTGACCGACGCGGAGCGCGACCGGCTCATCGAGATCTGTAATACGGTGCGACCGGACTTCGTGAAGACCTCCTCCGGCACCCGGGGGGGGGCCACGGTCGAACAGGTTCGCTTCCTGCGCGCTAACTTACATCCGGAAATCAAGATTAAGGCCAGCGGGGGTATCCGTACCTCCGAACAGGCCCGCGACCTGCTGGAAGCCGGTGCTGATCGCCTCGGTACCTCCGCCGGACTTTCGCTCATCCAATAGTACTGTATGCGTCCTTTGCTCTGTGGTCTGTTCCTCGTTATCTATGCCGTGGTAGGTGCCCAAACGCAGTACGTGGTCACCGCCGACGAGGACGTGAACCAGCTCCTGAACCGCTTCAGTGAGATCAACGAAACCACCGACGTGGTGGACGGTTGGCGGGTGCAGATCCTGGCTACCACCGATCGCCGGCAACTGGAAACCGCGGAGGCCGACTTTCAGGAAACCTACCCCAGTATTCCCGTCGACTGGGTGCACAATTCGCCCTACTACAAACTGCGGGCGGGGGCTTTCTTTACCCGGCCGGAAGCCGACCGGCTGCGGCAGCGGCTCAGCCAGGACATCGAGGGAGTCTACCTGGTGCGGGACGAGATCGAGGAGAGCGAGATCCTGAAGATGTACTGACCCGGCATGGCCCGAATTTCGCTGACCCGGAACCGTACCGATGTAGCCACCATCATCCTGTACCTATTCCTGGTCTTCACGGGGCTGCTCATGATCAATTCGGTCGGCGCGCCGCCGGAAGGCTATTCGGGGGGGATCGCCGCTCGCCTGGCTACGCCGGCGGGGAAGCAGTTCATCTGGATCCTGATCTCGACGGCCGCCTGGGTGGGGATCAACTACCTCATCGACCGCAAGTTCTGGATCGTCGGTGCCTATCCGATCTACCTGTTTACCCTTGCCCTGCTGCTCCTCGTGCTGGTAGCGGGCAAGGAGATCAACGGGGCCCGATCCTGGTTCAGCGTGGGGGGCATGACCTTTCAGCCCGGTGAATTAGCGAAGTTCGGCACCTGCCTGGCGATGGCTTCTTTCCTTAGCCAGTACAGCGGTAAGCTCAATCGGGTGCGCCCCATCGTGTACGGCTGCCTGATCTGGTTGCTGCCGGCCCTCATCATTCTCGGGCAACCGGATATGGGTTCGACTCTGGTCTTTACCGGGTTTTTGCTGGTCATGTACCGGGAAGGCCTCAGCCCCCTCATCTTTCTACTGGGCGGTTTTACGGGGGCCATGGCGGTGCTGGGTATCCTCTTCCCCTTCCAACCCCTGCTGATCGGCCTACTTACCGTTTGCCTGGTCCTGTTTGCGTTCTCCCTACCGCGGCGGGGGTGGCTGTACGCGGTGGGGGGCGCGGGCGCGGGTGCAGTGTCTATCCTGGCGCTGGATACCGAGTGGAGCTGGTGGGCCACAGCAGCCCTGGCCGTAACCCTGGCGGGGGCGGGGATCCACCATCTGCTCCAGCGCAATGGCCGGCTCGTGGGGGTGACGACCTTCTTCCTCTTCTGGGGGATCCTGCTGACCTTTTCTACCCATTACGCCTACACGAACGAGGTCCTGCCGGCCCACCAGCACGAACGGGTCATGGTGTGGTTACACCCCGAAGACGCCGACCCCCGGGGATCGTACTACAACCTGCTACAATCCAAGCTAGCCATTGCCGCCGGGGGCGTGAGCGGCCGGGGCCTGCAACAGGGTACGATGACGAAGTTCGACTACGTACCCGAACAAATGACGGACTTCATCTTCTCGGCGGTAGGGGAAGAACAGGGCTTCGTGGGCGTAGCGACCCTCATCGTTATTTTCTCGGTACTGCTCTATCGCATTACGGTAATTGCCGAGCGGCAACGCCGCACCTTCGCGCGGGCCTATGCCTACGGGGTTGCCGGAATCCTGCTGGTCCACTTCCTGGTCAACATCGGGATGACGATGGGGCTCATTCCGGTCATCGGGATTCCGCTACCCTTTATTTCCAAGGGCGGATCCTCGCTGCTTAGCTTCACGATCATGCTGGCCGTGCTCCTTAAGCTGGACAAACACCGGGAGGAAGTGTAAGGTGCGCAGCACGGCGAAGCCCGTCTAAAAGTTAAACCGATACCCTCCCGTCAGCTGATTCACGCTGAAGAAGTTACGGGTCGAAAAGTCCACGAACACCCGTCCATTACCCACCGGCAGGTAGGTGCCAAAGATGATATTGATCGCGGGGCGGAAGTTTAACTCGTCGCTGTCCTCGTCATCTTTAATTTGCATTGCACCGACACCGAGGCCGGCGTAGGGGATCAATCCGTTTTCTTCCGACCGGTTGCCGATAATGGGGTAGATCAGGTTACCGAAGATGCCGAAGGTGGTGGGGGCGCCGATACCGAAGTAAGCTTCCGGCATGAACTCGGCCCGCTGGTCGGGACCGAGTTTGTAGTGCCACCGCAGCCCGAGCCCGAGCCCGGTCGCGTCGCCGAAGTTGAAGCCGGCCGTTCCCGACATACCCGTATAGGTGATGTTGGAGAAGAAACCATCGGCGTTCTCGTCGGCCAGGTAGACGCCGCCGGTATTGACGGAGATGTCTTCCAGTCCCACCGTTCCGGGGGCGGTGACGGTGTTCCCGAGGCTGTCCGTATAGGTGACCGACTCCTGGCGTGCCTCCCGGCGGGCTTCCCGACGGGCCTGACGCAGGGCCTCCCGTTCCAGATCGAGGCGCTCGTTGTTTTCTGCTTCCCGGGCTTCCAGTTGGGCTACTTCCCGATTGGCGCGGGCCAGGTCATCGCGGAGATCGTCGATCTCGTCCTGCAGGTCGCGTTGGTAGTCGGTCAGGTCGCGGACCATGTTGCTGCGGAGTTCTTCGAGCTCTTCGTCGTTGTCGGTATCCTGCAAGCGCTCCATCCGCTCCATCAGTCGTTGCTCGAGCGATTGCAGGCGGTCGTCATCATCATCGTAGCGGGTGATGTCGCGGCGGTCGTCAACACCGGGGTCGCGAAGTTGCCGTTCCAGTTCCTCGATACGGCGTTGCATATCCGCTTCCCGCTGATTAGCGGCTTCGCCGAAGCGGTCGTCATCGGGATCGGAGGTGCCACCGGGCGCGCGCAGGGATTCGATCTGCCGCTCCAGCTGACGCATCCGTTCTTCCGCCGTGCGGTCGGTATCCCGGTCGAGGGGGCGGGGGGCGTAGCCATTCATCAGGAGCATCCGGTCCTCCAGGCGGTCCAGACGGCGCAGGATTTCCTGCAGCTCGGCGGACCCAGGGGCGGCCGCCGCGGGGGCGGGGGGCGTAGCCGTACGGTTACCGATCGCGTCGATCAGCTTATCGATCTGGGCGGATTGTAAAATGATGACGCTTCCGTCACCGGGGGTGGGGGTTGCATTCAGGGGGGAGACGGGCTGCGGCGTACGTCCCATTGCGGCGTCGAGCTCGGCCTGCCGCATCTGGGTGCGACGCAGGTCTTCCTGGACGGCCTGGTTGGTGAGTTCGGTCTGCCGGGTGCTGACTTCATCGATGATGGCGCGGGTTTCGGCGCGTTCCTCGGCGATGTCGGCGGCTACGGCGGTGTCGCCGGCCTCGATGGCATCGATGAGCTCCCGGTCCAGCATGGCCAGCGTATCCCGGTAGCGGGCCTCCAGTTCGGCGAGTTCGAGCTGGTTTTCGACCCGGATGCTATCGGCACGGCGGTCGAACTCATCCTGCTGGCTGCGCAGGCGATCTTCCATCGTGGACTGGCGGACCACATCGGGGTTATTTTGGTTGCGGCCACCGAGCACGAAGCCGAAGCCGGCATTGTACATCAGGCTGGTCGTGAGTTGTTCGGTGGTGCTGATGTCTTCTACGTCGGCCCCGCTGGTGAGCACGGCGCGGACCCCCCCGTTCAGGTTGATTCGTTCGCCGAACTTCAGATTGATGCCACCGCCGCCCGAGGCAAACCCCTGGCTAGAGGCTAACTCCGCCACCACGTCCGCATCCCGGTTGTATCCGTCGTTCAGATCGATGTAACCACCGCCTAAACTCAGGTAGGGCATGATGCCCGAAGAGGTCTGGCTCAGGTTGAAGCGTACGTCGGCCCCGTAGAGGCTGATGTCGTCAAAATCGAAATTGAGTTCGTCGTCGTTCATGCCCCGGTAGTAAAAACCGCGCAGGCTGATCAGGGGGCCGAAGCTAAACCCGGCGGTACCGCCGGCGAAGTAGGCATCGCGGTAGGGGAGGGCGTCGTCCCAGTTGATCCGGGCGAAGCCCAGTTCCATCGGAACGGAAAGGCCACTGATACCGCCCTGGAAGTTGCGTAAGTACACTTCGTCGATCTCACTCAGCTGACCGGGGCGGCGCCCACCCAGGTAAAACTGGAGATTGGCGGCTACGGCGAAGGTTCCGACCTGGTCGGCATTGAAATCGTCGAGGTTAAGATCGTTTTCCTGCCGCTCGACCTCATCGAACAAGTTGCGTACGGCATTGCCCGAGTAAGTGATGTACTTCCCTTCCACCCCGAGGGTGTAGCGGTCGGCCGCGCTGAGGGTCAGTCCGATCCCGGCGGTACCGAAGATATTCTCGGCCCGTTCCAGGGCATCGCGCTCCGTATCCTGAATACCGCCCCCCAGGAGGAGGTAGGGCAGTAGCGAACCCCTTCCGATATTCAGCTTCAGTTCGGCTCCGTAACGCCGTAAATCCACATCGCGGTTGGCGAACGAAGTGTCGATCCCCAGGTCCAGTCCGGCAAAGTCGGTCTGTTGGTCGATGGTCTGCAGGTAGGTCGCCCGCAGTTCTACGTACTCCCCGAAGCCAAAGCCGAGGCGGCCACCGAACATAAAGGCATCCCCCAGCCCGGCTTCGTTACCGAACCAGTTGTAACTGCCCGAGGGTGCAATGGTGTAACTTACCCCTTTGACCTGGCCAAACAAAGACGAGGTGGAAAGAAACAGGGATAGGCAGTAGATAAAAGTTCGCATGGTATGTAGTTGAAAAAAGCTCACTGGGTGATGTTGTTGTATGTCAATTTCATTCCTAATTGTTCACCATCGGGAATCTGATTGACACTCCCCTTCCTGGCGTTACGAGCGGCAGGACGCAGGGTGGGTAGTAGACGGCCGGGCACGAAAAAGTCACGCCGGGGGAGTAACATTAATCCCCGGGAGGGATGCAACCCGGGACTTATCCCCTCGTCTTTAGGCCAAACACACTACTACCAAGTGGGAGCTCACCCAACGATACGTACTATGCCAACCGCCGCCGACTACCGCGATACCCACCGCGCGATCGTTCTGGCCTGTCAGCGCCGGGACCGGACCGCCCAACGGCAGCTCTACGGTCTCTACGCCAAGCCGATGTATAACGTCTGCCTGCGTATGCTCAAGCACAGCCACGACGCGGAGGATGCCCTACAGGTCGCCTTCGTGCAGATTTTCGCCAAGATTCACACCTTTGCGTTCGAGGCTTCCATCAGTGCCTGGATCAAGCGGATCGTCGTCAACCGCTGCATCGATCACCTCAAAAAACGGCGGCTACTGACCACGGCCTTCGACCCCGTGCACCACGATGCCGCCGCCGCTACCCCGCCACCTTCCTACCCGGAAACGGAGTACACCGTGGAGGGAATCAAAGCCGCCGTCCGCCAACTCAGCGAAGGATACCGGGTCGTACTGACCCTCTATCTTTTCGAAGGCTACGACCACGAGGAGATCAGCAGCATCCTCGGCATCAGCGTCGGCACCTCCAAATCGCAGTACAGCCGAGCCCGTAAGCGCCTGGCTCAACTGCTCACCAGAAAAGTATAATCCCATGCCCTCCGATAAGCTGAATGACTTTATCCGCGACCACCGCACGGACTTCGATAGCGAGCAACCACCGGCCAGCCTCTGGAAACGAGTGGCCGCCGCCCTGCCCGAAGAGGAAACCCCCGATCCACTGGCGGAATTCGTAGCCACCCACCGGGATGCCTTCGATACGGAGACCCCCCCGCCCCGGCTGGTACATTCGGTGGTCCCCCCCGCACCCGCGCGCCGCCGCCAACTCTTCCGCTACCTGGGTGCCATCGCGGCCGGACTCCTCCTCCTTTTCACGGTCTACCAAATCGGAAATACCAGTGGCTACCGGGCCGGTCAGGAGGAGATCATCGCCCGGGAACTGCACAAACTGGACCCCGACTTCGCGGAAGCCGAGCGCTTCTACCAGCAACGGATCGCGGCGGAATTCACCAAAGTGAGCGCGGTCAATAACGACCCCCAGCTGCGGGAAGACCTGCTCGAACTAGACCGGGCCACGGCCGACATCCGCGCCCTACTACTGGAGGTCCCCCCCTCCCAGCGGGCCACGCTGGTCAACGAACTGATCGGGAACTACCGCACCAAGCTGGATATCCTGATCCGGATCCAGCGCCACGTAATTCAACCTAACGCTACCGGGGCCCCCGCGTCCCGTCCCAATACCCCTACTAATGAAAGCTAAACCATTTTGCCTACCGATCCTGCTCGCCCTGCTACTGCCCCTCGGCGGGCTGGCGGCCGACCAGGACTACGAAAAGCGCCTGTCCGAAACCTATTTCGTCAACCCCGACGCCCGGGTGAACCTGGATAACCGCTACGGGGAGATCAAGGTCGTCACCTGGAACCAGCAACGGGTGAAGGTGGACGTACTCATCCGCGTCGACGCCCGTAGTGAGGATGATTTCCAGGAAACCCTGGAACGCATTGACGTGGTCATCCGCGGGGGCGGCTCCTCGGTGTCCGCTACCACTACCGTCAGCGGCAACCGCAGCAGCAATAGCTGGTGGGACATGATCACCGGCGGGGGCGGGTCGGACGATTTCAAAATCTACTACACCGTCAGTATGCCCGCCTCCCTCCAGTTGGACGTAAAGGCCCGCTACTGCGATGTGGAGCTTCCCGATCTGAGTGGCCCCACCTACCTGAATATCGGGTACGGAGACCTGGTGGGCGGTCGCCTGACCAACCGCACGGAACTGGACGTCAGCTACGGCTCGGCCCGCATCGAACGCATCGGCAATGACTCGGACGTCAAGATGCGCTACAGCGAGGGCAGCATCCGCAACGCCGGCGATATCAGGTACGACGGCCGCTACAGCGAAATCCGGTTGGGCCGGATCGGGCGCGCCCGCTTCGACGTGGGTTACGAAGAGATTGACATCGAGTCGGCTACCGAAGTACGTCTGGACGGCAACTACAACGAGCTGTCCGTCCAGCGGGCCGGCAGCATCTACCTGGATGGCAACTACACCGACTTCAATCTGGGTACCGTCACCGGGGTGCTGGAGGTCGACGGCAATTACGGCGACGTAGAGGTCAGGGACTTAGAAGCCGGCTTCGACCACGTCCGCATCCGCGTCAGCTACTCCGATGTACAGATCGACGTGGCTAACAATGCCGGCTACACCCTGGATCTGCGGGCCCGCTACGGGGATATCGACGTACCGCGCAATGACCTTAGCCCCCGCAATATTTCCAATCAGGGGAACACCGAAACCGTCACCGGAAAAAAAGCCGGCACGGGGTCGGGGCGGATCGAAATCGATACCAGCTACGGGGATATTGAGATTTATTAGGACGCGCTGCGCGCTTTAGGGGGTAGGACGTATCGCTCGACTACCTCCTACTCCCTAACCCCTAAACACCTAGTAGCAGCAGATTCGGGTCCTCCAGCAGTTCTTTCACCTTGACCAGGAAGGTCACCGAGCTACTGCCATCGATGACGCGGTGATCGTAGCTGAGGGCGAGGTACATCACGGGGCGGATGACGACCTCCCCGTTTACCGCTACCGGGCGCTCGATGATGTTGTGCATGCCCAGGATGGCCGATTGCGGCTTGTTGATAATGGGCGTGCTCATCATACTGCCGAAGACCCCACCGTTGGTAATGGTGAAGGTGCCACCGCTCATCTCGTCGATGCTCAACTTGTTGTCGCGGGCCTTGGCGGCGAGTTCCTTCAGTTTGATTTCGATCTCGGCGAAGTGCAGCGATTCGATGTTATGGATGGGGGGGACGACGAGCCCGGTGGGGGTGGAGACGGCAAAACTGATGTCGACGTAATCGTGATAGGTAAGCGCCTTTTCGTCTTCGCTGATGTGGGCGTTCACGTCGGGCATTTCCATGAGCACCTGGGCGCAAGCCTTGGCGAAGAGCGACATGAAGCCCAACTTGACGCCGTACCTGGCGACGAACTTTTCCTGTACCTGCTTGCGTAGGGCCATTACGGCGCTCAGGTCGACCTCGTTGAAGGTGGTGAGCATGGCCGTTTCGTTCTTCGCGCTGACCAGGCGGTTGGCGATGGTGCGGCGCATCCGGCTCATTTTTTCCGTGCGGGTATCGCGGCTGAAGGCCTGCTGACCGGCGTGGGTGGCGGCTACCTTTCCGCTGGTGCCCGTGACCTTCATTTCGGCGGGTGGGGGCGGGGCCGCAGGTGCGGAGGGGGCGGGGGAATTCGCGCTGGCAACTGCCTGGCGGGCGTCTTCCTTCGTGATCCGACCGTCGCGACCACTACCGTTGACCGTTCCCGGATCGACGTCTGCCTCCCGGAGTATTTTGCCGGCGGCGGGGCTGGGGGTGCCGGTGGCGTAGGAAGAAGGCTGAGGTCGAGGCGAAGGCTGAGGCTGAGGCGAAGCGCTTTGCGCGGGCTGCGGTGCCTCCGCCTCCGCCCGGTCGCTTGCGGCCCCGCCTCCGCCTTCTTCCTGCACACTAGTATCAATCTTGGCCACCAGCGCCCCGATCTCCAGATCGTCCCCCTCGCCGGCTACGTAGATGAGCTTACCGGCGGCTTCGGCGGGGAACTCCAGGGTCGCCTTATCCGACTCGAATTCGCAGATGGGCTCGTCTAGTTCCACGTAGTCCCCGTCGCCCTTCAGCCATTCGGAGAGGGTGACTTCGGTGACGGATTCCCCGATAACGGGAACTTTCATTTCAACAATGGACATGCGGGCTAGACTTTGGCGGTTAAATTTGTGGAATAACGTGCCAAAGGTAACGTAGTTTGCCCCCAGATGCCCCGCACCCTTCCCGTTTCCCGCTTTCGGTACTGGCTGAGTTACTTATGGGAGCAGCGGCTGGAGGTGACCTCCTCCGAGCACAACGCCTACCTCGAAGTTTGCCTGGTGCACGGCCGGCTGCAGTTGGTGGCCGAAGACGCCATTTACAGCTTTGGTGATTACTACCTCAATTTTCGCAAGCTCTTCGAGGTGTTTCGATTCGAACGCTTACCGCGGCGGTCCGAGGTGCTGGTGCTCGGGCTCGGGCTGGGGAGCATCCCCGATTTGTTGGAGAACCACCTGGGGGTCGATTACCGGTACGTAGCCGTCGAGATCGACCCGGTGATTATCGAGTTGGCGAGTGCGTACAGTCTGCCCGCCCTACACTCACCGATCGAAATAGCCCAGGCCGATGCCCTGGCCTTTCTCTACGTGGATACGCGGCAGTACGACCTGATCTGCGTGGACGTCTTTCAGGATGCCACCGTGCCCGATCACCTCGACGCGGACGAGTTCATCCGACTCTGCCAACGGCGTCTCACCCCCGGGGGGGTACTGATCTATAACCGCATCGCCAGTAGCATACCGGAACGGAACGCGGCCCGCGCTTACTTCACGGAAACCTTTGCACCCGCGTTCGCGCAACCCTATCTATACGACACCGGGGGGAACTACTTACTGGTGAGCGACCGGGAATTTTTACATTTACCGGCATGAAACGAGCTTGTCCGGTATGCGGGGAGGAGATCACGGGTCGTTCCGACAAAAAATTCTGTTCGGCCAACTGCCGGGCCACCCACCACAACCGCCTGAACGCCGAAGAACGCAACTTCCAGCGGTCCATCAACAATATTCTGCGCCACAACCGCAACGTGCTGGCCGAACTCAATCCCGACGGTAAGGCCAACGTAAAGAAGGAGCGGCTCATCGACCGGGGCTTCAAGTTCCGCTATTACACGAACGAATACCGGAGCCGGGGCGGCACGCTGTATCATTTCTGCTACGACTACGGGTATAAGGTAGAAGACGGGGAGTGGGTGCTGGTGATCAAGCGGCAGGATTACGTAGAGTGAGGGCCTAGCCCCTTCACCCCGGAAACAGCCTAGCAATCGCGGCTTCGCGAGCCGTAAAGATCTGACGGACCTGCCGGTGGACGAACAGCCTATCCGCGATGGTGCCCAGGATGCCGAGGGGCGCCTGGTAGTGCAGGATGTCGCGCATCTCGGTAGTGGTATCGGTGAGGGCGCGGAAGTGGTGCTGGTGGTGCCACAGGGCGAAGGGCCCGACCCGCTGATCGTCGATGAAGTGATCGTGGTGCTTGATCCGGGTGATCTCGGTGACCCAGTCGGTAGAGAAGCCGGGGAGCGGACTCACGCGGTACTGAATGATCATGCCCTCGTACATCTCCACGCCGCTGACCGGGCTGCTGATCTCGAACTTAACGTCGGGGGGGGTGAGCTTTTCCAGATTCTCGGGGCGGCTGAAGAAGGACCAGGTCTCGGGCAGGGGGCGGGGAACGGTAGTGGTGAATTCCAGGCGGCGGGGGGTCATACGGAAGCGGATTTATGCGGGCTAACCACCCCGGCACGGCCTGGGTTGCGCACATATTTTACGGCGTAGCGGGTGGTACTTCTCGGCGGCCAAAATGAAATATAGGGCGGAGGCCGCCGGCCCGTATAAAGTTCGTAGATCATAAAAATTCACCGGGATATACACCGTCTTGCGTAGACATGGTATATTTGTGCACACATTGCGAACCCGCGACCCAGTACCTCCCGGCTTTACGGAGTAGGGGGTCCGGACTCACCGGTTAAATGTACACTACCATGCTGACCCAATCTCAAACGCGATACAGCGATACGGAACTAGCTGAGTTCAAAGCAATCATTGACGCCCGTCTGGCCGATGCCCGCAAGCAGCTCCAGTTCTACCTCGATCAGATGGCCGAGCAGACCAATAGCGAAGACGGTAGACCCCGCGGACTGGACGACGGCACCGCCACCATGGCCAAGGAAGAGCTCCAACGTCTCGCCGGGCGCCAGCAGCAGCTCGTCCAGCATCTGGAGAACGCCCTGCTTCGCATCAAAAATAAGGTGTACGGCATCTGCCGGCAGACGGGCAAGCTCATCAGCCCCGAGCGACTGCGGATCGTGCCCCACACCACGCTCAGCATCCACGCCAAGCAGAACCGCTAGGCCGGGGGCCACCCATACAAGTCGATTACGTAAATTGCCAGCCTCCTCACCCCGGGTGGGGAGGCTGCTTTGTTGCGAGCCCCCCCGCCGATGTCCCGCCGTACCCTTGTTTTGCTGATCCTGTTTGTCGTCCTGCTGCTGGATCAGGGCCTCAAGGTGTGGGTGAAAACGCATATGTACTACGGGGAGGAGTTCGGTATCCTGGGCAGTCCCCGGGCGCTCGTTCACTTCGTGGAGAACAACGGGATGGCTTTCGGGCTGAGCTTCGGGGGGCGCACCGGGAAGCTACTGTTGAGTCTGTTTCGTATTCTGGCCGTCGGCTTACTGGCCGTCTACCTCATCGAGTTGGTGCGACGGGCCGGGCCGCGGCTGAGACTGGCGGCCTTCGCTTTCGTGGAGGCCGGGGCGGTGGGTAACATCATCGACAGCGTATTCTACGGACTGCTGTTTTCGGAGTCCAAACCCTACGGCCGGGTGGCCGAGTTTCTGCCGGAAGGTGGGGGCTACGAGGGCATTTTTTACGGGCGGGTGGTGGATATGTTCTATTTCCCCCTCTTTTACGGGGTGTACCCGGAGTGGGTGCCGATCGTCGGGGGGAATGCCTACCTCTTTTTTCGGCCGATTTTTAACGTGGCGGACGTCTCAATCACGCTTGGCGTTGTTCTCTTACTGATCAGCTACTACCGGCAGCGGCGTGCCGCACCCGAATAAACCATCCCGTTTTGTTCCGTCTCTCCTCCAACGCAACCCTCTTCTGGCGCATCTTCGTGCCCGTTTTCTGGACCACTATCATGGTCGGAGTTACCCTCGTGGTCTGGTTCGCCCCCGAGCACTATTTCGGGGGGGTGCCGCTGGAGTCCTTGCGCTGGGCGGTACTGCTTATCCTCGGGGCGGGCCTGGGTACGTTCTGGCTGGCGCTCTGGCCGCTGCGGCGGGTGGAAACGGACGGTAAGCGCATCTTCGTCAGCGACTACTTCCGCACGGTCGGCTACCGCATCGAGGAGGACGTGGACCGTATCGACGTGAACCGCTTTCTGTGGATGAAGGTGTGTACCATTCACTTACATGGGAAGGGCACCTTCGGCCAACGCCTGAAATTCATTGCCTCCCGCCACCAGTTTGCTGAATTTCGGGGCGCGTACGCGGGTGCGATTTCTTTCGGTTAAAGCCGGGTGTTGATCACGTTGTTGAACAGGGAGCCGAAGGTATAGCTGAAACCGAAGCGGATGTCGCTACTGTAATTCGTGGCGAGCTGGGCCTGCCCCAACAGCACGTCCGTAATGTCGGAATCCCCCTTCGCCAGGTTGATCTGGTCGTTGATGATATCGTAAGCTACGTCCACCGTAAACGACAGGCCGCGGAACAGACGCACGTCCGCCTCCAGGT
Organism: uncultured Lewinella sp.; assembly: GCA_964594535.1. Taxonomy (GTDB): domain Bacteria; phylum Bacteroidota; class Bacteroidia; order Chitinophagales; family Saprospiraceae; genus Neolewinella. Next base: position 14,032 of record CAZQNE010000047.1, read on the forward strand.
CCATCTCCAGGCGGTTCATATTCACATCGTGGAGGAAGGTGCCCGCCGAAACGCCCGCCAGGATCGACCCCCACCGCTGGCGCAGCCGCAACTCGACGTCCACGCTCTGGCGGGCTAGATGCTCCTGGTCCTTTAGGAAAATGGTGGTGTTGTAGTAGTCATTGTACCACCAGCCGGCGCGGTAGGCCACGGTGAGTTCCTTGAAGGGGACTTCGTTGTAGTCGAAGAGGTTGTATTCGATGGCCGGCGAAATCCGCAACCCGTGGTCATAGTTGAAAAAGGTACTCGATCTCCAGGCCCCGAACATCCCGACCGACCAGTGATTGCTGATGGACTTAACCACGGAGGCACTCTGCCACTGGTCGCGCCGAATACGCACGGTGGATTCGATGGTCGACTGGTCGCCATCCGTGCCCTGTACGATCTTATCGATCTTATCGATGCGGTAGAATAGCCCGGTCCGGCTCCGCAGCCGCCACTCCGGCGTGGTGCGATCGGCATTGAAGCTCAGGCGAACGTCGTTGCGGCTCCGCTGGCTTTCCGAGTCGGAACGAAAGGTGGCCCGGGCGGAAAAGATCCAGTCGTTCCAACCGTCCGATCGGTCTTCCTCCACCCTTACGACCTGGTCTTCGGTGGCTTCCGGCTCCTTCAGCGCGGGGTCGGTGGCCAGGTCGATTAACTCGGCGTAGTCGGTTCCGGCTAGCAGCCCGGCCAGCCCGAGTTTGATGCGTTTCAGCAGGTAGGCATCCCGTTCCACGCTCGTCATGATGGGGGTCGTGGAAACCTCGAACTTCAGTTCGTTGCCGGCCAGTTCCCGTTGCCCCTTGAAGAGAAGATTGTACACCCGCCCGCCCCCGCTGAGGTAGTTGGTCACGATGAACAGATTGACGTCGGCGGTAGCCGGGTCGATGGTGTGGTCGAGGTAGTTCAGCTCCTGCTTCAGCAGCGTTTGGTTGCACTCGCAATCGGTGAACAGGCGGAGCCGATCCTGACCACACAGGGTTGTGGAAGAACAAACGATGAGCGCCAGGGAAGTGACGATCAGACGGGAAATCATGTGCCGGGTACTTATTACACAAAGTTAAACTAAGTACCCCCCGGCATCAACCCCATACCCGCCCCATGTTTCGGTTTTATTGGCGGGAACGGGCCGCCGTGAGTGCCTCTTTGTAGGTTTTGAGGGCTCGGTCACGACCGAATTTATGTTCCACGATCGGCCTGTCGGGGTAGGCCTCCGTACCGTATTCGGGCACCCACCGTTTGACGTAGGCGTAGTCCTTATCGAATTTCCGTTGCTGGCTGTTGTAGTTGAAGATCCGGAAGTAGGGCTGGGCATCCACCCCACTGCCCGCCGCCCACTGCCAACCGCCGTTGTTGCTGGCCAGCTCGTAATCCAGTAATTTATCGGCAAAGTAGCCCTCCCCCCAGCGCCAGTCGATCAGGAGGTGTTTGGTCAGATAGCTAGCCACGATCATCCGCACCCGGTTGTGCATCCAGCCGATGGCGTTCAACTGGCGCATACCGGCATCTACGATGGGCACGCCGGTTCGGCCCTCGCACCAGGCGGCGAACTGCTCCTCGTCGTTGATCCAGGGAATGGTGTCGTACTCCGGCCGGTAGCTGGCGTCCACCACCCGGGGAAAAGCCTGCAGGATGTTGGAGTAAAAGTCCCGCCAGATCAGTTCCTTCAGAAAGGTCTCGTTCAGCGACTGCGCCCGGAGACACTCCTGGCGGATGCTGACCGTTCCGTGCCGCAGGTGATGACTCAGCCGGCTGGTCCCTTGGGTAGCGGGAAAGTTGCGGGTCTTATCGTAGTGCGCGATCAGTTCCCGCTCCACATCGGGCTCCGGGATATCGATCTCGGTCGGCGCGAAGCCCATTTCCTCCAGGCTGGGCACGGGCCGCGATTGTTCCGCCGGGGCTAATCGGTCCGCGTACGCTTCGGTAGGGTAGGGCTTCAGGTAGTAACTGACGGTCGCGCCCCCGTACTCACTCATTCGGCTGGCGAGCACCCGCCGCCACTGCCGCATGTAGGGGGTATAGACGGTATAGGGACCTCCGGCCTGCTTCTGTACCTCCTCGGTTTCGAAGATGACGTGGTCCTTATAGGTCCGCAGGGGAATACCGTGCTCGCCCAGCAGGTCGCTGACGGCCCCGTCGCGGGCGATGGCGTAGGGTTCGTAGTCGCGGTTGGTGTAGACGGCGGTGGGCTTCAGCTCGTCCCGTAGCTTCCGCCATACGTCCAGGGGCTTGCCGTAGTAGGCGCGTAGCTGGCCGCCGTGGCTCCGGTAGGTCTCCGCCAGTCGTTCCACGCTTCGCTGGATGAATTCAACCCGGACGTCCGTCTCATTCGGCAGTTTGTCCAGGATGTTCCGGTCGAAAATAAAGATACCGATCACGGGGGCCCCGGATTTCAGGGCGCGGTAGAGGCCGGCGTTGTCGTGAAATCTCAGGTCTCGGCGGTGCCAGAAGAGGGTCATGGGGAGTGCGGCCTGTGGCCTTTTAGTGGGCTTTGCCGGGGAGTGAGGAGGATGGTGTTAGAGCGACTCCCCGGCGAAGCCGACTCCCGAGGCGCAGCCGGTACTACTCAGACTTCGTCCGGGTCCTCATACTCCACCCGGAATTTCTCGATCATTTCCTCGGAGAGGCTGTCCGCATACACCCCGTAGGCATCCACCAGTAGCCCCTTGGTGCCGTCGGCGGTTTCGATGCCGTAGAGGACGGAGTTGTCGCCGGTGCTGCTCATGCCCTCGAAGCGGTAGGTATGGGTGATCGTGAAGTCTTCGGGCTGGTACTGCTTCTGGTTCTGGGTGCACTCCAGGTATTGCTCCTTCTGGTTGAAATCGTGGGTGTAGCCCTTGGCCTTCAGATCTTCGATGGCGAAAGAAAGGCTGTTGTAGGGATTGTCTTGCAGTATCGGCACGGTGGGTGATTTGGTACGCTGGTATAAGCGTAAGTCCCCCCCCCCCGGTTCGCTACCGGATCGCGTAGAACAGACCGAGCTGGCCGGCGTAAGCCCGCCGGATGCTCGTCGAGACCTGGCTTTCACCCGGTTGGATCAGGTTGGAGAACCCCTGTAGGTAGCGCCCTTCCAGCTGAAAGGTAAGCGGGCCGAGTTCCAGATTGAAGCCGACTCCGGCACGTAGCCCGTAATTCAACCGATCGGGAATATCGCGGCCGCGGTAGCTATTCGGGGGTTCGGCCTCGGCATCAAAGCCCGCGGGGAGGGTCTCCTCACCGTTCACCGGGATTGACAAATAGGGGCCCGCCTGGATCAGCGGTTGAAACGTGCCCCGACCGATACTGAACTGAGTGAGCAGTTGCAGTTCGGCGTAATCGTAGCGCTGTTCGTAGGTCGACGCGTCGTCGGGGCCGTACTCCTCCAGCCAGCCGGCCTCCACGTAGACGATCTCGGCCTGAAAACCCACCAGTTGCTTGTCGAAGTACCGCAGTGCAAGCCCGTAGGTGAGGCCCTCCCGGGTGATAACGTCCTGGTCGGGCGAGAAATCCACCTCGTTCACGCTCAGTCCACCCACCACCCCCAGTTGCAACCGGCGGTAATCCGTTGAATCCGATTGCCCGCTCAGCACCTGCGTCAGCGCAATAAAAACCAAGAGAAGAAGGTAGGGCATAGGGGCGGGGGCGCGGGTGCGGGCTTGGCGGATAACGGAAAACGTAAGGCACATCAAATGTAGGCGGATAACCGTTAGTTTACCGGTATGATACGCTGGTGGATGGCTTTGTGGTGTCTGTTTCCCCTGCTACTGGACGGGCAGGAGGGCCGGGCGGTCGATTTTTTCCTGGATCCGGTGGGCAAGCTCTACCTCTTACTCGACGACGAGAGCCTGGTCACCGCCAACCCGCTGGGAGAAAACTACTACGCCTTCTACGACAGTACGTTGGGGAGTCCGGACCGGATCGACGTGACCAACCCGTTTCAGATTCTACTCTACTACGCCGACTACGGGAAGGTGGTCATCCTGGACCGGACGCTGAGCGAACTCGACCGCATCGACCTCTTCGCTAACGAGGCCGTTCGCCAGCCGGGGCCCATCGCCCGTAGCTACGACAACGGAATCTGGGTCTTCGACACCTGGGACTACCGGCTGCTGCGGCTGGACGAGCGGGGGCAGGTCGACCAACGGACCAACGATCTCCGGCTGGAACTCGACTACCCCGGGGAACCGCAGGATATTTTCGTCAGCCGGAACAACGTCATGCTCCACTTTGCCGAGGCCGGTCGGCTGGCGGTATTCACCAATTACGGCAAATTCGAGCGGTGGGTGCAGCTTCCCCCCACGGAGAGTTACGCCTTCCAGGTTCCCTACCTGCTCGGGGTCGCTGGCGATAGTGCCTGGTCCTGGACGCCCCGCGACCGCGCGACCGTACCCCTCGGCAAACTCCCCCCCGAACTGGCGACCGGAAGCCGGCTGCGGGCCGGGCCGGTCGGCTATCTCTCACTCGACCCCGGGGGCCGGACTCTGGTGGTGACCCGCTACCCCCAAAAAAAATAATCAAACAATTTGTTTGATAATAATGAATGCCGTAGCTTTGTAATCACGGCGGTACGCGCGGGTGCCCTTCACCCCCCCGCCAAAAGGTTGCAAAAAATGAAACGTATTCTCTTCTCCCTGGTGGCCTTCGCCGTCCGGCACTGGCTGCGCATCGGCCTACTCACGCTGGCCGTAATTTTGCTGTCCCGGCAGCAGCTGAGTTTTCACGTACAACTAGGTGGCCCGGACCGGTCGGATGCCGCCACGGAGCTAACCCGGATGGGTGCGGAAGGAGGCTTGTTTTCCCTGCTAAACTTTTTCGGTAAGACGGAAGAACGAGCGCCCGGTCCCGATCGAGTAAGCGCCCTGACCGACCGGCCCGTCGGTGCCTTCCTGACCCGCTTCGCCCACGTGGCGCGGGCCGAGCAGCAGAAATTCGGTATTCCGGCGAGCATTATCCTGGCCGTATCCCTGCTGGAAAGTCAGGCCGGTACGGCATTAGCAACGGAGAGCGGGAACAGCTACTTCGGTCTTCCCGCCACTGCCGACTGGGAGGGGGCCGTGTTGCTCCACCAGGGCCGGGAACTACGCCGGTACGAGACGGCCTGGATGAGTTTTCGGGACTTCAGCCTCTATCTCCGGGCGCATTCCCCGGCTAGATTGCGGTCGGCAGGGCCCCGCAACTACCGGGAATGGGCCGCCAGCCTGGAGGAAGCTCAGGGTTTGGGGCGACCCGGTTTAGCCAGTGAATTGATCGCTACCATCGATCGCTACCAGCTATTCCAGTACGATTGATTGTCACTCCTCCTCTTCCCGGCCCAGAATAGCGAAGAGGTCCTGCTCCCGCATGAAGTGGTACCACTTAAGGAGCCGCTTCACGTCGGACGCATAGACCCGCTCCTTATCGTAGGTCGGTAGCACGTCTTCCAGGTAGTCCAGCAGGCGCTCGCTACTCGCGTTGGGGGCGGGGGCGGGGTTGTCTTCCTGCTGTTCCAGCATCCGGTCGAACACCCTGCGGAGGGGTTCGGCGTCACCGTCCTCCGTATAGACGGCCATGCTTTCCAGGGGGGCGAACTGGTGCTTCCGGGCGGGAGCGAAGCGGCGTTTGTGGCTCGCCAGGTCTTCGACGATGAGGCCACCCTTACGCTCCTTGACCATACTGTACAAACCGGGAAGGCCGCTGACGGCCAGGATTTCACTAAATTTCATACCGCGAAGGTAGGGGACGGGCGGACTTAGTACGCCAATAGGGAACGGATTGCTCCATCCAGCCGCCCGACCGGCAGGTACTGCTCCTCCAGGGCGGCAGCGAAGGGGACGGGAGTATCCAGGCTACCCAATCGGCGCACCGGGGCGTCGAGTTGCTCGAAGCAGTGCTCCCCGATCCAGGCCGCTAGCTCGCCGCCGAAGCCACCCGTCAGCGACGCCTCGTGTAGCACCAGCGCCCGGTTGGTTTTCGCTACCGACTCGCGAATCGTGCCGTAGTCGAGGGGGGCCAGACTACGCAGGTCGATTACCTCCACGGAATCGTCAAACTCACCGGCGGCTTTCTCGGCCCAGTGTACTCCCATTCCGTAGGTGACGATAGTCAGGCGATTGCCGGTCCGCGCGACCCGGGCGCGGCCGATCTCACCCGGATGGGCATCAGTGCGGACCGGCCCGATCAGGGACCGGTAGAGCGCCTTGTGCTCGAAAAACAGGACGGGGTTCGGATCGGCCAGGGCGGCCAGGAGCAGGCCCCTGGCATCCTCCGGGGTGCTGGGGTAGACGATCTTCAGCCCGGCCACCGCGGTGAACCAGCTTTCCATCGTCTGGCTGTGGAAGGGCCCGGCCCCCACGCCCCCACCCACCGGGAGGCGAATAACTACGTCGGCCGCCTGCCCCCAGCGGTAGTGTAGTTTGGCCAGATTGTTGACGATCTGGTTGAAGCCGCAGCTCACGAAATCGCCGAACTGCATTTCCACCAGCGCCTTTCCGCCGGCAATCGCATAACCCAGGGCCGTGCCGATCACGCCGCTTTCGCAGAGCGGGGTGTTGCGGACACGGTCCCGGCCGAACGCTTCTACAAACCCTTCCGTAATTTTGAAGACCCCACCGTAATTCGCGATATCCTGGCCCATGAGCACCAGATCGGGGTAGCGTTCCATCCCCGCCCGCAGGCCGGCCGAGATGGCATCCACGAAACGCAGGTCTTCGGTCGGCCCGGTGGCGGATCGGGAAGAGGCGGTGGCGGGAGCGAAACGGTCGGCAAGTTCCCGGTCGGGGTCCGCGGTGGGATCCGGTAGTCGGGCCGTGGCCGCCAGGGCTGCATCGATTTCCGCGCGGATTCGCTGTCGAAGGGCATCATCCTCTTCCGGCGACAGCAAATCTTGCCGGCGCAGGGTATCGCAGAGGCGGTCGACCGGGTCGCGTTCCCGCCACTGTTCGATGAGCTCGGGGGGAACGTACTTGACGCCACTGGCTTCCTCGTGGCCCCGGACCCGGAAGGTTCGGCACTCGATCAGTACCGGCTCCGGCCGTTCCCGCAGTTTGGCCGCTAGCTGGCTGACGGTGCGGTACACCTCCTCCACGTCATTCCCGTCGATGCTCAGGGATCGCATTCCGTAGCCCACCCCCCGGTCGGCCAGACTCGCGCAGGCGTACTGTTCGCTGACGGGGGTGGAGAGGCCGTAGCCGTTGTTCTCGATAACGAAGATCACGGGCAGTTTCCAGACGGCGGCGATATTAAGGGCCTCGTGGAAGTCGCCCTCACTGGTACCCCCGTCGCCAGTGAAGGCCAGACTGACCTTCCGCTCCTCCCGAAGTTTATGCCACAGGGCTACCCCGGCGGCCAGCGCCAGCTGCGGTCCGAGATGACTGATCATACCAACGATACGGTGCTCCGGACTGCCGAAGTGGAAGCTACGGTCGCGCCCTTTCGTGTAGCCGGCCGGCTTTCCCTGCCACTGGGCGAAGAGCCGTTCGAGGGGCACGGAGCGGCTGGTGAATACCCCCAGGTTGCGGTGCATCGTGAAAATATACTCCTCCGGATGCAGGGCTAACGTACACCCCACGCTGATGGCTTCCTGCCCGATGCCGGAAAACCACTTCGAGATGACGCCGCCCCGGAGTTGCTTCAGCATCTTTTCCTCGATCAGGCGGGAACGTAGCAGGTGCTCGTATAGCCGCAGTAGGTCGGTTCGGGAAGTAGATAGGGTCATGGGGTAAAAGTACAGCGGGAGAGTCCAGTCGGAGTTTGGGTGGCCTACCTGTCCGTAGTCAGTACAATAAATGTCAAAAGGGTAATTGTCAGTGCAAGTTATCGAACAATAATCGCATCCCCTAGGGGTTAAGGTGGGGTAATCTATAGCTAAACTGACGAATTTCAGGGCCGGCCACTGCCCCGTACTATTCCCCATGAACCGAGACAAAAACCCCGACCGCCTGCTAGTAGCCGTCGACTGCATAATTTTCGGCTACGCCGAACGACAACTCCAAACCCTATTGATTGAGCGGTCCGCTGCCCCCCTGGCGGGCGAGCTTTCCCTGATGGGCGGGTTGGTCCGCAGAGAAGAATCCATTGACGATGCCGCAACCCGGGTACTACACAAACTGACTGGCCTGAAAGAAGTATATCTGGAGCAGCACCAAACCTACGGGGAGGTAGGGCGCGATGGTCGGGAGCGTACTATTTCGGTGAGTTACTACGCCCTGACGCGCCACGCCGAGGCATCCAAGCGCCTCCAGCATAGTTACCGGGCAACCTGGCATCCGGTGAGTGAACTGCCCGGGCTATTCTTAGACCACAACCATATGATCGGGGCGGCGCTGGATCGTCTCCGCTACCGTGCTACCTACGAACCGGTGGCCTTCAATTTGCTACCCGCTAAGTTTACCCTAATCGATCTGCAGACCCTTTACGAAAACCTCTTCGGGCGGGATATCGACGCCGGCAATTTCCGCCGCCGCCTGCGTAGGATGGACTACCTAAAGCGCCTGGACGAGAAGGACCGGCGGTTTTCGAAAAAAGGGGCATACTACTACCGCTTCGATCGCCGCCGGTACGAGAGGGCGGTGGCCGCCGGACATAGCTTTTTGCTGAAGCCCTAAGTTTCCGTTAGCCGGGCCCCCCTTACCGGCCGGTCGAAGGTCAGCCTGACCCGCACGGCTTCCTGGCCGGTGTTGATGAGGTATAGGTCTTCGTACGGCCGGATGGTGACCCGTTCCTTACCCTCCAGCCCGAAGCCCTGCAACTGCCGGCCGCTGCGTTTATCCCGCCCGCTTACCTCGATCAGGTGGCCTAGCGTATTGATGCTGGCCGTATACCCCAGACTGCTGCCCTCCCCAATGATCAGTTGATTGCCCGGAAGAATTTCGCGTTCCACCTTCGTGAGGGGCGGGCCCACATCGGTCCGGACCACGATCGCTTCCTCTTCCGAAGCGGGCGGATCGGCGGCCAAGCGGTCGGAGGGCCGCCCATCCATTCCCTCGTAGCGCATACCTTCCACCCCCCGGCTCATTTCGACCAGTAGCCGCGCTTTACGGTCGTCGTCATTATAGAGGCGGACTTCCTGGTCCGCGGTCACGGAAACCGATTGTTGAGTGCCGCTAGCCAGGGTAAGCTGCTCGTTCGTCTCACGGGTCTTTTTGTCGATGAGGCGTACCGTTACGGCTTGCTCCCCCTTATTGCTGAGGGTGGCGCGGTAGCCGTCATCCATATATTCCCCCAGCACGAAGACCTGGCGCGGGGGGATGACGAGATCGGCGGTACTCCTCTGGCAGGAGACGAGCAGGGGCAGCAGAAATAGGGTGGTCCATCTAAGCATACGGTCGGGATTATTTGGTGCCAAAACTGATCCCGCCGCGGCGGCCCGTCGCCTTAGATTATGATTTGGGACGGGTCAAATCCCGAATCGATCCGTTCGGCAATTTCTTTCGGGCTGAAACCCAGTTGCTTACGTACGGATCGATTAAAGGTGGATTTGGAGTTGTATCCGCAGTCCAGTGCCAGGCCGAGCAGCGTTCGTTCGCGGTGGCGACCGTCGCGCAGTTGCTCGAGGAAGGCCCGGCAGCGGTATCCATTCACGTAGTCATTGAAGTTCATTCCGGCACGGGTGTTGATCGCCCGGCTGACCAGGGCGGCGGGAAGGTCGATACGGGCGGCCAGTTCGGCGAGCCGTAAATCGGGTTCCAGGTAGTCGCGGTGCCGTTGCAGTCTGCGCTCTACCCAGCCGAAGATCGGTGCCAGATCGTCCGGCGGGTCGGCAGCCGGCGGGGGTGGCTCCGCCGCGGGCTCGAAGCGAAGCACCGAGAGGGTTGCTTCGTCGGTGGCATAGCACCGAATCGCGGCCAGGTACATGAGCACGCTCATCGCAAAAAAACGGGGCCACTGGGATACATAGGTAGCGGGTATGATCCAAGTCGTGACGGCCTGCAGGAGGAACACGGTTCCGGACCCAACGACGAACAGTAGCAGGACGTTCCGTAATCCGCTTAAATCCAGGGGGGCGGTATGGCTGAATTCCCGGTCCAGGTACGCCCGGTAGCTGCGGTATTCGCGAACGGTAAGGGTAAGGTAATACGCCAAAGACGACCAGGACAGGACGGATCGTGCGCTGTGGATCCAGGGGCATTGCTGTGCCCATTCCTGGGCGGGGCCGCGGGTGCCGTGGAAGTAGGTAAACGGACGGTCGTACACCCCCAACAGGAAAACGTCATAGCCGAAGATTGCCAGGCTCGGGAGCAGGACGGCAGTAACCCAGGGAACAAAGTGTAGCCACCGCCTCCGCCTCCACCGAAAATCAGCGTTGGTCAGACTGCGGAAGTACAACCAGACGAGCGGGCCGAGCGCGAGCAAGTGATTCCAGGGGAGGTAAAACATCAGCGTGGTGTGCCAGTCGTGGCTGTCGTACCATCCCGCGAAACCCAGCATCCACTGGCTTACGAACAGTGCCCCGACAAGCAAAACAAGGGCGGCCAGTACATTGCTTATCCCGCCAGTCCGTCGGGCCCGCACTAACAGTAGTGCGGCATAGACGAACGATTGCACGACGCCGGGTAGCAGTAGCCCCGAGTACAGGTTGAAGTGAAACAGCATGCGTTGATAAAGGACGGGATTTTTCCCCGGGGGCTGCATTGCTCCCCCCCGCCCGCTAACCCTAAGCTTATCTTCACCCCATGCACTACCTGATTTCCGTGTTACTCCTCACGCTCGCCCTCCCGAGCTACGGTCAGGGCAGCCCCCGGAAGATCCTGAACGCGCTCTTCGACGGTATGCGCTCCGGGGATACGGTCGGTCTGGCCGCGCTTTTCTACCCGGAGGCGACCCTGCAGTCCGTCGGCCCCGGTGAGGATGGTCGGGTCACCGTACAATCCACCCCCATCCCACGCTGGCTCAACGGAATCGCAAAGGCCAGGCCCGGCAGCCTGGACGAACGTCTTCACTATGCGGAAATTCGTATAGACGGCGAGCTGGCCACCGCCTGGACGCCCTACGCCTTCATCCTCAACGGCGACATACACCACTGCGGCACGAATGCCTTTCAGCTGGCGAGACTAAACGGCAGTTGGCGGATTCTGCACGTCACCGATACCCGGCGCACGGAAAACTGCACCATCCCCCCCGCCGCTTCCCCGGGCGAACGGATCGACTCCCTGGCCACCCACTGGCACGCCGCCGCCGCCCGGGCCGATAGTGCCGCTTTCTTCGGGGCAATGGCCCCGGGGGCCATCTACATCGGTACCGACCCCGGCGAGCACTGGACCAAGGAAGAATTTCTGGAGTTTGCCGCCCCCTATTTCGCCGCGGGTAAGGCCTGGTCCTTCACGGCCACCGAGCGCAATTTCTTCTACGACTCCGATCAGGCCGTAGCCTACTGGGACGAACTACTCGACACCTGGATGGGCACCTGCCGGGGAACGGGCATCGCCAAACGTACGAACGGGGAGTGGAAGATCGTCCACTACACCCTCAGCCTGACCGTTCCGAATGAGGATATGGAGGCAGTGAGAAAGGTGATCGCCGGGGATAATTGATTTCCGGACTTGCTCGGCACCCGCGCGCCGCCGCCCCCTGTTTTGCTTATTTACCTACCGTTATCCTACTCACCCACTGCTCACCGCCCGGAGAAGTGACGAGTAGGCGGTACTTCCCCGGCACCAGCGCCAGCGCCCGCTGATCGTCGGCCGTCATTTCCACCACGTCCCGGGGCACTACGGATGCCAAGTCGTCTTCCGGGCGGTAGGCCTGTACCAGCCAGGGCCCCGGGGTGTCGATGTGGCTGAAGTCCAGGTACACCGGCTGCTGACCGAACGCGAATACGTAATCCGGGCGTCCGTGCCGGTAGCTGGTACGGGGGTAGAAAACATGGTAGTCGAACCACTTTTTTCCATCGCCGGTCCGGAAGTTACCTCCCGCTTCGTTCCGGAAGACCGCAATTTCCTCCGGCGCGAAGCGACGGTACTCGTAGCGCTCCTGGCTGGTGTCGCTCATTTCCCGGAAGATGGTCTGGTCCACGGTCAGGGGGTCCAGTCCCGTGGTGTCGGCCAGCCGCTGGGCCATGGCCTTTTCCCAGGCTCCGCCGAGCTCACCCTCCAGGGCGTGGGAGTAGCCGACGTGTAGTAGGAGTTTTCCCTCCGGGTGGTCGGCACGGTAGGCCACGATGTTGCGCATCTGCCCGAGTTCACGCTCCTTAGGACTGCCGGTGCCCTGTGCCTCGTAGCCGAAAATGCGGTAGCCGATCCGCTGGGCCGTGTGAACCAGGGCGGCGAACTGGGGGTCGCGGGTGTAATAGCCAGCGCCCAGTTCGGGGTAGGCGAGGGGGTGATCGAGGGAGTCCGTGCCCGCCCAGGCCCCCAGGGTTTCCAGTCCGAGGTGGCGGTAGCCCCGCTGGTAGAGCCCCTCCAGCAGCATCCGGGTGAACACGCGGTGGCGCGGCTCGTGGTGGGCTTCGTTGATGATGACGATCTCGTGGTTTTCGGCGGCGGCGAGTAGGGTCGGCACGGCGGGTACCGGCCGGAACTCGTCCCGGAAACGTTCGTAACGGGCCGTATCCATACCCTTGCTCCCGATCCGTTCCTCCATCACGCGGGTCGCCTCCCGGGGGTGACCGGAGAAGCTCAGGTAGTTGCCCCGTTGGTGGGGGTCGATACCGGTTTCGCTGGTGTCCAGGGCGGCGGCCAGGTGGAGGTAGGGCACTTCCCACAAATTATACTCCACCGTGATGGTATCGAAGGTCGGAGTGATCCGCTGTTGAGCGGACAGGGCATAGCTGAGTAGCCCCAACAGTAGTAAGGTCGAATAGCGCATGCCTCCCCGATGCAGTCGGGAGGCGGAAGGGTGGTTAGTCCTCCATTTCCATGCCGTTCACGTCGAACTCCCGCTCCATTTCCTCGCCGTTGAGCGTGAATTCGACTTCGAAGTGGTCGTCATCCTGTTCCCAGTCTACGTCGGTGGCCCCGGGGTAGGCGGTTTCGAAGGCTTCAAGTACGTTGATGGGTACGTCGACCGGCTCGGTGGCTTCTTCACAGGCGAACATTCCGAAGGTGAGCAGGGCGGTGATGAGGAACTTTTGCATAGTAGGATTGCATTTTGTTGCGGCGGCGCGCGGGTGCAAAGTGGATAGAACGCGGAAGGAGGAGGGAGGTGCGAGGGGGAGTGGATCGTATTGGGCGCGGGGTGCCGGGTGCGGTACTCGTCAGCCGAGTCCCGAGCGGAGCTCGGCTCGTCTGACGAGTAGCTATCCCCGAGCGGGGTAACCAACCAAATGGGGGTGATCGGGGGTCTTTCAAAGGAAAGTCTCCGCGATTTTCCTTTTTATAAAGAAAACCTACCCTATCGTGCGCTACACCTTTACCCTGCTATTCCTCCTCATTTTCACAACCACCGGCACCGCCCAGCTTACCAAGGGCGACCAGGTATTAACCCTGGCCCCACCCACCGGCGTGGCCGGCTACAGTCAGAGCAACCTAACCGACGATGGGTTGGCGCGCTTGCAGTACTTCCCGGAGATCGACTTTTTTAACATTGCAGGGGGTGTAACCTATGGGTATGCCGTGGACGATCGGCTGCTCGTAGGGGCTACTTTAGAGCGGGGGCGTGGTGAATTCGACTGGGCGTTCGCGCCTTACGTTCGCTACTATGCCGTCAGTAAACCAAACCTGGGTTTGTTCGTGCAGGCTAGTTCCGGTTTGAACAATGGCTTCGGAGAAGTTGAAGCCTTTACTTCAGGGACGCTGAGTGCCGGTCTGCAGTTACCCCTGACGGACAATGTACGGGTAGGGCCACTGCTAGACTACTTCGTCCAGGCGGGGCGCAACCGTACCCGACTCGGCGCCCAGATCGAGATCGTGCTGGGTCGGAATACGCGGGTGGATGCTACCTCCCTGCCCTCCTTCGGCAGGGGGAGTATCATGCTCGGTGCGCAGTCGGCCAGCGTAGAACTTTCCCGGAATTATACGGGCGGAAACCTGACGGTAGGCGGGTTTTACTTCCTGAGCGACCGGCTGGCCGTAGGTGCCTCCGTCGGTGCAATCGGGTATCGCTTCTCCTCATCACGCCCCGGTGGGGGTGACCAAGTATCGCGCTCCACTTTCTACGTAATCGGTACGGGAGCACGATACTACCTGACTACCGGGCGGCGTCTGCTATGGTACCTGGAAGCCGGGGCCGGGTACATCGGCCAGGTTCGTACCGGCTTCCTTGCGTCGAGTGGTGATATCAGGACCAGTAGTAGCAGCGCCTACCTGGCTGCGGGGGGTGGACTGCAGTACTTCCTTCGGGAAAACGTTGCACTGGAGGTCGCGCCCCAAATTCAGCAGTTCTTTTTGCAGGGGGACGACGGCGTTGGCCTGAGCGTGCCGGTGGGGGTGCGGTTTTTCTTCTAAGCACGCAGATTGGGTGCCGGAGAGGGGGGTACGGTAGGATTGGTTACCTTAGGTAATCTGACCTAGACCCTTCCTTACATGCGTACCCTAATCATCCTTCTGCTGCTGGCCGTTACCACAGCAGTGACCGCACAAATACAGCGGGGAGATCATCTGCTCCGGCTCACTTTTGACCACTCCACCGTCTCCGATAATCTCGCTACCTTCCATTACCGGTCTGGCGTCGATATTACGAACCTGACGATCGCCCCGAACTACGGCTTTGCCCTCACGGATCGCCTGGTGGTAGGTGGGCAGATACAGGCTTCCGTTTTCAGGTTCTCCGGAGAGACGTCGGGGGAGTTGGGCCTTAGCCCCTACCTGCGGTACTACCCCGTGAACACCGACCGCCTGGGTGTATTCGTCGAGGCTATGACTACCATAGGGGTGTCGGACGGGGACTTTGTTGGCGGGGACCTTCTGGATCTGACCGCCGGCTTGCAGTTGCCCCTAGCCCCCGGCCTACGGGTGGGTCCCGATCTCCGGTACGCCGTGCGGGAGGGCTGGAATACGGTGTCCCTGGCCGCCCGACTGGAACTCGTGCTGGGCGGTAGGACCCGTCAGGAAACCGTCCCCGTGGCCCAGCTGCGCAGGGGAAGTCTGCTGATCGGGGGGCAGCGGGCCTCATTCAACTTACGGCGCGACGCCAAAATCTTCTTCGGCGGCTTCGACCTAGCGGCTCACTACTTTCTGACGGACCGGCTGGCCGGGGTGGGGGGTATCGGTTTCACCGCCGCCCGGGCTAGCGTCGGTACCACCGTCGGGGATATGGTCATTTCGGCATGGGCCCCCTCGATTACCGCCGGAGCGCGTTACTATCTTTCCCAAGCGCGCAGTCTTGTCTGGTTCACCGAGGCACGCGCTACCTACTCGGTCAGTATCAGTTCCACCCCGGGGGTTGCCGTGAACGAGCGCGTGAATTCGACCAATCTTTCCATTGGTGGCGGCGGGCAGTACTGGCTACGGGACCGGGTGGCGCTGGAATTCGGTCCGGAGTTCCGGCGGATCCTTACGTCGAACGAGTTTGATGTGGACGCCTCCCTATTCAGTTTGAACCTCGGCGTTCGCTTTCTACTTCGCTAGCGTAGCTTCGGGCCACCATGGCGCATTCCTCCCTCGATCTGCTACAATCCCTCATCCGCACCCCCTCCCCAAGCCAACGGGAAGACCGGACGGCAGTAATCATTGCCGATTATCTGACGGAGCACGGCATCACCCCCCGCCGCCACCTAAATAATGTGTGGGCCACCAGCCGCAACTGGACCGAGGGGCGCTCCACCGTCCTACTCAACAGCCACCACGACACCGTCAAGCCCGCCGCCGGCTATATCCGCGACCCCTACCGGGCGGATATCGAGGAGGGGAAGCTCTATGGTCTGGGCAGCAATGACGCCGGTGGGGCGCTGGTGAGTCTCATCGCCGCCTTTCTGGCCGTTGAGAACGACCCCGCCCTCAGGGTCAATGTCGTCCTGGCCGCTACCGCCGAGGAGGAAATTAGCGGTCCGAACGGGATTGCCGCCCTGCTACCCAAACTCCCCCCCATTGACTGCGCCATCGTGGGGGAGCCGACGCTACTCGATCTGGCCGTCGCCGAGCGGGGGCTGGTCGTGCTGGATGGGCATACCGAGGGAAAGAGCGGCCACGCGGCCCGCCAGGAGGGGGTGAATGCGCTCTACCTGGCGGTAGAAGACATTGCCAGGATCCGCGACCACCAATTTTTGCGCGGCAGCGAGCACTTGGGGCCGACCTCGGCTACGGTGACGGTCGTGCAGTCCGGTACCCAGCACAACGTGGTGCCCGATCGCTGTGCCTTCGTGGTCGATTTACGGGTGAATGACGCGTACGCGAACGAGGAGGCGGTGGCGGAACTGCAGTCGGTCTGCCGCCACGCGGAATTGGTGCCGCGGAGTTTGCGGTTGCAATCCAGTCGGATTGCGGTGGACCATCCGCTCGTCCGGGCCGCCCGTGCGGTCCGACCCTCCGCAACATGCTACGGCTCGCCCACGCTGAGCGACCAGGCGCTGCTGCCGCTGCCCTCGCTGAAGCTCGGGCCGGGGGACAGTGCGCGGAGCCACTCGGCGGATGAGTTTATTTACGTGGGGGAGGTGGAGGAGGGGATTCGGGTGTATCGGGAGGTGATTATGGGGGTGGGGGGGTGAATATGTTTTCGGAGGGCTACGCCCCCCGGAATTTTGGGAGGACCCCTCCGGGGCCCTTGGTGGGGCTCTGAGTATTGCATCAAACTGAGG
>CAZQNE010000048.1:0-1704 GCA_964594535.1 uncultured Lewinella sp.
AAAGTCGGTGAGGTATTCTTTTTTCTGTTTGCTTACGCCCTTACTGTCGGTGTAGACGTGCCAGTAGGGGATGCGGGGTTTGGTTTGGTCGGGCATGGAAAGAATGTTTTACCCCACTCTATAGCTCGTGGGGATCCAAATGTTCGAGCATCTCCACGCGGCCGAAGTCACGGGTGTTACGGCTCAGCAGGGTGAGGTGGTGGACCAGGGCCGTAGCGGCGATGATGGCGTCGGGGAGCTTTACCTTTCGTTTCTTGCGAAGACTGATTGTTGTATTGATGACAGGATCATCAATAGGAAGTACGACTCCGTTGCCGATTGCTTCCTGAAGAAAATTCATCTGGTCAGTATCGGGTGTATCGAAGCCGAGCAGTTCAATTTTTGTGATAGCTGAAAGATAGTACGCTCCTTCATTAAGTAAGGTAGTCAGAGTGCGCTCCGCCGATTCGGAAAACCGGCCTTTAAACAGATCGATGAGTACGTTGCTATCGACTAAAAACGATCTTCCCATTCGTCACGTACGTTATCGATATGTTTTTCTAATTCAGAGGTGTCGTGGTCTTTTAAGATCCCTCCCCAGTCCCGCTGCACGCGCGCTTGCGGCGGGACTGGTTCCGGCGTCTGCTCTGCCGGCTCCACCTCCACCCGCACATCCTTCAATTTCTTCAGATGTTCCACGACTTCCGCCACTCGCTCCCGCGGAACATCAACCGTTACCCTGACCATAGCCGTCGTATTTTACGTTTGAACGCCCGTTAATCTACGAAAGTTACAGCAGCGCCGCCCCGAAGACCCCCGCCGAATCCCCCAGTTTGGGCCGTAAAAATCGCGTATCCATACGGGGGTTGAAGAGGTGGTCGACCACCCGGGGAACGCCCTCGGTATAGAGTTCATCGATGTTCCCCAGGCCCCCGCCGAGCACCACCGCGTCCGGGTCCAGTACATTGATAACATTAGCGATCCCCCTGGCGAAGAAGTGAAAGAAACGCTCCAGGGTAGCCGTAGCCGCCGGGTCGTCGCCGGAGCGGTAACGGGGTACGATCTGGCGCATACACAGGGCGCGGCCGCAGGTGCGGAGGTAATACCGCTCCAGGGCCGGGCCGGACAAAACCTGCTCGGTACACCCCACCCGCCCGCAGTAGCAGTAGCCCGCCGAGTGGTCCAGAAAAGTGTGCCCCCACTCCCCCCCGATGCCCTGGGCCCCGCCGAGAATCTTACCGTCGATGACGATACCCCCGCCGGTACCCGTACCCAGGATGACCCCGAAGACCACCCGCGCATTCGCCGCCGCCCGGGGCACGCAGCCCAGCAGGGTTTCGGCCACCGCGAAGCAATTGGCATCATTGGCCAGCCGGAGGGGTTTACCGAGCAGTCGTTCGAGGTCCCGGCCCACCGGCTTGCCGTTCAGCACGACGGTGTTGCTGTTCTTCATCAGCCCGGTGGGGGGGTCGATGGTGCCCGGGGTGCCGATGCCCACCCGTTCGGCGGTCCGCCCGGTAGCCTGCTCCATCTCGTGCACGACCCGGGCGATGCGTCGTAGGATATGATCGTAGCCCCCCTCCCGCTCGGTGGGGATGCGCCTGCGCTCGATCACTTCGTTGTTATCCCCGAGGACCACCCCCTCGATCTTCGTACCCCCCAGGTCGATGCCGAATTTCATGTACTGTTTGCTTTAGGGCAAAGTATTGAATTGTTGGTGTAGTT
>CAZQNE010000048.1:1804-17542 GCA_964594535.1 uncultured Lewinella sp.
TAGTTAGCACCCGCGCTCCGCCGCCCTACTCCCGCGGCACCAGCGTTTTGCGGATCGCCAGGTAGATCAACGGGCCAAGCAGGGGCAGCAGGATAAGGGCATAGACGATCCCGTTGCTCAGCCCCGCCCGGCTGCGCGCGGCCATATCCTTCGCCGCCAACTTGAGGATCGGGCGGTAAACAACGACGGCCAGGATGAGGGCGGCAAGACCGATGAGTACGGAGGGGTTGGGCACGGCGAGGGCTTTGGTAGTTGAACCGCCACCGGGGGAGCTTGTTGCAGGGGGTATGATCACGCTAAGCGCGGGCGACCCAGCCCCAGAATTTTCCGGGACCATTCAGGACGGTTCCACGGTGTCCCTCTCCGATTACGCCGGTAAGCGGCTCGCCCTATTTTTCTACCCCAAAGACGATACCCCGGGCTGCACGGCGGCGGCCTGTAGCCTGCGCGACCACTACCGGGAGTTGCGCGATGCGGGCTTCGAGCTACTGGGCGTGAGCCCGGACCCGCCGAAGAAGCACCGCAAGTTCATCGACAAGCACGACCTGCCCATGGACCTGCTGGCCGACGAAGACCATAGCGTCATGGATGCCTACGGCGTCTGGGGGCCGAAAAAATTCATGGGCCGGGAGTACGACGGCGTGCACCGCACCACCTTCGTCATCGACGGGGAGGGGAAGATCGAACGGGTCATCACCAAGGTCAGGACCAAGACCCACGCCGCCCAGCTACTGGAGGCCTAGGTGCTGTGGTACCTCTGGGAGGGTGCCCGGGCCGGGCTGGTACTGTCGCTGCTGGTCGGCCCCCTGGTCGTCCTGCTCATTCAACTCAGCCTGCGGAGGGGTACCCTGGCGAGCTTCGCGGCCGCCCTGGGCATCTGGTGTAGCGACCTGACCTTCATCTTCCTGGCCCACTTCGGGTTGGACGGACTGGAGCGCATCCTCGACTTCCGCTACCTGAACGAGATCGTGGGCACCATCGGTGCGGTCCTCCTACTGGGTATCGGCCTGGCGATGTGGTACCGCAAGCCCCCGAGCCTGAAGGGAAAAACGTGGCTACCCTCCCGCCGCGGCCTCCTCAGCGCCTGGCTGCAGGGGTTCGCACTGAACTCCTTTAACCCCTTCACCGCCTTCTTCTGGTCGACCTTCGTCATCACCCAGGTCCACAACCGCGAACTCCCCGGCTGGCAGGCGGCCACCGTGTACGCCGGTATCGTGGGCGTGATCGTGCTCACCGATTCGGCCAAGGTGCTGGGAGCCCGAAAACTGCGTGGCTTCCTGACCCCCGCCACGATGAAACGCGCCCAGCGGGTCGGGGCGGTGGCCCTGGGAGTATTCGGGGTAGTTTTGGCGGTACGGGTTTGGTTTTGATGACCCCCGACCCCTTACCTTCACCACATGCAAACCACGGTTGCCATCATCGGCGCGGGCTGCTCCGGCATCTCGGCGCTGAAAAATTGCCTGGAACGGGGACTGAACGCCACTTGCTTTGAGGCCAACGATGATATCGGGGGCAATTGGATCTACTCCGACCGTCCGAGCCACAGCAGCGTCTGCGAGACGACCCACATCATCAGCTCCAAAACACTGAGTGCGTACCTGGACTTCCCGATGCCCGAGCACTATCCGGACTACCCCAGCCACGCCCAGGTGTTAGCTTACTTCCGCAGCTACGCCGACCACTTCGAACTGCGGCCCCACATTCGCTTTTCCACCCCGGTCCGCCACGCCCGACTACTGAGTGACGGGAGCTGGCAACTATGCCTCGACGACGGTACCCGGCAGACCTTCGACTACCTCGTCACCGCCAACGGCCACCACCACGCCCCCCGCCACCCGGAAGGCATCGCCGGGAACTTCGCGGGCCGCTATCTCCACAGCCACGACTACAAGCACAACCGGAGTTTCGCCGGCGAACGGGTACTGGTGATCGGCAGCGGAAATTCGGGCTGCGACTGCGCCGTGGAAATCAGCCGGGTCGCGGAGTCCACCGACATCAGCGTGCGGCGCCCCCACTACATCATCCCCAAATTCTTCCTGGGCCGGCCGGTAGACACCTTTAACAGTACCCTGCAGCACCTACCGAAAGCCATCCAGCGCGTCCTGCGCAAGCTCACCGTCCGCATTCTGGTGGGCAAATACGCCGACTACGGGCTACCGGAACCGACCGGGGCCGTTACCAGAAGCCATCCTACCCTCAATTCCGAATTGCTCTACAGGATTCGCCACGGCAGGGTGCAGCCCCGGGGCGGCGTAGCGCGGGTGCGGGGCAAGCGGGTAACCTTCAGCGACGGGACGGAACGGGAGTACGATACCATCGTAGCGGCCACCGGCTACCGCATCACTTTTCCCTTCCTGGATCGGTCCGTCGTCGACTACGAAGCGGCCGACCGCATCCCGCTTTTCCTCCGCATGTTCCACCCCGATCATCCTACGCTGATCCTGATCGGGCTCTTCCAGCCCCAGGGGGCCATCTGGCCGCTAGCCGATGCTCAGAGTCGACTAGCGGCGGCCTACATCGCCGGCGACTACACCCCCCCGGCCGACCTGCGGGCGGCCGCGGAGGCCGACAGCGATCGCATCGCCCGCGAATTTGCCAGCAGCAAGCGGCACGCCATCGAAGTACACTACCACGACTTCATGCGCCGATTGGAAAGGGAGCTGACCCGCTCAACTACCCGCGAAGGACGTACCGAATACGCCAACGGCTAACTCCGCCCACACGAGCAAAAACACCAGCAGCGTCAGCGCGATACCGATCGCCCGGGACGACCTCTTTTCTACGTAGCGCAGGACCAGGGCAGCCACCCAACCTAGTGCCAGCAGCAGCAGTCCGCCCACCAGGAAGTCTCCGCCCGCCCAGTTCACCTCCGCGGAGAATTGCATGGCGATGAGCGGAACCAATAGCAGGCTAAGGGCGGCGAGGGGAAGCGGGTAGGAGCGGCGGTGCAGGCGCGGAATAGACATATTGAAAGTGCTTTGTATTTCAAAGTTACGGAGCATCCTACTACTTTGCAAAGTAAAGTGTAAGAAAATTAGTTCCTACCGGACCCGGTCCCCATTCGCCTGCACGAAGCCGGCCCAGCCGGAAAATTTATTCCCCCCCGGGATGCCGTTGCGGTTCTGGTAGTAGTGGCACATGGCCGCCCCCAGGGCGTCGGTAGCATCGGCCAGGTGACGGCTGCCGTCGAGTACGAACTCATTCTCCAGCATCGCGGCCACCTGCTCCTTGCTGGCGTTGCCGTTGCCGGTGATGCTCTGCTTGATCTTGCGGGGGGCGTATTCGGTAACCTCCAGCCCCTGCCCGATGGCGGCGGCCATACAAACCCCCTGGGCCCGCCCGAGTTTGAGCATCGACTGGGGGTTCTTGCCGAAAAAAGGGGCTTCGATGGCCATCACCGTAGGCCCGTGCTCCTGGATAACCTGCGTGAGGCGGCGGTGGATGGTCTCCAGCCGGCGGGAGTGGTCGGGAAATTTGGCCAGTTTGAGCACGCCCAGTTCCACGATCCGGCGGCTACGGGGGTGGATTTCCACTACCGCAAAGCCCAGCACGACGGTGCCGGGGTCGATGCCCAGAATGCGGTAAACGGCCGGGTCGGCACTAGCCACGGGTACTTGCTTTGAGTGAAAACCAAACAGATCGCCGGCTAAAGTAGCGCGAATCGGGGGAACCCAACAAATTATTGGGTCCGCGGTAGCTGGCCGCCTACCGTACTTTTGCCCGCCGATGGCCCTACTCGCCTGGTTTCGCACCCCCTCCCGCGGCCGGACATTTATGTTCCGACTGGCGGCCCTGATCGTCTTCGCGGCGGTGGGCTACCAGTTCTTCGTGCTGGGGCGGCGCATGGACTGGCCGGCCTTCTTCGCCGCCCTGGGCCGCCCGGGGCAGTGGCGCTACCTACTCCTCGCCCTCCTGCTCATGCCCCTGAACTGGCTCCTGGAGGCCAGAAAGTGGCACCTGCTGCTACAGCCCTTCTTTCCCTGGACGTACTCCCGCGCCCTACGGGCCACGCTGGCCGGAGTGAGCGTGAGTGCGGCCACCCCGAACCGGATCGGGGAAATCGGCGGTCGGATGCTGGTAGCCCGCCGCGACGAATGGGCCGGAGTGGTGGGTTCTTCCCTCCTGGGGAGTCTCTGCCAGTGGGTGGCCTTCCTGCTCATTGCCTGGCCCGCGCTGATCTACACCCTCGGCCACCTTCCGGAACTGACCGGTACCCTTCCTTCGTTAGCCCTCCTGCCGCTCGGCCCCCTGCTGGTCGTAGCGATCGCACTGGTCGGAAGGGCGCTCGTACTGCGGGTGCTACGGTGGCTCGGGCAACGCTTCGGGTGGGGCACCGGCACCCTGATCGCCGCCCTGGCAAACGTTAATTTTAGGCTAATGTCGGCCGCCAGCACCTACGCTTGCCTGCGGTTCGGGGTTTACTGTACGCAACTCTACCTGTTACTGTGGTTTTTCGGACTGGAGTTGCCGCCGGTCGACGGACTGGCCGGGATCGCGGCAATCTACCTCGTGCAGGCCGGGCTTCCGCTACCCCCGGGGATGAACCTGGTGCTGCGCACGGAACTGGGTTTACTCCTCTGGCCCGGCGACCCCGCCGGCGCGATTGCGGTACTGGCAGCATATTCGGCGCTCTTCGGCGTTAATGTATTACTGCCGGCCCTGCCCGGTTACTGGTTGATCGTGCGGAGAAACAAAATCGTATGAATTCGCTACTGCTCAAATGCCTCACTCTGTTCCTGCTCGCGCTTCCCGTGGGATCGGGTCCGGTGGTGCCCGAAGAAGAGCCCGCACCTGCGTCCCCGCCCGACATTTGCGCCATACCGAACACGGCCTTCCAGGCCGGGGAGGAAATCGTGTACAAGATGTACTACAACTGGAACTTCGTCTGGCTGGCCGCCGGGGAGGTGACCTTCCGCGTCCACGATCTGCCGGGGCAGTACCGCATCACCGTAAAGGGGCGGACCTACCCCAGCTACGAGTGGTTCTACAAGGTGACCGACAACTACACCAGCTACCTCGACAAGGAAACCCTGCTGCCCCAAATCCACATTAAGGATATCCAGGAGGGGGGCTATAGCCGCTACGACCACACTACCTTTTACCAGGACGAGCAGCGCATCCGGAGTATGCGGGGCAAAACCCGCGACCAGCTCAAACCCAAGGAAATGGCCGTCGACCCCTGCCTCCACGACCTGATCTCCATCATCTACCTGGCCCGTAACCTCGATTACCACCGGCTGGAACCTAAACAGGAAATCCCCATCAAGATCATGATGGATCAGGAGGTACACCCCCTGAAAATCCGGTACCTGGGCCCCGAGGAAGACGTAAAGGTGAGGGGCAGCGGGTCCTACAATACCCTCCGCTTTAGCCCCCAGCTGATCACCGGCGACCTCTTCGACGAGGGCGACGAGATGAAGATCTACGTCAGCGACGATAAAAACAAGATCCCCCTGTTGATTGAATCCCCCGTCTCGGTCGGTAGCGTCAAGGCCGTCCTGAAATCCTACAACGGGCTGCGCTACCCCCTGGAGGCTAAAGTCGCCGGGTGAGGCGGCTGCTCCCCACCCTCACTATCGCCCTGCTCTCCTTCTTCCTGGGGGTAGCGGTACTCTCGTGGTTCGACGCCTACCGGGCCGATCGGGCCGTGCGCGAGGAAGCGACGATCCTGCTGGAACGGGTCCGCAACGTGAGCAAACTCGTAACGGTGGAGGGCGACGTCAGCGAAATATTTTCCTCCACCTCGTCGCGCAACGTCGATCTGTACCTCCCCCTGCCCACCCGCTTCAGCTTCGACAAGCAGGCCCTGGTGGAAGTACGTGGAACCATCCTGGTGGGCTACGATCTGGAGCAGCTCGAACTGAGCGTCGACCCCGATGCGCGCACGCTGACCGTGAGCAACCTCCCCGAGCCGGAAATTCTGGCCATCGACCACGAACTGACCTACCGCAACCTGGAGGAAAGCTGGTTCAACACCTTCACGGCACGCGACTACAGCCAACTGAACCGGCGGGCGAAGGAGCGACTACGGGAACGGGCGCTGAAGAGCGAGCGCGGGTGCAGGGTCGGTCGGTCATCGAAAGTATGGACTACCTGGCCCGGGCGGCGGGGTATACACTGGTGGTGAGCTACCCGACTGAAGATGAAGGGCCGCCCGGAGGGTAATCCCCGATCAGAAGGTGTACTTGAAGGTGTCGATGTCCTTTTCGAAGTGTTTGGCGATCAACTTGCGGGTCCGATCGGTGTACATCGATCGGTAGTTCATTGACTTCGATCCCGGATTCTTGTTCCGCTTTAGGTCGATCAGCTGAATACGACCGTTCGTGCGCTCCCTGATTTCCTCGATAGCCCGGGGAAAGTCTTCTAAGCGGTACACGTAGTCGAGCAGGTTGACCCCGTTCTCGTCGCAGTGCCAGTCGCACTGATTTTTGTGAAAGGTGGGGTGCACGCAGGTGTCACTGGCGTTGCGATGTCGCTCACAAAATTGCTCGAAGGTCAGATCTTCCCGGACACTGACCCCCTCGCGGCGGCTGTACAGGGAGACCGCGCGGGCCCAGGGATTACGGACGGCGGAAAATTTAAAAAAGCGGTCGAAGGCCTCGTTTGCCTGGGCGCGGATATCCAGGTCGTTTTTGTGGCCGTTAGTGGGAAATCGATTGTTCCGCTTAAGGCTTTGCTGTAAAAAGAATACGTAAAGGACTTCCCGAAGCTGGGTAATACTAAGGTGGGGGTTATAGATCAGCGGCTTGCCCGGCTCACGAATCTGGCTTCTCACGGAAGTAGTGCCGGTCTTGGGTACGGCAACGAAGATGACCTCCTTCTGTAGGCCGATCGCCTCGTTGGGTATTTCATTCCGGTGCTTTCTCCGTTTGATCTCAAGGTCTAGTACTTTCCTCGCCAGACTGACGGCGGCTTTTTTGACTGATGGCATAAAGGTGTGGGAACGTTCTAATATTTTCTCCAACTGGGGAGGGGGATGATTTACTTGAAAACGGTGTGCAGGCGGAAGGTGAAAAGAGACCCCCGTGTTCAATCTTTTCTCAATTTGGATCGTCACTACTGCTTCAGGCGAATCTCAATAACGCCATTAGCCCCCTGCATCCCGTATAGGTTGGTATCGCTGACGTTTTTCAACACACGGACCCGGCTGATCTCGTTGATGTCGATCACGTCGTACACCTCGGCGTACCGGTTGCCCAATATGGTGCCGTTGACCACGAAGAGGGGGGTAGCATCGGCATTGAAGTTCACGTCTCCGCGGATACGAACGGTAGCATCGGGACCACTGCCCCGCACCGAAACTCCGGAAATCCGGCGCAGGTAGGAGCTCAGGTCGGTACCGGTTTCGGCGGCGTCCACCGCTACCGTATTGGTACCGTTGGCGTACTTAATAGCGCGGCGGGCGGTAGCGTTGTCGCGGTCGGCCTGGGACGTCTCCCGCGACGCGGTACAGCCGAAGAGGAGACAGAGCAGGACGGTAAAGAGAACGGAGGCTTGCATGATCGGAGGGTTAGCAGGAAAGGACCAATATACGGCACCCCCCGCTGCCTCCGTAGCGTTGTACCGACAACGCGGGGCAGTTCCTACCTTTGCGCGCCCCGCAAGCGCAGGCGGAAACAAACCGATGGTAGCATGATCAAGATCACCCTCCCCGACGGCAGCGTCCGTGAGTTCGAGGCCGGTAGCTCGGCCATGGACGTAGCCCAGAGCATCAGCGCCGGTCTGGCCCGCAACGTACTGAGTGCCAGAGTGAACGGGGTCATCATCGACGCCAACCGGCCCATCGAAGAAGACGCCACCGTGGAATTACTCACCTGGCGCGACCAGGGCGGCAAGCAAACCTTCTGGCACTCCACCGCCCACCTGATGGCCGAGGCCCTGGAAGAGCTCTACCCGGGGGTGAAGCTCGGGATCGGACCGGCCGTGGAGAATGGGTTCTACTACGACATCGATACCGGCGACCGCTCCATCAGCTCCGAAGACCTGCCCCGCATCGAGCAAAAGATGCTGGAACTGGCCCGCCGGAAAGTGGACTACGTGCGCCAGGAGATCAGTAAAGCCGACGCCGTAGCCTACTTCGAGGAAAAGGAAGACCCCTACAAACTCGAACTCCTGGAGCGGTTGGAGGACGGCAACATCACCTTCTACACCCAGGGCAACTTCACCGACCTCTGCCGGGGGCCCCACATCGCCAACACCGCCCCGATCAAGGCGATCAAGTTAATGAAAGTCGCCGGCGCCTACTGGTTAGGCGACGAGAAACGCAAGCAGCTCACCCGCATCTACGGCATCTCCTTCCCCAAGGCCAAGGAACTGAAGGAATACCTGGACCTACTGGAGGAAGCCAAGAAGCGCGACCACCGCAAACTGGGCCAGGAGCTGGAACTATTCATGTTCTCCGAGAAGGTCGGGGCCGGCCTGCCCATGTGGCTCCCCAAGGGCACCCAACTGCGCGAACGGCTGGTCAACTACCTGAAAGAACGGCAGGAGGACGCCGGCTACCAGCAGGTCGCCACCCCCCACATCGGCAAAAAGGACCTCTACGTCACCAGCGGCCACTGGGATAAGTACGGGGAAGACAGCTTCCAGCCCATCAACACCCCCCGCGAGGGCGAGCAGTTCCTCCTCAAACCGATGAACTGCCCCCACCACTGCGAGATCTATAAGTTCCGGCCCCGCAGCTACCGCGAGCTACCCCTGCGCCTGGCGGAGTTCGGTACCGTGTACCGCTACGAGCAAACCGGCGAGCTCCACGGCCTCAGCCGCGTACGGGGCTTCACCCAGGACGATGCCCACATCTTCTGCACCCCAGATCAGGTGAAGGGGGAGTTCCTGGCCGTGGTCGACATCGTCCGGGAGGTGCTCGGTATGATCGGCTTCGATGACGTCACCGCCCAGATCAGCTTGCGCGACCCCGCCACCCCCGAAAAGTACATCGGCTCGGAAGGCAACTGGGAGAGCGCCGAGCGGGCCATCATCGAGGCCTGCGCCGAGATCGATATGCAGACGGTAAAGGTGTACGGAGAGGCCGCCTTTTACGGCCCCAAGCTTGACTTCATGGTCCGCGACGCCCTCGGCCGCCAGTGGCAACTCGGTACCGTACAGGTCGACTACAACCTCCCCGACAAATTCGAGCTCGAGTACGTCGGCAAAGACAACCAGCCGCACCGCCCCGTGATGATCCACCGGGCCCCCTTCGGCTCGCTGGAGCGCTTCACGAGCATACTGATCGAGCACACCGGCGGCAAATTCCCCCTTTGGCTGGCACCGGAGCAGTTCGCCGTACTGCCCATCAGCGACCGCTTCGTGGACTATGCCCGCCGCATCCAGTCTGAGTTAGCTCAACACGACATCCGCGGCGAGGTCGACGATCGCAGCGAAACCATCGGCCGCAAGATTCGCGATACGGAACTGCGCAAGGTTCCCTTCATGCTCATCGTAGGCGAAAAGGAAGCCGAGAGTAACCGGGTGGCCGTGCGCGTTCAGGGTGAGGGCGACCGGGGGGCCATGACGGTAAGCGAGTTCGTGGAACTGTTCCGGGAGCGGGCGTGAATAGAGTCGCACGGCCCCAAGATTTCCGGGTCAGTCCATACTTTAGCCCCCGATGTCGACCGACCTCAAGCACGTGTACGCCCAACTGAACGGCCAGTGGTGCCCGGACGCCCGGTTGTTTAGCCGCCTGCTCCTCCAAAACCTGGAGCAGCTCGAACAACGGCTGGAGAAACTGGAAGGTGCCCGCGCCGATTTTGACCCCGAAACCCCGAATGCCCTCCCCTCCCGTAGCCAGAAGCCGGCCTCCCACGACCCGAAATTTCCCCCGGTAAGTACGGGCGTTCACCTGACCGACGACCCCGACGAGATCGTCTGCCATCCGGTGGAAGAGTGCCCCAACTGCGCCGGTTGGCTCACCCACCTGCCCCCGATCCAGGTCAAACGCACCCAGGTCGTCGATCTGCCCCCCATTACCCCCATCGTGATCGAGCACCTGATCGAGGTGAAGGAATGCCCCGACTGCAACTGGAAGGGGGACGGCACGGAGCGGATGGGGCAGGGGTAAGAACGGCTATCTCTCCCCGCTTACTTACCTTACGGGTCCACTCCAAAACCGTACCCGTGCCGCCCCCCCGCCCCCTCTTTTGTCTGCTACTCCTGCTGAGCTTCCCCCTCCTCCACGCCCAGGATAAGGACAAAAAAGACACCCCCACCATCGCCGAAAAAACCGAGGGGATGGAACGCCGCGATGGCTTCTATCCCTTCTACTGGAGCGAGGAGGAGGGCAGGGCCTACTTCGAAATTGACCGCTGGGAGGAGGACTTTCTGTACGTCAATTCACTAGCCGCCGGACTGGGCAGCAACGACATCGGCCTGGACCGCAACCAGCTCGGCGATACCCGCGTGGTCTTCTGGCGGCGCGTCGGGCCCCGGGTGCTCCTACAGCAACGCAACCTCGACTACCGCGCCATATCCGATAACCCCGACGAGGCCCGCAGCGTGGAGGAAGCCTTCGCCCAGTCGGTACTGGAGGGCTTCAAAGTGGTGGCTAAGGATGGCGACCGCGTGCTCATCGACCTCAGCGACCTGCTCCTCAGCGATGCCCACGGCGTAGCCGCCCGCCTGAAGGCCCGCAAGCAGGGCACCTACAAGATCGACGCCGACCGCAGCGCCCTCTACCCCGAAAACACGAAGAACTTCCCGAAAAACAGCGAGTTCGAGGCCACCATCACCTTCACGGGGGAGCCCACGGCCAGCCAGGTCAGGAGCGTGACGCCGACGCCGGAGAGCTTCACGCTGCGCATGCACCACAGCTTCGTTGAGCTTCCCGACGATGACTACGAGCCCCGCGCCTTCGACCCCCGCTCCGGCTACTACCCAACCAGTTACGCCGACTACGCCACCCCCATCGACCAATCGCTGACTAAGCGCTTCATCACCCGCCACCGGCTACGGAAGAAGAACCCGGAAGCGGAGGTGAGTGAGCCCGTCGAACCCATCGTTTACTACCTGGACCGCGGTGCCCCCGAGCCCGTCCGCTCCGCCCTGCTGGAGGGGGCCCGCTGGTGGAACCAGGCCTTCGCAGCCGCCGGTTACAAAGATGCCTTCCGCGTGGAGGTACTGCCCGAAGACGCCGACCCCCTCGACGTGCGCTACAACGTCATCAACTGGGTGCACCGCTCGACCCGCGGCTGGAGCTACGGTAGCTCGGTCACCGACCCCCGCACGGGCGAAATCATCAAGGGCCACGTCCTGCTCGGTAGCCTACGGGTGCGCCAGGATTTTCTCATCGCCCAGGGGCTCATCGAGGCCTACGGCGAGGACGGCACGACCCCCGATCCCCGCCTGGAGGAACTGGCCCTGGCTCGGCTGCGGCAACTCAGCGCCCACGAGGTCGGCCATACCCTCGGGCTGGCCCACAATTTCGCCGCCAGCACCAATAACCGCGCCTCGGTCATGGACTACCCCCACCCCTACGTGATGCTGACGGACAATGGCGAAGTGGACTTCAGCGAGGCCTACGCCACCGGCATCGGGGAGTGGGATAAGCGGACGATCCTTTATGGCTACCAGGACTTTGGAGGAGAGGGCGCGGCCGCAGGTGCGGAGTTGACTAAAATACTGACGGAGAACGAGAAAATGGGCCTCCGCTACATCTCCGACGCCGATGCCCGTCCCCAGGGAAGCAGCCAACCCACGGCCCACCTCTGGGACAACGGCAGCGACCCGGTAGCTGAACTGGCGCGACTGCTGGAACTACGGGAGGCAGCCCTGCAACGCTTCAGCGAAAAGAATATCCCCCTCGGCACCCCCCTTTCGGAACTGGAGAGCGTTTTGGTACCGGTCTACCTCATGCACCGCTACCAGGTGGAGGCCGTTGCCAAGGTGATTGGCGGTTACGAGTACGACTACGGGGTGCGGGTGGCGGGGCAGCGACCGGACTACCAACCCACCGACCCGGCCCGGCAGCGAGCGGCCACGGAAGTACTCCTTAGTACACTGAGCCATAACCAACTAAGTCTACCCAGCAAGTTGGTCACCCTCATCCCGCCCCCCGCCATGGGCTACGGCCGCGATCGTGAGCTGTTCGACGTTCAGAGTGGCGGCGGGCTCGACCCGCTGGCTATGGCCACCGCCGCGGCGGACAATTCGCTGACGTTTCTGCTGCAACCCAGCCGGCTGGCCCGAATCCACGAACAGCGGGTACTCTACGGTGAAGAGCTTCCTACCCTCGAACAATACCTGGACGAGGTACGCCAGCGAGCCCGTCGGCAAGTCAGGCAGACCGAGCGAAATAGCTACGGGCGGGCCATTGCCGAGGCGGTGGAGCTACGGCTCGTCCGCCACCTGCTGCAACTAACGGCCAATCAGCAGATCAGCGGGGCCGTAAGTGCCGCCGCCCTCCAGTTGCTTATGGACTACCGGGAGTATGGCGGCTCGGCCCCGACCGCTCACCAGGCCTACATCAATCAGCTAATCGAAAGTTATCTGGCCAACCCGAAAAGCTACGAAGCGCCGCCCGCCCCCGAGCTGCCGGATGGTTCGCCGATCGGGTGTGGGGAGTAAGTGTGTAGTGGGTACAACTTGTAGTAGGTACAGTCGTACCGACTGCAAGATTTCGGCGTGGACGGAAACACTGGCTTTACAACATTTTGTTTTTAATTCATCCGTAGTTATCTTCGCGTCCCCCCTCTCCCCCGGAGGGGGGCTAGGGGTGAGGGAAAAAGTAGCAGATGGAAAACCAACACGGAATAGAAACCGACAACGGTACCCCCGAGGGCGGGCTGAAGGGGATGTACGAGGACTACTTCCTCGACTACGCCAGTTACGTCATCCTGGAACGGGCCGTACCCGCCATTGAGGATGGCCTCAAACCCGTACAGCGCCGCATCCTCCACGCTCTGAAGGAAATGGACGACGGCCGCTACCATAAGGTCGCCAACGTGATCGGGCAGACCATGCAGTACCACCCCCACGGGGATGCCGCCATCGGGGATGCCCTGGTTAACCTCGGGCAAAAAGAATTGCTTATCGACCCCCAGGGCAATTGGGGCAATACCCTGACCGGGGACTCCGCCGCCGCCAGCCGCTATATCGAGGCCCGACTGACGAAGTTCGCCCTCGAAGTGGTCTTCAACCCCCAGACCACCGACTGGCAACTCAGCTACGACGGCCGGAAGAAGGAGCCGGTGAACCTGCCGATGAAGTTCCCCATGCTGCTGGCCCAGGGGGCGGAGGGCATTGCCGTCGGGCTGAGCACCAAAATCATGCCCCACAACTTCGTGGAGTTGTGCAAGGCGAGCATCAAACTGCTGGAGGGCAAGAAGGTCAAGATTTACCCCGACTTCCCCACCGGTGGCACCGTCGACGTGAGCGACTACCAGGGCGGTAAGCGGGGCGGCCGCATCAAGATCCGGGCCACGATCGAAAAGATCGACAACAAGTTCATCGCCATCCGGGAGCTCCCCTACGGTATGACCACTCAAACGCTGATCGACAGCATCATCAAAGCCAACGATAAGGGGAAGATCAAGATCAAAAAGGTGGTCGACAACACCGCCGCCGAGGTCGAGCTGCTGATCGAGCTGGCCCCGGGCATCAGTCCCGACGTGACCATCGACGCCCTCTACGCCTTCACGAACTGTGAGCTCTCCGTATCCCCCAACGCCTGCGTGATTATCGGGGGAGATAAGCCCCACTTCGTGACCGTCGAGGAAATTCTGGAGGTCAATACCCTGCAGACCAAGGAATTGCTCCGGCAGGAACTCCTCATTCGCCAGCGGGAACTGGAAGAAAAGATCCACTTTGCCAACCTGGAAAAAATCTTCATCGAGCGCCGCATCTACCGCGACATCGAGGAGGCCGAGAGCTTCGAGCAGGTCTTGGAAATCATCCGCGCGGGGTTGAAAAAGTACGTCCGCGAACCGGGCGACCGGAAGAAGAAGAACGACCGGCGGCTTACCCTGCTCCGTGCAATAACCGAGGAGGACATTACCCGCCTCACCGAAATCCGGATCAAGCGTATTTCGAAGTACAATAGCTTTAAGGCCGACGAGTTGATGGCCAAACTGGAGGAGGAACTCAAACAGGTCCGCCACGACCTGGAGCACCTCACCGACTACGCCATCGCCTGGTACCGCGGTCTGCTCGATAAGTACGGGAAGGGGCGGGAACGGCAAACTAAAATCAGCACCTTCGAAAAGGTCGAAATCACCGCCGTTGCCGCCAACAATACCAAACTCTACGTCGACCGCAAGGAGGGTTTCGTAGGCCAGGGCCTGAAGAAGGAAGAGTTCGTCTGCGACTGCTCGGACGTGGACGACATCATCGTCTTCCGCCGTGACGGGAAAATGATGGTGACCCGCATGGACGATAAGACGTTCGTGGGTAAGGACATCATCCACGTCAATATCTGGAAGAAGGGTGACGAGCGGACCACCTACAATATGGCCTACCTGGACGGAAAAACCGGACGGGCCATGGCCAAGCGCTTCAACGTCACCGCCATCACCCGTGATCGGGAGTACGACCTGACCAAAAAGCACAAGGGTTCGAAGGTCCTCTACTTCAGTGCCAACCCAAACGGGGAAGCCGAAACGATCACCGTCCAACTGAGCGGATCGACCAAAGCCCGGCAGAAGAACTTCGAATTCGATTTTGCCGATCTGGCCATCAAGGGGCGGGGTGCGGCCGGCAACATTCTGACGCGCTACCCCGTCCGGAAAATTACCCTGAACGAGGTCGGTAAGTCTACCCTGGGCGCCATGAAAGTCTGGATGGACGAAGTCAGTGGCCGGCTCAACCTGGACGAGCGCGGGCAGTTCCTCGGTGGTTTCGATACCGGTGACTACCTATTGGCGGTCTATAAGGATGGCAGTTACGAGCGGGAGGAACTCGATCTGACCCGCCGCTATGACCCCAGTAATCTTTACTTCATCGGCAAGTGGGAGGAGGATATGGTCATCAGTGCCGTTTACTACGAGGGCGAACGGGGCACGACCCTGGTCAAGCGCTTCAATATCGAGACCAGCTCCCCCGGCCAGGCCTTTCACTATCTCACCGACCACCGCCAAACCAAGCTCTACATCGCCAGCGTCCACCCCCGCCCGGAAATCAAGTACGCCTACCGGGAAAAACGGCAAAAGGTGGAAAAAACGGTGGTGCTCTCCGATTTCATCGACGTCAAGGGCTGGAAGGCACTCGGTAATAAGTTGCACGACGGTAAACTCATCTCGGTCAGGGAACTGAACGACCCTTTCGTCCCCCTGGAAGAAGCGGAGGGTGTGGTAGCCGCCGCGGAGACCCAGAACGCTAAGTCAAATGGTAAGGCGGGGAACAACGGGAAGCTAAAGCCGGGAAGCACCATCGAACTCGACTTCTAGACCATGGGCAAGCAGAGCACCCGCCACCGCTACCGTACGCGGAAGGAGAAAAACCGGGAGGTGGCCCGCACCGCCCGCATTATCGGAATCGGCTTACTGGTGCTGCTCCTTTTCCTCGCCATCAGGAACTGGGACGATTGGTGGGCCTACTACAAAACGTACTTCTACTAACTTATCGGAGTAGGATGACGGATCGGGTAATCGTTCCGGTCCGCCCCTCCACACGAAGAACGTAGCGCCCCCCCGGGAGGCCGGCTACGGGAATGGGTTCATTCGCCGGTCCCCGGTACCGTAGACGTCCGACCGGGTCGTAAAGACGTACCTCACCTTCCCGGTCGCTACTCGGATAGGATTGCAATCGAAG
>CAZQNE010000048.1:17642-30498 GCA_964594535.1 uncultured Lewinella sp.
CGTAAAGACGTACCTCACCTTCCCGGTCGCTACTCGGATAGGATTGCAATCGAAGAATTGATGCAGCGTCTGCGGGTACTGGCCTCCGAATCTTCCCGGTCGCTACTCGGATAGGATTGCAATCGAAGGGCTCGTCCCCGACTCGGATTTGGGTATATGCTAAAGCCACTGGGGGGTAGGGGGTCCGGGGCAAGGAATACGGTTTTACTCAGGGTGGATGTTCCGTCAAAACCCACCTGTCGAATCCGGTAGTATACAATCGTACCGGCGGGCGGCGCAGGGTCATGGTACCGGTAGGAACTACCTCTCGCCGAGAAAGTAGCCTTTCCAGGCGTAGAATGAATAGCGGTAAACTGGACACCGTCGGTCGACCGTTCCACGTAGAACTTTTCATTGTCTGTTTCTTCGAGTACATCCCATTCGATCTTAACAGCCCCCCCGGTCCATTCGGCAGTAAGGGAACGCCAGCTGACGGGCAGGGCGGCCGAGCAGGTGGCATCCATGGTCGCATTATCCGTGCATTGTCCCGTATTATTGGATACCGTAAAATTTGGATTGGAAGAATCGGCGGGGGCGCCCGCTACGGTAACCTGCTCCGGAAAAATGCAACAATCGCCCAGAGAAGGATTACCGGTAATGAACGCCGCTTCCGTCACGTTCGTAAGCGATGCGAATCCATCTAGGGTAGTAAGCAATGCATTATTTTCCACAGTCATCCGGCCAACCGTACCGATATTACCCAGGGAATTCAGATCCGACAGGTTTGCATTGTTAAGGATGTTAAGTCGGGCGGATACGTCAGTCGTCGCGGAAAAATCAAAGGGAGTAGAGATATCCAAATTATCCAGCGTCAGCTCCGTCTCCACCCGGATGGGACGGCTGCCCGTTGCGGTAAATCCAGCGTTACGGTAGAATATGAAACGTTTCAGGTTCAGGGGAGTCGTACCGTCGAGTAAGCCACTCAGACCAGTCAGGTTCTCGTGACGGCCGATCTCGATGCGGTCCATGGATTGCTGGGGAACAATTGGCCCCAGTTCCGTCATTTGATCGTTGTTCACGATAACGATGTCTTCCCCGACGGTGCAGGTTAAAGTGAGCAAATTGGGTATAAGTGGATTGCCGCGAACGACCAGCCGGCGCAGCGTATAGCTCGGTCGGCCGGTAGGTACCGCACTGCCCAGCGCGCTTACCCCCTCCAGGACATCATTGCGTAAAATGGATAGCACGTTTCCAATAGTCTCGACGAATCGAAACCCGTCGAGCGTTGTCAGTGACCGGCATTCTTCGACCTGTAGATTGGATCCTACTGAAGTCAGTCCGCTGAAGTCGAGGGTGGTAACAGCAGTCAGGCTATCGATAAAAATATTTCCGGATGTCGCGGTAACGTTCGGGATGGAAACGGTCTGCGCGTTTATACACCGGATCAGTTCGAGGCGATTACGAATAGTGGAAAGGGTGGTTGATGTGATCGCGGCAATACCTTCGTTGTTTCCCAGGTCGCGGCCTACGTGCAATTCCGATACCGTAGTCAGGGAAGAAAACGCCGCCAGGGGATCGCTGCTACCGGCAGCATCGTCGGTGCCCCATCCGATGATTTTCAGTAGACCCTCAATGGCGGTGAGTTCACTCACGTTCCCCAGGTCGGTAAAGGTGGTAGAAGTACCATCCAGCGTGATGCCCACGTCACTAGACGTATACTTTCCGCTTCCGTTCACAAAACCATCCAATTGGGCCTGACTGGTGATCATCAGATCCTGGCCCGGGGTGGGTGAGATATAGGGGTTCTGCGCGGCCAGAAAGCTGGCAAAAATGGTATACAATGGCAATACAAAGAAAGCCCGCAAAATTGGGCGTAAGGTGAACATAGTAGGGCGGTACTAAACAATTAGTAATTCCAGCACGCATAAGCACGCGACTGCTCTAGAACGTGGTACTATGACAATTATTGCAGTCTCCCCCGATCGCTGGCGGCAGCTATTTGCGCAAGTCCAGAATATTTCCCATTCGGAAACAGGTGCGGCAGCGGGCCTCGTAGTGCTCTTCCTCCCCAAGCACGACCGTATCCGTATCGGGCGTAAGCCGGTAGGAGTGGGTAGCCAAATTTCCACAGTGGGAACAAATCGCGTGCACCTTCGTAATGTACTCCGCCACCGCCAGCAGATCGCACATGGGGCCGAAGGGCTTGCCGCGGAAGTCCATATCCAGACCGGCAATAATGATCCGCTTGCCGCGGTGCGCCAGATCCTGGGTCAACTGTACGATCCCCTCGTCAAAGAACTGCGCCTCGTCCAGCCCGATGACGGAAACCTCCCCCACCAGCCGGTGCAAATCCTTGCTACCGTCAATCGGGGTGGCGAGCAGTGAGTTGCTATCGTGAGAGACCACGCTATCGTCCGCGTACCGGGTATCGACCCGGGGCTTGAAAACGGCAACCTCCTGCCCGGCGATGCGCGCCCGTTTGAGCCGCCGGATCAGTTCCTCGGTCTTCCCCGAAAACATGGACCCACAGATAACTTCCAACCAACCCCGGCGTTGACCGCTAAAGTGAGGCTCTAAAAACATAGGCGCCGCCGTATTTTGGGCGCCGAAGGTATCAAAAATCTCCCCGCCCATGGCCCAAACCAAAGCCGATAAGCTCCTCAGCCGTATCACGACGCTGCACCGTAGCCTACGGGAAGACCCGGACGGTGACGGCCCCTCCGCCCTGGAACGCGACCTGATGCTAGGCTACCTCCGCGAATTATACGCGCTCTACTTGGACGGGACACCCGAAGCGCCTAAGCCGCCCCCGCCCCCCCCACCTACCCCCGAGAAAAAACCGGCGCCAGTACCAACCGAAGCGCCCCGCCCCCCGAAATCCGCCCCACCCCCGGTACCCACCGCCCCGGTGCCCCCGCCCCCGGCCCCCGCACTCACCAGCCAAACCGCCCACGTACGGGAAACGGAACCCCCCCCGCCCGAACTCGAAGAGCTCTTCGGGAAGAAAAAGGAGGGCAGCGTGCCGACCCGTATCATGCGGCAACGCGTGACCGATCTCACCCGCGCCTTGAGCATCAATAATCGCGTACAGTTCGCCAATAAACTGTTCGCCGGGACGGACGACCTGAACCAGCAACTCAAGGCGCTCAACCTAAAGGGTAGCATGGACAACGCCCGCCCCTTACTCATCGAGCTGGCCCGGGAACACGAGTGGCATAAACCCGACCGCCAGGAAGTGGCCCGGGAATTTATTGACCTGGTTCGACGCCGCTATGCGTAGAAAACTGCCGCTCGCCTTTGGTTTCTTGCTGTTCCTCTTCCTCGCATACTTGTACGGGCAGGCTATCCAGTCCGGCAGCCAGGCCGAGCCTCCCCCGGCCACCGAAGCGAAGTCCGAACTTACCGTCGCCTTCGGGAGTTGCAATCGCCAGACGGCCCCCCAGGACTACTGGTCCACCATCGCCGGCCACGAACCCGATGCCTGGCTCTGGCTCGGTGACAATATCTACGCCGACACGGACGACCCCGAGCAAATGCGGGCGGACTACGCAACCCAGAAATCCGCGCCGGAATACGCCGCCTTCCGGC
Organism: uncultured Lewinella sp.; assembly: GCA_964594535.1. Lineage (GTDB taxonomy): Bacteria > Bacteroidota > Bacteroidia > Chitinophagales > Saprospiraceae > Neolewinella. The sequence continues at coordinate 21,210 of CAZQNE010000048.1, forward strand.
AGGTCGTGCCCACGATCTACGGCATCTGGGACGACCACGATTACGGTAAAAACGATGCCGGCCGGGAATGGCCAATGCGGGAGCAGGCACAAACACTGATGCTCGACTTCCTGGACGTGCCCGCCGATCACCCCGCCCGAACTCACGGAAGCACCTACCAGTCATACCGAATCGGCCCGGTAAAGGTGATCCTGCTGGATACCCGCTACTTCCGCGATGAACTACTGAAAAGCCGGGTGCCGGGACAACGCTACGCGGCAAATCCGGACGGTGACATCCTGGGGGAGCAACAGTGGGAGTGGCTGGAGGCTGAGCTCCGCGACAGCGATGCCGAAGCCCACCTGATCGCCAGCAGTATCCAGGTACTTCACACCGACCACGGCTACGAAAAGTGGGCTAATTTCCCCGCCGCCCGCAACCGTCTGCTGCAGTTACTGGCTACCACCCGGCCGGCCCTACCGCTGCTACTGAGTGGGGATCGCCATCTGGCCGAATTCGCCGTCGATCGCGTAGATGACTTTCGGATCGTGGAGATGACCTCCAGCGGACTGACCCACGCCTACGACGACGCCAACGAGGTAAATACGAAGCGAGTGGGGCCGCTGGTGACCGAGCGCAACTACGGGATGCTCCACTACGTGCGCACCGCCCGGGGCCTGCGGCTGTTAGCGGAAATTCGCGCCCTGGATGATGATGCAGCCGTATCTTCCCTGGCCCTCCCCCTCGCCACGGCAAACATTAACGAGTTGCGGCGGGTAGTGCATCAAAACGAAGCTATGTCGCGTACCCTTAAGCCCTGCCCCCAAAGCCCCAACTGCGTCAGCACCCAGACCGACCAGGAAAAGAAGCGGCGCGATCCCATCGCATTCAGCGGTACGGCGGAAGAGGCCCGGGCCCGGATCAAAAAAGTAGTCAGTGCCATGCCCCGTACCACCCTGGTAGAAGAGGATGGGAACTACCTACACTACACCTTTAAGACCTGGCCGATCCCCTACATTGACGACGTGGAGTTTGTCGTGGACCCGGAGGAGCAGGTGATCCACTACCGCAGCGCCAGTCGGGTGGGGCATAGCGACCTGGGGGTAAATTCGCGGCGGATGGCTAAGGTGGTAAGCGCCTTTACCGCAGGGTAATTGGCTACCGCGGCACTTCGATCCCCTTCATTATCTCCTGGATCACATCGCGGGAACCGAAGCCTTCCATCTCCCGCTCCGGACTGAGGATGATGCGGTGGTTCAGGGCCGGAAAGGCCACCCGCTTAATGTCATCGGGAGTGACGAAATCACGCCCCGCCAGGGCGGCAACGGCCTTGGACAAGCGGAGGATGGCAAGGGAAGCCCGCGGGCTGGCCCCCAGGTACAGATCGGGGTGGGTACGGGTGCGGTGGACCAGGGCGGCAATGTAGTCCAGTAGCTCGTCTTTGATGTACACCCGCTCGACCACGCCGCGATAGGTGGCTACCTCATCCCGACTGAGCACGGCGGCCACTTCGTCCTGTTGGCGCTGGGTGAAGTCGCTCCGGAAGCGGTACAGAATGTCGCGTTCCTCCTGCTGGTTGGGGTAATCCACTACTACCCGGAGCAAAAAGCGGTCCAGCTGGGCTTCGGGCAGTCGGTACGTACCCTCCTGTTCGATCGGGTTTTGGGTGGCGATCACGAAAAAAGGGTCGGGCAATTCGTGGGTGGTGCCGTCAACGGTCACCTGCTGCTCGGCCATCACTTCGAAGAGGGCGGCCTGGGTCTTGGCGGGCGCCCGGTTAATCTCGTCGATCAGAATGAGGTTACCGAAAATCGGCCCGCGGTTGAACTCGAAGGTGGAGTCCGTAGCACGAAATACGGTAGTACCGGTCACGTCGCTGGGCATCAGATCGGGAGTGAATTGGATGCGGCGGTAGTCGGCCCGGATCGTCTGGGCGATCAGCCGGGCGGTCAGTGTTTTGGCAATGCCGGGTACGCCCTCAACCAGCACGTGCCCGCCGGCCAGCAGGGATACGATGAGCAGGTCCACCAGGTCCTGCTGACCGACGATCACCTTTCCGACCTCGGTGCGGATGCGGTCGGCGGCGTCCCGGAGCCCATCGAGACGGACGCGGTCTTCGGGGGCGGCGGTAACGGGGCCGTCGGTAAGAGCGTCGACCTCAATTTCACCCAGCGAGGGTTCTTCTTCGGGGGCGGGGACGCGGGTGCGATCTTCTTCCATAATACGAAGCACTAAGAGCGTGTTGGGACTTTGCTTTTCGAGCGAACGCCGCCAAATTTTGTGCTGAACAAGGCGCGAGGAGGGAACATAGCCAAAGCTACGTGACCGACAAGCAACGCTGTGCAGTGCAAAATTTGGCAAGTGTAGCCGGAAGGGTGAAGTCGCAACACGCTCTAAAGGTACTACGCCGGGATGGGTAGGGAAAAGGTCCGGTCCAGTTGACCGAATCGATCGGGAAAAAGCCGGGCGAAGCGCTCCCGGTGGGTATGGAACAGGGTGACGGTAATGGCCGTCCGGTCCAATTCCTCCAGGCCGATAAACTGCTGCAGGGCGGATTCGGAGAAGTCGGCGAGCCGTTTGATCTCCGCGTAATTTAGTTGGTGGGGTTCCAGGAGGGTGCGCAGACCGGGCTCGGTATAGAATAAGGCGCGGGTAAATTCGTAGATGCCGAGGTGGAGGTACTTATCCGACTCAATGACCGACCGAATCAGGTAATTAAGGGTGTAGATCACCACGCCATCATCGGGGTAGAGTTCGCTCGAGTGCAGGCGCTCGTGGACGGGCGTCGGGAAGAGATGCTTGTAAAAAATAACGTTCTCAAAACCGGGGATGAGAAAATCCTGCCGGTAGAAGGTGACCGTAGCGGCGGAGGCGGACACCATGAGCCGCACGTCCTCCGGGATCTGCTCGATGGCCATGCCGGTGAACTCCAGGTTCTCCCGAATCAGGAAGGCGCGGCGGCGAAATTCCCGTTTACCGGCCAGGTCGAGTCGGCCGTAGAGGGCGAAGCGCTCCAGCAGGGGGGCCAGTCCGGTGGGAAGGTCCGGGGCGTGGCGCTGCCAGTACCACCAGCGGATTTGGGGGGAGAGGGAGTAGGCTCCGGCGATCGCGATGGCCGGCAGGATGAACAGCCAGCTGTAGGGCTCTCCGGCCTGAATAGTCAGTATAATCCCGATCAGGATGACACAGGAACCGGAGAGGTAGATGGCGCGAACGGGATCCATGTTAGGTAAACGTGGGTAGCCACCAGGGGGGTTCACGCTCGACGGGTAGCGATGATCAACTCAAGGGGGGTGTGGGCCGAACTATTTAATTTTGATTCCGTAAAGCGAACATCTTTAATATTTTATCAATTGTTACTGCATATTGCCGTATATTTCGCACATCTCGTGAAAACCAAAACCCCCGTGTTATGATGAACGAAGAAGTACGTTCGATCATGTCGACTGATGTCGTGACCATCTCCCCGGAACAAACCGTTAAGGAGGCCGCTCACCTCATGCTCGACAATCAGTTGCAACAATTACCCGTGGTGGACGACCAGTACCGCCTGGTCGGGCTCATCACGTCCTATGACCTGTGGCGCAACCGACGGAAGAAGAAAAAGTCAGAGAAAGACCTGATCGGTCACGTTATGACTACCCGCGTGGTCAAACTGGCCCCGAAAGATAAAGTCGGCACCGCCGCCGAGCTTTTTATGGACCGTCGCTTTAAAACGCTACCGGTCGTAAATCTGGAGGGCAGGCTGAAGGGGGTGGTAACGGCCTTCGACGTGATCCGGTATACGATCAAAAAGGCCTACCCTAAAGCCATTCTGTACGAAGATGTGATTGGGTAGTTACGGGTCCTACCCTGAAGTAGAGTCGGGAAATTAATTAGCTTTAGTGCTGACTAATCCGACTCCCGTGTACGCTCGTCCCTGTTTGCTATTCACCATATTTTTTCTGACCGGCACCCTGGTTCCGGGTTGGCAAGGCACCTGCGCCCGCGCCCAGACCGTTCACGTCACCCTGCCCACCGAACTGGCCGATAGCGCACTCACTGGCAGACTGCTGTTGCTGCTTTCCGTAGACGATGGCGCCGAACCGCGTTTTCAAATTACCGATGGGCCCGGGACCCAACTGGTATTCGGAATGAACGTGACCGGCTGGCAGCCCGGGAGTACCGTAACCGTGGATGGCACCGCCTTCGGCTACCCCATCGAATCACTGGCCGACGTACCGCCGGGGGAGTACCGGGCCCAGGTACTGCTCCACAAGTACGAAACCTTCCACCGCGGCGACGGCCATACCGTGCAGTTGCCCATGGACCGCGGGGAGGGGCAGCAGTGGAACCGCGCCCCCGGAAACTTGATCAGTGCACCGGTGACGGTGACCATCGAGCGGGGGCGTACCGAACCCCTTGACCTACGGTTCAACCGGTCTATTCCACCGATTGAAGAACCGGAGGATAGCGAATACGTCAAACACATCAGGATACGTTCGGAGCGGCTGAGCGAGTTCTGGGGGCGGGACATGTACCTGGGGGCTCACGTACTGTTGCCCGAAGGTTGGGACGAACATCCGGAAGTGAAGTACCCCCTGGCCATCATGCACGGCCACTTCCCCGCTGACTTCGGGGGCTGGCGCACCACCCCACCCGATACGGCCGGTATGCCCTGCGAGTACAGTGCGCGCTTCGGATTGGATTGCTACAACCGCACGGTAGCGCAGGAAGCCTACGACCTCTACCGAACCTGGACGGGGCCGGACTTTCCGCGGGTGTTGGCCGTGATGATCCAGCACGCCAATCCGTACTACGATGACAGCTACGCCGTGAATTCCGAAAATCTGGGTCCCTACGGCGACGCGATCACCTACGAACTCATTCCGGAGATCGAACGGCGGTTCCGGGGGATCGGGGAGGGCTGGGCACGGTTTGTGTACGGCGGCAGTACCGGTGGTTGGGAGGCGATGGCCGTGCAGGTAAAGTATCCCGATGAGTACGGGGGCAGCTACGCGGCCTGCCCGGACCCGATTGATTTTCGTGACTTCACCGTGGTCAATCTCTACGAAGACGGCAATGCCTACTACCTGGACAGCCGCTTCAAGCAGACCGAACGGCCGGGGCACCGCGATAGTCTAGGCCACCTATCGTCCACCCTGCGGGAGATGAACCACCGGGAGCTCGCCCTGGGGGATAACAGCCGGAGCGGGCAACAGTGGGATATCTGGGAGGCGGTGTACAGTCCGGTAGGCGACGACGGCTACCCCCGCCGGATCTGGGACAAATACGGCGGGCAGATCGACCCGGAGGTAGCCGACTACTGGCGGGAAAACTACGATCTGACGCATATCCTGCAGCGCGACTGGTCTACCCTCGGACCCAAACTGAAGGGAAAGCTCAACATCTACGTCGGGGAAATGGACAACTACTACCTGAACAACGCCGTGTACCGGACCGAAAAGTTTCTGCGGGCGAACGACTTCGGCGGCGAGATCACCTACGGGGACCGCGACGAGCACTGCTGGAACGGCGATCCGACGCAACCGAACGCGATTAGCCGGCTGCGGTACCACCGGATGTTCATCCCGAAATGGGCCGCTCAGGTAGGTGAATTAGCGCCGGAGGGGGCGGACCTGACATCGTGGAGGTATTGAGGTGAACAGTGGTGCGCAACCGAAGGGCGGGGCGGCTAGTTATTTGGGCATGCCCAAACTATACTACTGCTACGATGCCCTGTGTGGCTGGTGTTATGGCTTCAGTCCGGTCATCACGAAATTTCACGAGCATCATCCGGAGCTGCCGATCCGGGTGGTGTCCGGGGGTATGATTACGGGGGAGCGTATCGGTCCGATCGGCGAGGTGGTCGGCTACATTAAACAAGCGTACAAAGTAGTGGAGGAGCGCTGCGGGGTCACCTTCGGGCCGGGCTTTCTACGGGGGATACTGGACGAAGGGACGGCGGTATTCACCTCCCTGCCCGCGGCGGTAGCGATGACTATTTTCCGGGAAGAGCGACCGGACGAGCAGTTGGCCTTTGCGGCGGAGTTGCAGCGGGCCATCTATTATGATGGCATACGACCCCTTGACGATGCAGCCTACGGCCAGCGGGCATCAAAATTCGGGTTGGATGGGGACAAGTTTTTGGAAAACATGGCCGCTGCGAAGTACGTGGCACGGGCTGAGGACGATTTCCGACTTTCACGGGGGTTCGGGGTCGTGGGCTTTCCGACGGTACTATACGAGGATGGGGACGGGCAATCGTACGCGCTGGCCAGGGGCTACGTATCCCAGGATCAGTTGGAGCGGACGTACGCAGCAGTCGCTGAGGGATCATAGGGCAGGGGGGCGGCGGGGCGCGGGTGCGGATAAATTCCGGCCATTTTCTATCTTTCCAGAAGTGTTTGCATCTACACATGCGACCACGCTCGGGATATGGTTGAAAGCTGTTTCGACACATAGTGGGCGAAGCCGTAAACTGCACCTCCTTTTCTAGAGATCGACTACTGGAGCCATCCGTTTTTTTTACGAATACTTTCGTTTAAGAACGAAAGTATGTGTTTAAAGTTAGGTAGTCGCGTATAGTCCCTCGTCATTTGTAGCAAACGAGTTACTATGACGATTTTGATCCAAAAAATCTGGGACAACGAAAACCGGTATGTATTTCGGGATAAAGACAGGCGGTACGATTTCACCGGGGCGCCCATTGCTGGACTTAGCTACCATCCGGACCGGGGATACTGGTCCGCGCCGGCGGGGCGGGAAACGATACAATCCTTTAGCTATATCAGAACTCGCTACCTTTTCGAGTGGACGTATGAATTGAGCCCCCGGGCTGCTGCCAGCTCCCGGACGGATGGAATAGCTTTACCCGGAAGTGAAAACTTACCCAAACAGTGGGCGGAGGCGCTACACCGCACCGAAGAACAGCTACGGGTACGGCGCTATTCCTGGCGTACGGTCAAGGCCTATCTCGGTCATTTACGTCGGTTTTTTGCCACCCTGGGGTACCGGAAAGTGGATGAGGTGGATACGGAATTGGTTCGTCGTTACATCGTCGGCCGTACGCGGCGGGGGAACTATTCCGCCTCCGCTCAGAACCAATTACTCAATGCCCTTAAGTTTTGGCTGGAGCACATTGAGGGTCGGGAGAAGACCTTCATTGAGTTGCGGCCGAAACAACCGAAGCTCCTGCCACAAATCCTCAGCATGGAAGAAGTGAAACGCCTATTTACCGCGGTACCCAACCTGAAGCATCGGTGTATCCTGAAGTTAATCTACGGAGGGGGGTTGCGCTTGAGTGAGCTGTGCCAGGTTCGGTTGGCGGACATCCACTACGATCGTCAGCAGCTATTCGTGAAGGGCGGCAAGGGTGCGAAAGATCGCTTCACCACCCTACCGGGGAGTATCCTCGGGGAACTGCGGCGGTACCTGGACGAGTACCGCCCTACCTACTGGTTATTTGAAGGGCAGAGCGGGGGGCGGTATTCGGTCCGGAGTGTGCAGACCATCATGAAGCGGGGGGTAGTGAAGAGCGGGGTCAATCCGTACGCCACGGTACATACATTACGCCATAGCTACGCTACCCATTTGTTGGAGCAGGGGACTAGTCTACGCCACATCCAGGAACTCCTGGGCCACAGCAGCAGCAAAACGACCGAGCGCTACACCCACGTAACCTCGGACGAGCGGCGGCGGGTGCGAAGCCCGCTGGACCGATTGGACGATGAAAAATAAGGGGCAATATTCGTGTATGCGTCACCTATTGTGCATCCGCAACCTGCTATGCCATCCATTTTTTACTGCGGGAACATAGGGGCTTGGGGGCCGTATGTGTCAACTGTGACGCGTCCATTTGGCCCTTTACATGCAATACGGAAGCGGCCGTGTTGGGCGACAGCCCGCCATTGAAGGCGGTCCGAATAAGATGTGCAGCGGCTATTAACATCAAAGAACCGTATAGTTTAAGATGACAAGGCATCGCCAAGCTTTTACGGAATCGATGGGCTATTTTTACAATACATTGGACCTGATTTTTAAAAAAAGTCGAATACTAGGGTTACAATTTTTGATAAATCGTATCAACCGCTCGAGCGAAGATTTATCCATCACATCTCTTACATTCATAAATTTGTATTGAGTGTTTTAACCTGATACATTTTAAATTGAACTAAACAAATAAAAACTTGCATCATGAATGTTCATATTTTAACTTTGATATTGACGATTGCTATTTCTACGTTTACCTTTGGTCAGAGACAAACCGACCGAGAAGTTTCTATTCAGTTACAGGAGAAAGGATATTTTTACCATGTAGATGATAGAAATCGATTGATATCAGATACAATTTTCACCGCCAAATCCGGATTTAAAATCGAACCTGATTATGAGACGGTCATAAAGAATTCACAAGAATATTATATTTTTCGTTATCCAAGATTTAATTGCCATGAATATAGTTCTGATTACATTCCTGATTCTCTCTTGTCAGATACATTGACAATTGAAGATATAAGTGATAGAGGTATAAGGGTTTCAATAAAATGTAAAGATGATCGTATTTTGATGATGAGTAAATCAATATTTGAATCGTTACAAAAAAGAACCGTTTACGACGCAAGCTTTTTTGCACTCACAAAAAAGAGATTGGGTTTTAATATTTTCAGGTTGCCTTATCCTGTTAATTTGAGAATATCAACAGGATTAGTAACAGTTCCATTCAAATTACGGCCAGCGCAAGAAGGCCAGGAATTTTCAATGACAACCGACGTTACGATTGGACCATATCTGGGTCTTGCAAAGCGAATTTCAAGAACGAATCCGTATTATATTACATTACCAGCGACACTTGGCTTAACGTTTGTCAACGTAAATGATAATACGACTACGAGAGATTTTGAAGGTGGTGATGTTGATGTTGTCCCTGGATATACGTGGAGTTCTGGTTTGATAATTCAGTTAAACAAATTTTCGTTGGGATATGTCTTAGGCCAAGATTTTGCGAGTGATGTTGGAGATAAATGGATATACAATGGAAATCTGTGGCATTCATTCTCTATTGGATATAGTTTTTTAAACGTCGATGAATGAATATAAGATCGCCCAACACCGCGCCATCGTCAACCGGGGCTAGGTGAGTTGATGAAGATTAGCTTCGATGTAGTCCGGTGCCGTCGCGTCGTCAATAGTCCAAAAGCTCCCTCTGGTCGGTTTTGGTCTATGCCGCCGCGCCGTCCCCTGGTTGGTGGGTGGAAGTTGGTCAGTTTCCAGGATTGAAGCCCCGGCTGCGTTGGCGCCCCCGTTGGCGGCAACGGGGATCATGTTGTAA
>CAZQNE010000049.1:0-30127 GCA_964594535.1 uncultured Lewinella sp.
GTGGACCTTAGCCAGTTGTTCGATTTTTGGGGTACACTACACACTGCTAGCCGGTAAACTCGACCTACGCTACCCATTTAAATCTGCATAGAGCCTCAATTATTCAAACCGAGCTGTACGAAAGTCCGATCAATAGGGGGCCAACACACTCAATTGACCCCAAACCTCACGTTAATCCATATTCCTGTCCAATGATTACCCGCCCCGACCTCAAAGCCGGCATCCGCCACCTGCTGGAGAATGACCCCCGGGAGTTTTTTAACCTGCTGCGTGAGATCAGGCGGGAGATGCACGAAGACCCGGGGTCAGACTACGAAATCCCCGCACGGGATCGGGAGCCGACGACCGAGGAAAAGGTCCGGGCCGAAGTGGAAACGGATATGGGCATCCTGGCGGATTTCTTCCGGGGATTTGCTTAGTCTCCCAACGCCACCAGCTCTCCTACCATCATCGCCGTAGCCCCCCAGACCGACTCTCCGGCCACCTCCCAGTGGGGCACCTCCTTCAGGACCACCCCGTTGTACAACCGCTTGTCGCGGTAGGCAATCACCTCCTTTCGGTAGAAGCCGGAGAGGGGCAACTCAAGTACCCGTGCCACTTCACTTTCCTGAAGGATAAACTCGGGCCGGGAAGCCGTAAAGCCGACAAATGGGTTGACCAGAAAGTTACTGACCGGGATGTAGAGCGGGGTGAGTTCGCCGATCAGTTCGATTCGTTCCGGGAGCACTCCCACCTCTTCCTCCGCTTCCCGCAGGGCGGTATGGGCGGCATCTCGGTCGCTCGGGTCCGCGGAGCCCCCGGGGAAGGAAATCTGCCCGCCGTGGCGATCCCCCGGGGGGCTGGTGCGCTGGATGAATAGCAGGTGGATCTCTCCGCCGACCGGGTAGAATAGGGCCAGTACGGAAGCGGGGCGGGCGGAGGCCGGGGCCTCGCTCACCGACTGCCGCAGGCTGTGGCCCAGGGGTTCCTGAGCGGCGTATCCGGGTAGTTCCCCGGCGGTCAGCCGCTGTCGGATACGCTCCAGGCGACCCGCGCTACGCGACATTTACTTTGGATTGGACTTCTTCAGGTAGTTCTCCAGAGCCATACCCATGCTGGGGACGCGGGGTGGGTCGGGGGCAATGTCCACTCGCAGCCCGTGGCGCTCGACGGCGGCGGTGGTCTTGCGGCCGGCTACCGCCATGCGGGTGTCCTTCTGCTTGAAGTCGGGGAAGTTCTCGTACAGGCTATCAATACCGAGCGGACTGTAGAAGATCAGGATATCGTAGAACACGTCCTCCAAATCACTGAGGTCGGCCGATACCGTACGGTACATCAGGGCGGGGCGCCAGTCGAAATCGTTCTCGGTCAGGTAGCCCGACACGAACTCCGACCCGAGGTTGCTGGTGGGCAGGAGGAATTTTTCCTTGCCGCGGTGCTTCTTCAGGGTAGGGGCCAGATCCTGAATGGTGCGCTGGCCGAAGAATACCTTCCGCTTGCGGTAGACGATGAACTTCTGCAGGTAGTTGGCGATGGCCTCCGTCATGCAGTAGTACTTCGTGTCCTGGCTCATCTCGATGCGCAGGGCCTTGCAGAGCCGGAAGAAGTGCTCAATGGCGAGTTTGGAAGTAAAGATGACCGCCGTGAACTCATCGGGGCGGATGCGTTCCTTGCGGAATTCCTTCTCCGTCAATCCCTTCACCTCGATGAAGGGGCGCCAGTCGATTTTCAGATCGTATTTTTCCTCTAGGCGGGCGAAGGGGCTCCTTTCGGGCTCGGGCTGGGAGACCAGAATGGTACGTACGGGTTTGTACGTTTCCTGGGGCTTTTGACTTTCCGCCACCATAGGGGAGTGTTTATACGGTACTGCTTAAATAGCGATAGACCAACAGAATAGGGGCTATTTCAATAGTGCAAAGATATAACAAAAAATGGAGCGGCCGACCGCTGAGGTACCGATTAGCGATGAAGGTGCCCCGCAGCAGGTGCAGTAGGTAGATGAGAACGAGCAGGGTTGCCCCGGCGGCAAGGATGACCGGCGTCCAGGCGGGGGGGGAGTAGGAAATCAGCAAATTGAGGGGGAAAAGGAACAAACCGACTACAATGGCGAAGACCATCAGTACGAAGGTGTAGCGACTTACTTCCGGGCGTAGCCCGTATATTCTTCCGAGCACATGTATGATTACCAGTTTCACCCCCAGGGCGGCGGCCACCACCAAACTGGAAAAAGCCCAACCCGTCAGGCTGCCCCATCCACGGTCCATTCCGAAATACTGGATGGTCAGGAAAAGGAACAGCCCGGCGATCATCAGAAAGTACAAGTAGGCGAACCAGAGTGCCCGCACCTGACCCTCCGACCGGCGGCGATAAAGCTGGGTCATCACGCTTTCGTTGAGCACCGCACCGATGCACTGCCGCAGTAGGGAACGGAACAATACCCAGAGCCCGGCCAAAAATACCAGTAGGAAAAGGTGGAGAAAGATCAGGTCATCCGCCGCCGCGGTCACTGTTTCTGCGGGGGACGCATCCGGGGCGGCCGCTACCGGCCGGTCCCGCAACTCGAAGGGGTTGGTACCGCCCTGGGTACCCCCCCGGCCCGGAAAAAGAAGCAACAGCAACACGGGCAGGAGGTAGCGCATCCGGTGGAAGGATTCGGTGGCCCGTAAAGGTAGCTTCCCTGCGCTTTAGGATAGTAATTGATAGGTCAGCATAGCTCCCGTATAGGCAATGGCCGTCATGAAAACGAACTGGACGGCCGGCCACTTCCAACTGTTGGTCTCTCGCTTCGTGACGGCCAGGGTCGACATGCACATCATCGCAAACACGTAGAAGATCAGCAAACTCCAGGCCGTGGCCTGATCATAAACGGGTTCGTCAGTGCCGGGGCGCCGCTCTTCGGCCAGCCGCTCCCGAATGCGGAACTCATCGTCGGAACTGCCGACGCTGTAGATGGTAGCCATAGTGCCAACGAATACTTCCCGGGCCGCAAAGCTGGTGAGGAGGGCGATGCCTATCTTCCAGTCATAGCCCAGCGGGCGGATGGCCGGCTCGATAAATTTACCCAGGTGGCCGGCGTAGCTCGCTTCCAGCCGCTCGGCAGCCAGTACGTCCGCCCGTTCGTCTTCCGGAAGCCGCTGCTCGGTAGCCCGCTCGGCCGCTACTTCTTCCGCCGCGGCCATATCGTCGGCCGGCCCGTAGCTGGAGGCGGCCCAGAGAATGATGCTGATAATGAGGATGATCTTGCCCGCCTCCACGACGAAGGTGCGCGACTTCTGCCAGACGGTAGTGCCTACGTTGCGCCAGACCGGCGTGCGGTATTCGGGGAGCTCCAGCATCAGGAAGCTACGATCGGGGCTGCTGAGCAGGTATTTGAAGGCCAGCGCCGACAGCATCGCCCCGAGAATGCCCAGGAAATACAGCCCCGCGAAGGCCAGCCCCTGGAGGCCGATCAGGCCGTTCAGGTAGGTCACCTGGGGCACGGCGAAGGAAATCAGAATGACGTAGACGGGAATCCGGGCCGAGCAGGAAGTGAGCGGGGTGACCAGGATCGTCAGCAATCGCTCCTTCCAGTTTGAGATGGTGCGGGCGCTCATAATGGCCGGGATGGCACAGGCGTGACCGCTGATCAGGGCCACCACCGAGCGCCCGTTCAGCCCGAAGCGCTGCATCAGGCTATCGAACATATAGGCCGCACGGGCCAGGTAGCCGATCTCCTCGAGAATGGCAATAAAGAAGAACAGAATAGCGATCTGGGGTACGAACACCAGTACACCCCCCAGTCCGGCAACCACCCCGTCCACCAGCAGATCGGCGAACCACCCCGTCGGGAGTACCGTACGAATGGTTTCGCCTAACTGCCCGAAAATAGCTTCGATCAACTCCATGGGTATGGCCGCCCAGGCAAACAGGGCCTGAAAGAGCAGCAACATCAGCACGATGAAAATAAGGGGGCCGAAAAGCGGGTGGGTGATGACGTTATCGATCCGGTCGCTGTGCGAGGCGACATCCCCGGCGTGGCGCACGCTCGACTTCACGATGGGCTCGAAGGCGTGGTAGCGCTCCATCGTCTCGTCCACCTGGGCCCGCAGGCTGTGGAAGCCGTGCTTTACCCGCGCCTGCTGTACCCGGTGGCGCGTCAGCTCGGGGATGTGCCGCAACCAGGGCGCGTGGTGTACCAGCAGGAGGGCGTGGTAATCGTTGCGGGCGGGGAGCTCGCGCCGGAGTGCACCGATCACGTCCCGGGCCCCCGCCCCGGGCTCGTAGAAGGGCTGACGGGGGCGGAATGCCTCCGGCTCGTGCAGCAGTTCGGCGACGGCGGTGCGCAACTCGCCTATCCCGCGGTGGTCCCGGCTGCTGACGGTCACGACCGGCACCCCCAGCTTTTTACTAAGGCGGGGAATATCCACCGTGAGCCCGTCCCGCTCGATGAGGTCGGCCATATTGAGGACGAGGATCATGGGCAGGTCCAGGTCGCGAAGCTGGGTGAAGAGGAGCAGGTGCTTATCCAGCTTGGTGACGTCGGCCACGTACAGAATGGCATCCGGGAAGAGGTCCCCCTCCGGGTTGGTCAACTCCTGAATGACGAGGCGCTCGTCCAGGCTGGTGGGGTAGCAACTGTAGGCCCCGGGGAAGTCCACCAGTTCCACGGTCGGCAGCCCCGGCAACTGCAGCATACCCACTTTTTTCTCCACCGTTACGCCGGGGAAGTTACCGATCCGCTGCCGCAGCCCGGTGAGGAGGTTAAAGAGGGATGATTTACCGCTATTGGGGTTGCCGACCAGGCCGACGACCGGGGTGGCCCTTACTTGACCATGATGCATGCCAGTTCTTTCTTCCGCAGCGCCAGGCACTGCCGGTCGATCTTCACGTACCAACTGCCCCCGAAGGGCGAACGCCGGATAACGCGTAGGCGGGAACCCGGTCGTACCCCCATATCCAGCAACTTCCCGGCCAGGCTCTCGTTAGTGAACCGGTCGATGGTGCCGGACTGGCCGACCCGGAAGAGGGAAGCGGAAGCAGGGCGTGGGAAGGGCATGGCGAAGAACGTAGCTGCTGGTGTAACGGCACAAAGGTAGGGAAGTTATCTGTATCCAGTCTAAATAAACGGGCGTTTTACCTCATTTTTACCGTCTCCCCCCGCACCCGCGCGCCGCCGCCCGCCGAATCGACGCCACACCGTAGCTTTACCCCCTCAACCTATGCCCCATGCGCCCGCTCCTACACCTGAGTCCGATCGTTTTCCTCCTGCTGACCGCCTGCTCCCCCAAAGTGGCCCCCGTAATGGGCGACGACGGCACCGACTGGAATGCCCGCGCCGAGGCCTACCGCGATAACCCCGCCGCCCTGCGCGATTTAGTGGAAGACTGCGAACGTACCCAGGCCGAACTCGCCCAGGCCCGCCAGCAACTGGACGATGCCCGCGACCAGTCGACGGAGATGGAGGGCCAGATCACCACGGCCCAGGCCAGCGCCGAACAGGCCTACCAGGAACTCCAGCGCCTACGCGACGAACTGGCCGACGCCCGCCAGGCCGCCGCCCGGTCCGATGAGGTCATCACCGACCAACCCCGGGTAGAGGGGGTCATCTTTCAGGTTCAGCTGGGCGCCTACGCCGAAAACCGGGTAGATCCCGACCTGGCCACCGGCGACGCCCTCGACCTCACCGACCAGGAGGGCATGCAAAAAGTGGTCGTGAGCCAGTTCCGCACCTACAGCAACGCCGCCGCCCTGCGCGACCGCCTGAAGCAGATGGGCGTCCGGGACGCCTTCGTCGTGGCCCGCAACAACGGCGAGCGCATCCCCGTCCCCGAAGCCCTCCGCCTCACGGGCCAGAACTAAGGGGGGGGTGCGCGAAACCGACTTCATCGGGCGGAACCGGGAAAAATGGGAGCGCTACGAGGAATCCCTCCAGCGCAGCGACCAGGACCCGGAGGAGTTGCGGCAGCTGTACATCCAGACGACGGACGACCTGTCGATCTCGCGCACCTTCTACCCCAACCGTTCCGTGAGGGTCTACCTGAACGGGCTGGCCCAGCGGACCTTCCTGCGCATCTACCGGGGCCGGCGTGGGCAACTCGGGCGCTTTTTCACCTTCTGGACTGACGAGCTGCCCCGGGCCGTGTACGCCAGTCGGCGGCCGCTGCTCATCGCCCTGGCCACCTTCGTGCTGGCCATCCTGATCGGCATTCTCAGTTTCCGGATCGACCCCGATTTCGCCGAGACCGTCCTGGGGGAACAGTACGTAGCCATGACGGAGGCCAACATCGCGGGCGGCGACCCCATGGCGGTGTACAAGACGCGGGAGTCCTTCGGTATGTCGCTCCACATCACCTTCAACAATCTGCTGGTGGCCCTACGGACCTTTCTGGCCGGAGCCTTCTTCTGCGTGGGCACCCTGGCGCTACTGATCCGCAACGGGGTCATGCTCGGGGTATTCCAGTATTTCTTCTACGCCAGTGGGGGTGGCGAGAGTCTGGAGACCGGCCCGGTCACCGGCTGGATCGCACGGGCGGCCAGCTGGCTGCTCACGGCGGGTGGCAGCGGGCTGGAGGGGGCGTTCGTGGCTATTCTACAGGCCGGCGGGGGCAACGACCTCTTCCGCGAAAGCCTGCTGACGATCTGGATCCACGGGGCCCTGGAAATCAGCAGCATCGTGATCGCGGGCGGGGCGGGGCTGACGCTGGGGAGCGGGCTGCTCTTCCCCGGCACCCTGACCCGCCTGCAGGCCTTCGGGCGGTCGGCGCGGCGGGGGCTAAAGATCATGTTGGGTACCGTCCCGCTATTCATCATCGCCGGATTTTTGGAGGGCTACGTGACGCGGCGGACCGAGATGCCCGATGCACTGCGGTTCCTGTTCATCCTGCTGTGCTTCGGCTTCATCGTCTGGTATTACGTCGTGTACCCCCGGGTGGTAGCGGCCCGCCCGCGGGCGGAAGATCTGAGCGAGCGGCAGCCGGTGGCGAGCCGGACCGAACCCTATGCTTCCGGCGAGATCCGGGGGGCGGGCGAGCAGTTGATCGCGGGCTTCGGCATCGTACGGCGGTCGGTGGGGCGCTTACTTCTGGGGTGCGCCCTGGTGGCGTTCGTCTACTGCCTGTTCTCCTTCGGGTTGGGGGGGGAGGCTATATTCCGCTACCGCTTTGTCGGCTACTTCTTCGGGGAGGTAGCAAACTTTTACGAATTGCTGAGTGCCTTCGGCCGGGACCGGGGGGTATTTTTCGTTCTCCTGGTGGCGGGGTGTCACTACGGTCTATTCAGGGTGACCTTCCTCGTGGTGACCCGCCACACCGATCTACCGACGAGGCCATTTGACGCGGGCCGCGAACTGGCCCTATTCGGTATCGGGTGCGTGCTGGCCCTGACGGTGGCGTTCGGCCCCGTGCTCACGGCTCTGCTCGTTTTTCTCACCTACCCCTTCCTGCTGTGCTGGGGGGCGGGTCATTACCTCTACGGCTTCAGGGTGGGGGAGGTCTTCCGTACCGTGTACACCAACCTCGGCACGAGCTACGGACTTACGGGGCTATTCTTAGCTGTTGCCCTGCCGGCTATGTTCCTCATCGACAGCATCGTGTTCGACTCCCTGTTCGGCGTGCTCGACTGGATCGTATACACCGACGTCCGGACCATCGATGCGCGCAACGTGATGCTACAGGCATTCACCTATTTTTTCCTGTACGCTATGATTTTCTGTACGCTGGTGATCTTACTGGCCCTGGGACTGGGGAGTTTGCGGGAGGTGGAGCGTGCGGATCTGCTCCGTGCGCGGATCGAAAGATTGGGAAATAAACGTCGGCTGGGGGGCATCGAGCGGGAGTAGGGCGGGGACGCAGGTGCAAGATTAGTTGGATGTCGTAAAAAGAGCGATATTTGCGGCGATTTAGCGGAGCCCTCTGGCTCGGCTACTATAGCTCGATCAACTGTTTTACATGCAACGACGCCTACCCAACCGTCTCCGCCTCCTGTCCACCCTGGCTCTTTTGTGCGGAACCCTCCCCATTCTCGCCCAGACGACCGTCTCCGGGATCATCACCGACCAGGAGACCGGCGAACCCCTCATCGGAGCCAGCGTACTGGCGGTGGGGACCTCCACCGGTACCGTGACCGACTTTGACGGCCAGTACACCCTGGCCGTGCCGGAGGGCGTGGAAGAACTACAGATCAGTTACACCGGCTACCCGACGATCACCGAGGAGATCAACGGCCGTAGCAGCATCGACATCACCCTCCAGGCGGGCGAGTTGCTCGAAGAGGTCGTCGTAGTCGGTTACGGAGCCGTGAAAAAAGACGACCTGACCGGCTCGGTCAACACCATCGAGGACGAGTCCTTTAACCAGGGGGCCATCGTCAATCCCACCAACCTGATCGCGGGTAAGGTGGCCGGCGTCAATATCTCCAGCAACAGCGGCAACCCCAACGAGGGCCCAAGCGTGCGCATCCGCGGCGGCACTTCCATCAACGCCAGCAACAACCCGCTGTACGTTATCGACGGCGTGCCCCTGGCCGAAGGCGGCGTGGCTGGTGAGGGCAACCCCCTCAACTTTCTCAACCCCGACGATATCGCCAGTATGACCGTACTGAAAGATGCCTCCGCCGCGGCCATCTACGGCTCCCGCGGAGCCAACGGGGTTATCCTGATCACCACCAAGAAGGGAACCTCGGGGGCCCCGACCGTGAGCTACCGCGCCGAGGGGACCATCTCTACCGTCATCGACCGCAACCAGGTCCTCGACCCGGAGGCCTTCCGTAACGTAGTCACCTTCGCCGCCCCCAACCGCCTGGAAACGCTGGGCAACAGCACTACGGACTGGTTCGACCAGATCACCCGCCAGGCCTACGGGACCCAGCATAACCTGAGCGTCAGCGGCGGCGGGGAAACCAATGAATACCGACTTTCGGCCGGCTATCAGCAACTGGAAGGGGTCGTACGGGGAGCCGAAGTCGAGCGGATCACCGTCAACCTCAACCTGACGCAGCGGATGTTCGACGATAAACTGACCGTTGCCGCCAGCCTGAAGGGAGCAAACAGTAACAACACCTTCGACCCCGGCGTAGTGGGTGCGGCCCTCGCCTTCGATCCCACCCAACCCATCTTCGACCCCGGTGCCCCCCAGTTCGGCGGCTATTTTGAATACGGGGTCACCCTGGCTCCGCGCAACCCCGTCAGCGCTACCGAACAGATCACGAACGGAGGGCAAGCGTACCGCGGTATCGGTAGCCTGGACCTGGACTATGACTTCGACGATCTCATTCCCGGACTGAGCTACACGGCTATCCTGGGATTCGACGTGAACAGCGGCCGCAGCAACCGCTTTGCTCCCTCTACCTTCATCACGCCGGCCACGAACGGCATCAGCGGGGAGTTCAATATCGCCAGTTCCCTACGCACCAGCAAGCTGTTCGATACCTACCTCACCTACGAGCGGGAATTCGGTAACCAGCGGGCCAGCCTCCAGGTGGGGTATTCCTACCAGGACTTCAATACCGAATCCCCCTCCATCCTCGGCCAGAACCTGACTACCGATGCCTTCGGAACGGCCAACCCCGGAGTGGCGGAGGACATCTTCAGTTTTAACAGCGTAGTGGAGAACCGCCTGATCTCCTTCTTCGGCCGCCTGAACTACAACATCGACGAGCGCTACCTGCTCACCGCATCCCTGCGGCGCGACGGTTCCAGCCGCTTCGGGGACGCCAACCGCTGGGGGCTTTTCCCCTCGGCCGCCCTGGCCTGGCGTATCCTGCAGGAGGACTTCGCCTCCGGGCTGGACAATACCTTCTCCGACCTGAAACTGCGCATCGGCTACGGCGTAACGGGCAACCAGGAGATCGGCGACTACCAGTACCTGCCGGTCTATCAGTTCAGCGACCAGCAGACGCTCTATCCCTTCGGTAATGACTACCTGACCACCGTACGCCCCAATGCCTACGATACCGACCTGAAGTGGGAAGAAACCACCAGCCTCAACGTGGGGCTGGATTTCGGATTTTTCAACAATCGCCTTAGCGGTATCCTGGAAGTCTACCAAAAGACGACCAACGACCTGCTCTTCACCGTCAACGTTCCGGCCGGAACCAACCTGAGCGACCGCGTACTCACTAACATCGGCTCACTGGAAAATCAGGGCGTCGAGCTTACCCTGAATGGCGTCGTAGTCGATCGGGATGATTTCGGATTTGACCTGACCGGTAACGTGAGCCTGAACCGCGCCGAGATTACCCAGCTGGACGGAACCGGCAGTGCCGACGTACAGACGGGCGGTATCGCCGGTGGCGTGGGCAACACGGTACAATTGCTACGGGTGGGCGAGGCCCCCTTCAGCTTCTACCTCTATGAGCAGCAGTACGGAGCGGACGGACGTCCCCTAGTCGATGGGGTGGACTACAATGAGGACGGCGTGATCGACAGTCAGGACGATCGGTTCCGCTACGTCGACCAGAACGGCGACGGGCTAATCAACGACCAGGACCTGGTCATCAACGAGCAGCCCGCTCCCGACGTGCTACTCGGCCTGACGGCGAACGGATACTACCGTGACTTCACCTTCGGCTTCACGCTACGGGGTACGATCGGAAACCACATCTACAACAATAACGCCTCGAATGCCGGCTACCTGTCGTATCTCGACATCGGCCCGAATTACCTCAACAACCTCAATCCGAGCGCGGTTTATACTCGCTTTGAACGGCCTCAGTACTTCAGCGATTACTACCTCGAGGACGCCAGTTTCCTGCGGCTCGATAACGTGACGCTGGGGTACAATTTCGGTAACCTGATCGGTGACGGCTTTGGCCTCCGGGTGTACGCCACCGCCCAGAACCTGGTGACCTTCACGAATTACAGCGGGGTGGACCCCGAGAACAGCGGAGGAATTGACAATGCGCCCTTCCCCCGCGCCCGCACCTTCACCCTCGGCGCCCGCATCGGCCTGTAACCCCATCGAATCATGCACATGCTACGTATATCTTCCCTTTGCCGCGGTCTATTGCCGCTCGTTTTCCTGGCGTTGACGGCCTGCACGGACCTGGAACTAGTCCCCCAGGACCGGGCCGACCCGAACGTACTACTGACCCAGGAGGACAACTACGAACCCTTCCTGGCCCGGGTATACGCCGGTCTGGCCGTCACCGGTCAGCAGGGTCCCGCCGGAGCATCCGATATCGCCAGCCTGGACGAGGGCTTCGGACAGTACCTCAGGGCACTCTACTACCTCCAGGAAATCCCCACCGAAACGGTTGTCGTGGGCTGGGGGGACGTCGGCCTGCCCGAACTGGTCTTCCAGACCTGGACGAGCGACAACCAGTTCGTCCGCGCCATGTACTACCGCATCTTTTATCAGGTCAGCATCGCGAACGAATTCCTGCGGGAAACTACCCCGGAACAGCTGGACAGCCGGGGCATTCGCGAGGGTTTCCGCCCGACGGTGGATGGATTCCGGGCCGAAGCGCGCTTCCTGCGGGCACTATCCTACTGGCACGCCATCGACATGTTCGGTGACGTGATCTTTTATACCGAAGAGAACCCCATCGGCGGTCCGCCCCCCGAGGTGCGTTCGCGGAGCGAGGTGTTCGACTTCATCGTCTCCGAACTGAGCGAGATCGAAGAGCGACTTCCCGAGATCGGTACCGCCGAGTACGGCCGCGTCGATCGCGGGGCCCTCTACATGCTGCGTGCCAAATTGTACCAGAATTCCGAAGTCTACACCGGCCAGGAGCGCCACGCCGAAGCACTCGCTGATCTGGAGCGTATCATCGACAGTGAGGCCTACAGTTTGGTGGAGGATTACCGCAATTTGTTCCGGGCCGATAACGACCGCTCCGAGGAATTCATCTTCGCCATCCCCTACGACGGGGAGCGTACCCAGACCTTTGGAGGAACGACCTTTCTGACCCACGCCCCGATCGGCGGGGACATGGACCCCGATAATTACGGCATCGACGGCGGCTGGGGCGGTCTGCGGGCCACCAGCCAGTTCGTCAGCTACTTCCCCGACGTGACGGGGGAGGCCGACGAACGCGCCATCTTCTTCACCGAGGGGCAGAACCGGGAGGTCACCGTACTCTCGGAATTCGGACAGGGATACGCCGTACCCAAGTTCACCAACGTCACCAGCGAGGGCGTGGCCGGCAGCGACCCCCGGTTCGCCGATACCGACTTCCCCCTCTTCCGTCTCGGTGACGTATACCTGATGTACGCCGAGTCGGTGCTCCGCGGCGGCGGCGGCGACCGCAGCCGGGCCCTGGAACTGGTCAATGAACTGCGCCAGCGGGCCTACGACGGTACGGGCGGTAATATCACCGACGAAGAACTTACCCTCGACTTCCTCATGGAGGAGCGGGCGCGGGAACTCTACTGGGAGTGCCACCGGCGTACCGACCTCATCCGCTTTAATAATTTCTCTACCAACGGAGTGTGGGCCTGGAAGGGCGGCGTACAGGAAGGGCGCACTACCGAGGAGTTCCGCAACCTGTTCCCCATCCCCAGTTCCGAGATCCTATCCAACCCTAACCTGAGCCAGAACGAAGGCTACTAAACGAGCATCATGAAATTTCAATCAATTCTTTCCGGCTGGGTTGCTCTATTCGCACTGATGTTCACCGTCACGGCGTGCCAGCCCGACGAGATCGACATCGCCGCCAATACCGACTTCCCCCCCTCCATCCTGTCGGCCTTCCCCAGCCCCGACGGCCGGGTGGTCGCCGGTGATTTCAACGTCAGTATCGTATTCGCCGACGGAAGCATCTCCCCCCTGCAATCCGCCACGGTAGTGCTCATGGACAGCCTAATGAACGAGATCGCCAGCCAGACCAAGGACCTGGACGGAATCCAGGATTCCCTGATCATCGAGGGGAGCACCTTCGATGCGGCGAATCTGGCCCTGGGGGACTATAATATGACCGTCAGCGTCACCGATACCCGGGGGCAGACGACCGAGCAGTCCTATTCCTTCGAAATCAGTAACCTGCCCTACGCCGCCAACCACGACGAGATGTACATCGCCGGGGCCTTCAACGGCTGGCCGGCGGATGAGGCCGGACTGGAAGGATTCGAACTAACGCTGGTCGACGACCACATCTGGGAAATCCGCGACATCGAACTCGAACCCGGGGGCTGGAAGCTTAAGAACACCATCGACTGGTCGGACGAAGACTGGGGCGACGGCGACTGCGACGGTTTCATGACCAGTAATACCGACGGCAACGACAATACCGACTGTGGCAACTCCGGCCTGGTCAACATCCGCTTCAACGACAAGACGCTGAGCTACACCGTTGCCGAGGCCGTGACCTTCGCCTCCAACAGTATGAGCCTCTACCTGCTCGGTACCATCAACGACTTCCACGGCAACGACTACCAGTTCACCCTCACGGGCGACAATACCTGGTTCCTGGAGGAGGTGCTGCTTACCCCGGGCGATCAGTACAAGTTCGCCGAGATGCCCGACTTCATCGGCATCAACTACGGCGACGATAACAATGACGGGGAGGCCCAACTGGGAGGAGGCAACTTCGTGGTAGCCGATACCATGCAGGAGGCCTTCTACAGCATCACCTTCAACGACCAGTCGCTCGCCTACGAGATGGAGATCGTGCGGCTACTCTTCCCCGATAACGTCGGCATCCTCGGCTCGGCAACCTCCACCGGCTGGGATAGCGATACCGATATGACGGTCGTAGAACCCGGTCTGTACACCATCACGATCAACCTGACCGCGGCACCCACGGATTCAGTCCCCAACGAAGTCAAGTTCCGCGTCGACGATGCCTGGGTTCTCAGCTACGGAGGGGAGGCGTTCCCTACCGGTACGGTAATCGAGAATGGCCCGAATATCCCCGTCTCCGAATCGGGTACCTACGACGTCACCCTTAACCTGAACGATAATACGTATACCTTCGAGATTCAAACCGGCCCCCAAACCGTCGGCCTCATCGGTTCCGCCACCACCGGCCAGTGGGAAACCGACACCGATCTGACGCTCAATGAGAATGGCCTCTGGCAGGGAATCATCGGGCTTAAGGCCGGGGAAGCTAAGTTCCGCGCCGACGATGACTGGGCGCTTAGTTGGGGAGCCACCGACTTCCCCAGCGGTACCGGCATTACCGACAACGGACCCAATATCCCCGTAGCCGAAGCGGGTGTGTATATCGTCACCCTCAACGCCGAAACGGGTGAGTACACTTTCGACAAAGCCACCGTAGGCCTGATCGGGAACGCCACCCCCGGTGGCTGGGATACCGATACGGATATGAACCTGGTGGAGGATACCTTCGGGGAGTATGCCCTGGACGTAACCCTGACCGACGGGGAGGCCAAGTTTCGCCTCAACGATGCCTGGCAGTACAACTGGGGCGGTACGGATTTCCCCTCCGGCGATCTGATCTTCAACTCGGAGGGCAATATTCCCGTAACCGCCGGCTCCTATACCGTACGCCTGAACGTGAACGAAGGAACCTACCGCTTCGAATAGCACCAGGAACCCACCGTGCGAACCGCGCTTCGACTCCCCCTCCTGCTCGCATTCGTGCTCGCCGCTGGCGCGTTGATGGCTCAGGAGGGGGAGTTGTTTTCGGAGCGAACCCGTGCCGCCGGCATCGGGGTAAACGCCAGTACGCGTGGGGTGTCGGTCGTCGATTTCAATACCGACGGCCTGCCCGATCTATTCGTGAGCAACCTGGATGCATCGAACCAGCTGTACCGCAACGAGGGTAACCTCCGGTTCGCAGCAGTAGGGCGAATTCCAACGCTGACCGGCACGGGCGCTACCATGCTTTCCATCTGGGCGGACTTCGATAATGACGGAACGCAGGAGGTGTTTCTGGGGGGGAGGAGGATTCGATCCCGCCTGCTCGGCCCCTATCCGACATTCACCGATCTGACCCCCACGGCAAACATCGAACTTACCGCGAACGTGATCTCGGCCGTAGCCCTCGACTATGACCTGGATGGATGGTTGGACCTCTACCTAGCCTGCCTGGATCAACCCAATAAACTCTACCGGAACCTGGGAAATCTGTTATTTGAAGAGGTGGGCGCGGACGCGGGTGCGGACCAAGTCGGGCTTGCCATGGGTACCCTGGCCTTCGATTACGATCTGGACGGAGACAGCGATCTCTACCTCGTTCACGATGGTAAGCAGCCTAACACCCTGCTGCGCAACGACGGGGGCTACTTCACCGACGTGAGTGCCGAAAGCCGCGCGAACGTGATCGGCGACGGGATGGGCGTCGACGCGGCCGATTACGATGGGGATGGAGACTTCGACCTCTACGTCACCAATCTTTTCTTTAACTACCTGCTGCGCAACGAGGGGGACGGTACGTTCACTGAGATCGCCCTGGACAGCGGAGTAGCCGACCTGGGGATGGGCTGGGGCTGCGCCTGGCTCGACTACAACAACGACGCGCGCCCCGACCTCTACGTCGGCAACGAAACCAAGTTTCAGGTCCGGGGCGAACGCCTCCCGAATATCCTGTACCGGAACGACGGCGACCGCTTCCGGCCCGCGGCTCCCTCCTCCGCATCCGTAAACAGCGTGTACAGTACCTACGGAACCGCCACGGCCGATTTTGACGGCGACGGTCGGATGGACCTCTTCATCACCAATAATGGCGAACCCAGCCAACTGTTCCGCAACGTCACTCCGGATGCCGGCAACTGGCTCGCCCTCCGGCTGGAAGCCACAAACGGAAACCGGGACGCGATCGGTGCCCGCGCTACCGTGCACGCGGGCAGCGGGAAGGACTATGTACGGGAGGTTCGGGCCGGGGGGAGTTTCGCCAGTCAGCACGATCGGATGCTGCATTTCGGCCTGGGTGAGATGAACGGCATCGATAGCGTAACCATCCTCTGGCGGCGGGGAGACACAACGGTGTACCGTAACCTCGCCGCGAACCGACATTACACGCTATCCGAAGGCGACGGAGCACTGACCGCCGTCACCGTACCACCCCCGCATCCGTTGGGTGTCTATCCCAACCCGAGCCGGGGGGGTGTGTGGTTTACCGAGCCCGTGGCGGAGGTGTCCGTCTACAGTAGCTACGGGGAAGAGGTATTCCGCTGCGATGAAGCCCGTTCCTCCATCCACTTACCCACGGGCCTGGCCGCCGGAATGTATTACCTCCGGGGCCAGCGCGATGGACGGACTGTGGTATCCGCGGTCCGCTTGATCTCATCCGATTAAGCTCGCACCCGCGCTCCGCCGCCCCTCAGAGTACAGCCGTGTCGGGGCGAAAATTCACTATCTCGATGTCTTTTTCCCGGGCTTCGAACCAGAGTAGGGGGGCCGGATTCTTGTCTCCCGTGCAGGTATCGCACTTGAAGAAGAGGTAGTAGAGTTGCCAGTAATCGCCCACCCGCCGGCGGAGATGGTCCATACGGCGGGCTGACTCGGCGAGTTTGCCGTACAGATGGGCTAGTCGCCAGCAGTAATAGGCCTCGTCGTGCAGCTCCACCACGTTCAGGAGGAGTTCGTCGTCGGTATACCGGGACAGGAAATCGCGGGCGTAGATGCTGTGGTGGCGCGACCAGTCGCGGGGGGTGCCCCGGTGCTCCAGGTGCTTGAAGGTGTCGTGGACCCAGCAGATGGTGCGCAGCTTGCGGCGGGTGTCAGCGTCGACGGGTAGGGCATCGATATTTTGGCAGACTTCCAGAATGTGCCGCCAGATCGTTCCTTCGGGATGACCGTAACGCGGGAGGCCCCACATCAGGCCACGGCGGAACTCCTCGTCCTGCAGAAAGCGGGCCTCGAGGGACGTTTCGGGCTGTAGTAGGTCGGTCAATTGCTGGGTGGTCACGGTAGGTGTGCACCACGGGATAAACCCGCGTGCTGCGCACGAAAATAGCATTGTCCCCGTAAAGTCGGGGAAGCGATAACCATTTCGGGGGTATCCTCTGTTTGCTAGGAAAGTGGATTTGCGCGATTCTGCGTACCTCCCGACGATTTCGTATGGACGTTGTGAAGCTCCTTCTCGCCGCGGTTGGGGGTGGCCTGGTGGCCGCGACGATCGTGCTATGCACCCCCAAAGGCGATCCCGACCCGGTGGCGTTGCTGACTACCGCCGGGGGGGCACCCGAACTGTACTGGTCCACCCCCCCCTCTACCGATACTTCCACCGGTGATCTTCCGGTTGCCGCCGTGGACTTACGCCGGGCCGCCCGCCGTGCCACTCCCGCCGTGGTGCACGTTGATGCACGGGTGATGGGGCGGGACCGGGCGACCGTCAAGCGGCTGTTCGGGCGGGAGGAGAGCAGCGGTACCACGGGTGGCGAGGGCAGCGGGGTCATCTATACGCCCGACGGGTACCTGATCACCAACTACCACGTCGTACAGGCCGCCGACCGGCTTACCGTCACGACCAGCGATCGCCGTCGCTATCCGGCCACCGTAGTGGGGGTGGAGCCGAAAACCGATCTGGCGGTACTGAAGATCGAGGCCGATAGCCTGCCGCACCTTTCCTGGGCCAACTCCGACCGGGCCGAGCCGGGGCAGTGGGTGCTGGCCGTGGGGAGCCCGCTGGGGCTGACTAGTACCGTTACGGCCGGCATCATCAGCGCCAAGGGGCGCAACCTGAGCGTACTGCGAGACCCCGATGCCATCGAAAGCTTCATTCAGACGGATGCCGCCGTCAATCCCGGCAACAGCGGCGGGCCCCTGGTGGATGCGGACGGTAAGCTGCTCGGCATCAATACGGCCATTGCTTCCCGTACCGGCCGCTTTCAGGGTTATAGCTTCGCCATACCGGCTAATCTGGTACGCCGCATCGTGGACGATATCATCGCCTACGGGACCTTCCGGCGGGCCCAACTCGGGGTAGAAATTTCTTCGCTGACGGCCGCCGACATCGAGCGCCTCGACCTGGGGCAGCGGGGGGAGGGGGTGGTCGTGGATGCAATCCTGGAAGGCGGCGCGGCCGAAGCCGGTGGCCTGCGGGTGGACGACGTGATCGTGACCGTGAACGACCGAAAGTTGCGGGACCTTCCCGAATTTACCGAGATGGTGGGCCGCGCCCGTCCCGGAGACATAATGAATCTGCGGGTGATCCGGAACCGGCGCGAAACCGATCTGCGCGTAAAACTCCGGGCCGTAGCCGAATAACCCCTACCCATGCGACTAAGAAGCGAACATCTGGTAAAGAAGTACGGCAACCGGACCGTAGTCAAGGGCGTGAGTATCCACGTGGACCGCGGCGACATCGTCGGCCTGCTCGGTCCGAACGGGGCGGGCAAGACCACGACCTTCTACATGACCGTCGGCTTCATTCGGCCCAATGAAGGCCGCGTGTACCTGGACGAGGACGACATCACCGACCTGCCCATGTACAAGCGGGCGCAGCGGGGCATCGGCTACCTGCCACAGGAACCCTCCGTCTTCCGCAAGCTCAGCGTGGAGGACAACATCATGGCCGTGCTGGAAATGACCGACCTGGACAAGCCCGCCCGGGAAGAAAAGCTGGAGAGCCTGCTGGACGAGTTCAGCCTGCACAAAGTCCGCAAGAGCAACGGTGATACCCTCAGCGGCGGGGAACGGCGGCGGACCGAGATCGCCCGTGCCCTGGCTACCGACCCGAGCTTTATCCTCCTGGATGAGCCCTTTGCCGGCATCGACCCCATCGCGGTAGAAGACATCCAGTACATTGTCGCCAAACTCAAAACTAAGAACATCGGCATCCTGATCACCGACCACAACGTACAGGAAACCCTGAGCATCACCGACCGAGCCTACCTCATGTTCGAGGGCGACATCCTCAAAGCCGGGACGGCGGAAGAGCTGGCGGCGGATGAGATGGTGCGCAAGGTGTACCTGGGGAAAAACTTCGTGCTCCGCCGGAAGGTCATGAACGTGGAGGGATAGGCGGGCCGCGTTACCCTAACATCCCCCCGTCCGCCACGACCACCGTCCCCGTCACGTAGCTCGCCGCGTCCCCCGCCAACCACACCGCCGTACCCGCCAGCTCATCCGGTGTGGCCATCCGTCGCAGCGGAATCGACTGGACGAAGCGGGCCGCGGCTTTTTCATTCTCCCAGAGGGCTTTGCTCAGTTTGGTTTTGACCAGCCCGGGGCAGATGACGTTGACCCGAACGTTATCCGCCGCCCACTCGCTGGCCTGGCTCTTTCCGAGCATGATGATACCGGCTTTGGAAATGTTGTAGGCTCCGAAGTGGGGGTTAGCGTGCAACCCCTCGACGGAACTGATGTGGATCACCGAGCCGTGGCCGGAATTCCGTAGATGGGGCAGGGCCAGGTTGCTCAGTTCCAGGGCGGCCGTCAGGTTGATGTCGAGGGTCTTTTGGTAGGCCGCGGGGGTCAGGTCTTCTATGGGGCCGAAGTAGGGGTTGGTAGCGGCATTGTTGATCAGGATGTCGAGGCGGCCGTAGGCGTCGATGCAGCGGTCGATGAGTTGCTTCCGGTCGTTCGGGTCGCCGACGTGGCAGGCGATGCCGGTGGCCGCTAGTCCGTCGGAGCGGAAGCGCCCGGCTACCTCGTCCACGGCTTCCTGGCTCCGGCTGCTCACGACTACCTGGGCCCCGAATTCGGCCAGCCCCCGGGCCATGGCTTCCCCGATCCCCCTGGAAGATCCGGTGACGATGGCGACGCGGCCGCTGAGATCGAAGCGGGATTGTATGCGGGTATTGTCCATCTAACTATCGTGATCGTGGTCGCGCGCCTGCAGCACTTCGGTCGCGGTAGCGATGCTGGAGCGCATGGCGGTTTCCACCTCGGCTATTTCCCGGGTTTGCTCGCGTACGTATTCTATTACCTCATCGCCCTTCAGTTCGGCACGCAGCTCGTCGAGGGGGCGGTAGTTGTTATTCATCCAGTTCATCATCCCGTCGTTCGCATCTTCGAGTTGTTCGTAGCTGGCCTGCAGCAGTTCGCGGTACTCCTCGCCGTGGCCGCCGGCGGTGAGTTGCTCGGTGATGGAGCGCTGGGCCTGGGTAATTTCGTTCATCAGGGGCATGACGCGGTCGTGGCCTTCCATCATCGCGGAGTAGGCGGCTTCCTGGGCGGCGAGCATGGCCTGTTCTTCGGCGGCATCGGCGGCATCCCGTTCGGCGTTTCCGCAGGCCAGGAGAAGGAGGGGCAGCATAACAATGGTCGGGAACTTCATATCGTCAACTTTTGCGCGGGCGCAGGTGCGGTGTTTAATTCCAAACGACGCGGTAACTCAGCACGGGAATGAAACCCAGGCTTTCGCGCTCGTTCGGTCGGTTCAGAAACCTATCGTAATAGATCGTGGCGGTGTTGGTTACGCCGGCCACATTTTGTAGGTCCAGGGCCCAGGTGGTCGTGACCCGGGTGCGTTCCTTGCTTCGGTACAGCCGCAAATCGGGCCGGAAGTAGGCCCCGTTGGAACCGACGAAACCCCGGCTGTAGTCCGGTGCCGTAAAGAATCCATTGACGTTGCCGGCAAAAGCGGGGGTGATGAGCCCGGTACGCTCCCCACCGTGGGAAATCAGAGCCAGGTTAAGGCCGTAAGTGCGGGGGCGTTCCCTGCGATCCTGGCCGGCCCACTCGCGGCCCAGGGTGAGCTTGGCGATGTAGTCGCTGCTGTAGCGGTCCTTACTCCAACTGCCGTCGCGTTGCTCGGTTTCGGCCCGGAAGAGGGAGAGGCTGCCCCGGTAGTACCAGCCCTGTTGGCGCCGGCCCCCGGCCGCTTCCAGTTCTACCCCGTAGCGGCGGGTAGCCGTGCGCTCGGTGAGCCGGAAGGAGGGGTCAAACTCCAGGAAGTTATTGGCACTGAGTAAAAAGCCGTCGTCGTCGGCGGCGTACTCGGTACCGGTATACTGCAGGTAGGTGGTCGCCAGTACGTTCACCCTGCCGATCCGGCGTCCGTAGGCCAGGCTGACCTGATTGGTGACCGGGATAAAATCTTCCGCCGTAAAGCGCCCCAGCAGGAAGCCCGCGTAGGGGATCGCGCTCAGCCGCTCGGCTACGGCTACGATCCGCTGCTCGTTCCACCGCCGCCGGAAGCGAACGCGGGGCTCGAAGGTCCATCCGGTGAGCAGGGTGGGCTCATGGTAGCGTACGCCGCGGAGGGCTACGTTCAGATCGTTCTCCCCAAAGAAGAGGGTAGTGGCCAGGTAGGGGGCCAGGCTGAACGTTTCCGGCAGGAGGGTTCGTCCGGAGGTGAAGACGTCGCGGTCGTAGAAATTGACGGTTTGCGCGTAGTCATCGTAGAGCAGTTCCATCCCGGCCTGCACCTGCGCTCCGCCGCCCAGCACTCGTTCCAGCTCGGCCGATCCACTCCACCGCTGTAGTTCCGCATTAGAAAAGGAAACCAGCCCGCCCCCCTCCGCGAATTGCTGGATGCGCTGGGAAAAGGTGCGGGAGTAGCCACCGCCCAGGCGCAAGGTAGCGAAGTCGAACTCACTGCGGTACGTGATGCCGCCGATAGCCAGGTCATTGGTGTAGTCGATGTCGAAGAGCTCCTTCTGCTCGGTGACCTCCTCGGCGGGGTCGGGGGTGAAGGTGTTGGAACTGGTGCCGGCGATGCCGAATACGCTGACCTCGCCCCGGGGTAACTGACGGTGGAGGTGGATATTCAGGTCGGAGAAGGCAATCTTCTCCCCGCCGAAGTCCACGCCCATAGCCCCGAGCAGCCCCGTAAAGCTGTAGCGGCCGTTGATGAGGTAGCTGTTGCGCTTGTCCCGGCCGAAAGGCCCCTCCACCGCTGCGTCGAAGCCGATGAAGCCCGCCTGGGTCTGGTACCGCCGCGCCTCCCGTTCGCCCGGCCGCAGCCGTAGATCGAAGGTGCCCCCGGTAGCGTAGCCGTAGCGACCGGGCAGCCCCCCGGCCAGGAAGGCACTGTTGTCGAGCAACTGGGCGCTGAGGGCATTGACGCCGCCGCCACTGAGGGTAGGGAAGTCGTAAAAGGTGCCGGCGTTAGCGGTGTGGTTAGGGTTGGCGATGGCGATGCCGTTGAGCCGCCAGAGGTTGGCATTAGGCGTATTGCCGCGCACGCTGAGGTGGTTGGCCTGGTCGTTAGTCTGTATGGTGCCGGGCAGCAGGGCAATGAGCCGCGCCGGATCGAAGAAGGTGGCCGGCAGCCGGCGGACCTCCTCGATCGTGAAGGCCTGGGCCAGGGGGCTCACCTGCCGGTAGCTGGCCCGCACCTCGGCCCCGGGCAGGTCGATACCGCCGAAACTGAGGCTGTCCTGGGCGGTAGCGGACAGGGCGGTGAGAAGGCCGAAAAAAGCCAGGGCGGCACGCATGGTCGGGTTTATGCTTCCGGCAAAGTAGTACTTTTTGCCCCTTTCCGCTTGCAGGATCGGAAGGGGTGGGCGTATATTTGCGGTCCCTTAGGGAAAAGGGCGGTTAGCTCAGCTGGTTCAGAGCACCTCGTTTACACCGAGGGGGTCGGGGGTTCGAGTCCCTCACTGCCCACAGTTGGTTCCCCCGGTCGTCTTTGGATGGCCGGGGGAATTTTGTTTTATCACTTGCGAGGGCTTCGCCCCCGGGAATTGGGGAGGACCCCTACCGGGGCCCGGGCCATCGATCGCATAGCGCTAAAGCGCTTGCTCGACACCGATTTGTAGGCTGAAGCCGTACAGACGCTCCTCCGCAATACTCGTCGCCATGGCCGTAAAATCGCGCTCCACTACGAGCTGGCCGACTACGCTAAACTTCGGGTTAATGGTCATTGCCAAGCCGCCGGAAACCCTCCCGTAGAGATGGAACGTCCTTTCTGGCGATAACTCTCTTGAGAGAGAGGAAACGATGGGATCGAAGGAGTTAGAAATGTGTCTCGTCTGGCTGAGGTGAGCACTAGGGTTTAGTCCTGC
Source organism: uncultured Lewinella sp. (assembly GCA_964594535.1). Taxonomy (GTDB): domain Bacteria; phylum Bacteroidota; class Bacteroidia; order Chitinophagales; family Saprospiraceae; genus Neolewinella. The sequence goes on from CAZQNE010000049.1 coordinate 22,757, forward strand.
GCTGAGAAAGGGGCGGACCTTTGTCCTCCCAAGGTCATAACGAACCATCAGGGGGATGCCAATAAACTGGCTGGTGAAGTACATTCCAATGGCGCTAGCATCTCCCGGTAGGCAGGGGTTAAAACCACCGTTATTGTCGTGCTGGCTTCCCCACCGCAGACCACCCGTGCGCAGTTCGTAACGGCGGCGGTCGTACTGCATCCCGAAGCCGAACCGGAGGGACTCAGTGATGGCATACCCATAATTGAGGGAAGCTTGTACGCCGAGTGGGGTCCGACTGTACGTCTCGTCGGCATACTTGGGTGTATCACTACAGTCCGTTCCGATGGTCCGGTACGTAAGTGTCGGCCCCACCGAAAAGCCAATATGGTGCTGGGCGGTAAGGCAGTAAAGGGGAAGCAACGAGCAGAGTAGGAGGGGGAGATGAACTTTCATAAGGGGGGCCTAGTGCGGATACCTACCGTACAAACGGGGCGGTATGCTGGACAATGTGATTTAACGTGCGCTACGCAAAATATACCTCAGATGAGCCCTCCGCTACACTACGGAACGCATCCGAGGAAATTTTGCTACCTAAATTGATCGTATTCGAGATACGACAAGCTACCTAAACCCACAGGTCGACCGCCCGAAACGCCTTCCCGTCGAAGAGCCCCCGGTCGCTCAGCTTCAGCTCCGGGATGACCAGCAGCGCCAGGAAAGAAAGCGTCATAAAGGGGGCCTCCAGTCCGCAGCGAAGCTTGCGGCGCGCAAAGCCCGTCAGCTCAGCGTAGCGGGCGGCGACTTTGGGGCCGGTTTCGTTGGTCATGATGCCGGCTACCGGTAGCGGCAGTACCTCCAGGTACTCGTGGCGGCCCGCGGCGATGCCCCCTTTCTGTTCGATTAGGGCGTTGACCATGCGGCAGATGTCTTCGTCGCTCACGCCCACGGCTACGATGTTATGGCTGTCGTGGGCTACGCTGCTGGCGATGGCCCCCCGCTGCAGTTTCATGCCGGTCACGAAACCCACCGCGGGTGGGTTATCCTGGTAGCGGTTCACGACGGCGATCTTGAGCAGGTCGCGTTCGGGGGCGGGTACGGGGCGACCGTCGGCGTCCAGTACGGGGGTCAGTTCGCGGCTGCCGGTGGTGATCTCACCGTCGGTCACTTCGATGACGCGGATCTTCCCGCCCGCCGGCCCCGGGGCTGCGCGGAAGTCATCCGGCCGCTTTGGGCTGCAGTGGAAGTTATTAATTGGCTCGGGCCGGTAGTCGGGCAGCAGGTGAGCCCCGGCCTCGGCGACACGTTTGCCTTCGATGTAGGTCGCCATGATACCGAAGTGGCGCAGGTCGTCGACCTGGATGAAGTCGGCCGGGTCGCCGACGTGCAACTGACCTACGTTGAGCCCGTAGTGGTCGACCGGGTTGCGGCAGGCAATGCGTAGCACCTTGTACAGATCGTGGCCCCCGCGTACGGCCCGAATGACCAGCCGGTTGATGTGGCCGGCGAGCAGGTCGTCGGGGTGGCAGTCGTCGGTGCAGAACATAAGCCGGTCGGGAAACTCGTCGATCAGTTCCTCCAGGGCGCGGTAGTTGCGGGCGGCGCTGCCCTCACGGATCAGGATATTCATGCCGGCGACCAATTTATCGCGGGCCTCGGCGGCGGTGGTGCACTCGTGGTCGGTGGTGATACCGGCGGCGGCGTAGGCGGCGGCTTTCTCGTTCGTAAGACCGGGGGCGTGGCCGTCGACGGGCTTCCCGACGCGTTGGGCGGCGGCGATTTTCGCCATCACTTCCGGGTCTTGATGCAGTACGCCGGGGAAGTTCATCACCTCGCTGAGGTAGTGGATGTTCTCCTGCTGCAACAGATCCGCTACGTCTTCCGCATCCAGCACTGCACCCGCGGTCTCCGCCCCCGTTGCCGGTACGCAACTTGGCGCACCGAAGTGGATCTTCAGGGGGGTATGGCGCGCATTGTCCAGCAGGTAATCGATGCCCTCCCGGCCCATCACGTTGGCGATCTCGTGGGGGTCGCTCACTGTGGCGACCGTGCCGTGTACCGCGGCCAGTTTGGCAAACTCCACGGGGAGCAGCATACTAGATTCGATGTGCACGTGGGCGTCGACGAAGCCCGGCAGGATGAACCAGCCCCGCTTGTCGCGCTCCGGGTCGCGCCGGATGTCGGCGATCCGCCCGTCGTCGCCGATGGTCATCACCATTCCGTAAACCGAGCGATCGTCGATGTCGACCATCCGGCCCCTTATTTCCTGCATGTGGCTACCTTTCCCACCCGAACGGATGCGGGCTGCGGCGGTTGGCAAACTCGCCGGGAAAACGCGGGTTAGGCTACACAGAAATGGACAGACTACGGGATATACAACTGGTACAGTTCCAGGGCTTCGATATGACGGCCTACGAACTGCTGCTTATTATCGTAGCGACCCTGATCCTACTGGGCATCAACTACCTGATGCTCAACCGCATCCTGCCGTGGTACTACGGTAGCGAGTCGGTCAGCGTCAAAAATCGGCTAAGGGTGCGGGCGGTAGTGCGCTTTACCCTGATCAGCGCACTGGTGGTGGCCATCCTGCGCATTCTGGACATCGATATCACCTTCGTGGACGAGGCCATCCAGCCCCCCGCTACCGACGATGGGCCACCGGTCTACCTCAACGTACGCATCTCGACCCTGGTCAAAGGCCTGCTCGCCTTCATCGTAGCCAACGTACTGGATATTCTGATTGAAGAACTGCTGGTCCAACGTTACCACCGGGCCCACTTGCGGACGGCCCCCACCGAGCAGTCAACGGCGGACGAATACGAGGCGACCGAGCGATTCCGGGCGGTCCGGCCCCTGATGTACACCCTGGCGGTCATCTTCGTGCTGGAGGATACCGGTCTTTCCCAGTACGTCATCTACCCTTTCTCCCTGCCGGTGCCGGAGGGGAGCATTACCATTACGGTGGGCAACATCGCGCTGGCGGTCGCCGTCATTCTCTTCCTGCGTATCCTGTTAATGGCGATCACCAGCCTGATCCTCGGTACCTACTACCGTCGGTCGAAGGTGGACGTGGGTAGCCAGTACGCCATCAACCGGCTCATCACCTACTTCGTCTACGTCATCGGGGTATTGCTGGTGCTGCAGGCGGCGGGCTTCAACCTGGTCGCGCTCTGGACGGGGGCGGCTGCCCTGCTGGTGGGTATCGGTATCGGACTGCAGCAAACCTTCAACGACCTCATCTGCGGCATCATCATCCTCTTCGAGCGGGGAGTGATGGTGGGCGACGTAGTGGAAATCACCGATCACCAAGTCGGGACGGTGCGTAAGATCGGGGCCCGCACGGCCACTATCGAGACCCGCGACGACATCATCATCTTCGTACCCAACTCCAAGCTGATCGGGGAGAATGTCATCAACTGGAGCCACGTGGAGCGCAAGGCCCGTTTTCACGTCACGGTAGGGGTAGCTTACGGGAGCGATACCGCCCTGGTCCGGGAGATTCTGCAGGAGGTGGTCCACGATCACGCCCGTATCCTTAAAACACCGAAGCCCATCGTCCGTTTTCTTGATTTTGGGAATTCCTCCCTTGACTTCGAGGTCTTATTCTGGTCCCGCGATTTTCTCCGCATCGAAGACGTGAAGAGTGACGTACGCTTTGCTATCGACCAAGCCTTCCGGGATAAGGGTGTCGAAATCCCCTTTCCCCAGCGTGATCTCTGGATCCGGGGCGGGGCGGGGCTGGATCGGGCCATACGGGCGGCGGGCGCGGACGCAGGTGCGAAGCGGGAGGAAGAGTAAGGATTTACGATTTACAATTTCGGATGTACCATTTAGAATTTGTGGCTCAGCTCAGTCGGCTTCGCCTCCCGCGTCGGTTACGTCCCGGCCCCGCAGGGGTCGTCCCGAGCGAGCGGAGGGTGAAGCCAGGGCGCCAGCCCGGCGCAGCCCTCCGCGGGGAAGGAATTGAAACTTGAGCATTTCGGATGCAGGGCGTATACTGTGCGGCTCAGCTCAGTCGGCTTCGCCTCCCGCGTCGGTTACGTCCCGGCCCCGCAGGGGTCGTCCCGAGCGAGCGGAGGGTGAAGCCAGGGCGCCAGCCCGGCGCAGCCCTCCGCGGGGAAAAAACCAACCAAAAAACCATGAAATTAAATTTCAAATCCTACGGCCAGGGCTTCCCCCTTGTCATCCTCCACGGGATGTTCGGGAACCTGGACAACTGGCAAACACTGGCCCGCAAGTGGGCCGATGCCTACCGGGTCATCCTGGTCGACCTGCGCAACCACGGCCGCAGCCCCCACGCCGACGAAATGAGCTACCCCCTGATGGCCGAAGACGTGGCGACTTTCCTGGAGGGGCAGGGCATCGACCGCTGCCACCTGCTCGGGCACAGCATGGGCGGCAAGGTGGCGATGCAGGCGGCGCTTTCCTATCCGGGGCTGGTGGAGCGGCTCGTTGTCGTGGATATGGCTGCCCGTCAGTACGGTCGCGGTCATGAGGACGTATTCACCGCCCTGAAGGCCCTAGACCCTAGCGCCATTACCGACCGTCGCCACGCGGATGAATTAATGCAACCCCACATGCCCGACCCCGGCGTGCGGATGTTCCTGCTCAAAAATCTGGCCCGCGACGACCGGCAGGGCTTCCGCTGGCGCATGAACCTGGAGGTGCTGGACCGGGACTATGACCGACTGATTGCCCCGGTGGGGGAGGGTAGCCCTCCCTTTACCGGCCCGGTGCTTTTCGTGCGGGGTGCAGACAGCGATTACGTACGCGACGCCGACATCCCACCTATTCGCAATTTCTTCCCGGCGGCAGAGGTCCGGACGGTAGCCGGTGCCGGGCACTGGCTGCACGCCGAGCGGCCGGATAAATTGGAAGAGATGGTACGGAGATTTTTGGCTTAGTGCCAACCCCATCCGCCCCTAATTCCCCCTCAATCCCTATCTTTAGGGTATCACCGATTGAATATCGGTGGCCTGCTGAAGCTAAACCCCGCCTAAACCTATGGCTTCATGCGACTACCTATTACCCTGTTTTTCCCCCTGGCCGTTTTGTTTACCCGGGCCGTACACACCCAGAACTTCGACCCCTATACGCCCATCGAGGCGGAGGATTATACTACCGGCTTCGGCGTGCGGCCGGGGGCCTTCCCCGGGGCGGTCGGCTACATCGACAACGGCGATTACCTCGGCTTCGCGGGGGTTACCTTCGGCACCGGCGAACTGTATAACGGCGTAGTACGGGCCTCTAGTAATACAAGTGGCGGCACCATCGAATTCCGCCTCGGCTCCTTCGTCGGGCCGCTACTGGCTACGGCCGAGATCACCGGCACCGGGGGGTGGACGACCTTCGAAAACTTCGAGATCGAACTGGCTCCTGACTATGCCTTCGGTAACGCTGCGGTACCCGAACAGACTGATCTCTTCCTCGTCTTCACCGGGGGCAGCGGCTTCCTGTTCGACGTGGACGATTTTTCGTTCAGCGATACGGTGGTCACCGCTACCGATCTGACGATCACCAACTGCCCCGACGCGCCCATCCTGGTCGGGGAGGCGTACGACTTCGACGCCGACCTCACCCCCGTCAATACGACCAACGACTTCATCGCTTGGTACGCTAGCGACGGAGTGAGCGTCGACTACATCAGCGGGGAGTTCCTGACCCAGACACCGGGCAGCTACACGGTGTCGACGACCAGCTTCAGCGACGGCAGCGTGAGCGATGCCTGTACCTTCGAGGTCACCGACGGGGGGCAGGCCGCCTTTAGCGGTCCCCACACCATCCCCGGGACCATCGAAGCGGAATTTTACGATCTGGGCGGGGCCGGCGTGGCCTACCGGGACGACAACCGCAAGCAGGGGCTACTCTCCTTCCGGCCGGAAGATTTCGTCGATGTAGGGGCTAAATCGAATGCCAATAACGGACTGGCCGTGGGCTGGACCGAGGACGGGGAATTTCTGGAATACACCCTGAATAGCGTCATTCAGGGTCGCTACGATGTGACGCTTACGTACTCAGCGGGCGGCGGCGCGCCGGGTGCCGTGGAAGTACTGATTGACAGCGAACCCCGCTTCCTATTCAACGATTTGCAGCCTACCGGTGGCTGGAATACCTTCGCTGCCACTACCGAGACGGACGTGTTTATTCGCCGGGGATCGGTGCTGCGGCTGCTCTTCCGGGGGGCGGACTTCGACCTGGATAAGATCGCCTTCGTTCCGGTCATCAGCAGTTTGCGTCCTGCCACGGCTATGGATGTTCCGACCGACGGGGTGCGGGTATTCCCTAACCCGAGTAGTGACGGGCTATTTACCGTCAGTCTGGAATCGGAGGGGCGGGTATGGGTTTCGGACTTGCACGACCGGCTCATTCAGGATAGACGGCTTCCGCAGGGTCGTTCGAAGGTGGATCTGGGGCGGCAGCCGGCGGGGGTTTACTTCCTGCGGACCGGGGGTGGGGTGTACCGGATGGTCAGGCAGTAGCGCCGGCCCCGCCCGCCCTCTAAGGTTGCCCCCGAAGTATACTCGACCGATCACCATTTTTCGGCTATCGGATCGATTAGTTGCGGCGGGCCTTCAACCGAAGGCAAGCTCGCCGCCAGCTAATGGGGCCGCTGGCCTTCACCGCACCCTGCCCGGCTCCGACAATCCGTTGGTTCCGTCTGGGTTATCCAAACCCGCCGGCGGATTTGGAACCGGGGTCGACTGGTGGCAGCAGAACTCGGATAGTAACGTGGGCTAACCAAGCCCGGTAATACAGGACGTGAGTACTGCCTACCGGGCCAGGGTGCTTCACACCGTACCAGGGTATGACTTATTCGTATTTCCTGGGCTTCGATGTATCCAAAGCTAGCCTTGACTACTGTTCGCGCCAAATGGGGCAGGGGGTGGAGGAGGGAGCGATTAAAAACTCGACCGCGGGGGTCAAATCCCTGCTGCGCGGGCTATCAGAAAGGCACAGCTTCGGATAGAAGGAGTTGCTTATCTGCGTGGAGAACACGGAGCAGTATACCAACCGCTCGCTACGGGGTAAGCTCACCCTGGCGTGTCACATCCGGCCCGAGGGCCCTTCGTAGCTGAACCGCAGTCTGGGCCGGCAGGGGGACAAGACCGACCGCCTCGATGCCCGCCACATTGCCGAATAGGTCCATCGCTTCACCGACCGGGCCGAACCCTACCGGCCTCACCACCGGGAAGGACAATATGAGCGCATGCTTTCTATTGTCGAGCGGGAGCGACGGCAGACCGAAGCCAACACCGCAGAGGTAGAGGCGGAGGTGCGAGCCACCATCGCCCGGGATGCCAAATTGCAGGCCACCTACCAACTCATGTTACTCAGCGGGCGGACGGCCCAAGGTCGCTAGCCCCGACGGCCGGGCTTTACGGAGCGGGAACG
>CAZQNE010000050.1:0-30096 GCA_964594535.1 uncultured Lewinella sp.
CTACTTCTTCATCGCTTCCTCCACCGGCGCCGGCCCCTCCGGAACCATCGCCTCGTACTCGTAATCCCCGAGCCGCTCGGTGAACTCCTCCTGGATGCTATCGACCAGCTCAGGATCGGTGTAGAGGTCCACCATCGTCATGGCCAGTACCTCGGCGGCGTAGCGCATCCCCTTGTGGCCGATGCTCATGCCGCCGCAGGCCACCACGGCCCAACTGTGCCAGGGGGTGCCACTGGGAGCGGTAGTCGCGCCCAGCCGGATGGTGGGTACGTTGTAACTCACGTCCCCCACGTCGGTGGAGCCCCCGCTGGCTATTTTGGAGGTTTCCTCAAGGGGTTCGATTGTGCTCTCGATGCCGATCTCCGGCTTCCCGAGGGCAGCCTGAATCTGGCGGGCGAAGGCTTGCTCCTCTTCCGTGTATTCGATGGGGCCCATGGCCTCGAGGTTGCGCTGCAGAACTTCCGCGCCGGTGCGGTTGACGAGCACTTCGTGGATGCCCGAAACCAGCTTGATTTCATAGTCGACATTCGCCATCATGGCCGCTCCTTCGGCGATACGCTTCACCTGCTCGTAAACTTCTACCATGCCCTCGCGCTTGCCATCGCGGACCCGCGTCCAGATACGGGCGTAATCGGGCACGACGTTCACGACCTCGCCGGCGTTCTGAATATCGTAGTGGATACGGACGCTGGGCTTGACGTGCTCGCGGTAGTAGTTGATGCCGGTGGTGAAGAGCTCCAGCCCATCACTGGCATCGCGGCCGTTCCAGGGGTCACTAGCGGCGTGAGCGGCCTGCCCGTGAAACTCGACGATGAAGTCGACCAGTGCCAGCCCGGTTTGTACGTTGGCCTTGGTGCTGGCGCTGGGGTGCCAGTCCATCACCACGTCCACGTCGTCGAAGGCACCGGCGCGGATCATCCAGAGCTTGCCGAAGTATTTTTCCTCGGCCGGGGTGCCGTAGAAACGGATGGTTCCCTCGATCTTCCCGGCCTCAATTAATTCTTTGATGGCCGTAGCAGCTCCCATACTGGCCGTGCCAAAAAGGTTGTGCCCGCAGCCGTGGCCGGCCCCGCCCTCGTTGCGCGCTTCCTTGCGGGGGACGGCCGCCTGGCTCAGTCCGGGCAGGGCGTCAAACTCCCCGAGGATACCAATAACGGGCTTCCCCGATCCGTACTCGGCGACGAAGGCGGTGGGGATGTCGCCGATGTTTTCCTCGATGCGGAAGCCCTGCTCGCGGGCGTAGTCCATGAGCGCGTCCGCCGACTGCCGCTCCCGGAAAGCGGTTTCCTCGAAGGACCAGATGCGGTCGCTGAGGTCGGTCAGCTCACCGTACTGCTCGGCGACGGATTGGCGGACCTCAGTCTTCAGTTCTTCCTGGGCGGTGAGAAAGGGAAGGAGAAACACAGACACGGCGGAGAGGAGGAGGGAGCGGAGTAGCATATGTGGATGGTTTGGATGCTGAAAATAGGGTAATTTGGGGGAGTCTAACCCACGGAGGCTTCGCCGCACGGAGGGATGCACCGAGGTGCACGGAGTCAAGATGCGATCAGTAAATTGCCAAACCAGAATGTCCTCCCCTAGCGCCCTGCTGATCATCGTACCCGCCGCCGGAGCCGCCCGCCGGATGGGCCGGCCCAAGCAGCTTCTCCGGATCGGGGGGGAGAGTATGCTCCACCGCGGTTGCCGGGTGGCCGGAGAATTGCTGGCGGATCTCCCGCAATCTTTCAGTAAGGGGTACGTACTGGTCGTAACCGGTGCCCGGGCCGAGCGGGTGGAAGCCCACGTGAACGAACTGCGCGATCCCCCATCCGTCCTGCAGTTTACCGACTGGGCGGAGGGGCTGGGAAGTTCTATTGCCTACGCGGCACGCCATTCAGTGGCGGAGGAGGCAGCGGCCATACTCGTGCTCTTACCCGATCAGCCGGACATTTCCGTCGACCACCTGCGGCGATTACTGCACCGTACGGACGACCGGGTAGTGGCCACCGACTACGGGGGGCGGGGGGGCGTGCCGGCCATCTTTCCCGCCGCCTTTCTTCCCGAACTCCAGCAATTGAAGGGGGACCGGGGTGCCCAACGATTTCTCCAGCGTCTTCTCGCCGAAGATCGCCTGACGCTGGTCGCTCATCCGCAGGGCCCACCGCAGGACCTGGATACGCCGGAAGCCTACCATGCCTACCTGAAGCGGGATGGGTAGACGATGTTATATCTTTCCCGTATGCACCGATCAAGTTCAGTCTTTCGTTTCGCGATACCCACTCTGTTTACCGTAGTTGCTTGCACAACGCTGATTCTAGGGCTCCTACCCCAGAACAGCGTACGCGCCCAAACCTTCGATCTAAGCGAGTATACCGCAAGCGAAGGCCTCACCGCCGCTACCGAAGGCGATCGCTTACTCCTGAAGTGGACCGGAGCGAACGACGACCGGCTGGGCCTGGCTTTTGCCATTCAGGATGGCACACCGACCGTAATTGAAGTTACGGTAAATGATCGCACCTGCGCCCGCGCCCTCCAACCCGAGTACCGCATCGCCACCGGCCGTCGCCGACTGACGATGCAGCAGATGGAACCACTGACCGACGTACTGGGCATGGAGATCACCGACAGTATGATCCAGCGCTACCAGTGGGATGCCTTCTGGGACGCGCCGCTGTACCTCAGCGACGAGCCGCCACTGAGCCACGCCAGCAGCCTGCCGCCCGCCGCGCCCGTGGGGAGCCAGCCGGGACTGCCGCGGGACTCCACTGAGGTAAGTAGGGCCCGCGCCGAATACGCCGCCACCGGAGCCCGGATCGTGAGCCGGGGCGAGAGCCTGGAGGTGATCTTCGACGGGGTCACGGCCGGTCCGTTTCGGGGGGAACTGCACTTTCGGGTGTTTCGGGGCTCGGGCCTGATCCGACAAATGATCGTGGCGAGTACGGAAGAGCAGAACGTCGCCTTTAAGTATGCCGGTGGGCTCAGGGGGCTGCCCGCCAGTCGTGGCAATCGCATCGTCTGGAACGACCTCACCGGCCGGCCTCAGGACTACCGCATGGGCGGCCCGACGGACGCGCGCCGCACCGTCGTCAAGACCAACAACCGGCTGCTCGCCGCCGAACTCGACGGGGCCGGACTGGCCGCCTTCCCCCCGCCCCACAGCTTCTACTGGGCCCGCGAAAGCGAGCAGAACCTGGGCTACGGTTGGTACCGCAAGGACGCCGGGGGCACCTTCGCCTTCGGCATCCGGCAGGCCGATGGGGAGCAAGACCCCGAGTTTTACCACAATTTCGCCCTCTACAGCGCCCGGCCGGGGACGGACCAGCGCATGCCCGTCTTCTACTACCTCAGCGATGGCGGAGCGGATAAAGCGCTGCAACACGCCCTGGACCTCACCAACGGCGACCGCTTCCCCGAGCTGGAGGGCTACAAGGTCATGGGCCACCACTACCACGTCGGACTGGTGCGCCGGCTGAAGGAGATCGGGAGCTTCGACCAGCGGATCAACGACGTGGGCACCATGCGGGGGGTGGGCATCGATATCTTCAGCGTCATCGACGGCGCGCGGGGCCCGGGCCGCAAACTTGCCAACGACCTCTACCTCAACGACCTGGATGAATACTACGAAGCCGCCCGCCGGCAGTCGGATACGGGTTTCCTGCTTATGCCCAGCGATGAGAACAGCACGGGTGGCCGCCGGCCCTTCCTCGGGGGGCACTACGAACTGCTGCCCAGCCACCCCATCTACTGGCGCCCGAATCGCGACCCCGGCGAGCCGCTCTACGAGGAGCATCCGAAGTACGGCACCGTCTACAACCTGGGCGAGCCTAGCGACCTGATGGAGATGTGCGAGCGTGAAAACGTCCTGGTCAGCATGGCCCACCCCGACGCCAAGCGCAGCACCGGCTACCCCTACGCGATCTGGGATACCGACTACTTCCGCCACCCCCGCTTCTTCGGCCTCGGCTGGCGCTGGGGCATGGGCATCGACGGCTCCGAAACGCGACTGGGGGGGTACCGTTTCCAGCGGCTGTGGGACGAGACCAACCACTACCTGGCCCAGCAAGGGTTTCAGCCCAAATCCGCCCTGGCCATCAGCGAGGCCCGCTCCGACCTCGGTGACCGCGGCAAACCGGCTTGGGACGATACCTACGGCATGTCGCCCGTCAATTACCTCCGCCTGGATACGGTCCCCGGCGTCGACGATATGACCGCCATCGTAGAGGCCCTACGCACGAACGACTTCTTCGTCACCTCCGGCGAGGTACTGCTGCCCGAGCAGCGCATTGAGGGGGAGGGCGACGAGCGCACCTACGTAGCCGAAGTCCACTGGAGCTTTCCGCTGGAGTTCGTGGAATTGGTTCTGGGCGGCAGCGTCAGCGGGGGAGGGGGCCCCGATGTAAGCCAGGTGCAACGCGTTGTCGTGGAGGCAGAGGATACCGGAGTGCACGGGCAACGGACTTTTCGCATTCCCTTCACCGTGGGGGACCACAAGTGGGTGCGGTTCGCGGCCTGGGACGTGGCTACGAACGGAGCGATGGGGCAGCCGAAGGGGCTGTAGCAATCGGCCGATCAGGCCAGCCGCGCTAGGCGCTGATTCACCCGCTCGACCGAGAATTCCTCCGGGTCGAAGTCGCCGTTCCACTCCAGGTAGTCTTCACTATCCGGGCGGTCGGGGTGTTTGATGGCATCCAGCAGCATGTAGTACCCCGGAACGCCACCGACATCCTCCGGGGGGCAGGCCCGTTTGCCCTTGAGGCAGCTGACCCGATCGACTTTTTCCGGTAGTACCTTTTCGAGTAGGATCTCGTGCTCCCAGCCGTCTCCGAAATCGTAGTCGTAGCGGATCCTGTGGCCGGGCTCCTGCATGACGATATGGAGGGGCATACCGGTATAGTCGGTGAATAGTTCCTCACCACCGAAGGGATTAGGCGGTCCGTACTCGTCCATCGCCGTAATGAACGCGTGCAGGTGGCCGCCAAACCAGCCCATGGCGGCCTGAATGACCCGGTGAAGTTGCGCCAGCTCGATGGAGGCCGGTACGACGAGCCGGCGCCAGATGGGCGGGCGGATGCCCCCGAGGGTCACTTTAATTTGGTAGCTTCCCTGGGGGATCTCAATTTCCTGCTCGTCGATCCCCGCCTCGCTGAACAGCCGTTCAAAGTCATCGCTGGCGTACCGCTTCAGGCTGACCCACTGTTCCAGTAATTTAGCCGAAGCTTCGGGGTAGTCCGGGTGCACGCCCGGGTCGCGCCAGCTACCGGGAAATACGCGGCCCTCCTGGAGTTCCCCTTGCAGGTGCTGACTCAGGTAGATATTGAGTGTCACTTCGTGTTCTCCACTCAGTGTGTCAATTAGGATGAGGCGCTGCAGGCTTTCCAGCATCCGGGCGGGGTCGCGGCGGGCGGCATAGGCGGCGAGGCGGCCTCGCTCGAAGACGACGTACTCGCCGAGCGACAGCCCCTCCGGGTCCACCTCCCCCACTAGCCGTGCTTCGATGGGGGTGCCCCACTGGGCGGCGTGGTGCACGACCAGTTCCGGGCTCGGCAGCAGCTGGGCGATCATGGACTGTACCGTCAGCTGGCGGGGGTAGCGTTCGCCGAGTTGCTGGACGATGCGTATGGTCTGGGGGTCGGGTTCCCGGTCGCTCAGGCGCTCAATGGTTTCGATGAAGTCGGGAGGCAGTTGCCGGGGTTCCCGGTCGACCAGGATCGCTACCCCCAGTTTACTGGCTACCCGCTCGATCTCGGCCTTCGCTTCTTCCGTTAACGACTGCCCGAAGGTGAGGGACTGAAAGACAGCCGCGTAGAAGGCATCGTAGGAAGGAAAGAGGCCGTTCGGCATGAGCTGATCGGCGTCCCGTTTGTTTTCTTCCCGTTCGACGAGAGTATCCCAGAGGGCCAGCAGCAAGGTATCGTAGCGCGGGTCGGTAGAGGTGGGCGGCTCCAGGTCGGGCTCCACGAGTAGGCGGTCGAAGTAGGTCGCGTAATCGCTGAAGGCCCGGTGTAACTCCTGGTCGGTCGCACGGCCGGCGTCGATGAGGGCCTGGCCGGCGGCAAGTAGGTCGGAGCGGAGGTCTTCCATGGGGCGGGTAGTTAGCGGGGCAGGGGGAAGGTAAGGCTAGTGGACCGGTTCGGCCACCCCCGTTAGTCCGTAAATGGGATGCAGACGGTAGTTTCGAATCCCTTCCCCCGCCAGAGCTTTGGTGAGTAGGGCGGCGGAGCGCAGGTGCCGGGTTTTGACCAAGGCGACGGCGCTGAATCCTTCCGAGCCGTGGGTGTCGAGCTCAAGCGGCGGCGGAAGTAATGGCGCTAAGTCTACAGCCGGAGCGGACAGCGTGACCACCAGCGAGCGCTCGAAGTGAGCCCGTACCGGAAAGGGATGCTGGCGGAGGATGGCTAGCGTGTCCATCGGAAGGCGTGTAGGTTGACCACTAGGTCAACTGTGCTTTGGAGGCAACTGTCGCTTTCACAACGGGCAGCTAAATTTCAGCGGCTGTCTCTTTTGCGCCGCGTAGCGCAGCAAAAGGCCATCCGATGTATATTTTGCGTCAATAACCACGCAAAGTACAACTAGTGGTCCGTCAAGCTTAAATCTTAGGGTTATCTGCGGCATCTTTTGCCCGCTAGCTACGTTGCCCGAATCCTCATTTAGCTACGGCTAAACTCCGGTTCGGACGCCTTGCTAGCCGACAAAATCTACCAGTACCCAACCCCAATTTCAAACGTTGACAAACCACTAGGATGAACAGCCGCGTAAACCGCGCCGGATACATCCGGAGAGATTGGCATCCTTGATGCGTAGTCTTTCTTCTACTGTGCCATTTGCTCGATCTGCCAGTCCTTTTCAGCCGCCGTCGGTGAAGCGTTTAGCTACTTCCTCGGCGGTGCCCCGGTAGTCGTCGGTGTACTAAGCTAGCTTTCCTTTCTTCGCCTTGAAGTTGTAGGTGTAGTGACTCGGTGCGACGACGGCCAGAGACGTGCGGTCGCCCTACACCCTCACCACCATCTTGCCCGTATTCTTCCCCGCGAACAGGTCGAGAAAGGCCTGGGGAATATTTTCAAAGCCCTCCCGAACCGTCTCGGTGTACATAAGCTTGCCCTCCTGCAGCCAGGTGGCTAGCTGGCGGATAGCCGCGGGGTAGTGCTCGGCGTAATCGAAGACGATGAAGCCCTGCATCAGCGAGCTGGTCCGTACCAGGAAGGGCTGCACACTGACGCTTTTAGGTAGCTCCGTGTTATTGTACACCGAGATGGCGCCGCAGACGACCGTGCGCGAGAACTTATTGATGTTGAACAGGACGGCGTCCGAGATCGGTCCGCCGACATTGTCGAAGTAGACATCCACCCCGTCCGGGCACGCCTGGCGAATGGCTTTCCCCATACGCTCGGTCGTCTTATAATTGATGCCAGCATCGAAGCCGAAGTCGGACTTCAGCAGATCGATCTTTTCGTCCGTACCGGCGATGCCGACAACCCGCAGGCCCATGATCTTCCCGATCTGGCCGACCACACTTCCCACGGCACCTGCGGCCCCGCTCACCAGTAGCGTCTCGCCCGCTTTGGGTTTACCGATCTGAGTGAGGCCGAGGTAAGCGGTCAGTCCCGTCATGCCCAGTACGCCGAGGTAGGCGGAAAGGGGAGCCTGATCCGGATCAACCTGCACGAGTCCCTTTGCGGCGGCGGTTTGATTCTCTTTCCACTGTAGCGAGCCGGAAACATAGTCTCCCTTACTGAACTTCGAAGATTTCGATTCGATAACCTCCGCTACGACCCCCGATTCGATCGGCTGGCCGAGCTGGAAGGGAGGAATGTAGGAGGGGGTATCGTTCATCCGGCCCCGGAGGTAGGGGTCTACGGAGACGTAGCGGGAGCGTAGGAGTAATTCGCCGTCCTGAAGTTCGGGCACCTCGACGGTCGTAAAGTCGAAATCGGCCAGGGTGGGGGTGCCCTGGGGGCGTTGTTTTAGGTGGATGGATTGGGTTTGCATGGACTTGGTAACGAATTGCCGCTTAGCCCTGTTTAGATAGGCGACTTGCTAATTTCACCCCATGAGCCAACCGGATATACACCGCCTGTCCCAGTATTTCAACATCCCCCTACGGGACAATTCATCCAAAACCGAACGGGTGTCGGAAGAGCTCTATACCAGCTGTCGTCAGCTCCGGTCCATTGAGGACAGACGCCAAATGCGGGCCGCCCTGCCCCGGCTCGGTACGCCCCCCAGCCTGACCCACTTTCCGGAGCGTAGTGGCGGTGGCTATACACTAGCCGATCTACTCTACTTCGAGAACACCCTCGTACACGCCCTGGCCGTGGTGGGTGAGGACTACGCCGCCAAGCAACGGACGGCCCGCCTGCTCGCCGCCGGTATCGAGCTCGGCAGACTATATGACGCCGCCAAAAGTCTTGAGCAGTATACGGATGAATGGAAGCAGGGGGGGCTGTTAGGACGAGCAGCCTTCACCCGTTCGTTTAGGAAGCCGGCCGACGTTACGGCTTTCCGTATCCCGGAAGAATGGACCGAGCCTTCCTTTCACCACGAGGTGATCAACCAACTCTATACCATCCCCAGCTCCGGGCAGGAGGGCTACGAAGCCGTACGTTCCCTACGCCTCGGTGAGCTGCCCCGCCCTACCCTGATCGAAGACCTGCGGACCGTCTTACGGGATATGATCGTGCGTCGTGACCAGTGGGTCGCGCCGGGGGAGGAGGCACCCTACCAAACCCTAGAGCACGCCCTGATTCTGCTAGCCCACTACGGTGCCGAAGAGAGTCTGCCCGACATCCTTAACCTACTGCGTATGGATGCGGAGTTCATTGAGTGTCTCTTCGGCTGGGAACTGGAGGATACGATCAAGGTCCCCCTCTACCAGCTCGGCAGAAACTATCTGAACGACCTCTACGCCTACCTCATCGAAGGAGGAAACGATGGCTACGCCCGCGCGGCGGTGGCCTCCGTATTCACCCAGACGGCCCTCGACGATCCGGATCGTCGTACGGAAGTAATCGCCTACTACCACAAGCTGTTCACCTACCTACTGGACCACCGCGACGACCGGGGGCTGATGGACACCGACTTTATCACCCTGTCGGTCAGCCGCTGTACCGACCTGCGCGCTTCGGAACTCTTCCCCCCGATCCGGGAGCTCTACGAGGCGGGCTGGGTCGCCCCGGACATGCAGGGTGACCTCTACGAGATCGAACACCAGCTGCGGCTACCCCCCGACCCCCGGGACATTCATGGTCAGCCCACCGATCTACGCGACCACTACCTGGGGGACTACCGCAAAATAGCCAGCCCGCGCCCGGAGAATACGGATTGGGAGCAAACACTCCGCCGAAGTATGTCTCCCGTAGCCCGCTTGCTACGCGATTACCAGCAGGCCGAAGAGCAAAGAGCGCACTCTCTAACACGCGGCACGCCGGCGCGCGCTTCCCGATTGCGACCCCCCGGGCAGCCGAAGGTGGGGCGCAACGACCCCTGCCCCTGTGGTAGTGGGCGTAAGTATAAGCGGTGTTGTTTGCGGAAGTGATCTTACGCATCGGGTTAGCTTATTTTCCCGGAATGCGTCCCGCAGCGTAGGGCTCCTCCGGGGTATATTTTGCGTAAGGTCAGTTAATAAAAGTGTGGATATCTTCCCGGGAGAATTGACCGTAATGCCCCAGTATCGCGAAGAAGTCAGTCTAGAAAAACTATGGGCTGACTTCAACTTCACACCGAACGCCGGACAACGTGCCGCTATCACTCACTCCGACGGGCCGCTCCTGCTGACTGCCGGCCCCGGATCGGGAAAAACACGGGTTTTGCTTTGGCGTACGGTTAATCTGATCGTATTTCACGAGGTCGATCCGGGGGAGATATTTTTGGCCACCTTCACCGAAAAAGCGGCCCGCCAGTTAAAACAGGGGTTACAACACTACCTCGGCCACGTCACGAATCTGACCGGTCGCCGCTACGACCTTTCCGAAATGGCGATCGGTACGGTGCATTCCATTTGTCAACAGTTGCTCGGTGATCGCCGCTTCAGTCAGGGTGGAACGCGGCGGATCGTTCCCCGGCTGATGGACCAGCTCGGGCAGTACTTCTACCTCAACCGGCAGGTGTGGACTGGATTGATGGAGCACGGCGACTTCATCCGGCACGAAGAATATGGCAGTTTTCACGAGGGGCACCAATTCATCAACGGCTACCTCGATCCCAGGGAAGAGCCCTACGGCAGCCGCCACCTGGCCGTGCAAAATGCGCAGCGCATCTTCAATCGCTTCAGCGAGGAGATGGTCGCCCACCGGGAAGTAGTATCGCTGACGCAGGAAGACGAGCGAATGCTACGCCTCTACGACTATTACCGCAGTGGGCTGAACGAAGCGTACGCCGCCCGGACTGACTTTTCCCTACTGCAAAATTCTTTACTTTCCGTATTGCGCCGGCACCTGCGTACGCGCAAAATATTTCGCCACGTCATAATTGACGAGTACCAGGACACCAATGCCATTCAGGAAGAGCTTTACTTTCTACTGGCCGAGGGACACCGTAACATCTGCGTGGTAGGCGATGATGACCAGGCACTGTACCGCTTCCGGGGGGCAACGGTGGAAAATTTGGTGCAGTTTGCGACCCGATGCGCCGGGCGAATTGGCGTGAAGCCCAGACGCATCAACCTTCAAATCAATTACCGCAGCCGCAAACGCATCGTCGATTGCTATACCCGCTTCATGGTCAAAACCGACTGGTCGGACGGAACGGACGGTCATTACCGCGTGATGAACAAGGGAGTGCGTGCGCATAGCGAAGACGATAACGTCAGCGTGGTCACCACCCCCCGCGGCGCAAACCAGGAAGATACCTTCGCCGTGATCGCCGAGCGGATACGTGCCATGAAGGAGTCCGGATGCATTCAGGACTATAATCAGGTTGCCTGTCTGTTTCCGAGCCTGAAGTTCCGGGGGGAGACGAATGCCGCTGTTACCCGTCTGATTAATGCTTTTGAAGCCGTCGGCATTCCTACCTACGCCCCCCGCGCCGGTCGTTTCCTTGAAGTCGAAGAAGCACGGGCCATTTTTGGTCTGTTCCTCAAGGTGTTTAATATGCCGCCCCGTCTGGACGTAGCGTCCTTCAGCTACCAGGCGTTCGCGGGGTGGATGACGGACTGCCGTAAACTGGCCGAGACAATGATCGCGGATGCCCCGGAACTCGGTGAGTTCATTAAACTGCGACGGACGGAATGGAAGGACCGCCGCACCGACTTCGTAGTGCTACAAAACTTCTTTGCTAGCCACGGGGAGGAACTCGATAGTGAGTTCAACCCCATGCTCTTACGGCAACTCAGCGAACTCAAGAAACTGACCGCCAGTACACGGCGGACCCTCGGCCGCAAGGCGTTCAGCGACCTCATCCGGCGGCGCTACCTGGAGGGTAAGCCGGTCGATAATGCGTTCGTCATCAGCCGCGTCACCACGGTCGACTGGTCGCTACTCGATTTGTTCTACCAGTTCATGGGCTTTCCCCACTTCAAGCGCATGTTCGACCTGGCGGAGGCGGGTACGGACGAGGGGCCGATCTGTAATCTGAGCCTTGTATCGGGTTATTTGGCTCGCTATATGGAGGAATACCAGACCCTCATCACCGGCCGGGCACTTCACGAAGACGGCTTTCAACACCAATTTTTTAATTCCTTCTGCTACGCACTGTACCGGCTAGACGAAAGTGAGTACGAGAACCCCGAAGACCCCTTCCCGAAGGGGAGGGTGCCCTTCCTGACCATTCACCAGAGCAAGGGCCTAGAGTTTCCGGTCGTCATTCTAGGCAACCTATACCGCAGAACGCACGCAACGAATGTGCTGGAAAGTAAAGTGCGCCACCTGCTCGGCAAGGAGGGCGAGCCCATCGGGCGAATGTCGGAGTTCGACAATATGCGCCTTTTCTACGTCGCGCTTTCCCGGGCGCAGAATCTGCTCGTACTGCCCCAGTGGAAAGGGTCGCGGGTCTTCGGGCCGCTTAAGTGTATTCAGCAAATGCAATTACCTAATCTTTCCGAACTGGACGTGCGCGAACTTCCGTGTGCTGCAATTGAGGCCAACGATATCGGCCATAGTTACAGCTACACGGGTGATTACCTCAGTTACCTGCGGTGCAGCCGGTACTACATGATCTTCCGTAAGTACGACTTTGCGCCGGCTCGCTCTCAGGGGCAGCTGTTCGGTAGTCTGGTGCACCGGACCATTGAGGACCTACACCTCTTTTTATTGGAACAACTGAAGGATGGGGGCGGCGGAGCGCAGGTGCAAGCCGCTGCGGAAATCAAAAATTGATCCGGCATGACCGACGAAGTGATAGAACAAAAAATCCAGGAGTTTTTCGACCGCAACTACGAAATGCTACGCGCGGAGGGCGGCCGTCCGCTCACGGGGCATATGCGGCAGCGGGCACTCAGTCAGGTACAGCAGTACTACGCCAAAATGAAGGAAGTAGCCCATAAGGTCACCGAAACCGAGGTGAAACTGACCCTCCCCGAACAGCGGACACCGGAGGGCCGCAGGTTCAGTATCGAAGGTATCGTGGATATCGTCCGCGAAGACGAACAGGTGTGTATGTACGACATCAAAACCCACGCCGTGGAAGACGTCCGCGATCAGCTCGATCTCTACGCCGAACAACTCAACGTCTACGCCCACATTTTTCAGCAGCTACGGGGTAACCAGCTCGATCAGACGGCGATCATCTGCACGACCTTCCCCCGCCCGCTCCAACAGGCGATGCAGGAGAACAACCCCGCAGCGGTGGTGCGGGAGTTCACGGCCTGGGACCCCGTCGTACCCATCCCCTTCGAGCAGGAGGGCGTGGAGCGGATGGTCGAAAACTTCGGTACCGTCGTGGACCGTATCGAGGGAAAGGACTTCGAGCCACCCCCGGTCGAACGCCTACGGGAACAATTCGGTAGCGGCCGGGGCACCTTCGCCACCAAGATTTGCCGACAGTGCGACGCCCGCTTCAGCTGCGAGAGCTACCGCGCCTTCGCCCGCGAACGCTACAGCCGGGGCTTTGACTTTCAACGCTTCTTTACCGAGGATCGGGACGAAGCGGAGCACGAGGAGTGGGTGCTGGGGAATACGGGGGAGTGAACATGCAAGTAGTCAAAGAGGCCGGTTTGTGTCAAGAGCAAGCACCTAAGTCGCTGACGCTTACATTTATGCCGTCACCGCCACCATGAAGTACCCGATCCCCACCTCCCTGGACCGCCCCTTCCTCCGTGATGCCATCGTGGAGTTCCGCTACACCCCTCTGGTTGCCGGTGCCCTCCTCCCCGGCTTGTGTTACGAACGGCTACGGGCGCTGGACTGGGAAGCACCAGCATCGGCTTCCCCCAGGGCCATCGAACTGGGCTTCGACGTTATCGCCTCCGCTTCTCCACTTCCGGTGCTCAGTAAAGCGGGTTTTCGCCTCCAACTACTCGCCGACCGTATCGCCTTCAACATTACGGGCCGCTACCCCGGCTGGTCCCAAACCTACCGCCCCCTTCTCCAAACGACCATTCGGCAACTGCTCGATCCGGAAATTCTACAATTTCACCGTGTCGGTCTCCGCTTCATCAATGAGTTTCCCGCTACTGACGTCTTCGCTACCACCGACCGCTTCACCGCCGGCGAACCGCTTGCCGGATGGGCGGGGCGGGGGCACGCGATCGCCTGGGACGTTCAACACGGCGAGGTAGTCGGTAAGGTCAATATGGCCAGCAACGTAACGCTCAGCTCCGGAGAAGCAGGCTCTCTGTTGGATATTGATCTTTTCGAGAATCTTCCGGTGGAACAAGCCGCTGAGCCGACGTACATTGATGAAGTGATCGAACGGCTCCACTTGCTCAATAAACAAGTCGTCTTCGGCCACCTTTTACCACCGGACTTCGTTAAGAAGTTCGGTGCCCACTACTCATAATCTCGTTCACCATGCCACTCGCTCTCGACCTACCCCCCGCGGCAACCGGACAGAATAGCCCGGCGGTCAGGCTCAATTTCGGTGAACCCTACCACGTCGTCCCGCAACGCGAAGAGCCACTGCCGAACGACTTCTTCAACACCAGACCCGCCCGGGTCAACGTGGTCAGCGACCAGATCGACCGCCTGCTCGCCGAAGGTCAGCGAAAGATCGAGCGACTCCTTCCCCTCATCACCCAGCGTATCCAGGAAGCCCAGGAGGAGAACTACTTACCACCGCTTCCCCGCCAGTTGGGACCGACGCTTAGCGTCATTCTTCACTTGGTCGCGCCCAACCCGCGCTTTGCGACTATCACCTTCGACGTGCTGCGCGACGGGGGCTTCGAACTGGTCTTCTGCAGCGAAGACCGCCGGGCTACCGATTTCTTCTCTCTCTACTGGACTGAAGAGGACCAGGCGTTCGAAGTAGTACTGAACCGAAGCCGCCCGGGTCAGCCCGATTTCAACGTTTTTGGTTCATTGCGGTACGTCTTGCAACAAATACGGGAAAACGAGCGAGCGACCGTATCTTAGCTCCCCGTGAGCTACCCGGATTGTCTACTACCCAAGCCGAAGGATTCCCGGCTGACCGACTGTCAGCAAGTACTGGATCGAACGCTACTACGTGAGCTACGGGGTGCCCCCGGTACGATGATCGATGCAAGCGGTCTACCCCGGGACATCTGCTTTGGCGATCCCACCCTTCAGGCACGCGACGTGTCAACTTGTATGTACGGAACCTTCCGGCCCGACCACTTCCGCTACATGGTCACCGGCCCCCGCAAAATCTACTGGATCACCTACTGGGATGGGACCGAAGCGGTTGAGCCCCCCGAACCGGTCGACTACACCGTTCTGGAGTCTGCCCCAAACTGCCTAAGCCTTACCGTTCGCGATTTGGACGGTACTACCTTCCTCCTCCGGGGGGAGCAACACCGGGGTGACGTCAGGATTCGGGTCGTCCACACCCCCACCCGGGCGAACATTCACCATTTCTCCATTCGCTGCTACGAAGTGGTGAAAGACGGGGTTGCCCAACCGCATGTCGGACAAGACAAGCGAAAGCTTTCCGGTCGCGAACGGGCCGTCTTACGTACCCTCCGTAACGAATTGCGAAAACGGGCCAAAGTTGCCTTGCCCAAGGCGCGTGCAACCGAATCCGAACCCTATTTGGGGACCACCGCGTGAGGTAACGGGCGGCGGCGCGCAGGTGCCAACCGAACGGAAAAATTGAAGCCCTTTCCGTAGCTTGCCGGCTCCATCCCCCGTGTATGCCCATCGAACGATTCACCCCCAGCTACCCCTTCACCGACGACAAACTCGCCCAACTCCGGCGGATCGTACCCGAGGCCTTTGAAGACGGCCGCCTCAACTTCGAGACCCTGCGCGAGGTACTGGAACCGAACCTCGATCCGGAAGGCACCGTAGCGGACGACGGCGACCGCTTCGGCCTCATCTGGCCCGGCAAGAAGGAAGCCCGCCGCCTGGCCGCCATCCCCAGCAAGGGAACGCTGGCCCCGGTGTACGGACAGGGCCTCAACCCCGACGGCACCCCCGACGACGACGGCCACAATGTCTCCCGCAACGTCTTCATCGAGGGCGAAAACCTGGAGGTGCTCAAAATCATGCAGAAGGCCTACGCCGGCCGCGTCAAGATGATCTACATCGACCCGCCCTACAATACCGGCAACGACTTCGTCTACGACGACAATTTCACCGAGCCCCTGGAACACTACCTCCGCCGCACCGGCCAGATCGACGACGAGGGCCAAAAGCTCACCACCAACACTAAGACCGACGGCCGCTTTCACTCCAAGTGGTTGTCGATGATGTACCCCCGGCTACGGCTAGCGCGTAACCTACTGCGGGAGGATGGGGTGATTTTCGTGAGTATCGACGACAATGAGGTGCACAACCTGCGGCAGTTGATGAATGAGGTGTTTGGGGAGGAGAATTTTGTAACGGAAATCATTTGGCAAAAGCGAACTTCGCCAGACTCTAGAACAGTAATTGGTTCAGCCCATGATTATATCCTTTTATATAGTAGGGACGGAAATACTGAATCGAGCCTCAATAAATTACCTTTGTCTGAAAGCAGACAGGATGATTACAAAAACCTCGATGATGATTATCGAGGACCATGGGCATCCGTAGATATTTCAGCTCAAGCAGGGCATGCTACAAAAGATCAGTTTTATACAATCATAGGACCAACAGGTATTCAGCATACGCCGAGTTCCGGGAGATGTTGGGGAATGGCCGAAAGAACATATAGATCATTGGAAGCCGATAATCGGATCTGGTTTGGTAAAACTGGAGAAAATAAGCCTAGATTAAAGCGATTTCTTTCTGAGGCAGATGGTATGTCTACTTGGAGTTGGTGGCCAAATGATGAAGTTGGTCATAACCAAGAAGCTACAAAGGAACTTAAAGAGATATTTGGAGAGGCTGGAATATTTGATTCTCCAAAGCCAACCAGGCTATTGAGAAGAATACTTCATTTAGCTACAAATGCTTTATCTAATGATATAGTTTTAGATTTCTTTGCTGGCTCTGGAAGTACCGCAGATGCAGTAATGCAACTCAACTCTGACGATAACGGTAATAGGAGATATGTAACTGTACAAATTCCGGAAGTAGTCAACACAAAGAACTCGATCTCAAGAAAAAAATTCAACCACATATCAAATATTAGTAGAAGTCGGATTGAAATTGTGAGTAAAAGATTAGGATCTTCTTTTCGCTCATATTGTTTTGCAAAGAAGCAATTAACTCGTTCAGAGTCATTTAGTCTCCAAGATCAATCCAACGCTGCAGAAATCAGCTATAATCATCAATCCCTACTCTGGGAAGTGGCCCTCCAGGAAGGCTTCCCCCTCGACAGCCGGCTCGAAGCATACACCGTCGACGGCCTTGCGGTTACCCGCGTCACCAGCGACTTTCACGACTTCGCTCTGCACTGCTGTTTTGCGGAAGACATTGCACCCGCGTCCGCGCCCAAATTAGACTTGGGGGACAATGACGTGTTCATCTGTTTTGACGATGCGCTGGACGATCAGACCAAGCTGCGGCTGAGTGACCGGGGGATGTTGAAAACGATTTGATTAGATTGAAGGTCCGCAAGCCACAACGTTATGATTGAACGGATACAGATTAGGAACTACAAAGCCTTTCGGGACGTCGATCTGAGGGGACTTTCACCGCTATGCGTATTTATCGGCGCGAATGGTAGCGGGAAATCAACGCTTTTTGACGTATTCGCTTTTTTGCGGGATGCCCTACAGCAAGATGTAGTAGGGGCGGTTGAGCGGCGGGGTGGATGGTCCGCCCTATGCTCGAGAGACAAAACGGACGAGCCGATAGCGCTTCAACTGGACTACTGGGTAGAATGGGGGGGGTACCGTCGTCTGGCCCGCTATGAACTGACCATAGCCTTTGCCCGCCGCACGTATTCCGTACGGGAGAAGCTAGCGATAAGAGGACAAAACGGGAACTGGGAGGACCAACTCAACGCCGAAGACGGGCAGGGCGTCGCCTACGATGACGGTATCCACTTCGGGGTGAGCGCGCCGGCTGATGTGATGCAGATACGGTTGGAATCTTCCGCTACCCTATCCCTCAAGCCGCTGAGCCAGTATGTGCAGTTTCGCGCCTTAGTAAGTTTACGCAAGCGGTTGGAGTCGTTCATCGTGTTCGAACCCGACACAACTAGCCTCCTGACGCCGACAAAAGTCGATATATCCACTCACCTCGAGAGCAGGGGGCAAAACCTGACGCGGGTAGCGAAGTACCTGTACGACGACCACCCCGAATTATTTGCCGCAGGGGTGGCAAAATTAGCCCGACGCATTCCGGGATTAAGGGGCGTCCGCATTCAGGAAGCAATCGATAAGCGAATCGTGCTGGGGTTCGAAGACGAAAATTTCGATGATCCTTTTCTTCCCCGGTACATCTCGGATGGATCGCTAAAGATGTTCGCCTACCTGCTGCTCATCAGCCACCCTGAACCTAACCCTCTACTGGCCATTGAGGAACCCGAAAACTATATCCATCCCGACCTGCACCAACTACTGGCCGAGGAACTACGGGTGTACGGTCGTAGAGCCGGGCAGGTGTTCGTCAGCACCCACTCGCGAGACTTTCTGAATGGGCTGGACATCACGGAACTTTACTGGATGGAAAAGGCGGACGGATATACCACCATCAGGCGGGCCGTCGACGACCCGATGGCCAAAGCGCTTTTTGATGCCGGTGACCAACTCGGTTATCTCTGGCGCACGAACCACTTTTCCGGCAGTGGCCCCCTGAACGCTGCCGTTCGATGAGGTTTAGCCGGGTGGAATTTTTAGTTGAGGAACGTTCCATGCAGTTGTTTTTGAATGATCTGCTGCCGTTCATCCTGCCGGAGGGATACGTGGTGAACCAGAGCGTGTTCATCCGGCCGCACGAGGGTAAAAGCGACCTTCGTCTGGCACTCGGGAGATGGGTACCCATAATCAGAAACTGGCACGAATCTGCGGCGATCATCGTAGTGCACGATCAAGATGCGGCGGACTGCGCGGAAGTTAAAACCACACTTCGCCAAATTTGTGAGGAGAGAGGTGGCTGCCCCATCCTGATTCGCATTGCCTGCCGCGAACTCGAGAACTGGTATTTAGGTGATTTAGATGCGCTGTACGGAGTCTACCCAACTTTCAATATAGCGCAGATACGGAATAATACGAGATATCGAATTCCAGACAACACGTACGGGGCGGCGGAGTGTAAACGTCTGGTGCCAGAATTTAATAAAACGGAAGCCGCACAAGAAATAATGCTCTACATGATGGACCGTCTGGCCAATAACCGCTCCGAAAGCTTTCGGCAGACGGTGAGTGGAATACAACGGTTCCTAGATAGCGAAGAATAGCCCCATGGCCAAAAACATCAAATTTCACTTCGACCCCGATCAGGACCACCAGGTACTGGCCATCGAGCAGACCGTGCGGCTCTTCGAAGGCCACCCCCACTATGCCGTCAACGATTTGAGTGACGGGGAGACGATCGGCAACCTCGCCCCGGGGCTGCAACTGGAACGGAGCTGGCTGGAGGATAATCTGCGCAGTAGCGTGATGGACTACAACCACCACGCCCGCCAGCGCCGGTTGACGCCAATCAAAAACCCGCCCCGCATCGTGTACGAGGAAGGCTTTCCGTTGGAAGTAGGCCCCGAAATGCGGTACGCCTTCAGTAATGACTACCCCGCCTTCACGGTCGAGATGGAAACGGGAACGGGCAAGACCTACACCTACCTGCGTACGATCTACGAGCTGCGGGAGAATTACGGCTTTCGCAAATTCGTGATCGTGGTGCCGAGCCGGGCGATCTACGAGGGTACGGCCAAGTCGTTCGAGGCGACGCGGGAACACTTCAAGTCGCTGTACGGCAACGAGACGACCAACCTGATCCGCTACGACAGCCAGCAGATATCGAAACTGCGGGGCTTCGCCGACACGCCGAGCACCAACATCCTGGTGATGACGATGGCCGCTTTCGTGCGGAAGTCCAATAAACTCTACAAGGCGACCGAAAAACTACAGGGCGAGCGCCTCCCCTTCGAATATATCGCCGATACGCGGCCCATTCTGATTCTGGACGAGAGCCAGAACTACACCACGAAGAAGAGCAAGCGGGCGCTGCTGACGCTCAACCCGCTGTTCGCCCTTAACTATTCGGCCACGCCGGTAGAGAAACCGAACCTGATCTACCGCCTCACGCCGGCCGATGCCTTCCAGCGCAATCTCGTAAAGCGGATTGAGGTGCTCGGGGTGGAGGAAACCGAGCGGGCTAATGACAACCAGTTGAACTTCAGTTTCGCGGAGCCGGTCACCGGTTGGGGTGGGGGGCCGGCCGTAGAGACGGAACTGAATACGGTGGTGAAGGGACAGGTAGTCCGTAAATCCATGCGCTTGCGTAAGGGCGACGACCTGTACGAGAAAACGAATAATCCGGCCTTCGAGGGGATCGTGATCGACGAGATCGATCGGGGGCGGGGCGTGATTCTGTTTACCAACGGCGACGAGATGACGCTGACGGACACGGGGGGCGGTACCGTATCCCAGCGCGACCGTTTCCGGGTACAGATCCAGGAGACGATCCGCGCCCATATGCGAAAACAGAAATCGCTGATCGCGTCGGGAAAGACCATCAAGGTACTGAGTCTGTTCTTCATTGACCGGGTAGCGAACTACGTACCCAGTGATGGTATCATCAAAACGCTCTTCGACCAGGAATACCGTAAGATCGCCGCCGACTACGGGCACTTTCGGGGAACGGAGCCGGAACGGGCACGCAGGGGCTACTTCGCCCAGAGCAAGAAGGGACTGGTAGTGGATACGGCCATTGAGGACAAAGATAAGAAGGCTGCTGACCGGCAAGCCGAGCGGGAGGCCTACCGCCTGATCATGAAGGGGAAGACGGAGCTACTGAGTTTCGACGAGCCGGTAGCCTTCATTTTCGCTCACTCGGCGCTGAAGGAGGGGTGGGATAATCCCAACGTATTCCAGATTTGTACCCTTAATGAGACGAAGAGCGAGCGGAAGAAACGCCAGGAGATCGGACGCGGGCTGCGCTTACCCGTCGACCAGTCGGGCCAGCGGGACTTTGACGCGAACTCGAACGTACTGACGGTGATCGCCAATGAGAGCTACGATACATTCGCCGCTCAGCTACAACATGAGTACCGGGAAGCGGGGGATGCCGCACCACCCGCGCCGAGCAACGCCCGCCGCAAAGCGGCAAAGCGAAACAACGCCATCTTCCACTCGGCCGAGTTTCGCTCTTTTTGGAATAAGCTGATGCAGGGGACGGACTACACCATTCACGTAGATACGGAGGAAGTGGTACGGCAGTGTATAGACATCCTGAACGATCAGACGCTACCGGAACCCAAACTATCCATCACGCGGGGGGAGTTCGTCATCACCACCTACCGGATCACCTTCGCGGATATTTCACTAACGGGACTGGCAAGTATCGAAATTGAACGGGAAAATACGAAGCGGCCGGAAGTAGACAAGTTTCAACTGTGGGTAAAAACGAACGACCCCCTGGATACGAAGGACGAGAATTTGAAGGGCCTTCGGGTGGTGGAAGTCCGGGAGAGTGGCAAAGACAGTGTGGTCGTCTTCGCTAATCGGGGCAGCCTGCGATTAGGAGAAACGATGGAGTTCAGTACCCAGCAGGGCCAGCGAGTGACACAGCGGGACGTAGCGCTGAGCGAGCGTACCTACGTCATACCGGACTTCATCCGGCGCGCGGCGGAGGCCACGAATCTGACACGCCGCACGCTGATCCGTATCCTGGGTGGTATCAACGAAGCGCAGCGCGGCAAAATCGAACGCAACCCGGAGGGCTTCAGCAGCTTATTCGTGAGTACCGTCAAGAATGTACTGGCTACCCATGTGGCCGATAACGTGGAGTATACCCTGAATGGTCAACGGAAGGACGAGCGGGAATTAGCGATTTTCTTTCCGGAGCAGCAGAAGTACCCCCAGAAAGAGATTATGCCGGGCAGCGGAGCGAGCCTATACGATCAGGTGCAGTACGATAGTGCGATTGAGGAACGATTCGTCCGCTGGAAATTGAACGAAGACCCGCGCATCGTCTGCTTCTTCAAGTTCCCCCCGAAGTTTCGCATCAACACGCCCCGCATCATCCTGAACTATAATCCCGACTGGGGCATCATCCGGCGGGATGATGGGGGAATGAAACTGCAGCTGGTGCGGGAGACGAAGGGGAACGCGGACGTGAGCAAACTACAGTTCCCCGACGAGGCCCGTAAGATCGCCTGCGCGAAAAAGCATTTCGCACTATTAGGTATCGACTACCGGGTGATTACCGGGGAAGAGGAAAAATGGTGGGCGTAAGTTGAAGACCTACAGCGGTCTGGTCTCATTCCTCCTCTCCCCGACTGTGAACAGTAACCCCCCGCGCAAACTCCAAAAAATACCGGTGCGCAGGAGTAAACCGAAAGTACCCATCCGTCAGTTCGATCACCCCCCGGCGGGCCAGCTTTCGGTAGAATTTGTGCCGACTGTCCGCGCTACGCAGGGGGCGGCAGGCCCGCAGCAGGTGGCGGAAGGAGGAAGCCGGCAGCCGCTCTTCCCATTCCGCGAGGCGAAAGTGCTCGGTGGATAGTCGGACCAGCAGGTTTCCATCTTCCCGGTCGAGCTCGTAGCACAGCACGGCCATGAAGATGCAGATCGCGCGGGCGAACCTATCGTCCTCCCGGATACTCAGCAGCACGGCGTACTCCGGCGTAATGAGCAGTTCCATTCCAAAAGAGTGACGGAAAAAATCACTGTAGAACTGCGTATGGTCCTTGAGACTCAAAAAGGGCGCCTCCCCAGTAAGCAGAAAGCGACCCTCGCGGAAAAGGGCGGTCACGATGTCGTAGTGGTATTCCGGGTAGCTCATGTAGGTAATGAAGATGATGGGGGTGGGGGTGCCGCACGGTTCACGGTCACGACCGGTAAATCATAGGTGCAGTCAGCTAATGTCAATTGCCGGCGTTGGCTACCGAAACTCACCCGGTAGGCCGATTGCCCCCCGAACACGAGGTCCGTCAGTCGTAGGAGTAGGTATTCGGACCGATCGGCCGGCTCTTCCTGAAGGACTGCCCCGCACCAGCCAAAAAAATCGGACAGGGGCAGGGCAGCCTCCAGGCGGGCCCGGTACCGACCGCGATCGAAGGGCCGCCGAACCGAGGCCGCGGGCCGATTTAGGTCGATTTCCATCACCGGGTCGGCTGGGCGTAAGCCCTCCAGGAATAGGGTAAGGTCGGCTTCCGTTTGCCGCCCGAACTCCTCCAGTCGGTGGCGGTGGCCTACCCGGGGAGGGGCTATGCGGAAGGGACGATCCATGTAAGTGAGCCACCCACTCATGATCTCGCTTTCCCGTTGCATTCGTTCCAGTAGCGGGGTGAGTTCCCGGCGGATGACGTCTGACTGTCGCTGCAAAAAGCCATTGACGGTGCGTAGCAGTAGGTTGGTCTGCCCGTACCAGTCCAGTACGGCGGGAGCGTGACTTCTCATGCTATCCCGATTGATTCGTCTTCCGACCTCGACGAGCAGGGAGGCAATCGATTCCGTATTGTTGAGGTCGATGATTCCGTTGATCGGCTCGATGTATTCCTCGATCAATAGCCGGGCTTCCCGGAGGCGGTGGGCGTAGCTCTGTCCGTCGCGATCGGCCTTCAGGCGCTGGGTCCGCCGCAGCAGGGTGGCCGTATTGTTTTCGATCTGATCCAGAAAGCGCTGTACCTCGTCGTACAGGTGGCGCAGGCGTAGTATGCGCTTACTGTCCGTTAGATCGGGGACGATAACCTTACGGTACACCTCTTCGATCGACCGGTGGTAGCGCTGCAACTGCTCCGGTAGCAATGGCCTGAATTCCTTAATCAAAAAGCCAAGAAAGCCGGCTACTTCCTCCGTCAGCCGGTAGTCGTCACCCACCGTACGGAGCAGTTGGTGGTCAATCAGCCGTTGCCGTACCGCGGGGGTAAGGTGATAGGTTGCCTCGTCAAAAATGGTCGCGGAAATCAGGCCATCGGCTAACTGCACCCGGTATAGCTGTCGTAGCAGGGCGAAATGCTCCTGCATGAAGCGCATGATGGTGATCGGATCGGCGTAGGGGTTCACGACGGCTCGCTTAGATCAATGAACAGGGCCTGCTGCTCGAGGAATTTCCCGGTGTCCATCAGCAGAGAACGTACGCGGACTACCGCCTCATCCCGGCTTTCTATCACGGAGCGGGGAGCCCGGACGCCCGATTTCAGGGGGCAGCTATACCGCGTCCATACCTCGTTCAAATCGGCGGGTAGATAGAATTCCGTCCGCGGGAATCGTCTTTTCAGCAAAAGGTATTCACCCAGCCCCGTATAGTCGAAGTCGGCAAAGTGTAAGATGCGCTCCGCCTCCAATCCGGTCAGGGTGTCCGCGCCGAGTCGTCCGTAGGTATGCAATAGTGTCCAACCGGGACCGAGCAGCCGTTCAGCCCGCATGAAGGTATCCAGGTTTTCGACTAGGCAAATACGTGTGGCCTGAATATGGGGGCGAATTGCGGCGGCTAGTCCGAAGTGATTAGTCACCGTGGATAGATCGAATAGCCGGTTATTTAGCTGGATGGCTTCCTGCCCCCTCAGCAAGACGACCCCGACGGCCTCCTTGCGCCCGCCCTTTGAGTTACGGTAGCGGGCTACGTTGGCAACGGCATCCGCACGGAGCTGACTTGCCCGATTTGGATAGCGATTGTTCAGATAGGCGGTAAGCTTTTCCGCTTGCTCGACCCGGACCACCCGGCCGGCCCCCTTGCGCACTTCGCGCAGCGTACCGATCTCCAAAAGTTGCCCGTAAGGCCTCCCCCTTCGGATAGAGGCCGGCACCTGCGACCGCGCCAGTTCCCCCTCCCGTTCCAGCCGCTCGAAGGCACGCAACTCAGTTTCGTTCGACATCCAGGTAGTGTTTTCCGGCTTCTACCACGGTACCGCCCGCTCCGTCCGGCGGCGCGATCACCACGTAGCGATCGAAGCCCTCCACCGTTTCCGGAGCCGCGAAGATGGGGTAGAAGTGATGGTCGCGACAGAATTCAACGAGTTGTGGCCGGTTGCGGGCGTCCAGGGTGGCGATCTCATCGACGAAGACCACCAGCCGGTTTTCGGCTTCCAGGTGGACCAGTTGGCTGATCACTTGCATGACCAGTACGAGGCGTAGCATCCGATCGGTGCCGTCACTTTCAACCTGCCTGCCGAGGTCGACCTTCTTGTCCTGCCCGTTGATACGGATGCGTAGTTGGAGCCCGAACAGATCGGTGAAGGCGACCTCCCGGCCGCTCTCGATGTAGCGGGTGAGTACCCTCAAATCGGCCCCGTCGGCTTCGAATAGCCCGCCCTCCCCAAGCTGAAGGTGGCCGATCTCCTCGAGGTCGCGGTGCAGTTCCGTATTGGGGAGTAGCTCGATCCGCAGTTGCTCGATATTAGAGATCGTGAGCTTGCTGAGCTTGCGATTGAATTTTTGCCGGACGAATTCTTCGAATTTGCCGTATTCGTTGAGCAGATCGGCCGCCGGATTGGCAAAGGCATTGCCGATATTGCGAATCAGGCTATCCACGTTAGCCCGCAGATCGGGTAATTGCTCGTAGTCCCGTTGCAGTTCTTCGATGAATCGGGCCGGGTCGGCGGTCTCGGAGTCCAGTTGGCGGCGAAGCTCGGTAAAATCGGCGCGGAAGGCCGCTGCCGCTTCCCGCTGCCGTTCGTAGTCTTGATTGAGCGCCGTGTAGGCCCGATCGAGTTCGCCGGCGGTAAGCGGTTGGGATGTTTCTTCTGCTTCGATTGGCGTAAGGCCGAAGGTATCCACCCGTCGCCACATCCTTTCGATGCGCTCTAGCTTGGTTGTTCGCTCTAATTCCTCCCGTTGCAGTATGTTGATTTTTTCTTGCTGGGCTTCTTCTGTTTCGGTAAGCTCTTTTCGCCGCTGTGCCTGTCGGTCGATCTGACTTTGTAGTTCCCGGATTTGCTCCGCTATTCCGAGAATATCCGCCCTCACCTCCTCTTCGGTACGGGCGAGTTCCCGATCGCGCCGTAGTCGCTCCAGTTCTTTGCGCTTGTCCTTCAACTCCCCAAGAAGTTGTTCCCGCTTCCGGGCGGTTGTCAGCCGTTCCCGGTCGCGGTCGCGTTTCTTTTTCAGTTTAGTCAGTTCCTGGGCTAGCGCCTCGGGGGTGGGTAGTTCGGGTAGCTCCAGATCGTCGGGAAGTTGGAATACCCCGTCGTAAAGCCTTACCTCCCGGTCGGTACGGGTGAGGCGTTGTTTAACTGCCGCGGCGGGCAACCGGCTAATAGTTTCGGACAGCAATGCATAGAGTCGTCGGCGGTCTGTTTCGTCAGTTGCAAGGTGGTGAATTAGCCAATCGTTGATGCGTACTTCATCCCGAGTTTTTCGGTCAATTTCCTGTTCCCGACGATTGAGTTGTCGTTGTAACTCAGTAACGCTCAGGTCTTGGGCCTCCTCATCGGCAAGGCGGTATTCGCGCCGGCGAATGTCGGCCTCCAGTTCCTGGATTTTTGCTTCGATCAGATTTATATCGGGTAGGCCTTGAATAGCCGTTAGCTGTTGTTCAAGTCGTTGCCTACTTTGAATCAGGTTTTCCCCTTCCCCCTTCAATCGGCCGATCTCTTCCAGTAGCTGACTGAGTTGGCTTCTGGTGTGGCGTAAGCGGTCTTTCGCCCGACGGCGACGGTCTTCCTGTTCGGCTTGTTCGGCACTCAGTTGGGCGCGGACGCGGGTGCAATGTTGAATGAAGAACCCCGCAGTTTCCCGGAGGCTGTTTTCGCCCTGTTCTAACTGAAGGTGAGCAAGTCGCAGTGCGTCAAAATTGTTCTGCACTTCCTTCAATCGCCGGATGTGCCGCCCGTGGCGCTTCAGTCTTTCGATCTCGGTCAGGCTGCTCTGACCGTAACGGATGCTACGGTGGCCGCGTCCATCAGCCATCAGTAGGATCTCCTTCAGGGAGTCGGTATCGATCAGGCGGGTATCGATCAGGTAGCGGTATAACTTGCTGAACGTCCTGCCCGCTCCGCCCTGAGCGCTAGTTCTAAGCCAGACGACGGCGTCATTTCTACGACCGCTACCGTAAACCGTATCGAAAACCGCGGGGTTTCCGTTCAGCCTCCGGTACCGGTAGCCGGAGGTCGTCCAGTGGGTCAGGAGTTCCTTAAGCCTACGGGGTTTCAGTTTCTGGTGATCCCCCGTATCGAAAAAGTGTTCCCGGGTGTAAGCCTGTTGTAGCTGAAGGTACTCAGTGCTACTTGGCCCGTCGCGCCATACGACCATGCAGTAGCTTTTTCCCCGCTTCGAGACTTCGAACACGATAAAGCTTCCCTCCGCTTCCGGGAAGTAGTACTGTAGGGTAGTTTTATCCGCTTTGCGCTCCCCGGAAAAGATCATCTGCTTGCGATCAATCACGAACAGGAAATTCAGCGCACAGATCAAGCTAGATTTTCCTACATTATTGCCACCCAGCAACTGCATCGCTCGCCCCCGTGTAAGATCGATTTCGGCTAGATCGTAGGTGCACGATTTGATCAGAATTAACTTGGTCAACATAGGTGTAGAATAACGGAAGAAGGCGGCGTCATGCTTCCAGCTGATATTCAGCTTGGAAGGCTGAAATATACGCAGCCGTCGTTTATGACTAAGGGATTGATGAAAAATAACATGTCCGTCTATGCCGCAAGAAATGTGCAACCATGGGGTTTCTAAGTATATCGATAAAACAACTTATTTTTCAGCAAACCCTAACGTAATACCGCTATTGACCCTAAAAGCAGGTGCTACCTTCTGGACTACCGGCTCAAAAGACCTGCCCCGCCACACGTCCCGCCGATAGGTGAACCCCTGCCTATACGGTTGAATAAACCCTCAGTCCGTCTTCTTCCCACCGTTCATTAGCTTTATCCTAATGAATCGGAATGATGCCGAATTACTTCATAGCACAAGCTTCCCCCCCGTGCCGCTACCGCACCACCCGTATCTCCACCCGCCGGTTGTCCTGTTTACCCTCATCCGTTGTGTTCCCGCTAATGGGCCGGGTATCCCCGAAGCCGACGCTCTCCATTCGCGCCGGAGGAACGTTGTGGGCGATGAGGTAGTACTTCACGGCATCAGCCCGTTTTTGGGATAGCAGCATGTTGCTGGTTTTCGCGCCCACGTTATCGGTGTGGCCGGAGATTTCGATGCGCAGGTCGGGGTACTGGTTCAGGGTAGCGGCCAGGTCGTCGAGTTGGGCGAAGGAAGTGGATAGAAGGTTGTCGCTACCACTGTCGAAATAGATATGATCCAGGATAACGTGCTTATCGACGACCCGCTCGATTTCCTTCGCCTCCCGCTTGAAGTTTTCGTACTCCATATAGTCGTTGCCCGCCGGGGAGGGGCCGCCGGAAGCCGTCGCGTCAGCCTTGGCCCGGCTCCCCCCGCCGCCGGCAATGGGTACGTCGGACCAGTGCAGGGTGTAGTCGCCAAAGTCCACGTCGAGGCGCAGCAGTTGGGTGGCGGCGGTCGGCACCTCTTCCACGATCAGCGTCAGCGGTACCGACTCAGTGCCCGGCAGACTGTGTTGCCAGCCCCGGTAGCGATCGGCGATCACCGGTGTTCCGCCCTTACCGAAGCGGATGCTTTTAGCCCCGAGTACGCTACCCTGATCGTCGTAGGCGGTGACGCCGGTTATCGTTAGGGGGTGGGGTTGCGTAGCCCGGTTGAAGGCACTCAACCTGACGTGAACTTCCCTTCCCTTCCGCTTAGCGTCGAGCAGCGTATACGTCTGCTTACCGGCGATCTGCCGGTTGGGGTTGTCGTCGTCTACGCCATCGGGGAAAATGATGTCGCCGTACTGAAGCTCTAAGGCTTGCTCGGATTGTAGTATCCAGTTGGCGCGGACGAATTTCGTAGCCCGGTTGTTTACGTCTTTGATCACCACCTTGCCGTTGAGTGGGATGCCAGAGGGCATCATGGCTTCGGCACGTACGCCGTAAGAACAATAAAACTCGGTTTTTACGCCTACCTTTTTGCCAATGCCGTCCCTACACGACTGAGAAATGCAAACCTGCGCTGGATGATAAAAATTTCCTAAGTCATCGTACAAATACATCATATCCGGGCATGCCTTCAGTTGCCGGTCCTCCGGTGCTAAATTAGTAATCTTAAAGTCCATCTCCACCAGCCCGCCCGACTTCCGCAGCTCGGTCATCTCGAAGCGGAAATTGCTCATCACCACCGGCTCGTTGATGTTTATTCCACCCGGTGCCGCTCCCGGCTGCCCCGATCCGCCCGGACGGTAGGTGCCCCCGCCGCCACCCGTAGGTTCGGACTGGGGTACTGCGGCTAGTTGCATCGGCGCGTCGACGTCAATGGTCTGCATCGGGCCGGTGAACCTGCCCCCCTTACCCAGGTCCCGAATCCCCTTATTCGCCTCCATGTCCCGGATGGAGGGGATGTACACCGCCAGTGGGATTCCCACCCGGAAGTAGTAGTCGTTGCCCGGCTGAATGTCCACGGTTTTGGAGGCGTAGATCTGGTCCTGGGGACTGATCTTCACGACGAACTCCATCCGCCGCTCGTCGCATACGGTTGCCTGGTAGCGGGTTCCCAGGTTCATCACGGCCAGGGGCGACCCGTCCGTCATCAGCACTAAGGTCGTATCCTTCTGTAGGGCACCGTTCAGCCGGTAAAAGTAGAGGGAAGCGCAGTCCTGGGCGCTCAGGCCGGAACATAGCACGGCCAGAAATAGTAAAAGGTGTAGTTTCATAGTGTGATGGGTAAGGAAGTACGGAGGCGCGAATGCCCGAAACGTCATAACATCTACCAAGTTATGAAACCCGCCGCAACGAACCAAGTGAATTTCGTTTCGTCGGACGTACTATCTAGCCCCGCACCCGCGCCCCGCCGCCCTATCTTAAAGGCCGTCATGCGCTACCTCCTCCTGCTGTTATTCCCCCTGGCCCTTACCGCCCAGCGCCAGCCCGCGGACTACGTCGACCCCCGCATCGATACCCACCGCAGCCGCTGGTTCTACTTTTCCTCGGCCAGCCGGCCCTTCGGGATGGTCAACCTGAGCCCCGATACCAACGTGGAGGGCAGCTGGAACTCGGGCTACCTCTACGACTCTACGGTGGTGCGCTGCTTCAGCCACGTCCACGCCTGGCAGATGAGCGGGGTGCCGGTGCTGCCGACGACCGGGGAGATGCGCGGCCACCTCGGTATGGAAGCGACCAAGAGCAGTTTCCGCCACGAAACCGAAGTCGTTGAGCCGGGCTACCACAAACTGACCCTGGACCGCTACGGCATCGACGCCGAACTCACCTCCACGACCCGGGTGGGACTGCACCGCTACACCTTCAACGGAGCGGGCGAACGCCACCTGATCTTCGACACCGGAGCCTTCCTGGCGCACGATTCCACCGACTACAGTATGGTCCGCCGGACTTCGCCGACCGAACTGGAGGGCTACGTGGTCATGGGATCTACCTTTCGCAGACCGAAGCCGGTGAAGCTGTATTTCGTCGCGCGGGTAGACCGGGAGGCCGCCGACTTCGGGGGCTTCCGGGCGGGGACGCAGGTGC
>CAZQNE010000051.1:0-29012 GCA_964594535.1 uncultured Lewinella sp.
CGGCTGCCCGGTGGTCGTGCTCACCACTACCCACCGGCGGGAGGAATTCGCGGGCCTGGAGGTGGCCGCCTTCCGGGATGACTTCCGGGGGCTGATCGTGGAACGCCGGCCGCACGGGTTTGTACTGGCGCAGTAGCGGAGCGGTTACCGCTTCTGCCGAACCTTCTTTTTCCGCGTCTTCACCCGCTCATTGGTGATGAATGCCCGCTCGTGTTCGGGCAGGGCAAGTTGGGTTTTGATCGCGCGGTTGCGGTGCTTGCGGGCCCTCTTCACCCGGGCGTCCTCCTGGCTTCGGGTGAGCGCCCGGTGGCGTCCGTGGCTATCCCGGGGGTTGTCGAACCATTCCTTATCGTAGGGTAGGTCGGTGGCCACTACCCGGATGTCGGCAGCGAAGGTCTCTCCGCTTGCCGTCGACCGCCGGCGTACCCGATTGGCTTCGATTTGCTTTCCGTCCGGCACGATGACGTAGGCCGTCCAGTTTTCCCCCAGTTCGGCGTAGGCGGCCAGGTCACCGTCACTAAATTCGGTGTAGGACGGTGCTTGTTCCATCATCATGCCGTGGGTGTGTACGTCGGCTACGGCGGTGCGGTTGCCACGGCTGCGGTCAATGGGGTTGACGCCGCTCGTGCCCCCCATCAGGGGTACGTCGTAGGTATAGTAGCTACTGCCACCGGCGAGGTCCACGCGGTAGATGTAGGCCCCGAACTCCCGGTTGTACCGGATGGATTTCTTGTTGTAAATCTTGCCAAAATCACGGGCCGCGGCCTGGGGGGAGTCGAAGTGCTGCTCCGGCTTCCGCCCGTCGGGGTCACCGTAGGCCACGGGGTTGTTCAGTCCGAGGGCGTAGGGGTTGAAACCCGGAAACTCTTCCGCCAGCGGGTCCTGGCTGATGAATACCCCCGTCTCGGCATCGTAGTAACGGGCGCCGAAGTAGTGCAGTAGCCCGGCTGCGTCCTCGGTCTTTTTGCCGTTGAAGGAGTAGGGGCTGGCCTCTTCGGCTTGGGTGCTCACGATGGCCCGCTCCCCCGTAGGCAGGTAGGCGTTGTACTGCCGGAGTTCCCCCTCCCGGTCGGTGGTCAGGTGGACGCTGCCCAGCATATCGGCGTGGTAATACGTCAAATCGGTTTCCGGAAAGGCGGCGTAGCCCGTGAAGCCGTAGCCGGCCCCGATGCTGTCGCGGGGTGTCTGCGGTGGGAAGTAGGTCGGTGCCCCGGGTGGACCGGTTACGGAGGGTGGACCAATGGGGCCCGGCCATCCCGCCGGCGGACTAGCGTAATTGGCGACCGGCGCCTGGGGTAGTCCCCGACCCGTAAACTCGGGCTGGGCGTAGAAACCCGGCAGCGTCGGTGGCCCCGGGGGGACGCCCGCCGCCCCGTAGTAGTCCCAGACAGTCCGGGTCAGGTCCTGGATGCGGGCCACGTAGTTCTCATCCCCCGCCGTTAGTCCCCGCCCGAACCAGTAGTAGTTGTTGAACTCCCCGGTCCCCTCCTTGCTGGCGATCCGGTGCCCGCCGAGGAAGTAGTGTTTGGTGAATCCATCCTTGCGGGCCGTGAAAAAGTCATTGACGTAGGCCGTGTAGTCGCTGCCGTGGTCGATCATTCCCGTCGGGGCCCCGAAGGTGAAGACCCCCGACCGCCGCGCCGAACTCTCGATGGCCCGCCGCCCGTCAGCTGCGTAAGTGTACTGCCGGCC
Organism: uncultured Lewinella sp.; assembly: GCA_964594535.1. GTDB lineage: Bacteria > Bacteroidota > Bacteroidia > Chitinophagales > Saprospiraceae > Neolewinella. The sequence goes on from CAZQNE010000051.1 coordinate 1,693, forward strand.
CCGGCCGTCGCGCTGAAAGGCCATCAGCCGGTCTTCCTCGTCCCAGCGATAGTTGAGGTAGCTGCCCGCCGCCGAGGTATCCCGGTAGCCGAGTTGGTTGCCGTTGGCGTCGTAGGTGTATTCGCGGTTTCCGGTTGCGGCCAGTCGGTTGCTGTGCCCGGGGTCAAAGGTGTACTCGAAGCGGCGTGCCAGGGTGTCCGCCCCGCTGAAGCGTTGGAGGTCCTGGGTGGCGGCGTTAAAGTTCCGGTCGTAGTCGACGAAGTAGGTATAGCTTTCTTCCGTTCCCCCGCCGGACCAGTCGCCGCTGGCTTCCGTCAGTTGATCGTTCTCGTCGTAGTCGAAGGTTTGCCGTCCGCTCGGCACCTGCGCTCCGCCGCCCTCCGTTTCGATGTGGGTGGGGTTGCCGTTCTCGTCCAGCAGGTAGTTCAGTTGGAGCAAATTACCGACCGACTGGGAGCTCAGTCGCCGGGAAAGTGGGTCGAAGGTGTATTCCTGGCGGATTCCGTTGCCAAAGGTGGTGCCACTGATCCGGTTGAAGCCATCGTAGTGAATAGCATCCACGTAGGCGTAGTCGATGCCGTCCCGCTGCCCGCTCATCGCCCGGGGCCGTCCGTCGGCGTTGAAGGTGTAGCTCACTTCCTCCCCGTCGGGGTAGATCAGTCGGTGCATCCGCCCCCAGCTGTCAAAGGCCGCTTCCGTTACGTAGGTCCGCAGACTAGCCTCGTTGATGAGTAACGTACGGATGGATTTGGTCACGTTGCCGTTGGCATCGAAGAAGAGCTCCCGGCCCCCGCTGGCGTCCTTGGTCATCCAGATCCGGCCGGCGCGGTGGTGGGGCGCATCGGCTTCTCCGTAGGTCAGTTCCACCCGGTTCTGGTAGTTCTTGGGGTAGTCGATGCGCACGAGACGTTCGAGTTCGTAGGTGTACGCGATGGCCGGCGGGTCGGTGGGGTTCAGCGTGGCCAAGTTGGGGGTGATCTTGCGCTGGAGCAGTCCGGCGGGGTCGAGTTCGTAGCGGGTGGGGCCGGCATTGCAGGGGCTTTTTTCCACGATCCGCCCCATCAGATCGTAGGCGTAGGTGGTCGCGCAGCCCGCTTCGTCGGTGACGCTCACCAGGTCGCCGAGGGCGTTGAAGCGTTTGATCATCCAGATGTCGCCCCGCGCCCGTTCGGTCCGGTGGGCTTCGAGTTGGCCCCCGCCGGTCATATAGGATGCGGTACGGTTGCCCCTGCCGTCGGTGAGGGTTTTCCGGAGCATTCGTTCGCCGCCGGGCAGGGGCGCGATGTCGTAGCTCAGGCTGCGGGTGATGCCGAATGAAGTGACCTGTTCCTTAGGGCGGTTCAGCACGTCGTAGGCCGTACGGGAGGGGGGCGCGGACGCGGGTGCGGGGGTGTACCGGGAACCGGAAGCAAGTCCCTCCGTAGTCGGATAGTACTCCGCTACCGGGCGGTCGAAGGCATCGAAGATCACCTTACCGCTTACCACCAGGCTGAGTGCCTCCGTTTCCCCCACCACGGCCTCCTGCTTGTGCTGGACGGGGCGGCCCAGATAGTCGGTGAAGTGGTAGCTCATCAGCCCTTCCCCGGTATCCGGGTTATAGCGTTCGGCGGTAGCGTAGGGGACGTCCGCCCCGGGATAGTAGGTGTAGCGGTAACTGTACACTGAGTCCAGGGGCAGTCGTACCTGCGTGGCCCGCCCGTGCTTGTCCAGGACGATTTCCGTCCGGTAGCCGTGTACGTTAGTCACCTCCGTTTTGGCCCCGTACACGAGATCGTAGGCGTAGGTAGCCGTTAGGCCGTATCCGTCGGTATGGCCGGTCAGGTAGGTGTGTAGGGTATCGTCGTAGGTGTAGGTCATCGTATGCCGCTCTCCGGTGGCGGTGGCGGGGCGGGTCTCACGGATCACGTTGCCGTAGTCATCGTAGCCGGTTTCCGTATCGGCCACGGTGTTCGCGTCGATGGACCGCCGCAGCAATACCTCATCACCCTGGGCATTGATACGGGTTTCCATGCGTCGCAACAGCTCCCCGCCCCCGTAGATGTCGGAGGTCGCCTTAGCCCCCGTGATGTACCGCTGCCCGACCGGGTGGTAGGTGTTGATCACTTCCTGTAGGTCTTCGGGGCGGCCGTTGCCCGTGGCGATGGTTTTGGTGACGTTGCCGTAGGCCCCGTAGGTATACTCCGTTCGCTCGCTGATGGCATCGTCTGCTTCCCCCTCCTGGAAGTACTCGGTCATGCTAGTCAGGGCGGGGAAGAGCCTGGCCCCGGCTTCGGCAATGGTGGCCGGGTTGGCGGGTTCCAGGGTTTCCGGGTCCAGCAGTTCGTAGGTGTACTCCACGGTGCCGAAGGGGCGGCCCTCCCCGTCTTCCCGGTATTCGCGCCGGGGCAGGTAGGTGTCGTAGTAGGTGGTCAGGGCGTATTCGGTGACGGAGCTGCGGTAGGGGCGGTCATCGTTTTCGGTATCCAGCTCGGTGGAACGGACCTCCCGAAAGCCCAGAAAATCCCGTTCGTCCCGGTCGTATACCGGCCCGTCGTAGCTGAAGGCTACCTTCCGGCGGTCGGGGCCGTCACCGCTGAGCCCGTCCTCGATTGTTACCTCTTTCATCACCCACTTAGCGAAGGGCATATCGAAGCCGGTCGGGGCCCGTTCGTAATCGACTATGGTTTGGGCACCCAGGGGGCCGGTGATGGACCGCAGTAGGTTCGTCCGGCCCAGGCGGGAGCGGCGCACGGTCAGTCGGTCGTCCTGTCGGGAGGAGAGGGCATCGGCGATGCCGTCCCCGTCGATGTCATTGTACTGGGTCAGTACGCGGCTCACGCTACGGCCCGCCGAGGTGCTGGGGTTGACGCAGACCCGCACGAAGATGATGTTGATGCACACCGTGAAGGCCCCGTTGGCACTTTCGGCGCTGGCGTCCCCGGAGTCCGGCCGTCCGGCGTCGGTCTGCCACACCAGGGTACTCCCGAAACCGGTGCCGTGGTTGAGGTTCACCAGCATCCGGTTGTTGTCCTCGTCGTAGCGAAGGCGGTCGGCCAGCCCGTCCCCATTGACATCCTGCAGGAAGGCCCGGCTCCAGTTGTCGGTCCGCGATACCCCCACCCCGGCCGAGATGCTGTTGTTGCTGACGTTAACGCCCACGCCGGCGCCGTAGTCGTAGCTGACGCCGGAGCGGATTTCGTCGAAGCCCCAGTTTTCCCGCGCCCCGAAGCGGTAGCCGTAGTTCATGGCCACGTCGCCGTTGCGCCAGACCTTATCCTCCAGCCCGTCGCCGTTGACGTCCTGCCAGCTGTGCTCGGTGTGGTCCAGGTCTTCGCTGAAGTTACCGCTGATGCTGGCCGACCCCTCCGCCGATTCGTTCCCGGATTGAGCCTTGGAATTGTTATTTTTTGAGGTAGTGGAGGCCCGGCGGCTGCTCCGGCGGGAGCCACGACCGCTGTTGCCCCCGGCGTTCTGGGCGCTGGAGTGGGCGAATCCGCCCCCGGCCGTCAGCCCCTTGGCCCAGCTCTTCGCCTCGTGGGAGGCCATGCTGTGCTGTAGGCTCGTTCCTTCCAACCCGCCGTAGGGGCCGGTGTACTGGATCCGGGTCGGGGTGACCAGGTCGGGGTAGCGGTCCCCGTTCATGTCCATTACGTCCAGTACGTTGGTGGTGGTAGCCCAGGCGGAAGTGACGCCGAGGCTGCCCGGCCCCGCGCTCAGCCCGCCCGCTACGGCGTGTACCCTGGTCTTTACTATGGTCCCCGGTGCCCCGGCCCCCGATCCGAAGTCGGGGGTCAGCAGGATATCGTCCTCCCCGAGTCGGGAACTGCTGAGCCAGTCCGGCCCCACGCACGTCCGGTCGTCGTAGCCCCGCCAGCTGCCCGCCCCGGGGTCGGCGATCATGATTACGAAGGGCTCGGTGGAGGGGTCGCTACCGATATCGTCCAGCCCGTCGAAGGCATCCGGGTCATCGGGGTCGATGTCCTCGAAGTCTTCCAGATCGGAACTGTCCACCTCTACCTCGGAGGGCCTGAGCAGCGATTCGTCGATCGGTGCCGTGGCCCGCCCCCGGTTGCCGTTGTAGACGAACTGCCCCCAACCCCGGTAGCCATTTCCGAAGTGCATCTCCCGCTCCGATAGCTGGCGGCCGGCAAATACCCGTAGCGGTACCGTTGCTCCCCCGGGGGTCGCAGCGGTGGCGACCACCCCGATCAGGCTGCGCTCGGAGGAGGTGCAATCCACCTCGACGAACAGGGAATCGGCGGTCACCGTACTCAGGGATAGCTGGACGGCCTCGCCTACTATCTGCACCTGCACCGACCGCTGGGCGTACAGACTGTCGCGGCTCTTTACCGAAATGGTCAGCACCCCCCGGTCCAATGGTGACCAGGTGGGCAGGTTAGTGACCGCTACGGTATAGCTATCGTTTGCCGCCGCCGCCCAAACTTCCCCGGCTTGCTCCACCCGCGCTTGCATTCCGTAATCAATGGCGGGGCGGTAACGGTACAGGGGTTCCCCCGTGGTCGAAACCACCGCGCTGCCGTCGTCCGCCGCGGTATACACGATGGTTGGCGTCCACTGAATGGCGGTCCAATCGATATCGCTGCGCGACTGGATGCGGAATTTCAGGTCGTCTTCGTCGGTAACCCGAACGGAGGGCAGGCCGAGTGGTACTTCATCGGTGAGACTGTCCGGGGGGAAGGTATCGGAGCGCAGCAGGGTGGTCCGGTCGCCCCGGATACGCAGGCTCTCCACGATGAGGGTATCGGTGGTAAACGGCTTAGTGAAGCCTCCGGTCAGGGCTACGGTCCCGTTCACCGGCATCCGCACGGTCTGGCAGCTGGCCAGCAGGAAATCTTCCGAGGCCCGGAAGCGGTAGACCGGCAGTCCGTTCGCATCCAGCAGGCTCGTGTCCTGGTTCTCGTAGTAGATGAGGGGATCCCACTCCACCCGGTCGTTGGCCCCATTAAAGACCGATTGCACCCGGAAGTAGATCCGCTGGCCGGCCCGCACCGGGATGCTGCTTACGTTCAGGGGGGTGCGGGGACGGTAATCGCCGGCCGGAATGCTCTGTCGCCACCGCACGTCACCGCCGCTCTGCACGCTTACGATCACCCCGTCCGCCCGGGCGTTCTCCTCCCCCGGCACCAGCGCTACGCCGCCCCCGATGGTTACGTTACCGACATAGGGGGCCGTCCAGCTGCGCACCACGTCGTGGAGGGGGGCCGAATCGATGAGTTCTTCCTGTTCCTCGGGGTCCACCGTGACCAGGTCGGGGTCGGGGGCCGCGCCGCTCTGGATGGGGCTGGGCGTATCGCCGCTGTTCAGGGTGAAGGTGGGTTCTCCATCCGGGCCGAGGTGATTGAAGTACACCTTACCCCCGTGCACGATGTCAACGAGCTCGTCCCCGTTGTAGTCCAGGAAGTAGGTCGAGGTCGTGGACGTGGAGTTGCTGTCTTCGTAGCCCGCGAAGACCGGGGCCAGGTTCGCTTCGAAGCCGAAGTTGAATTCCTTGGTGGTAGTGATACTGAAATCCCCGATCCCGGTGATGGTCCGCACGTCCCCGAAACCCCCCGCCCCATCGTTTGCCCGGTACTGTAGCCGGCCACTGCGCCGGAACACTTTGTCCGGCAGCAAATCCCCGTTAATGTCGATCAGGGCGAGCGCCCCCTCCGAACGGGAGTTGCCGAAACCGACCGAGCCGCCCACGGTGTAGTCCTTGGTCACGGGCGAACCGAGCGGCCCGAAGGTGATGGCGGTGCCGATCTGGGTATTGGTGGCGGTCGAGCTGCCCAGGGCCGATACCTCGTTCGGAAACTGCGGCAGGGGATTCAGCATCGGCCCCGTCAGGTTGTCGCGGCCGGTATTCCATTCTTCCGCCGGGCCGTAGGGTTGCAGCCGGCCGTCCACCAGGGCATCGTCGTAGTAGTCGAAGCTATGGCGGTAAAATTCCTCCCCGTCGCGGTCCAGTTCTACGATGTCGGTCAGCAACGTCTTATCGAACACACCTACTTCGTAGCTCAGCACGTAGGTCCGTACCGCCTCGCCCCGGAAGGATATCTCCACTCGCCGCAGCAGGTCGGCGGTCGTCACCTTGAAGCCCAGGTTCGCGTCCATCTCCACGTCCGGCCGCCGGGCTTCCCCCAGTTCCCGATCGCGGATGAAGTCGACCCGGAAGGGCCCCTCCTCCCCCGCAAAACCGGTATAGGTGAGGTAGGTGGGATACACGTTCGTGCCCGGTTCGCTAGAACCGGGGATACCGGGGTCGGATACGGTGGCGTAGTGGTAGTCGATGCGGTTGCCGTAGGCATCCACCGTAGCCAGCAGGTACCAGGCGGCGATGTTCCCACCGGGCGCTCCCAGGGTCGCCTCCGCCTGCATACCGCCATTTGTCCGGCCGCCGTAGTAGTCGACCGAGCCGTCGGCGCGCTCCACTTCGAACCAGTAGTTCCGTGGTGAGTCCCCGTGGCGGGTGATCCGGTTGAACTGCCCCTCGATGCGCTCGTACAGTCGCAGGTTGGCCGTACGGGGGCGGTTGCCACCGCGGTGGGCTACGGGGCTCAGCATCTGCCCGTTCAGTAGGTAGGTCTCGGTTTCGGTGTCGGTGGCGTAGCGGGGTACCCCCCAGCGGGTTTCTACGGTAATTCGGGGAAGCCGCAGGTCCCAACCCCGCCCCATCCAGCCGGTGGTTTGCTCGTGGTGGTAGTCGAAGCTCAGTTCCGGTTGCAGTCCCCGTCGGCCCTCCGGTAGCTTCAGGTTCAGTTGGGTGGTGGCCGCGCCCAGGGGGTCTACGCCGGGGGGTTCCATAAAGGTGATTCCCTCGGCCGCACTGGGGTGGAGGGGCAGGTGAACATCGGTGGCCGGCGGCGGATTGGTCACCCGCACTTCGTGCTGCCCGCTCAGGGTGGCGGTCAGTAGCAGCAGGCAGAGGGTCAGCCGGATCATTGCACGGTGAGTTGAGTGGTGGTGACGATCGTTCCGGCCCGCACGCGCAGGTGGTAGGGGCCCGCCGTAGGGAGCAGGTCGCTGAGTTCGTGGTAGCGGCCCCGGGGGGAGCTCAGGGTCGCGATCCGTTGGCCCAGGTTAGTGTACGCATCGACGGTCACGGCCTCCGGTTCGTGCAATACGAGCCGCAGGCGGTAGCGACCGTCGGGGCTGGGGTTCGGGCTCAGGCTCAGGTGGTCGATGCCGGCGGCGGGGTCCTCGTTGACGACCGGGCGGGACGGGGCAAGGGTGAAGTGCTGGCGCCGCCGGTGGACGGGCAGGTCGAAGCGGCCGTCGCGGACGGCAATGCGCAGGGGGTTCGCAAAATTTGCCGTGCCGCTGGTATCCACCCATACTTCCCATTCGTTTCCCGGGGGCAGAGTTTCGTAGAGGTGGCGCGGACGCAGGTGCAGGCTAAGCCGGGAGGGAGGAGTTCCGTGCGTCTGCATGACCCAACTGCGTTCGAGGCGGTCACCGGCCAGGATGGTGGGCCCGTCATCGTCGGAGATCAAAATGCCGAAGGGGGATTCGGCCGGTCCGGCGGATACGGAAAGGACGCCACCGCCGCAGTTCGTGCTTTCGCCCCGGGTTTCCTCCCCATTTCGGTCGGTAAGCAGGCCGAAGATCCGGTGCCGGTGGGTCCGATTTCGGTGGCCGTCCCAGATCACGCGGCCGGTGGGGGAGAGGTAGTGGCGTGCTTCTTCCTGGTCCAGGGTGAGCCCGTGGCGGACGGCCAGGTAGCTTTCCACCCGCTGCCGTTCCCGGGGGGAGAGGATGCGGTCGTAGGCGATCAGCTCCAGTACGCCGTCGGATCGATTTGCAACGGGCAGTTCGGGGACGGCAAGATGGCTTCCCACGAACAACTTCGCACCCGCGCTCCGCCGCCCCCCTATTGCCGAACCACTGGCCGGGGTACCTACGTAGGTGCGCAGTACCGGTCCCCCGCAGTTGGCCTCTTCCCCGAAGTTGAGGTAGCGATACTCGTTCAGGTCCACCAGTCGGCGGTCGGTCAGTACCTGCTGGCTGCTATCGCCCTGTGCGATACTCCAGACTACCCGTTCCGTGTCGTCGGGAAGGTAAACGGCAAAAATGGTCAGCGGCTGATCCGGCAGAAGGTTAACCCGATCGGTCGTATCCCGCCCGGACCAAAGAATAGGGGCGGCCACCCCACCGGGAAGGGGATTCGCGGGAGGGGCCGCCCCGGACAGGACCGCAAGGAATAGCCCGGCGGTCAGCGTAAGGGTCTTCATGGCGGTGGCTATTTAAAGAAGGGGATGATCCAGCCGACGGTCGCCCGCAGGGTGGTCGTTTTATTGGGGTACTCGACGAAATTGAAGCCGTTGGCCAGGGTTTCGATGGCGTCGGTCAGCCCGATCCGGTAGCGCAGGTCGATGACCAGCCCGAAGGGGAAGTCGTAGCCGGCCCCGAAGAGTAGCCGGGCGTCGTTGCCGCCCCGGAGGACCTCCCTGAGACTCTGCTGAATCTGGAGATCGGGGCCGAGCTCCGGCATGTTGGAGGTGTAGGTCAGGCGGTCGCCGGCCACGTTGAAGCCGACCTCCGCCCCGGTGCCGAGGTGGAAGCCGGCGAAGGGGTAGAACTTCAGTTCCGCGCCGATGCTGGCGTACTGGTAGTTGAAGTTGATCTGGTACTCCAGCGCGTTGATGTCGCTGTAGTCGAAGCGGCCGCCCCCCTGTCCGAAACTGACCGAGGGCTGTACCGCCAGTCGGGAATCCGCGAAACGATAGTAGAGGAAGATGCCGCCCGTGTACCCCAGCAGGCGGGATTCGGTAGTCGTGTAGGTATCCGCCGGGAAGACCGGGGGGATGATGGTGCTGGCGATGCCGTCGACCGACCCGTAGGTCACCCCGCCGCGAAACCCGTAAAACCAGTTGTCATCCTCCGGTTGGGCGGAGAGGGGGGCGGCGGCCAGACAGGCCATCAGGAGGAGGGGTACGAGCCGAAGCCGCCCGGTGGGGGAGGGGGTTTGTTCCTTACGCATAACTTGGGTGTTGTTCATAAACGCTGACCTAAAGTAGCCGGATGGAGCCCCCGATCCCTAATAATCAGACCGGACAAATACTGGACATCGGCCTAACCCCCTGATTATCAGAGCATGATTCTCGCCCGAAGGACCGGATGACGAAGCTGGGTTAACTTGCGGCATGGCGGAAACCACCGCGGACTGGACAGCTTTCTTCCGTTCCTTCACGGCCTACCTGAAGCTAAACCGGGGGTATAGCGCGCACACGCTGACCGCCTACCGGAGCGATGTCGAGAAGCTACCGGCGTACCTGGCCCTCCGCGGCTGGCGGCTGGGCGTGACGCAGATCGAACGGATGCACCTGGATGATTTCGTCCAGCAGCTGGCGCATTCGGGGCTGGCCCCCCGCTCCCAGGCGCGGCTGATCTCGGCCCTGAAAACTTTCTTCGGATTTTTGGTGGACGAGGGGGTTATACCCACGGACCCTACCGAGTTACTCCGGGCACCCAAGCTGGGCCGGAAGATACCGGAGGTGCTGCGGTACGAAGAAGTACGCGATTTGCTGGGCGCCATCGACCTGAGTACCGACCACGGGCTGAGGGACCGGGCACTGCTGGAAGTGCTCTACGCCTGCGGATTGCGGGTGAGCGAGGCCACGGGGCTCCGGCTGTCCGATCTGTACCTGGACGAGGAATTTCTGCGCGTGGTGGGAAAGGGAAACAAGGAGCGCATCGTACCCATTGGCCCGGGCGCGGTCCGGCACGTACGGATCTACCTGGACCACGTTCGCCGCCACTTATCCGTCGTACGGGACGAGAACGTCGTATTTCTGAACCGTCGGGGCGGGGCACTGAGCCGGGTATCGGTATTTACCGCCGTGAAGAAGTACGCGGCGGCGGCGGGGATCGAAAAGACGGTGAGCCCCCATACCTTCCGGCATTCCTTTGCGACTCACCTGATCGAGGGGGGGGCGGATTTGCGGGTCGTTCAGGAGTTGCTGGGGCACGAGTCCATCCTCACCACCGAAATCTATACCCATCTGGATACGGCCTACCTACGGGAGACGATCCTTTCCTTCCACCCCGCCAACCGGGGGTGAAGGATCAGAGCAGCCGCGCCAGGCTGGGGATGAAAAACAGGGATAGGAAGACCAGGATCAGAAAGGTCAGGAAGGCAAGTCGGGCCAGGTCACCACGAAGTTCGGAGAAGTCTCTCATGAGTTTCCGGATAAGAGAATAAAAAAAGCGGGCGGGTTGCCGGGAAAACGAGGTCACCGCCACGGTAGTTCGGTTGGGAGCCGTAACGCCTACGGTAGCGGGTGCATAAAGGGGCAGTACACCAATATACTACGCTATGAACTACCGCATCCTGCTGCTCTCGCTTTTCCTTGTTCTCGCCGCCGCCCTGTCGGCCCAAAAACCCGGCAAGCGGGTCACCAATCGCGCCAAAGACCGTACCGAAGCCCGCGCCAATCAGCGTCTCGACCGGAAAGTCGACGAAGGCGTCGACAAAGCCTTCAGTGCGATAGAAGGCTTGTTCGCCAAGAAGAAAAATAAGAAAGGCGACACCAAATCCGGCTCCGTGACCGACCGGGTCGAAGAGGGAGGGGTAGTAGCCAACGATGGCGACGCCTACGCCGACGAGGAGGAAGCCACCGCCGCCATCATGAACGCCCTGGGGATGGGCGGCGACGACTGGGAACCCTACACCAACCCCACTGCCTTCACCCTGACCATGGAAGTGACCGAGCGGAAACGCAACGGCAAGGAAGAAACGATGGTCATGCGGATGGGGGCCACGACGACGGAGTTCGCCGTACTCCTGAACGGCGAGGGTGACGAACGCAACCGGATGATCCTCAATACCCAGGATGGAAAAACAACCGTGATCGCCACTGATAAGAAGGGGAAGCAGGAGGCCTACCGCATCCGGATGCCCAACCTGAGCTCCGCCGTAGCCGATGCCCGGGAAGAAGCGATGGACCACCTCACCTTCACGGCTACCGGAGAACGGACAACGATCGATGGCTACGACTGCGAAAAAATTATCGTAGTGGACAGCAAGCACAACACCACGACCGAAAGCTGGGTCACTCAGGACCTGGACCTTACCACCACGGACGTCTTCGGTGGAATGGCCGGAATGGCCGGTGCGGGGCAGCAGGCGATGCCCGTACCCGAAAACGTTCCGACGGCCTTCACGGGCTTCCCCATCCAGTCTACCGTAACCGATGGAAAGACAACTACCGTAATGGCCATGCGGGATATCCTGGTCGGGGCTGCCGAGATCGACGGGTCACTGTTCGATACTAGGGGGATCCGGATACAGGAGGTGGGGTTTTAGGGTAGGGGAGAGGGTAGGGGTAGTAAACTCCGACTGCATCAGTCGCATTTCCTACCTACTACTCCCTAATCCCCCCCCAACCCCCCGACATGGCAACCCCCACCACTCCTACCGGACAGGCCCAGCTCCCTCCCGTTCAGCCCATTCAGATGGTCGACCTGAAGACGCAGTACGAGGCCATACAGGAAGAGGTGGACGCGGCGGTACTGGAGGTCATCCGGAGTGGCGCCTTTATTAACGGACCGGCCGTTCAACGTTTTCGGGAGGGGCTACAGCACTTTCTCGGCTGTAAGCACGTCATTCCCTGTGGCAACGGGACCGACGCCCTGCAGATCGCGCTGATGGCGCTGGGGCTGCGGCCCGGCGATGAGGTGATCGTTCCCGCCTTTACCTACGTAGCCAGCGCCGAGGTAATCGCGCTGTTGGGACTCAGCCCGGTCATGGTGGACGTCGACCCCTTCACCTTCAACGTTACGGCCGAGCAGATCGAGCCCGCCATTACCCAGCGGACACGCGCCATCATTCCCGTCCACCTCTTCGGGCAGAGTTGCGATATGGGGCCCATCAGGGAGCTAGCCGAGCGGCGCGGCATCTATGTCGTAGAGGACAATGCCCAGGCTATCGGTGCCGAATACACCTTCGCGGACGGCCACAGCGGGCGTACCGGCACCCTGGGCCACATCGGCTGCACCAGTTTCTACCCCAGCAAAAACCTCGGGGCCTACGGGGATGGCGGGGCCATCAACACCGATGACGACGAACTGGCCGAGCGCATCCGGATGGTCGCCAACCACGGGCAAAACCGCCGCTACTACCACGACGTGGTCGGGTGCAACAGTCGGTTGGATTCGGTGCAGGCCGCCATCCTGAACTGCAAGCTGCCCCGTCTGGAGCATTACAACCGCCGGCGGGAGGAGGCGGCCCGTTACTACGACGGGGAACTCTCGGGCATTGACGGTCTGTTGACTCCGGCCCGCCTCCCCGCCAGCACCCACGTCTTCCACCAGTACACCCTCCGGGTCGCTGACGACCGGCGGGACGCCCTACAGGCTCATCTCCGGGACGGCGGTGTGCCGAGCATGATCTACTACCCGGTGCCCCTGTACGAGCAGAACGCCTTCGCCGGAACGGCGGCCAATGCGGTAGACTACCTACCCGTCACCGATACCCTCTGCCGGGAGGTCATTTCCCTGCCCATGCACAGCGAGCTGGACGAAGGGACCCTGGCCCGTGTCACCCAGGCGGTACAATCGTTTTTTAACAAACAAAAAGTTTAAAATAAACAACCACTCGTGTGGGATAAGTGTTATTTTTGGGTACAGTACGTACCTGAAAATCATCAATTTATGGCCCTTCCCATCGTAATGCAGCAGGTAAATTCCCAGATGCTCTCGGAAATGGGGTATCTGCGGGCAGCCAACACTTTGTTTGTAAAGTTCCGCAATAACGGAGCGGTGTACGCCTACTTCGGCGTGCCCGCCGAGCACTGGCACCGACTGCGTGCCGTGGCCAGCATCGGTCGCTACATGCAACGGCATATCTTTAAGCGGTATACGGCCGCCCGCATTTCGGAGGGGGAGAAAAAGGCGGCATCCCCGGCGGAAGAATCGGCCCAGGCGGCCTAACCACTCCACCCTGCACCCGCGCTCCGCCGCCCTACTTGATCAAACTGACGTAATGGGGGAACATCTCCAGCCACAGGGGCCAGTCGTGCTCGACATCACCGCGTACGTCCAGCCAGTGATCGATCCCCCGCTGGCGTAGTTGCTGGCTGAATTTGAGGTTATTATCCAGGCAGATGTCCCAGTTGCTGGTGCCCAGTACGATCTTCATGTTCCAGAGATCGGGGTCATTAGCCCCCTGAATGAAATCGACCGGGTTGTTGTAGTAGGCATTGTCGTCGTAGTAGCCGTGCAGGAACGGTTTAATATCGAAGGCCCCGCTGAGGCAGAACAGGTGGCTGACCACGTCGGGATGGCGAAAGGCGAAATTGGTCGCGCTGTAACCTCCGAAACTGATACCCGCGCAGGCGATACGGCCGGTACCGGTATTCCAGCGGATTTGGGGAACGAACTCTTCGTACAGGAAGCGATCGTACTGAACGTGGCGCTCCAGCCGGTGGCGGGGGTGAATGTTAGCGTACCAGCTGGCGTCGTTGATGCTATCGGGGCAGAATATCTGCACGAAGCCCCGTCCGACGAACCAGCGCACGGCCTCGACCATACCCCGGTCCTTAGCTTCGAAGTAGCTGCCCAGGGTGGTCGGAAAGATCACCAGGGGGTAGCCGCGGGTACCGAAGGTCAGCATTTTGACGTCGTGGCCCAGGTGGTGGCTGTAGAACTCGGTATAGGTTTCTTGCATACGGACGGTGAGCTGGCGCGGATAAGGCGGGGGTAAGGTAGGAAAGCCCGGCAATAGACCTACCTTCGCGGAGTGAACGCCTTCACTTACTTCAAGCAACTGACCGGTAGCCTGCTCTCGCGGCGGCGGCGGGTGCTGCGGCGCACCTACACGCTGAGAAGCCGCCACCTCGAACGCTTGGTGCGTATTGACGTGTACCGCCCTACGGTACCCCCGTGGCGCTTGCTCTCGCTGGTCGTCTTCAACGACGGCCAGGACCTGCCGCGGATGGAGTTTAAACAGCGGCTCCGCACCCTCTACAAAGTCGGCAAGTTGCCGCCCACCCTCATCGTCGGGGTCTACGCCAACGACCGGATGGAAGAATACGGAACGGCCGGAAAGCCGGACTACCTCGGGCGCGGGAAGCGGGCCGCGGACTATTCGGCCTTTATCACCGAAGAGCTCGTCCCCTGGCTGGAGAATCGTAACAATATCTTCTTCGGGCCGGAACGGCGCGCTATCGCGGGGTTCAGCCTCGGGGGGCTGAGTGCCTTTGACATTGCCTGGCGCAACCCCCGGCAATTCCGGACGGCGGGGGTGTTCAGTGGTTCGCTCTGGTACCGTTCCCGGGACTTCGACCCGGAACGGCCCGATGCCCACCGCATCGTACACGACTACGTAAGCCGGTCGAAACGCAAGATCAGCAACCGCTTCTGGTTCATGGCCGGCACGGACGACGAGCAGGAGGACCGCAACCAGAACGGCGTGATCGACAGCATCGACGATACCATCCAACTGATGGCACTCTTGCAGCAAAAAGGGCTGGAACCGGAGGAGGACATGACCTACGTAGAAGTAGCCGGCGGCCGTCACGAGCCCGGGACCTGGGGGGAAGTGATCGGGGACTTCCTGAAGTGGGCCATCCGCTAAACCGCTACCTTCGCCCCCATGAACGATCCATACCTACCCCTTGCCGAGGAAGTCGGCGCCATCAGCCGGCGGGCCGGAGCCGCCATTCTGACGGTTTACGAAAGTGATGATTTCGGCGTGGAGACAAAATCGGACGAGAGCCCCCTCACCCGGGCCGATAAGGCGGCAAACGGAGTCATCGTCGCGGGCCTGCGTCAGCTGAGTCTCCAGGCACCCATCGTCTCCGAAGAGGGCAAAGACGTCCCCTTCGCCGAGCGGCAGCAGTACACCCGCTTCTGGCTGGTGGACCCCCTGGACGGGACCAAGGAATTCATCAAGCGGAACGGGGAGTTCACCGTTAACATCGCCCTGATCGAGAACGGGCGGCCGGTACTGGGGGCGGTGTACGTGCCCGTTACCGACGAACTGTACTATGCCGCCCGCAACGAGGGGGCCTGGCTGGAGGGGCAGGGCCGCATTCGGGCCGCCCGTTTTACGCTAGAAGAGCCCAATCTGCGGGTCGTGGCCAGTCGCAGCCACCTCAACGACGCGACGCGGGACTTCATGGAGCGGCTCAACGAACCCGAAATCGTAAGCCGGGGCAGTTCGCTCAAGATCCTGGAACTGGCGCGGGGGGCCGCTCACCTCTACCCCCGCCTGGCCCCGACCATGGAATGGGACACCGCCGCGGCCCACGCCATCCTACTGGAAGCCGGCGGAAAACTCGTCAACGACGAAACGGGCCAGGAACTCATCTACAATAAGGAGGTCCTCCGTAACCCCCACTTCGTCGCCTACGGGGCGGTGAGCGAGGGGCAGATTGCCTGCTGATGCGCCGGCCGCTCTCCATCATCTACACCAGCTACAACGAGATCGACATCATCGGCCGTTCGCTGGCCACGGTGACGGACTGGAGCGACGATGTGACCGTAGTGGACAGCTACAGCACCGACGGCACCTACGAACTGCTGCGGCAAACCCCCGGGGTGACGGTCGTGCAACGCGAGTACCGGGGCCCGGCCGACCAGAAGAACTGGGCCATTGCCCGGGCCCGCCACCCCTGGGTGCTGCTGCTGGACGCGGACGAGTGCGTCACGCCAACCCTGCGCGCCGAGATCGATGGCCTACTGGAGGGGAGTGAACGGGCGGATGCCTACTGGATCGGCCGCGACAACTACTTCATGGGGCGTCGGATCCGGTACTCAGGGTGGGGAAACGACCGGGTCGTGCGCTTCTTTCACCGCGACCGGGCGCGCTACGACGGAAAGCAAGTACACGAGGAGATCGTGACGGAGAGGCTGCGGATGGGAACGTTACGGGGTCGGTTGCAGCACTATACCTTCAAAAACCTGGACCATTTCCTGGACAAGACCCGCCGCCACGCCCGCTGGAGTGCCCGTGACCACGCCGCACGCACGGCCCGGGTAGGGGGGTACCATTTGCTCGTCAAACCCACCTACCGGTTTGTGAAGCACTACCTGATCCAGGGGGGCTTCCGGGACGGGCGGCGGGGGCTCATCATCAGCTACGTAGCGGCCTACGGAATCTTCCTGCGGTATGCTTACCTGCTAGCCGAGCGAAGTTCCCCATCTTTGCGGCCGTGAACCCCGCTACATCCGCAGAATCCAAGTTCGTCGTTATCGGAGGGGGCGCCGCCGGCCTCATTGCCGCCCGCACCCTGGAGGCCGCCGGCCACGCGCCGCTTTTGCTGGAGGCCTCTGATGCCGTGGGCGGGCGGCTGCGAACCGATGAGGTAAAGGGGTTCCGGCTGGACCGGGGGTTCCAGGTGCTCCTTACGGCCTACCCCGAAGTCAGGCGCTACCTCGATCTGGAGAAGCTGGGCGTGCGGGCCTTCCGCCCGGGGGGGCACGTGCACACGCGGCAACGCAACTTCCGCTTCGCCGACCCCCTACGGGAGCCGGCCCAACTGTTTCGCTCGGCCCTCTCGCCGGTGGGAACGTTACGGGACAAAATTCTCCTCGCCCGGCTCGGTTTCCGCCTGATGCGCCGCGACGCGGAGGCTTGTTTCACCGGTTATACGGAGCGGGCGACGATCGACTACTTGTGGGAATACGGGTTCAGCGAACAGATCGTCGAGCGCTTCTTTCGGCCGTTTTTCGGGGGGATTTTCCTGGAACAGGAGTTGCGTACCCCGGCGGCCATGCTCCGGTTCATCCTGAAAATGTTCGCCCAGGGAGACGCGGCTTTACCCGCGGAAGGCATCGGGGCCGTAGCCCGACAGCTGGCCGACGCACTGGAGCGTACCGAGATCAGGCTGAACGAGCGCGTGCGGGCTATTGAGGGCGATGAGGTTGTTCTCAATACCGGAAGCCGGCTGGCCACCCGTGCGATCATAGTAGCCTGCTCGCCGAACCCCTTCTTCCCCCAACTGGCCGGCGCGCCGACGCAGTGGAAATCGACCACCAACCTCTACTACTACAGCACCCGCCGGCTGAAGGAAAACCGACTGATCAATCTGGTCGCCGACCCCACCTCTACCATCAATACCTTCAGCGTGCTCGACGAAGTGGCCCCCACCTATAAACTGCACGGGCAGGGGGGGTCGCTCATCAGCGTCACCCTGAAGGAAGCCAGTGAACGGAGCAGCCTCGCCCAGGCCGAGCAGGACTTACTCCGGCACTCCGGCCTGCCGAGTGATGCCCTCCAGTTCCTGCGGCGCTACGACATCGACCGGGCTCTACCCCGCCTGGATTCGGTGGCCTTCACCCAACAGCCTACCCACAGCCGGCTCATCGACCGGGTCTTCGTGGCCGGCGACCAGCAACTGAACGGTTCCCTGGACGCCGCCATGCGCAGTGGCCGTCTGGCCGCCGAAGGAGCCCTACGCACCTAAGCCGAACTATGCTACGCGATCAATTTCACCTGCCCGAGGGACCCGACGGGCAACCTGCCGTCTACTTCTGCGGCAACAGCCTCGGGCTACAGCCACGGGGTGTGCCCGGTGCCCTCCGGGCGGACCTGGATGCCTGGCAAACGCTCGGCGTGGAGGGCTGGTGGAAAGGGGAAGGGGGCGGCTGGCTCGGCTACCACCGCCGGCTGCAGAACGACCTGGCGGCAATCGTTGGGGCCAAACCGGCCGAGGTAGTGGCGGCAAATGCGCTCACCGTTAACCTTCACCTGTTGATGGTGTCTTTCTTCCGGCCCCGGGGCAAGCGCCGCAAGATCATTATGGAGGGTGGGGCCTTTCCCAGCGACCAACACGCCGTTCACGCTCAGTTGCGGTGGCATGACCTGGACCCCGCAACCGATTTGATCGAAGTCAGGCCCCGGGAAGGGGAAGACACGCTCCGGGAGGCGGACATCGTGGCCGCCATCGAACGGGCCGGGGAGGAACTGGCGCTGGTACTGTGGAGCGGGGTGCAGTACTACACCGGGCAATTCTTCGATCTCCCCGCCATTGCCGCGGCCGGCCACAGAGTAGGGGCGGTGGTTGGCCTGGATCTAGCCCACGCGGTAGGCAACGTGCCCCTCCGGCTTCACGAATGGGAAGTGGACTTTGCCGTATGGTGCAGCTACAAATACCTCAACGGGGGGCCGGGAGCACCGGGTGGGCTGTTCGTGCACGAGGCGTACGCCGACCGACCCCACCTGCCGCGTCTGGCGGGCTGGTGGGGGCATCGGGAAAGCGACCGCTTCGCTATGCGCCCCGAATTTAACCCGGAGTACGGGGCGGCGGGCTGGCAGGTGTCCACCGTTCCCGTACTCGGGCTAGCCCCCCTGCGCGTCAGTCTGAAGCTATTTACCCGGGCCGGGGGCATGAAAGACCTGCGCGAAGTAAGCCTTGATTTAACCAGCCGACTGTACGATCGCCTGGTGGAATTACCCGGTGCCCGCCTGCTGACACCCAAAGAGCCCGGGCGCCGCGGGGCTCAGCTCGCGGTGTACCTGCCCGGAGAGCGGCCCGATCTGGAGGAGCGGCTATCCGCGGCGGGCCTGATCTGCGACTACCGGCGGGACAACTTGGGGGGGAGTGGCGGCGGGGTACTCCGCCTGGCCCCGGCTCCTCTCTACAATACCCGGGCGGAGGTGGAACGGGCGGCGGACATCCTGGCGAGCAGCCTGCGGGCGTAAGTTTCCCTTATTTGAGAACCAAATTCCCAAAAACTAGTTGTATATGCAACTATACGAGCAAACACATGACCTTATTAATTCTGGCTTTGCTGGCGCTTTTGGGCGTTTACCTATCGCGCGATCCCGGGATGAGCCGCTGAACGGGCGGACTATTCAACTCCACGCTACCGGACGTTTTCGCCGGCGCCCATTTTTTTGGCCTCCTAACTCCCACAGGGGGGAAGAAAAAATGAGTACTAACCTCGCTTCCTCCCCCCCCGGGCGCCGGGGGGCCAAAGCGAGGTCGGGCCAGCGGGCCAAAGTGCCCGGGAGCGTTATTCCGCTCCTGTTCTTGTGGTTATTGATCACCGGTAGTTGCGCCTCCGTACCCGACCTTCCCGACGCCGGCTTTTCCGTGCCCCCGCCACCCGATTACGGTGACCCTCGCAACTGGGCCGCCCTACCGACCACCGACGATGCCGCCGACTTTACCCCGGGCGACAGCCTGACCGACCGCCAGCGCAGCGCCCGGGCCGATGTTTTCTTCGTACACCCCACTATCTACCGGGATACCCGGAGCGGAAATCGGCGCTGGAACGCCGACCTCTCCGACGACAAGCTCAATGAAGCCGTTGACGAGAGCACGATCCGCAATCAGGCCAGCATCTTCAACGCCGCGGGAAAAGTATATGCCCCCCGCTACCGGCAGGCTCACCTTAGCGTATTTTACGAGGAGGGGGCCAGTCTGAAGCAGCAGGCCCTCGATACGGCCTACCAGGACGTGCGGGCTGCCTTCCGGTACTATTTGCGGCACTACAATCAGGGGCGCCCGGTAATCATCGCGGCCCACAGCCAGGGTACCTTACACGCCGAGCGACTGCTCGAAGACTTCTTTGACGAACAGCCCCTGAGTGACCGTCTGGTCGCGGCCTATCTAGTGGGAATGCCGATCCCAAAGGATGCCTTCGCCGCCATTCCCCTCTGTACCACCCCCGATCAGACGGGCTGTTTCGTAAGCTGGCGCACCTACCGGGAGGACTATCGGCCGGGGCCCGGCCAGTTTGATGCTTCATTAGCGGTCGTCAACCCCCTCACCTGGACGACCGATACCGACCGTGCCCCGGCGAGCCTGAACCAGGGGACCGTGCTCTACGATTACGATGCCGGCCCGGAGCCGGAGATGGTGTGGGCCGAAATAAGGGGCGGGGCGCTGTACACGAACAAACCCTCCTTCTTCGGCGACATTTTCTTCCGTACCCGCAACTACCACATCGCGGATTACAATCTTTTCTGGCTCAACGTCAGGAATAATGCGCGGACGCGGGTGCGAAGTTGGTTCGACAACCACGAGTCGGTGGGCGGGGAATAAAGATACCAACCTGAACCCCCCCGCCCCGGCTACGTTTGGGAAAACAAAAACCCATGGGTAAGACCGAGCACCTCTTCAGCAAAGAAGCCATCGATAAGATCAAAAAGATCGCCGACGACACCCGCACTTGCATGTTCTGCACCGATCTCGGCGCCCGTCCCTTCGGCAGTACCCCGATGGCTACCCAGCAAGTGGAGGACGACGGCAGCATCTGGTTCTTCAGCGCCAAGAATAGCGACCGCAACGCCGATATCGCCCGCGACCCGGGCACCCAGTTGATCTACAGCAGCGAAAGCAACGAGGAGTACCTGAGCCTGTACGGGGAGTCGCGTATCGTGTACGACCGCCAGAAGGCCGAGGAGCTGTTCTCCCCCATGACGAAGGTGTGGTTCCAGGAGGGCCCTACCGATCCGAACCTGAGCCTCATCCACTTCCGCCCGACCGACGGCTACTACTGGGACACCCAGCACGGGAAGGTGGTCGCCTTCGCTAAAATGGCCGCCAGCGTCGTAGCCGGTAAAACCATGGACGATGGCGTAAGCGGTAAACTGGACGTGTAGCCCCGAAGCACACTACCGGACATCTTAGTTTTCCGGACCCACTTGGCTTTTGGCCCTCCCAGCCCCCGGATGGGGTAGAAGCGAGGTGAACGTTCTTTTTTCTTTCCCCCGTAAGTTACGCTGCTGCCTGCGGCGGTGGGGCCCTTCCCCCGCGCTCCGTGGTGGCTGGACTCCGGGTCGAGCACCTGGGTAGTCAGCAAACCTCACCAGCACCTTACCCCCAGTCGTCAACCTGGACAGACCGCCAGTCAGATGATAACAACTAATCTCCGAACCGAACAACAACATTTCTCCGGATGCATCCCGCCGGATAGCGAGGGCTCAGCCTAGGTGTATTTTGCGAGTCACACCGGTCAGTAACCAAATAAAAACGAAAGTATACGCAAGTAAGTGAATGATTGACGAATAATTCGCCCGGGGGGCCGAAGATTGCCCCCGAACCGAATTCTTCACCCAATCCTCACTTACCATGCACGTTGACGAATTACTGGACCTGATGCGTACCCTGCGCTGCGGCCACCACCCCCTGAGCGGGCGACCCGTAGCCGCGCCGAGCTGCCTCCTGACCCCCTCCGTACAACAAAATTTGGACCGGTTTATCGCCGATGTATCCGCTTCGGCTCCCGCACCCCTCCCGCAATCTCCGCGCGACCGCCCCACCACGTCCGACCGACCCGAACTACCCGAGATTACTGGCCTGCGGGACGATCTGCGCCGGCTGGGTTACCGTCCGCAACTGAAGCAACTGGTACGGGTCTTCCTCGGTAGTCGCAGCATTGCCGATCCCGAACTGAGGGGCCTGCCCGCCTACCGCCGATACCGCGGGCTACTGACCCGGAAGGAGATGACCGAACTCCTGCTCCCCCACCGGGAAATTATCGAAGGGAGTCAGGCTAATCCAAAAAGGACGAAACGGGATAAGCCGTACGCGGAGGTAGACTTCTTTCGGTCCACGCCCTTTGATAAGCTCTCCGCGGCGAAGGCCGAAGAGATCGGCGGGGAAGTGGAACGCCTGGGGATGCGCAAGGCCACCGAAAAGCTACCCGCCTACATGGCCCGCGCCCGCCAGCGACTACCCCGGGCCTTCGAGCCCTGGAGCCGGGAGGAACGGGCTCTGCTCATCGAGGCCATGTGTTACACCAACGACAGCGAACGGCTGGCCCCGCTCTTCGGGCGCTCGGCCGCCTCGTTGCGGGACATGGGTAAAAAGCTGATCTGGAATAGCCGTCGGGAAAGTCAAGTGATCGGAGACGGGATGACGAAATAAACATACCGCCTGGTACTTACGCTTTGGGAAGGGTGAATGCCCCCCACATCTGGTGGGTAGCCGACGGGTGAGGGATCGATCGGCCAGCCGCCTGGCTTTTTTTTCCTCCAAAGCAATAAGGGGTGTAGCCATACGGTTAAAACCCCGTTAATTCGTCCGGTAGGCTATCCATACTGCGGTGGCCTCCCCATACCCACAAATTTTTTCACCTACCGACTGTTCATCTATGTCTTTTCTAAAAACCCCCGCCGCTAAGTACGCCAAGAACTTTATCATTGGTATCGGCGCGGCCATCGTCATGTTGGGTGCCCTCTACAAGATCCAATCCTGGGAGATGCCGACCATCGGCGGCGTGACCTTCGACCTGCTTACCATCGGGCTTGGCGTAGAGGCCTTCCTGTTCGCCCTGATCGCCATCGTGGGCCCCGACCCCGACTACTACTGGGATAAGCTATACCCCGGCCTGGCGGATTACGACGGCGACGTGCAACCCCTTACTACGGGAGGTGTCGTCACCCCCCAGCCAGCCGCTCTGAACGGAGAGGTTGTGGAAGAGCAACTCGGCGGCATGCTGGTCGAACTACAGACGATGTCGAAGAGTATGAGCAGCCTGAAGGCCCTACAGGAAGCCGACTTCAGCGGTACCAAGGCCCAGATCGAACAAATGGGCAACTTTTACGCCAAGCTCAATGACGCCATGGCCGACCTGGCCGCTACCGCCGACGAGACCAAAGTATACAAGCAGAACATGCAGTCGCTGAACGGTAATCTGAGCACGCTCAATAACGTGTACGGTAACATGATCAGCGCCATGCGCGTGCCGGCGAGCAACGGAAACGCTAAAGTGATCTAAGACCGCCCTTCCGTCACCTAACTACCGCCAGTAATAAAACCAACGAATAAAGATGTCAATCCCCAAGGAACCCCGGCAGCTAATGATCAACATCATGTACCTGGTGTTGATGGCGCTGCTGGCCCTCAACGTATCCGCCGAGGTCATGAATGCCTTCCACACCCTGGACGAAGGCAACCAGGACAGTATAGCCACCGTAAACGAGCAGATTGACGAAACGCAGGCAAGCCTGGAAGATCTGCTGGAAGACGAATCTAAGGAGAAGTTCCGCGTCCTGATGCCGGCCATCGATGAGATCCGTACCGAGGTCGAATCCTTCGAAAACTACGTGATCGGTATCCGCGATACCCTCATCGATGCCGCCGGTAACAACGACGGGGAAATCGACGACGAAGACTTCGAGGTCAAGTACGGTATTCGCCAGCCCCGCGGCAAGAAAAACAAGGACGTCACTACCCGCCTGCTGGTGCAGGGGCCGAACGGTCAGGTAAAACCCGGCGTAGGTAAGGGGGAGGAACTGAAGCAACGGATCGTCGATACCCGCCAGCGGCTGATCGACATTTACAGCGGCCTGCTGGAAGAGTACGGCACCGAGCGCTTCGATCTGGACGAAAACGAGGTGCAATCCCGTATCCAGAGCGTAGCCGAGAATATGCCTTTCAATGTGGAGGAAGAGATCTACAAAACCTCCAATGGCAAGAAGGCGAGCTGGGCCGACTACAAGTTCGGTCACATGCCCCTGGCCGCCGTACTCCCGCTGATGTCACAGATCCGTTCCGACCTCAAGGTTTCCGAGGCCAATTTGGTCAACGATATCGTCCAGCTAGCCGGCGGTAAGCAGATCGTCTTCGATAAGTTCTTCCCGGTCTTCCAGGCCGATAAGAGCTACGTCATCGGCGGCGAACGACTGAACGCCACCGTTTCGGTAGGTAGTTATTCCTCTTCCCTGCAACCCGAGAATATTGAGTTGCGGGTGAACGGACAACCCCTCAACATTAAGGAAGACGGTACGGCCGATTTCAGCCTCACCGCCAGTGGCTCCCCCGGCCCGAAGACGATCCGGACCTACGTAAAGGTCACCAACCCCCTGACCGGCGACGTCGTCGAGGAGGAAGGCGAGTTCACCTACGAAATCGGTACCCGCTCGGTCGCCGTATCGGCCGATAAGATGAACGTATTCTACATGGGCGTAGACAATCCCCTAACGGTAGCCGCCGCCGGCGTAGCTTCGAATGACGTTCGCGTCAGCTTCGGCGACGCCATCACGGGTTCCGGCTCCGGTAACAGCTACGTCGTGAAGGGCGTACGCCCCACGGGTAACGGCACTACGGACGTAACGGTAAGCGCGAATGGCCAGGTACTCGGTAGCTTCCCCTTCCGCGTCAAGCCCATCCCCGATCCCGTACCCACCATGGGCGGCGAGCAGGGCGGTGACATCGCCAACTCCACCTTCCGCGCCCAGCGGGGGGTATTCGCCGAACTGCGGAACTTTGACTTCGACGCCCGCTGCAATATCACCGGTTTCCAGATCCTGTACGTCCCCGCTCGCGAGGATGCCCTGCTGGCGACCAACGCCGGTGGATCGTTCAGCGGACAGGCCGCCGCCCTCATCGGCCGCGCCAAGCCCGGTGACAACTATACCTTCAAGAACATTCGGGCCAAGTGCCCCGGGGATGCCGCCGCGCGGAACCTGGGAACCATGGCCTTCACGATAAAGTAGGTAAGCTCACCGACCCAACCCGAGCGGGCCTCCGGCAGTTAACGCTACGGAGGCCCGTCTTGGTCAGGGTAAATACCATAAGCCTCACTCACCACGTTGAAGTAGCGTGCAAACGCGCATTACCCCCTACGATCATCTTCATGAAGACACTAATTCACACCGCTCTCCTGATACTGGCCACCTCCCTGGCGGTAATGGCCCAGACCCCCGAAGAAACGCCCAACACCTTCACCCTGCCCGGCGCCGGTGAGGATACCGACGTGATGCAGGACGGCGAATTCGAGCCCCCCCTGAACGATATCGTAGAATCCACCTCGGTGAAGGAGCGGCGGGTGCTGGCTTACGAAGACGTGCGCGAGGCCGACATTATGTGGAAGCGGCGCATCTGGCGCATGATCGACGTCCGCGAGAAAATCAACCTGCCCTTTATCAATCCGCAGCGGCCGCTCATAACGATTCTACTGGAAGCCGCCCAGTCGGGTGATCTACGGGTTTTCGACCCCATCGGTGGCGACGACTTTTCCATGCTGATGGACGACAAGACCCTGACCGATATGGCAGGTGGTATCGACACCGTCATGGTCACCGACCCGGAGACCTACGAGCAAGTGCCGGTCTACGAGGAGCGGATCTTCGACCCCGCCTCCGTGAAGCGCTACCGGGTGCAGGAGATGTGGTTTTTCGACAAGGAAAGCAGTACGATGGAGGTACGTATTCTGGGTATTGCCCCCATGATACAGGAAGCCATGGAAGGAGGTGAGCGTACGATCGATCGCCCCATGTTCTGGGTGTACTACCCCGAAGCCCGCCAGCTGCTCGCTAACGAAACGGCCTTCGCCTACGGCAACGATGCGGCCAACCGGAGTTGGGAAGACGTTTTCGAAACCCGCTACTTCAACAGCTACATCACTAAGGCCAGTAACGTCCTCGATCAGCGGATCGACCGCCCCGAGCGCAGTGGCCGTGAGCAGCTCCTCGAGTCGGAGCGCATCAAGCAGGAGATTTTCAATTACGAACAGGATCTCTGGAGTTATTAGGACGCGCTGCGCGCTTTAGACGGCTGCGCCGGTTAGGAGGTAGTACATGCGTAGGAGGCGTGGTATGGTTGAACACCTGCCACGCCTTCCGCATTTTACTACCCCCTACCAACCACCCCCCACCCCCAACTTGACCCCCACCGACTCCCTCCTCCACCGCTACGCCGCAAGTGAGCGTGTCTCCGTCCTTACCGACCTACTTCGCACCCGCGACCGCGCCCCTCGCATCCAACTACATAGTCTAGCCGGAGCCCTCGAAAGTTTCCTGATCGCCGGAAGTTACCGTAAAATCGGAGGCCACCATTTGGTCATCGCGACGGATAAGGAAGAAGCCGCCTACATTCAGAATAGCATTGCCGCCCTGCTGCCGAAAAAGCAGGTCCGTCTGCTGCCCGATAGCTTTCGCCGCCCGCTCTACTTTGACGTACTGGACCCGACGAACGTCCTGCTCCGTACCGAGACCATTAACTACCTGACGCACAGCCAGTCGAAGGGGGAAGTCGTGGTGACCTACCCCGAAGCGCTGTTCGAGCAGGTGGTGGCTCCCGCCGTGTTGACGAGCAGCCGGATCGAGATCACGAAGGGGGAGGACATCGACATCGACACCATCATCGAAGTACTGGTGGAGTACGGCTTCAAGCGGCAGGAGTTCGTGTACGAGCCCGGGCAGTTCAGTATCCGCGGCGGCATCGTGGATATTTTCAGCTACGGCAACGAGTATCCCTACCGCATCGAGCTGTTCGACGACGAGGTGGAGAGCATCCGCACCTTCGACCCCCTGCACCAGTTGTCGGTGGAGACGGTGAGCTACGTCAGCATCGTCCCGAACATCAACACCAAGTTTGATCGCAAGCAGAAGACGAGCATCTTCAACGTGCTACCGGAGGAGACGACGATCTGGCTGAAGGATTTTCAGTTGCTACTCGACAAACTCGGGGAGGCATTCACCAAAGCCCAAACCTTCGGCGACAACCTCACCCTGGTCGACGATGCCGAGCTCAAACAGTTTTTCGACGATCGCGCCTTCATCCGACCGGGGGAGGTCATGGAGGACGTGAACGACAAGCCAATCGTCTTTTTCAGCGACTACAAGCAACCGGTGAAGATCGACCATACGATCGACTGCCGAGCCAAGCCCCAGCCGAGCTTCAATAAGAACTTCGAGTTGCTCATCCGCAATCTGCTGGAGAATACCAGTTCGGGGCTGACCAACTACATCTTCACCGATAACCCCAAGCAGATCGAGCGCTTCTACTCGATTTTCCGCGACCTGAACGCCGACGTGCGCTGGGAACCCATCCCGGTCAGTATCCACGCCGGTTTCATCGACTCGGAACTGGAGGCCGCCTGCTACACCGACCACCAGATCTTCGAGCGCTTCCACCGCTACAAGCTGCGCCGGGGTTTCACCCGCGACCAGGCCCTGAACCTGCGCATGCTGCGGGACCTGACGGCCGGTGACCTGGTGGTCCACATCGACCACGGGGTAGGCCGATTTTCCGGATTGGAGAAGCTGGAAATTAACGGGAAGGTACAGGAGTCGGTGCGGCTGGTGTACAAGAACAACGACATCCTCTACGTCGGCATCAATAGCCTGCACAAGCTGTCGAAGTACTCGGGCAAGGACGGCCAACTGCCCCGACTGGATAAGATCGGCGGCGACCACTGGAAGAACCTCAAGTCGCGGACCAAGAAGAAAATGAAGGATATGGCCGGCGAGCTGATCAAGCTCTACGCCAAGCGGCAGGCCAGCCCTGGCCACGCCTTCCCCCCCGACGGCTACTTACAAAACGAGCTCGAGGCCAGTTTCATCTACGAAGACACCCCCGACCAGCTCAAGGCCACCAACGACGTCAAGGGCGACATGATGAAGCCCCACCCGATGGACCGCCTCATCTGCGGCGACGTCG
>CAZQNE010000052.1:0-21093 GCA_964594535.1 uncultured Lewinella sp.
CGGCGTGGCGGGCGGTGGCGGCGATGATCACCTTGTCGATGATGCGCTTGGCCTGCACGGGGTTTTCCTCCAGCCAGTGGCCGACGCTCTCGCCGACGGCGCGACTGACGATGCCGGTCACTTCCGAGTTGCCGAGTTCCCCCTTCGTCTGCCCCTTGAACTGGGGTTCGGGCACCTTGACGGAAACAACGGCGGTGAGCCCCTCGCGGAAGTCTTCCCCACTGACCTTGAACTTGAGCTTTTTGAACAGTCCGTTCTCGTCGCCGTACTTAGTGAACAGCCGGTTGACCGCCCGGCGGAAGCCGTTCACGTGGGTACCGCCCTCCCGGGTCTTGATGTTGTTGACGAAGGAGTAGATGTTCTCCTGGTAGGTGGTATTGTACTGCATGGCCACCTCGACCTCCACGTTGTCTTCCTTCGACTTCACGTAGATCGCTTCCTCGATCAGGTCCTGCTTGCCCTCGTCGAGGTACTTGACCATCTCGGCCAGCCCGCCCTCGCTGTAAAACTCCTTGCGGGGGTGGTTGCCCTCCTCGTCGGTCTGCCGCTCGTCGGTCAGGCTCAGGTGCAGGCCGCTGTTCAGGAAGGCGAGTTCCTGCATCCGGTTGGCCAGGGTCTCGTACTTGTAGACGGTCGACTCGAAGATGGTCGGGTCGGGCGTGAAGCTGATCATTGTGCCCGTATGGTCGGTGGTGCCCACCTCGTGGACCTGATTCTGGGGCTTGCCCTCGCTGTAGTCCTGCTGGTACACCTTGCCGTCGCGGTGGACGGTGGCGCGCAGGTGGCTCGACAGGGCGTTCACGCAAGAAACGCCAACCCCGTGCAGACCGCCGGAAACTTTGTAGGTATCCTTATCGAACTTACCGCCCGCGTGGAGGACGGTCATAACCACCTCTAGGGCGCTCTTCTGGAGCTTCTCGTGCATGCCCACGGGGATACCGCGGCCGTCGTCGGTGACGCTGATCGAGTTGTCGGAGTGAATGACCATGTCAATACGGCTGCAGTAGCCGGCCAGGTGCTCGTCGATGGAGTTATCGACCACCTCCCAAACCAGGTGGTGGAGCCCCCGGGTATCGGTTCCTCCGATGTACATCCCGGGGCGTTTCCGCACGGCTTCCAATCCCTCCAGTGCGGTAATATTTCCGGCGTCGTAACCCGCTTTCGGGTTCAGCTCGTTGTGTTTCGTCATAGCTACAAAAGTACAAAAATTATGCCACTTTTCCTAGTGTTTTCGGGGGCTGGAATGTCGCCCGGTAGCGGGGTTTTTGCGGCGGCGCGCGGGTGCAAAGGGAATACGGAACCGAATGCCGAACGAACCCCTACCGGTGGCTGTACTAGTTAGAACTTCACCCTCCCGCCATGGCCACTATCCTCCCCTCTTACCTCAACGACATCCGCAACGCCCGCCCGGGGCAGGCCGTCAGTATTCGCCCGGACCTGGACCTCTTCCGGGTACCGAAACAGCGCTTTCGCAACGGGCAGTCCTACGCCCTCTACCACGACGACCATATCGTGCTGGTGGACGCCGTACACGCCATTACCCGGGACGCCGTCCGGGACCGACTCAACGGGCGGAGGGTATCGGCCCTGCTCCTGACCCACTCCGATCTGCTGGGGCAGGCGTTCGGAAAACCGGCCGAACTGAGCGAATGGCTGGGTGGGGCCCCGGTACTCATTAACAGCTACGACACTCTGGGCTACGACGGCCTCCACCCCATCGAGAGCAATACCCCCCTGCTGGAAGACCTCGGCATCGCCTACCACCACGTGCCCGGCCACACCCCCGGCTCCACGGCCTACCTGCACCTGCCCACCGGCTACCTCTTCACGGGCGACATCATCGTCGGCAACAACTACGAAAAGGCGGAGCAGCACTTCACCCACGCCCCGATTGCGGATACCGACTGGGCACTGAATAAGGCCGGCTGGCAGGGCATTCCCGAGGCCGGTGTGAAAGCCGTTCTCCCCCTCCACGGGCAACCCTCCTTCGGTAAGGACGCCTTTCAACGGGCACGGGCCGCGGGGCTGGACCGGGGGAGGTTGATGCGGGAATGACGGGGTCAGGGGCGTAGCAACCTCCGGTAGGCCGCTACCATCTCCCGCTGACCGGCACCGCGGCGGTACATCCTGACGATCTTCCAGTTGGCCAGTTGGACGCGAAGCCAACCATTGCGCTCGTACTTGCGGGAGGAGATCAGTACCGAACGGGGCATGATGCGAAAGGCATGTCGCTGTCGGATGCGCCGGATGATGTCGTAATCCTCCATAATATCCATTTCACCGTCGAAGCCCCCCACTTCATTCCACACTGCACGGGTCAGGTAGAGCGACTGATCGCCGCCCCGGCAAAACGTCAGATCGAAACGGGTGAAAAATGAGTTGACGACCAACAGGGGGTGACGGGGTTCCAGCCAGGACCGGTAGCATCCCACGGGAAATCCGTTCGCTACGCTGTACGCTATGTCATCGTAGAAGCCGGTGGGTGGCCGGGTATCGGCGTGCACGAAGTACAGGATATCGTAGCGGTTCGGGCTCAGGGCTGCCGCCTCGTTCATCTGTTTGGCCCGCCCCCTTTCCCTACACGGCAGATATTGCACCTGCGTCCGCGCCGCCTCCAGCCACTCCCGCGTCCCGTCGGTGCTGCCGCCGTCGGCAACCGTAATGTCACCCCGCCCGGCCAGTTCGCCCGCCAGGTAGGGTAGCAGGTGCTGTAGGTGTTCCCGCTCGTTGACCACGGGAATGATGAGGTGTACGCGCACGGGATAACGTCAGTCTAGACGGTAGTAGATCGATTTCAGGTAGGCCCCCTCCGGAAAGCCAATGGGGTGATCGATGGCGTGAAAGCTTCGCTCCAGTTCGGTGTACCCCCGGCCGCTGCGTTTCATTACCCGCGCTACGGTGGCGAAAAAGTCTTCCGCCGGTATGCGTGCCGAGCAGGAGGCCGCCAGCAGTATCCCGCCCGGGCGCACGAGGGGGACGGCGAGGGAGTTGATGCGGCGGTAGGCATCCAGAGCGCCCTTAACTTCTTTGTCCCGCTTGGCGAAACTGGGCGGGTCGACAATGACCAGTCCGAAGTCTTCCCCCCGCCGGGCCAATTTTTCTAGTTCCTGGAAGGCATCTCCCACGATGGTTTCGTGGCGGGGATCTTCGCCGGCGTTCAGCCCTACGTTGCGGCGGGCTACCTCCAGGGCGGGGCCGCTGATGTCCAGGCTCACCACCCGGTACGCTCCCCCCGCCAGGGCGTGTACGCTGAAGCCCCCGGCGTAGCTGAACACATCGAGAACCTCCTGCCCGCGCGCCAACTCCCCCACCCGCTTGCGGTTGGGCCGGTGGTCGAGAAAGAAGCCCGTTTTGTGGCCCGAGCGCACGTTGGCCAGAAAGTTGAGGCCGTGCTCACGAAAGACCACCTCCTCATCCGGTAACTCACCGATCAAAACGGCCCCATCGGTGTAATTATCCCGGGGCGGCACTACCCGCGCAAGACGCAGCACCACCGTTTCCGCCCTCGCCGCCCGCTGAACGATCGGCAGCAGTAGTTCCAGGTAGGGGAACCAGGCCGGGGTGTACAGTTTGACAACCGCCACCCCGGCGTACACATCGACGACCAGGCCGGGCATTTGGTCGTTTTCTCCGTGCAGGAGTCGGTAGCCATCCGTGTTGTGTTTCAGTAGCGGTAACCGCAACTTACGCGCCGCTTCGATCCGGTTGCGGAAGAAATGTTCGTCGATTGTAACGGGCTCCCCGTGGGCCAGTACCCGAATACGTATGGGGGAATCCGGATCGTAGAGTCCGATCCCGATGAAGCGATCGGACTTCCGGCCAAACACCACGGCCAGGTCGCCGGACCGGCCCGCCCCCTTCACGCTTGCTACGGCGCGGTCGAACAGCCAGGGGTGGCCGGACCGCAGGATGCGTTCTCCCTGGGGGGTTAGTGTAGTAGCCAGTCGCTGGGGCAAATCATCGGGGCTTTGGTGCGCGAAGATAGCCCTAATTTAAGCCCCGTATGCGCGCCGCCCTGCTCCATATCTACCGCTCCTTCCCGGTGCAATTGTTGCTGCTCCACCTGCGCACGAACTACCTCCTACTCCTCATGTGGGGACTACTGCTGGCGATGATGTCGGGCTACCTGGGCGCGTCGCTGGGCCTACAGTACCTCTTCCTCGATCCGGAGTACCTGGGTGAAACGGGCTACTACTCCTTTGTTATCCTGGGTATGGCCTTCGGCTTTTTCACGATGAGCTGGAACCTGAGCACTTACCTGTTGCTGGGGGGCTACTTTAACTTCCTGGCCAGCCTGTCGCGACCCTTCTTCAAGTTCTGCATCAACAATGCCGTGCTTCCCCTGACCGTGTTTCTGACCTACGTGATCCTGTTGTTGGGCTTTCACCCCCAGGAGAACTGGGCGGGCTCGCTGTTATGGGGTTGGGGGCCGAGAATCAGCGTCGTGCAGGCGGTATCGGGGCTGATCGTCGGGCTGGTGCTGAGTCTGTTCATTTACTCGATTTACTTCAACCTGACCAACCGGGATATCACCTATTACACCGGAGCCCGCGATCTGCCGCCCAACCGGGGGCCAAGCCAGCGCGGCGGACTGGGGTACCGGCCCTACCGCTCCAGCGCACTGGGCCCGCGCCTGGTGAACCTATACGACAACCCCTTCCGCGTGCGCACCTACCTCGGTGCGCGGTTGCGGCCCCGCCCGGTGCGGTCGGTTGCCCACTACGAGACGGATTTGCTGCGAAATATCTTCCGACAGAACCACCTGAATGCCCTCATCGTCCAGTTTCTGACGGTCCTCGTGCTAGTGGTACTGGGCCTTTTGATCGAGTGGCCGGCCTTTCAGATACCGGCCGGCGCGAGTTTTCTGGTCCTGTTCAGCTTGTTCGTTTCCATCATCGGGGCGGTGAGCTACTGGTTTTCGGCCTGGCGTCTGACCCTGCTCCTGCTCCTGGCGGTGTTCATCAACTGGCTCACCAGTACGCCCTACTTCGAGCACGGCAACCAGGCGTACGGCCTGAGGTACGACAGCACGGCTACGTATTCCCTCGAGCGGTTGCGGCAACTGGCTAGTCCCGCTAACCGGGCCGCCGACCGGGCCGCCACCATCGAGATTTTGGAGCGGTGGAAGGCCAAACAGACCACAGAACGCCCCAAATTAGTCGTACTCTGCGCCAGCGGGGGCGGACTGACGGCCTCCCTCTGGGCCACCCACCTTACCCAGAGCATCGAAGCCTGTAGCGACGGGCAGCTACTCCGTTCCACCGCCCTGATGACCGGGGCCAGCGGGGGCATGCTGGGCCTGGCGTACCTCCGGGAAGCGTACCGCGACCAATCGACCTTCCCGTTCGAAGGGCTGCAGCGGCTGAAAAACGCCAGCGAGGATCTCCTCAATCCGGTCGCCTTTTCTATCGTCAGCAACGATATTTTTCTGCCCTTCCGGCGCATCCGGGTGGGTGACGAGCGGTACCGTCGCGACCGGGGTTACGCCTTCGAGCGGGCCTACAACATCGCTACGGACTACGCCCTGGCCCGACCGCTGGCGGACTACCGGGAACCGGAGCGGCTGGCCGAAATCCCCCTTATGTTCCTGACCCCGAGCGTAGTGGAAGATGGGCGGCGAATGGTGATCTCCCCCCAGGGGGTCAGCTACATGATGGTGCCGCCGGTGGCCGCGGGCCGGGCTTACCCCCTGGGTATCGACATGGTCGATTTCGGCCGGCTGCTGGACGAGCAGGAGGCCGATAGCCTGCGCTTCAGTACCGCCCTGCGCGCGAATGCGTCCTATCCCTACGTCCTGCCCCAGGTGAGGCTCCCGACCGAGCCGATCGTCCGCCTGATGGATGCCGGGTACCGGGACAATTACGGCATTACGTCGGCGGCTCGTTTCCTGCATGTTTTTCACGACTGGATCGAGGATAATACCGCCGGGGTGGTATTGGTACAGATCAGTGCCTTCCGGGAGCAGCGGTTGCCGGAGAGCGGGCAGCAGGGGGTCGTAGCGGGGCTCTTTTCCCCCCTCGGGGTGGCGGGTAATATCCTAAGCCTGCAGATCCTCGACCAGGAGGAATTGCTCGCCGGGCTGTACCGCAGTTTCGGCCGGGATCGGTTCCACCTCTTTCGCTTCAATTACCAGCCCAGCGTAGAGGACCCGCTGCGGACATCGGTGAGTCTACACATGACGGAGTCGGAAAAGGCGCAGGTACTGCGGGCCTTCGATACCCCGGAGCGGCAACGCCGGATCGACGAGCTGATTCAGTTGCTGCGGTAGTCGGGCGGAGCGTGCGCTATCTTGCGCCCTATGTCTCAGCCCTTCACCCGGATCAATCGCCTGGAGCGCGAACTCCACCTGCGCCAGTTGCAGGTCTGGCGGCTGCTGCAAATTACCCAGGCGATCAACAACAACGTCTCGGCGGGCGATCTCTTTCAGATGTACCAGAGTTTTCTGATCACCGAACTGGGGGTCAACGAGATGGCGCTATTCGTTCGCAGTAGTGAGGACGATACCAGTTGGGAGTTGGCTACCTCGATCGGACTGACGGACGAGGACCTGCCGGTCGGCCATGACTACGCCGCCACGCTCGGCCCCCTCAAGCGGGCCGGCCAAGTCCTGAAACCCGACCACCCCATTTTGCGGCATTTCGCCCACGTAGTCCCGGTGTTGCACAAGGAGCGCCCCATCGCCTATATCCTCATCGGCACCTTCAGCGACGAAGAGGATATGTTCGAGCGCATCCAGATCATCACCACCATTACGAACGTGATCGCGGTGGCCATCGAGAACAAGCGGCTGTTCCGCCGCCAGCTCGAGCAGGAGCGGCTGGAGGCGGACCTCGACCTGGGGGCCAAGGTGCAGGCCATGCTCATCCCGAAGGACCTACCCACCAATGACTACTACGAGCTGAGCGCCATTTACCGGCCGAAATTGGGGGTGGGCGGAGACTACTTCGACTACCGGGAATTCATCGATGGAAAGCTGGTGTTCTGTATCGGAGATTTTACCGGCAAGGGAGTCAGTGCCGCCCTCCTGATGGCTAATTTTCAGGCCAATTTCCATACCCTGATCCGCAAGCGTAGCGACCTCCACGAGTTCGTCACCGAAATTAACGAAAGCGTCTACCGCATTACCAGGGGCGAGCGTTTCGTGACCTTCTTCGTCGCCGAGTACGATCGTACCGCCCACCGACTGCGCTACGTCAATGCCGGCCACCCCCCGGCCGTGCTGGTGAGCGAGAATACCTTCCACCTCCTGGACCGGGGCACGACCGTGCTGGGCTCCATCGATGAGCTGCCCCTGCTAGAGGTCGGGGAGGTGGACCTGCCGCCCCAGGCACTGATCGTAACCTATACCGACGGCCTGACCGACCTACAGAGCGCCGCCGGAGAGACGTTCGAGGAGGAAATTCTGCATCAGTTCGCCCGTCGCCAGCACTACCGTTCGGCCAAAACATTCAACGATAATCTGCTGGGCAAACTGGAGGAATTCCGACAGATGAATGAATATCCCGACGACCTGACGATACTGACCTGCCGCATCTTTGGGGATTAAGCTGCCGGTTGCCCGACGAAAAGTTGGATTTGGTAAAAACGAAAGCGACCGCCCGCCCGTTCCCCCTACGTGATGAAGGACAAAACGATCGCCGCCATCCTGGCTTTCTTCGGGGGGATAATTGGGCTCCAGCGCTTCTACCTCGGGCAACGGGGGATGGGCCTGGCCCATGTGTTCTTCTTCGTGCTGGCGCTGTCCTCCGGGCCTAGTCCGTTTACGGTGATGCTGGTCTCCCTGGCCCTCATCTTCGGCATTATCGACGCGATCTCCTTCCTGTCTATGGAACCCCGCGAATTCGACCTAAAATACAACCAGCCCCTGGCCCGTAGCGCGGCCCGTGGGCACGATATACCTACTCCCGCCCAAAAATTCCGCCCCATGACCGACCGAGAACGCCGATTCCAGGAACGCCAGCGCGAGCGTGCCGAACGTGAGCGGGAACGGGAACGTCAGGCCAAGGAACGGTTTAACCAGCGCGCCGCGCCGCCCATACCCGGTACTCGGACGCCCGTGCGTCGGGACCCCGGGCGTGGAGACCGGGAACGGGGCGTCCGCCTGTTCAAAGAGTATGAATACGTGGATGCCATCCAGGCGTTCCAGCGTGCCCTGGAAAAGAACCCCCAGGATGTAGCCTCCCACTTCAACATTGCCTGCGCCTATTCGGTGCAGGAAGAGGCGGACCGGGCGTTCTATCACCTGGATCGGGCGGTGGCCCTCGGGTTCACCGACTTTGAGCGCATTCAAACTCACGATAACCTGGCCTACCTCCGCATTCAGCGGAACTATCCGGCCTTCGTTCGTAACGACTTCCGGCTGGCGGCCGCCCCCGTCAGTGAAAATTTCGACGAAGTCGCCGCCACCCCGGACCCGGTACGGGCCAGCGGACCGCCGCCGGTGAACGACGACTTGCTTGAACAGCTTCAGCGCCTGGCCGCCCTCCGGGAGAAGGGCTTACTCACCGAGCGGGAGTTTACTACGCAAAAGCGGCGACTGCTCGGTTAGCGCATTTTACCTACTTTCCCCCAACCGAATGACTGCTGACTTCCTCCTTACCGATGCCCTCGTCCCCCTGCGCGCCGCCGACTCCGGTGAAGAGGCGCTCGGTATCATGAATGAGTTCTACATCCGCCACCTTCCCGTGGTGACGGAGGGTAAGCTGGTTGCCGTTATCTCCGAAAACGACGTACTGGACGCGGACCCCGACGAAGCGGTCGGCAACTACCGCGTGCCCCAGCTCCCCCCCTCGGTATATCCGGACGATCACCTCTACGACGTGATGCGCCAACTGGTCGACAACAACCTGACCGTGGTGCCGGTCATCAACCGCGAAGGCGACTACGTCGGTATGGTTACCGGGGAGGACCTTCTGCGTTTTTTCGCCCAATCCAGCACCTTTAGCAACCCCGGCTCCATCGTCGTACTGGAAATGGGCCGCCACGATTATAGCCTGGCCGAGATCGCCCGCATCGTGGAAAGCGACAACGCCATTATCCTGAGTTCTTTCGTGCGGGGTAGCTCCGACAGCAATCTGGTGGAGGTCACGCTGAAACTGAATAGCCAGAACATCGGCGGCACCATCGCAACCTTCGAGCGCTTCAATTACGTCGTCAAGGCCAGCTTTAACGAGAAGCAGTTGCAGGATACCCTCCGCGAACGCTTCGACAGTCTGATCAACTACCTCAACGTTTAAAACGCCCCGGACAAGAGCAGCCGGAACTGGATATCGTTGTCGTCCGCCGAGAAAATGTCCTCGTCGAGCCGGTAGGCTAGCTCCATCCCCACGGTCAGGTCCTGGGTGTTGAGCCAGACGTTATCGAAGAACAGCTGCCCCCCCACGCTCTGTTCCCGGAACTCGGCATCGAATGCATCGATCCGGTAGCGGCTGTAGTCATAGAAGCCATTCAACCGGATGCGCTTGAAGTAGGTGATCCCCAGTATTCCAAAATCGGGATAGAGTAGTGGCAGCTGGTAATTCACCCCCAGCCGGTAGACCCGGTCGTTCAGGGGGGCGGCAAAACCGCGGGCGTAGCGAAAGATTTCGGGGAACTGGTACAGGTTCTCAGCCTGCTCGTATTGCAGATCCGCGTCCAGGCGTATGCCGTGGGTCAGGAACATACCCGGTACGTAGACGGAACTCCGTAGCAACAACCGTTCCCCCGGCTTGCTATCCCCCAGGGCCCGGTCGTAGTCGGCACTCACCGTCACTCCCCACCGGGGCTGCACCTGCCGGATGGCCGTCCGACGCAACACGTTGAAGGTCAGTCCGCCCGCCAGGTTACCGAAACTTTCCGGCAACTCCCCCGACTCCGTGCCCCGCTGCGATACATACTGGTAGCCCAGCGAGGGGACCAGGGTGGTGATGAAGTTGCCATTCACCCACTCGAAGGGAAGCCTCACACTCCCCCCCACCGATAGTTGACTGAATTCCTGACGGAAAAACCGCAGACTGTCCCGGCGGTCCTGCTGTACGAAGTAGTTCCGGTCCCGGTAGCGCCCGCTCAGTTCGATCACCGGGAAGAAACCGCCGTAGGTCGCCGTAAGTCCGCCGGAGTAGCGATCCTCGTTAATATTGTACAGTCCCGCCAGCGTCACCTCGGCCGTATTCAGCGCGTTGGCGAAGTCGATTTCCAAGCCCGGGGTCACGTAGCTCCCGTTGAACGACCAGCTGTGCAGGCGGATGCCCCCCAGGGTGTTGCTGAAGTTCTCGACCGGGTAATTCGCGGATTCTACCGCCGCGGTCAGGTCCCGGGCTTCCGCGACGAATGCTTCCGTGCGTTCGAAGAAGCTCGGGGCGGTGGGTAGCATCCGGACCTCCGGTTCCTCACCGGGCACGAGCGTCAGCAGATGCAGGCGTTCGCCCCGCGGAGTCGGCGCGCTGTAGTGCAGGGTGGAGCCGATCAATTGGGGGTAATACGCACCTACCCTGACGTTGGTGAGCTGTTGCTCCTCGCCCGTCGCCGGATCGAGCCGGTGCACATTGTCGATACCACTCCGTCCGTTGGTAAATAACAAGTGTCCCGTTTGCGTCACCGCCAGCATATCGATGGGCTCGCGGCTCGTGGCCCGGACGGTACGTACGCTTCCCCCCTCCGTATCCCAGGCCTCGATGCTGACGCCGGCTCTCGTCTGGCCGAAGAAATATATGAGGCTACCGTCCGGACTGAAGCGGGGCCAACTCACCGCCGTGTTCTCCGCGAACGTCTTACGCAGCACGACCGCCCCGGTGGCCGCATCGAGCAGGTGCAATTCCGGCCCCGACGCCAGCGGGTCGTAGTAGACGGCCACGATCCGGCGCTTGTCCGGGCTCAGGCTCGCGGAAAGGTAATGGCCCCGTTCGGTGAGTACTTCTTTCCGACCACTCCGGAGCTCGTAGCGTACGATTTCCGAATAGCTCTGGTTCGTGTAGCGGGGGTCCTGGCGGTATTCCGTCCAGAGCACGAACCGGTTGCCGCCGTCCAGCCAGGGCTCCCGTTGAATTCCCACGCGGGTGATCACCCGATCCGGCTCACCTACCTCTACCAACGCGGGGAGCTGCCGGTAGCTGGTACGTAACGCCAGCAGACGGCCCGCGCCGTCGGTAAAGGGGAACCGGTAGTCCCGGATGTCGTCGTCTCCCCGCGTTACCGGTAGGCCCCCGACTAGGGGCGCGCGGGCTCGGAGGGAACTATCCTGCAGCCGCTCCAGCTCCACCAGGGTACTGAAGTACAGTTCCTTGGTAGTAAGTCCGGTCGCTCGCTTCAGGGCCCGGCTGAAGGAGTAGAACGGGCTACGAAAGGCCGCCCCCTCGTGCAGCACCCGCCGCCAGACGTCGTTGCCGAACCGCTCCCGGGCGTAGGTCAGCATCGCATAGCCGTAGCGATAGTGATCGGGGACTAGGTCGCGGAAGCTGCCGTTACGGGCCTTGGCGTAGGAGTAGAAGCGGTTGCGGCCGAGCAGCGC
Source organism: uncultured Lewinella sp. (assembly GCA_964594535.1). GTDB lineage: Bacteria > Bacteroidota > Bacteroidia > Chitinophagales > Saprospiraceae > Neolewinella. The sequence goes on from CAZQNE010000052.1 coordinate 11,486, forward strand.
CCGAAAATCCCCGCTGAAGGCCGGGGTGCGGCCCCGCCCGGCGGAGGTGAAGGCCGTCTCGGCAATTACGGCATCCCCCTCGCTGAACCAGTTGGGTACGGCAATATTCGACAGCACGGACCAGCCCACCTGCCCCTGCAGCACGCTGGCCAGATTGGTCAGCCCCCGGCGTTCGTTGCTGATCTGCTGCACGTGGCGAAACTCATGGATGGTCAGCAGGTCCACCCATCCCGTCTGGCTGAGCAGACTGAAGCTCTGGGGGGGCGTCACGTAAAATTCCGACCGGAAGGGGCCTAAGCCTACGTAGCCATTCACCGTCATATTGGGGGTCTGCAGAATCAGGTCGATGTCGTACAGCTTCTCGCCGATGCTCCGGGTGGTTTCCGTAGCCAGCAGGTCGATCAGCCCCGCCACGCGCTGCGCCCGATCTGCGTAGCCGGTCGGAAAGATGATCCGCCCCTGTTCGGTCCGCAGTTTCTGCCAGTCGACTTCGGGGGGGTGGAGGCCGATGTTCTGACCGTACCCAAGAAAAGGTAAGAGGAGAAAACACAACAGTAATCCACGCATAAGCTCAATTCTGCCCCTTCCAACGTAAGCGGTCCGAAATAGTGCTCATCTTCGCGGTCGTGAACGGGCAATGTCGGGTCGACGTCGCTGTCTCCTACCTGAGCAAAAGCGGTAAGACGAAGCTACCCGGCTTAGAACTTGTGGGGCCCTCCCACGGTACATCAGAAATGATAAATTCCTCCCAGTCCGTTGCCCCCGGGAGCTTCCGTGCCGAAGCCCACTGGTACCCCAAGGCCCTGAACGCCACCATCCACCCCATGGTGAGCTTCTTCCTGAATCTGGACGCCAGCCGGATCGTGAGCCGCTACTGCCACCTCAATCCCCTGGTGGACCGCGACGGGCTAAGGGAGATTCTCGGCTATTCCTGCGAGCACTTCCTCTGGGGCGGGGCCGACCTCATCAACGCCACCACCGCCCAGGGCCGCCGCCGCATGGTCGTCATCGAAAACAACAGCTGCCCCTCCGGACAAAAATCCATGCCCCTCCTCGACGATAACCGGGAGGAAGGGACCTACCGGCTACTGATCGAGCGTACCTTCCGCCCCCTCGTGGAGCGGCGGCGGGGCACGAAGGACGGACGCCTGGCCGTCATCTACGACAAAAACCCCATGGAAGCCAGTGGCTACGCCGCCACCATCGCCGACGTATTTCAGGAAGACGTACTTTACATCAGCGATTACCACGGGGCGGGGGAACGCCGGATAAAAGTGGAGGACGATTGGCTCTACGCCCACCACGAAGGCCGCTGGGTCCGGCTGCGCGCCGCCTTCCGCTACCTCACCCAGCGCCCCTGGAACCGTCTTCCCCTGAACTGCAAAACCCGCATTCTCAATCCCATCGTCGCCTGCCTGGCCGGGGGGCGCAACAAGATGGTCGCGGCCAAAGCGTATGACCTCTACAACGGGGAAATCCGCAAGTACGGGCTCAAAATCCACAGCCCCGATACCATCTGGGACGTGAGCCGTAACGAAGTCCCCCTCTGGGTGGCTAAACTCGGCGGGCAGGCCGTCGTCAAGGTGCCCTACTCGAATGCCGGGCAGGGGGTCTTCACTATCACCAACGAGCACGAACTGGACGCCTTCATGCAAGCGCCCATCGACTACGAACGCTTCATCATCCAGAGCCTGATCGGTAACTACGCCTGGAGCTCCACCGGGGGGGACGGCAAGTTCTTCCACGTCGGCACTATCCCCGATAAGAAGGGGCGCACCTTCGTCAGCGACGTGCGCCTGATGGTCAGTTCCACCGCGGGGGGCATTCGGCCGCTCTGCTGCTACAGCCGCCGGGCCGCCGCACCCCTCGCCGACCGGCTGTACGCGGGGGCCGAAAGCTGGTCGATGCTCGGTACCAACCTGAGCGAAAAACGGGGGGAAAATGAGTGGACCAGCGATACCGATCGCCTACTCCTCATGGACCGCCGCGACTTCAATAAGCTCGGGATCGGGCTCGACGATCTCATCGAAGCCTACATCCAGACCGTGCTGAGTACCATCGCTATCGACCGCATGGCCAAAAAACTGTTCAACAGTAAGGGCAAGTTCAGCCGCCGGTTGTTCGCCAGCCTCAACGAGGACCCCACCCTCCTTGCCGAAATCTACCGATGAGCCATTCCCTCTCCTTCCTGGTACTGACCGACCACCCCGGCCACAGCGACCAGAACAGCCTCTACGCCCTGGTAACCACACTGGCCCGCGACCCACGTTGCCGGTACGTCGACGTAGCCAGCCGGGGAGCGGAACAGAACGAGGAGTTCTTCGGGGGCGGCGGCGCGCTGGTGCAGGGTTTTCGGGTAAAGGAAGAGCTACGCTATAGCCAGGCCGGTCAGCGGTTCACCACCCGTCTTCAGCCGCTCGATAGTACTACTTACGACGTCATCTGGCTCCGGCTGCCCCACCCGGTGCCGGATAAATTCTTCACCGCCCTTTCCGCTCTCCCCACGGGGCTGATCGTGAACGAGCCGGATGGAATTCGGCAGACCAGTACGAAGGAATTTTTGCTCCGGTTTCCGGAGTGGACCCCTCCCGCCCGACTGGTGCGGACGCAAGAGGACGTGGCCGCTTTCGTCCGTTTGCACCCCATCGTCCTGAAGCCGCTGCGGGATTACGGGGGCCGCGGTATCCGGCGCATCGACGGGCCGGGGGCAGCATCCGGTACCGACCTGAGGGAGCCCTACCTCGCCATGAAGTTTCTGAAGAACGTCAGCGAGGGTGACAAACGCATTTTGGTAGTGAATGGCAGAATCCTGGCGGCCTCCCTCCGCCTCCCCCCGCCCGGGGAATGGCTCTGCAACGTCGCCCGGGGCGGCACTTCCGTGATGGCCGAGGTAACGGAGCGCGAACGCGAAATGGTCGCTGCCCTGGCCCCCGAGCTCCTTGGCCGCGGTATCTGCTTCGCCGGTATCGATACCCTTACCGACGATGACGGCCGGCGGGTGCTTTCCGAAATCAATACCCTGAGTATCGGCGGCTTCCCCCAGGCCGAAGCCCAGACGGGTCGGCCCATCGTGCAATACACCATCGACGAACTTTTCCACTACTGCTATGCAAAGCTTCCTGACTGAGGCCCCCACCATCCTGAGCCTGGGTGAGCTCGACCAGCCGGCCGCCACCATTCGCCGCTACTGGCTGCGGATCATTAGCGACGGACTGGGGGAGCCCGTCCGCATTCCCATCCTCGTTGCGAAGGGCAGCAGGGAGGGCCCCGTCCTGGGGGTCACGGCGGCCGTGCACGGCGACGAACTGAATGGTATTCGGGTCATCCAGCGCTTGTTCGGCGATCTGGACGTAGCCGAATTACAGGGAACCGTGATCGGGGTACTGGTCGTGAACGTACCGGCGTTTCTGCGCCAAACGCGGGTGTATACGGATGGATTCGACCTGAACCACGTCATGCCGGGCCGATCCGACGGGCGCGCCAGTGAGGTCTACGCCCACCGGCTGATCGAACGGGTCGTACGCCACTTCGACTACCTGCTCGATCTGCACACCGCCAGCCGGGGCCGGGTGAACAGCTACTACGTACGCGCCGATATGTCGCAGGAGGCTACCCGGCAGCTTGCGTTGCTGCAAAACCCCCAGTTAATCGTCCACAACCCACCCAGCGACGGGACGCTGCGGGGGGCTGCCGACACCCTCGATATCCCCGCCGTTACACTGGAAGTAGGCAACCCGGGGGTGTATCAGAAAAAACTGATCCGCAGCGGCACCGAGGGGGTCCACAATGTGTTGTCCCACTTAGGTATGACCTCCGATCAAATCGTTGCACCTGCGTCCGCGCCCATCATCTGCAAGCGCAGCTACTGGATCTACACCCACACGGGCGGCCTGCTCACCGTGGAGGTTGACCTACTGCAGGCCGTCAAAGCCGGCAACCTGATCGCTACCCAGCGCGATGTTTTCGGCAGCCTGAAGGAGCAGTACCTGGCCCCGGAGGACGGCGTAGTCATCGGCAAGAGTACCATGCCCGTCAACCGGAGCGGGGGGCGTATTTTGCATTTGGGGATTGAGGGGTGAAGGGGGGGGGAAGGGGTGAAGGGGTGAAGGGGTGAAGGAGTGAAGGAGTGAAGGGGTGAAGGGGTGAAGGAGACGCTACCTTTACGTATCTATTCCAGGGACTAACTGCTTGATGACGTACGCCGATACCTATTCCCGCTTTCCCCTTCCGAAGTTGCTGGATGTACTCGACCGGCCGGGGGAGTATCATCCGGAGGCGGTTGAGGCGGCCCACCGTGAGCTATCTCGCCGGGGAGTAGCGGAGGACTACGTCGACAGCGAGTTAGAATCCTCCGCTTTTTCGCAGTGAGCCGTACCGGGGTCGTCATAACTCCGATTAGCGGTGCGGGGTTAGCCCTCATTCTGTATTTGCTGGCTTGAGTCGATCCTACTCCGGCGCGTCTTCGAGGTCGGCAGCCATTCGGTACATCCCCCGGCAGCCCGGGTACATCAGAGGCGTAGGGAGGGTGAAGGGGGCGGTGATCGTAAAGCCCATCCGCTCGTAAAAAGCCAGGGCGGCAGTGGCCGTGTCCATCGCTTCCAGCCAGATCAGGTCGTACCCCATATCCCTCCGGCTACCGGACACCCACTCCATTACGACTCGCCCTACCCCTCTGCCGTGGATAGCCGGGTCCAGGTAAAGCCGGTGCAATTTACTGGCGCGAAGACCGGGCCGCTCCGGCAGCGGTCGATCGTCTTCCATCCGGACGATGCCTACCGGTTGACCGTCGAGACGTACGAAGTAGTAGGCTGCAGTCTCGTCAGCTAGTTCGCGGGCTACCTTCCGTTCGTTATACTGGCTGTGTACGTACCACCGCCCCCCGTCCGGCCACAGGTAGGCGTACACCGGTGGGTAGATGCGCTGCATGAGCCGATAGAGGTGGGGCTGGTCCGCTACCGAGAGGGTGTGGAGGGTGATTGACCCCGTCAACTGCGGGGGTACGTCTTCGGCCATAGTCAAGCGGTCACGTCGGCCTGCAGCATCAGTTGCAGCAGCTGCTTCGCGGCGGCGGTGATGTTCGTCCCTGGCCCGAAAATGCCGACTACCCCGGCCTCCCGCAGCAAGCCGTAGTCGGCGGGGGGAATGACGCCCCCCACTACAACGCGAATGTCGGCGGCATCCTGTTTGCGCAGTTCGTCGATTACGGCGGGCACGAGCGTTTTGTGCCCCGCCGCCAGCGAACTGATGCCCAGCAGATGCACGTCGTTTTCCACGGCCTGGCGGGCGGCCTCGGCGGGGGTCTGGAAAAGCGGGCCGACGTCCACGTCGAAGCCCAGGTCGGCGAAGCCGGAGGCAATCACTTTGGCCCCGCGGTCGTGGCCGTCCTGGCCGAGTTTGGCGATCAGGATGCGGGGCCGGCGACCGAAGGCCTCGACGAAACGGTCGGAAAGGTGGCGCACGTCCTGCAACTGTTCCCCCCTGCTGTGGCCGGCGTACACCCCACTGATGAGTTGGTGGCTGGCCCGGTAGCGACCGAAGACTTCCTCCAGGGCGCTGCTGACCTCCCCGAGGGTGGCCCCGGCGCGGGCGGCTTCTACGGCGGCGGCCAGCAGGTTGGCTTCCCCCCGGGCGGCTGCGGTGAGCCGTTCCAGGGCGGCGGCGTGGGCTTTCGGATCGCGGCTGGTTTTTGCCCGCTCGAGCTGGCCCAGTTGCTCCTGGCGGACGCGTTCGTTATCGACTTCCAGCAGCGCGAAGTCGGCTCCCTCACCGGTACGGAAGACGTTTACGCCGACGATCTGCTCGGTTCCACTATCGATGTTCGCCTGCTTCTTGGCGCTCGCCTCCTCGATGCGCAGTTTGGGTAGCCCCCCCTCGATGGCCTTCACCATACCGCCGGCCTCGTCGATTTCTCGCATCAACTGACGGGCTTCGCGGACCAGCCGCTGGGTTTCCCGTTCGATCGCGTAGCTGCCGCCCCAGGGGTCGACCGCCTGGATGATGTCCGCCTCCCCCTGGAGGTACAACTGGGTATCGCGGGCGATCTTGGCACTGTAGTCGGTGGGGAGGGCGATGGCTTCGTCGAGGGCATTGGTGTGCAGGCTCTGGGTGCCGCCGAACACGGCCGCCAGGGCTTCGGTGCAGGTGCGGGCGACGTTGTTGTAGGGGTCCTGCTCGGTCAGGCTGTAGCCGCTCGTCTGGCAGTGGGTACGCAACATGGAACTCTTGGCCTTTTGGGGGTTGAAGTCACCCATCAGCTCGGCCCAGAGCTGGCGACCGGCCCGCAATTTGGCGATCTCGGTATAGTGTTTCATCCCGATGCCCCAGAAGAAGCTGAGGCGGGGGGCAAAGTCGTCGATGTCCAGTCCGGCGGCGATCCCGGCGCGCACGTAGGCCAGTCCGTCGGCCAGCGTATAGGCCAGCTCCACCTCCGCCGGCGCCCCGGCCTCGTGCATGTGGTAACCGCTGATGCTGATGCTATTGAAGCGCGGCATATGCCGGGCGGTATAGGCGAAAATGTCGGCTACGATCCGCATACTCGGGGCCGGGGGGTAGATGTAGGTATTGCGGACCATGAACTCCTTCAGAATATCGTTCTGGATGGTACCGGCCAGTTGCTCCGGGCCAACTCCCTGCCGCTCGGCCGCCACGATATAGAAGGCCATGATGGGCAGCACGGCTCCGTTCATGGTCATGCTGACCGACATCTTTTCCAGCGGGATCTGGTCGAACAACCGTTCCATATCCTCCACCGTATCGATAGCGACGCCGGCCTTACCGACGTCGCCGCGCACCCGCTCGTGGTCGCTGTCGTACCCGCGGTGGGTGGCCAGGTCGAAGGCTACGGAGAGCCCACGCTGCCCGGCGGCCAGGTTGCGGCGGTAAAAGGCGTTGGATTCCGCGGCCGTCGAGAAGCCGGCGTACTGCCGGATCGTCCAGGGGCGACCCACGTACATACTGGCGTAGGGGCCGCGCCGGTAGGGGGGGTGGCCCGCTACGGCGGTGAGTGGGTCGTGTTCGGGGATGGCATCGCGCCGGCCGAGGCGGTAGTCGGGGCGTTCGCTGAATTGGGGTCGTGGCATACGGTCGGGGGTGGCCGGCAAATTACGCATTCGCGGACGGCGAACACTTCCGGACCTCCCCGCTTTTTACCCGTAAACACTCCCCCGTGGCTAAAGAAGGTATATTCAAGCGAGCCTGGTCGTTCACTCAGGAATTGTTCGGCAATTTCGGCAACGACGACGCCTTTACCCTCGGGGCCGCGTTGGCGTACTACACCGTATTCAGTTTCGCGCCGCTGCTGGTCGTAGCCATCGCGGTGGCCAGTTACTTCGTGGGGGAGGAGGCCGTCACCGGGCGGCTGTATGGCGAACTGGAGGGCCTTCTCGGGCCCAGCGCCGCCGAAACCCTGCAGGAGATCGTCAGCAATGCCTATTCCACCGGCGACAGCCTCTGGGCGACCATTCTGAGCGTGGCCACACTCATCTTCACGGCTACGACCGTCTTTGCCACCCTCAAACTGAGCCTGAATAGAATTTGGGAAATCGAGGAACGCCCCTCCAACAACATTCTCGCCTTCCTTATGACCCGTTTGCTGAGCTTCAGTTTCGTGTTGGGACTGGGCTTCCTGTTGCTCATTACGATGGTGGTCAATGCCGTCGTAATTGGCTTCATGGATAAGATCGCCAGCATGATCCCGGCCCTCGGGCCGGTAGTACTCGGATTGACGAGCTGGGTGGTCTCTACGGCCATTCAGGCGCTCATCTTCGCGCTCTTGCTTCGCTACCTGCCCAATGCCCGCGCCCGCTGGAAGGACATCTGGGCCGGGGCCATCTTCACCGCCCTGCTCTTCGGACTGGGCCGCTACCTCATCGGGCTCTACATCGGTAACTCCAACTTCAGTAGCACCTACGGGGCCGCCGGCGCCCTGGTCACCCTGCTGGTGTGGACGTTCTACAACAGCCTGATCCTCTTCCTGGGGGCCGAATTCACCTTCGTATGGGCTAAACGTCGCGGCTTCCCCATCCGGCCGGGAAAAAATGCGGTGCGGGTAGTGAAGGAGGTACGCAAAGCGGACGGTATCAAGGTGTAGCCCGCACCAGCCAGCGCCCGGCTTCCCGAAAGATTCTTACCGGTTCCCATCCACTCTCGCGTACCGTCGGTGCCCCCTGGCTTTTCGACATCTTTTGGCCATTTACCTCCAGCAGGGGATGGTGCAATACGGTCATCCGTTCGTATAAGCTTTGGTACCCCAGCAGATCGGAGAGCAACGACTGGGCCACGGTGCTGTCCCGCAAATCTTCCCCCCGTACGCAGTGGGTGACGCCGAAGTGCAGGTCGTCCACCGTACAGGCGAGCTGGTAGCTGGGCCGGCCATCCTTTTTGCGCACCGCGAAGTCGGGCATGCGCTCATGTAGTTTCATTCCCCGGGTGTCGATACGCCAGGCTACCCCAGGTCGGTCCAGGGAAATACCGGCGGAGGGGCAGTCGTAAGCGTGCCGCCCGTTAGCCAGTTCTTTACGGGAGCAGGGGCAGGCGAAGACGCGGGTGCGCAGTTGGTCCAGGGCCGCGGCGTACAGTTCCATCCGGTGTTCCTGCGACCAGCTCGTGAGGAAGTCGGCTACGTCGGTGGGCCCGGTGGTCCAGCGGATGCCTAACCAGTGAAGGGTTTCGAACACATCTTCCAGGTACTCCGGCCGGACCCGCTGCCGGTCCAGGTCGTCGATGCGCAGGAGCAGGCCCACTCCCTCCCGCCCGGCCAGCAGCGCGTTAGCGGCGAAATTGATCGCGTTGCCTAGGTGGAGGTAGCCGGAGGGAGTGGGGGCAATGCGGCCTGACATGAAGGATCGGTAGACGAAGCGGAGGGGCAAAATAGGTACTCCAACGTGGTAGTGGGTATGCCAAGCCCGGTAACGGGAACCGCGGATTGGTAGATGAGGGGGGGCAAAAGGAAGTACCGCAGATAACGGAGATATACGTGGATTTATCGGACGGCGAACGTTGGGGTTAATTGTATAGTGCCGGAGCGGCTCCTCCCGCTAAAGACGATGTACGAGTCGCTCGATGCCCGTCTGCATATTGGTCACGTTGAAATTCATGAGCAGACCGATCCGCATATCGGCCAGTCGTAGGTAGGATAGTAACTGCGCCCGGTGCAACGGTACTACTTCTCGGAGGGCTTTCACTTCGACGATGACCGCCCGATTCACGGTCAGGTCCATGCGGTAGTTGACATTCAGTTCGGTTCCTTTATACCGCACGGGCAAGTAAACCTGTTGGGCTACTTCAAGCCCCCTCAGTTCCAGTTCTAAGCGCAGTGCCGCCTCGTACGCCGATTCCAGTAGCCCCGGTCCGAGTTCCCGGTGTACCGCAAAGGCCGCTCCTCTGATTTCGTAAGTAAGTTCATTATTCGTCATCGCGCAAACCTCGCTTCCGCCACTCGCATATTTGTGGAGTCGGAATAAATTTCATTACTTCAGAAGACCTTTATCGCGGAAGACGCGTGCTTACCGTTGCATGTTTCTACCACCGTCGGCGGACAATACCGCCAGTGAAGTGCAAATATACTCGCACCGCGCAGCGGCTACGAAATGAATGCGCGGTCGAATTTT
>CAZQNE010000052.1:21193-28523 GCA_964594535.1 uncultured Lewinella sp.
ACGGAGATGTACGCAGATGGTTAGCGCGGCAATCCGCGTACATCCGCGAAATCCGCGGTCGAATTTTACCGCCCCACGTGCCGCCCGCCTCAGCCGGGAGAACCGCAGATTACGGAGATGTACGCAGATGGTTAGCGCGGCAATCCGCGTACATCCGCGCAATCTACGGTCGAATTTTACCGCCCCACGTACCGCCTGCCTTAGGCTTGAGTTACACCGCAGATTACGGAGATGTACGCAGATGTCTAATGCGAGAATCCGCGTGCATGCAAGCACCGCGCAGCAGCCACGAAGCGAATCCGCGGTCGACCCGTAGGGCGCCAGTGAGCTGAGCCGCCTCCTTACATACACAAGACTTTACCTTTACCGTTACCCCCATTACAAGCACTACGTAACATGACCCTACCCCGCCTGGCACTGCTGTATTTCCTGTTCCTCCTCTGCACCTGCGCCCGCGCCCAGCAACCCTACGGCACCGCCAAGAGCGTCGAAAAACTCGCCGGCGTGAGCGATCTGGTCCAGCTCGACCAGCTGATGTACTACATCCCCGGTATCGGCAGTTCGTCGCGCGAACAGTTGTTGCACCAGGACATCAAGCCCTACATGATGCCCATCCGCCGCGTGCCCGATGGGGATATGGAGTGGGCCTACGCCCTGGCCGACTGCCTGGAATACTACGTCAACCTCAACAATAACTTCAAGGACAACCTCAGCCCCGACTTCATCGCCCTCAGCCTGGCCAACGCCGGCCAGCGCCCCAACCTGGTGGACGGCCTGGGCCTGCTCATCAACGACGGGACCGTCTCGGCCGCCATCGTGCCCTACAACAGCAACACCATCCCGAACGCCGTCTACTCCGTGGCCCGCTTCGGCATCGACAACTTCGGCTACCTCTTCCGCGCCGACACCAAGGCCCGCAACCGCATCTTCGAAACCCGCAAGGCCCTGAGCCGCGGCAACCCCGTGCTGATCGAACTCCGCACCGACGATACCTTCCGCCTCCAGGAGGGCAGCCGGTACGAACCCAGCGGGCCGGAAACCGAGACGCACTACCTCACCGTGGTGGGCTACGACGGGGAGGAAGAAACCTTCCAACTGCGGAGCAGCTTCGGGCGGGAGTGGGGCAACGGCGGTTACATTTCGCTCGGGTACGGCGACTTCGGCGAAATGGCGCGTACGGGTTTCGTCCTCATCCCCAAGGAATAGATGCTCCGCCACCTCTGGGTACTGGCCGGTCTGCTGCTGTACGGAAACGGGGCGCGGGCGCAGGTGCAAACGGAACCGGAAATTGAAATAGACAGTAGCATCCTCCTGCAGTCGGCCCTGGTGATCGGGCGGCGCGACGAGCTCCGGTCCACCCTCCCCTACCGGATCGAAACGGTCGGCCACCGGGAAATGCGACGGGTACAGAGCCTGACGACGGTAGACGCCCTGGCCAACCTCAGCGGAGTGTACGTCCAGAAATCCCAACTCGGCGGGGGCAGCCCGGTGATCCGGGGCTTCGAGGCGAACCGGGTATTGCTGGTCGTGGACGGCGTGCGGATGAACAACGCCATCTACCGCGCCGGCCACCTCCAGAACGCCATCACCGTTGACCCCAACGTGCTGGAACGGACCGAACTGATCTACGGAGCCGGGGCCCTGGCCTACGGAAGCGACGCCATCGGTGGGGTGGTCCACTTCCGCACGCGGCAACCCGACTACCGGGAGGAAGGGGGTACGGCGGGTTTCCTGCGCACGAACGTCGCCAGCGCCGCCCGGGCGGTGAACCTGGCCGGAGGGATCGAAACCGGGGGAAGCAACTGGGCTGGGCTCATGAGCGTCTCCTATACCCGCTTCGGCGACCTACGGGCCGGGGGGTGGCGACCCCCTACCTACGGGGACTTCGGACTGCGCCGGGAGTACGTAGCGGGGGGTGAGGTAATCGATAACCCCGATCCCCGGCGATTGGTGGGCAGTGGCTACGAGCAGGTCAACGTCCTGCAAAAGTTCCGCTTCCGCCTCGGTCCGCGGGTAGAGCTGGAAGCCAATGCCCAGTGGTCCACCAGTAGCAACGTACCCCGCTACGACGCCCTGATCGAACGGCGGAACGACCGACTGCGGTGGGCACGCTGGGACTACGGGCCCCAGACCCGCTTCCTCGGCAGCTTGCGCCTGAGCGACCGACGATCGACCACACTGTATGACCTGGCCACTTACCAGCTTGCCTATCAGTTCGTGGAGGAAGATCGCTACCAGCGCCGCCTGAGAGACCCGGTGACGAGCGAAAGCCTGGTCGACGTAGGTAGCTATACCCTACAGGCGGACTACGCCAGGGCCTTCGGTGCACGGACCAACCTGCGCTACGGGGCCGACCTACGGTACGAGCGGGTGCGGTCCACCACCGAGCCGGTCGTCGAACCCACCCGCTACCCCAGCCGGGGCAGCAACCTAGCCGGGGGCGGGGCCTATCTGGACCTGAGTCGGGAACTCGGGGCGAGGTGGCTGTTACGCGGCGGCATCCGGTACAGTCGGCAGCGACTGGGGGCCACCTTTGGCCCCGACGACCCCGTGGCCTGGCCGGAAACCTATCTTTCCGGAATCACCAATACCACCGGGGCGTGGACGGCCACCCTGGGCGGGCGCTACCGGAGGGAGGTGAACGGATGGCGGTGGCTGTACGCCCAGGGCTTCCGGGCACCGAACGTGGATGACTTCGCTAAATTCCGGGAGCAGGACGGACGCATCCAGGTACCCAACCCGGAGCTACACCCCGAACGCTCCCACACCTTCGAAACGGCCTATACCCGGCGGCACGCTTCCCTTTCCCTGGAGGCCACTACCTATCTCACCCTACTCACCGACGCCATCATCCGTCGCGCCGGCAGCCTACCGGACGGTAGCACCTCCTTCGTGAGCCGGGAGGACACCCTGGCGGTCGATCTCAACGTGAACGCCGAGCGGGCGTGGGTGTACGGGGCGGATTTGGTGGGTGCCTGGACGGTTTCCCCCCGCTGGGAGCTACGGGCGCGCGCCCACTGGTTGCGCGGCCGGCGGCGGCAGGAGGCACCCGGGGGGGAGATACTGACCCTTCCACAGGACCATATCCCCCCGGCCTACGGCAGCCTGGGGGTACACTATACCCCGGGAGACTGGTCGGCGAACTTCCGGCTCGACGCTCAACTCCATAAGCCACGCGATACCTACGCCGTCAACGAAATTACCGGCACCGCCACGGGTGGTTACACCTTCGATCGCCTCGGTACCCCCGACAACCTGGACCTCACCCCCGACCGGGCCGGCTCCCCCGGCTGGTGGACGGCCAACCTCTACGGAAGCTACCAACCCACCGACCGCCTTACCCTCCACCTGAAGGCCGAGAATCTACTGGATCGCTTTTACTGGCGCTTCGCCAGCGGGATCGCCGCGCCGGGGATCGACGTGGGGGTAGGGGTAGAATGGGTTTGGTGATAGACTTCGCACCCGCGTCCGCGCCCTCGGTTTAACAACGCTCCCCACACACTTCAATTTATTTGCCATGCGCTTTGGTCCCGTTCTATTGCTCATCCTTCTGCTTACCGGCTGTGGCCGCTACCAGGCCGATGAAGACTACCGCCCCGCTACCGACGAACGCACGCCCAACCAGCTCAGTCAGGCGCTCTTGGAGGGGCTCCGGGCGGGAGAAGAGGTAGAGCCGCTGGTGGGGGACATCGCTACCCTGGACCCCAGTACGCTTGCCGCCGCACTGCAGACCCGCGAAGAAAAACTAGCCTTCTGGGTCAATATCTACAACGGAATGGTGCAGTACCTGCTTACCGAGCGGCCGGAACGGTACGACAACCGCAGCGAGTTTTTCAAAACGCCGCGCTTTACCGTTGCCGGGCACGAGCTCAGTCCGAACGACATCGAACACGGCATCATCCGGGGCGGGGAGAACCGCTTCGGGCTGGGCTTCGTCCCCCAGCTCTTTCGCGACAAGTTTGCCCGGACGTTCAGTATCGACGGGGGGGACGCCCGTATCCACTTCGCCCTGAACTGCGGGGCGAGCGACTGCCCCCCCGTGGCCATTTACCGTCCGGAGACCTATAACGAGCAGATCGACCGCCGCGTACGGAGCTACCTGGCCGAGCACAGCACGATTAGGGAAAAGGAGGGGGAACGCACCTTGGTCACCTCTCCCCTCTTCAACTGGTTCCGTGGCGACTTTCGCTCCTACGATGGCGTCGACGACTTTTTAGTCGAGTTTGGCGTGCTCGAACCGGACGAAAAGAACATCAACCGCGACTACGAAAATTACGACTGGACGCTGGAAACGGGTATTTGGGCGGATTAGCTACCGAATCCGGACCCCCTGACGGTCGCCTGACCTATCTTCAGCCGATGGCACTCCCGACCGACCTCCTGACCAGCTACCGCAAGCAATTCGCCTACTACCGTCACCTGGGGCAGGCGACCCTCGACCAACTGGACTTTACCGAACTGAAACGGGACGACGCCTCGGGGTCCAACAGCATCGCGGTGATCGTCAAGCACCTCGCGGGGAATATGCGTAGCCGCTGGACTGATCTTTTGACAACGGATGGCGAAAAAAACTGGCGGAACCGGGACCGGGAGTTTGTGGATGACTTCGAGAACCGCGACCAATTGCAGTCGGCCTGGGACGGGGGCTGGGACCTGCTCGAAACCGTACTCCACGATCTACGCCCCGACCAACTAACTGACATTATCTACATCCGCAACGAGGGTCATACCGTAGCCGAGGCCACCAACCGGCAATTGGCTCACTACAGCTACCACGTGGGCCAGATCGTGCTACTGGGAAAGCAGATGAAGGCTGAGGAGTGGCGAAGCCTTAGCATTCCCCGCGGTGATTCAGCGAAGTATAACCGGGCAAAGTTCGCGGAGCGGAAAGGTCGCCGGCACTTTACGGACGACTGGTCGGGGTAGTTGAGAAGGGCGGCGGGGCGCGGGTGCGAGGCTAACCGAAGAACTCGATCTGCACCGTATCTTCTACCTGAATGCCGAGCAGGGTGGCGGCTTTCCCTAGATTGACCGCAATTTCCAGCTGGTCGTCGGAGTCGAAGCGGCAGAGGGCTTCCCCCTCCGGAACGTCGTGGTAGCCGAAACTGAGTCCGTCCAGGGGGGCCATCCGTTTCACGAGGAGCTGGAAGCCACGACCTTTGCCCACTTCTTCGAAGAGCGGGCGGCTGATGTTCGTGGTGACGTTCTCGAATCGATCGACAAATACGGCGGAGCCCCGGATGTAATGGGGCCCGATCACCGGCTGAAAGGCCAGGCGTTCGGTAAAGCGGTTGGTGGGCTGGCCGATCGTTGCGAACGGCTCACCGGCGCAGAGACGGGCTACGGCAGCGGCGTAGATTTTCGGGAGGCTGTCGTCAGTTGCGTAGCCGTCCAGCATCAGGGTGTGCTCCGGGATCTTACCGAACAGGAGGGAGAAGATACCGTTGTCGGGGGCCAGAAAATAGTGCCCGGCGTAGTCGGCAATCAGGAACCGCCCGTGGGGCTGGTAGTAATCGTACACGCTGAGGAGGTGAATGGTCCCCGCCGGAAAGTGACGCCAGGTCTTATCAAAAATGAAGGCGGCCCGCACGATGTCGTAGGTGGGAATGGCGTGACTGATATCGACCATGCGTAGCTGGGGCACGGCGGAAAGTAGGTGGGCCTTCAACCGGGGGAGGTGGAAGTCGTGGGTACCGAAGTCGGTCGTGAGGGTGAGTACGGGAAGCTGGGCGGGGGCCACGCGCTGGGGTTTGTGCAAAGAAAGAGCAAGTTCGTCAAACTAGCGGACCAGGTCGGTCCGTTCGATGACGAACATACCCCACGCATCGGCAGGTTATATTCCTAGGCCCGCTGCCTTCCTTAGCTTTCACTGCTTTCGTCTTCTATGCCCCCCACTTTCTTCCGTTTCCTGGTATTGCCGTTATTCCTGGTCGGGTGGGCACCCGCGTCCGCGCAAATCGAATTAGAGCAGGGAAACCTGGAGGTGCTGACGGACGACCACCCCGTGTACTCCCGCCCGGGGGTTCGCTACCGCAGTCAGAGCCGGGGGGTCGCCGTGCGCTACGAAGTGCAGCCGACTTTTATGTGGGACGGGGGTGATGGCATCGTAGGGGGCAAGCAACACGTGACGCGGCTGGAACAGTTCACCTTCAAGTTCAAGGTGCCCCTGATGAACAAACCCCGCACCAAGTTGCTGCTGGGCTACGAATGGGATACGGAAAAGTACTACTTCGATAATCCCCGGGAGGGTTTTGAGCAGGAGCAGACGCTCTTCCAACTGCTCGACGAGCGGCGGTTGAAGGCGAACAAGCTGTCCGGATACTTTACCCACAGCTGGGACGACCGCTTCTACTCCTCGGGGCGCTTCCGGATGTCGCTCAACGGAGATTACCAGGGCTTGATCAACTTCGATGACATCTACCGGACCTACAGCGCCGCGGCCGTTTACGGTAAAAAAGTAGATCAGGACACGGAGTGGGCCGTGGGGCTGACCTTCAGCCACAATAAGGCGCGTAGCATAGCCCTGCCCTTTTTTGTCTATAACCGTACCTTCAACGAGCGGTGGGGCATCCAGACGGCGCTGCCCGGGCAGGCCTACCTACGCCGAAACGTAGGTCGGGATATGGCCAACACCTTCCTGCTGGGAGCGACTTTCGACAGCCGCTACTACGCGATCAATACCGGTAGCCGGGGTGGATTCGACGAATTGGGGCAGTACTTTTTGCGCAATAACGGCATCCGGGCGATGGTGCAGTACGAGCATAATTTGGCCCCCTGGGTGTGGGCCTTCGGGCAGGCGGGCTACTTTCTGCCGGTGCAGACGCGCTTCAACCCGGAGGAGGATATTCAGCTCGATATTTTCACGGACGTGAGTGGGCGACCGTTTTTTCGGGTGGGGGTGTTTTTGGCTCCGCCTAAGGATTTGATAAAGTAGCGGAGGGGGAAGCCCACGGAGGGGCGCACGGAGGTATTCACGGAGGACCTTTGAGCGTCCGCAGGTCCTCGATGAGTCCGTAGAAGAGCAAAGAGCGTCCGGTAGATCGCCGATGAGTAGTTCGGAAAAGAGCAAGACCCCGCCGGCTATTGCCGACGGGGTCTCACCATCCAAGGGGGTGTGAAGTAGTGCCTACTCCAGGGTCACCATACGGGCGGTCACGCCATCATCCAGGCGGATGCGGACGATGTACTGGCCGCGGGGGAGGGTGCCGCGATCCAGGCGGACGCTGCTGCGGTCCAGCCCGGCCATCTGGCGGACGTGGCGGCCGTTGATGTCGAAGAGGTCGACCTGGCGAATCTGGTGGACGTCGCTTACGCGGACGGTGAAGCCCAT
>CAZQNE010000053.1:0-27692 GCA_964594535.1 uncultured Lewinella sp.
ATTGTAAAGTTCTATTCCGCCGCGCCGTAGCACGGGGATGTATGGTGACTTAACTTTCGGAAAAGAGCTTGATGCTGTCTATAAAAAATTTCCAGGGCCATAGTGTCACAAACTGTGTAGCGCCTATTTCGAAAAACAGGACGCAAGTAGTTTTCAATCCTCTACGGCGTTGAACCTCGCCTGCCATTGATGTCAAAGATCGTGTCGTCGGTGGGAGACCTAACCCCCTCGTCCCGGTCGCATCAGCCCCCTACGGGCCCGCGCCGAAACACCGGCTACTGTACGTTTCTCCGTACGTTTTTCATCGCCTTGCTTCCAAAGCGGCTGCAAAAGTACGGCAAGTTTTTTATTCGTGCAAACCGAAAAGCAAAATTTATCAACTTTTCTTCGCGTCTGCCTCGCTCGCGCCCCACTCATTCGCGGGGGCCGCAAAGGTACGTGCGCTGCTTTCGATTCACCAAACCATTCGCAAAGGAATTTGCAAAAAGATTGGCCGGTAGTTACCGCTTCCCCGAACCGTGAGGAAGCCACCGCGCTGTGGTCGTTACCACACGCGCCAAACGGGCATCTTCGTCAGTATTATGGGGAACGAACGCCAGCGTCTGCGAAAGAACCGGCGGTCGGATTGCGCCCTCCACGCGGGTTGCATAGGTAAGGACGCAGAAATGTAAACGTCCTAACGCCAAATGGGTTGAATGCAGGACGTATTTTTTCCCGTCCGTTCGTTCGGCTGCCACTCCTGCCCGCCGTCCGTAGCTTTGCCCGCCACCACACGTATACAGATAATAAGGACTATGGCCCAAGTCGAGTTGATCATGCCCAAGATGGGCGAGAGTATAATTGAAGCAACCATCCTGAGCTGGGTGAAGGAAGTCGGCGATACCGTAGAGGTAGATGACACCATCCTGGAGATCGCCACCGATAAGGTCGATAGCGAAGTGCCCGCTCCGGTAGCCGGCACCATCAAGGAGATTCGCTTCGAACCCGATACGACCGTTTCCGTAGGGGAAGTGATTGCCCTGATCGAAACCGAGGGCGAGGAAGAAACGGCGGCATCCGCAACCGATGGTTCCCCCCCGGAAAAGCCCGCACCTGCGCCCCCGCCCCGACAAAACAGCCCCAAATCCGACCAAAATGTGCCCTCCCGGGTAGAAAATTCGGGCGACACTCGTTTTTATTCCCCACTTGTGCGTACTATTGCGGCCAAGGAGGGCATCGGCCAGGCCGAGCTCGCCCAGATCCCCGGAAGTGGCAATGGCGGCCGGGTGAACAAATCAGACATACAGGCTTACCTGGAGCGGCGCGATAACCGCTTCATGACCGGTCCTGGCAAGGCCGCACCAACGGCTGGAACTCATGCGACAACCCCTTCCCCCCGCCCCCCTGTCGCTCCAGCTGGCGGTCTTGCCTCCGGTTCTTCCGAACTCATCGAAATGGGGCGGATGCGTAAGCTCATCGCCGACCACATGGTCGAAAGCAAGCGGACCAGCCCCCACGTCACCAGCTTTATCGAGGTAGACGTGACCGACATCGTCAACTGGCGGGAGGGCATCAAAAAAGAGTTTCAGCAACGGCACGGGGAAAAGATCACCTACACCCCCATCTTCATCGAAGCGGTGGCCAGGGCCATCAAGGACTTCCCGATGGTCAACGTCTCCGTCGACGGCGATACCATCATCAAGAAGCACGATATCAATATCGGAATGGCCGCCGCCCTGCCGACCGGCAACCTGATCGTGCCCGTCATCCGCAACGCCGACCAGCTCAACCTCACCGGGCTCACCCGCCAGGTCAACGATCTGGCCGGCCGGGCCCGCGCCAACAAGCTCAAACCGACCGAAATTCAGGACGGCACCTTCACCGTCACCAACGTGGGCACCTTCGGCAACGTGATGGGCACCCCGATCATCAACCAACCCCAGGTCGCCATCCTAGCCGTCGGGGCCATCCGCAAGAAACCCGCCGTGGTGGAAACGGAGTACGGCGACCTGATCGCCGTCCGCCGGATGATGTTCCTGAGCCTCAGCTACGACCACCGGGTGGTGGACGGCTTCCTGGGCGGTTCCTTCCTCCGGCGCATCGGCGACTATCTGGAAAGTTTTGACGCCAAGCGCAGCGACGTATGAGTACCTTTTCTTTCCTTTTAGAGGGTCTCAAAAACCTCGGCACCACCGGCACCATCACCCGCAGCAGTTCGGCCCTGTGCCGGGCGGCGATCGACCGGATCGATTTTCGTACCGCCCGCACCATCGTCGAACTCGGGGCCGGCGACGGGGTCATCACCCGCCATATCCTGGACCGCCTGCACCCCGACGGTAACGTGATCGCCTTCGAGGTGAGCGAAGACCTCTGCGACGATATGCGCGCCATCGGCGATCCCCGGCTGGTGGTCGCCCAGGACAGCGCCGAACACATCCGCCCCTGGCTCGATCGCATCGGGGCCGAACGGGCGGACCACATCGTCTCGGCCATTCCCTTCGCCGCCCTGCCGCCGGAACTCGGCAAACGTATCGTCTCCGCCGCCAAAACGAACCTGCGCCCCGGGGGCTGCTACAACCAGGTACACTACAGCCTGAAGACGAAAGCCTACTACGAGCAGGCCTTCGGCCGGGTCGATACCCGCCGGGTGTACCGCAATCTACCGCCCGCCTGGGTACTGTACTGTCGCAAATGAGGGGG
The DNA here is from genome assembly GCA_964594535.1 of uncultured Lewinella sp. Lineage (GTDB taxonomy): Bacteria > Bacteroidota > Bacteroidia > Chitinophagales > Saprospiraceae > Neolewinella. The sequence continues at coordinate 2,680 of CAZQNE010000053.1, forward strand.
TGCGCGCTTTTCTCCCTATCTATGCTCCTGGGTTGCGCCGGTGAATCCGACATCCGCGACTACTATTTCCCGGTGCGGGAGCTGACCGACGGATTGATTTACGCGTACGAGAATACCGGCACCCTCAGCGACGAACCCTTCGAATACTGGTACTACCTGGGGGTAGATCTCGACACGGCCCTCTACCTCAGTGCAACCCGCTACGCCGACGGCACCACCCCGGAGCAAGTGGCCCGCGAACGCATTAGCAATACCGGGGTTCGGCTGGAGGACCTCACGCTATTCATCCCCGACAGCAGCGGGCGGCGGCAACGGGTCGATACCTACATCCGCTACGACCGCATTTTCCCCTTTTACCTCAACGACGGGCGGGCGGTGGGCTACCGGCTGACCTTTTCTCCCCCCGGGGCGCAGGGAGTGACCAACGTCGTCTCCCTCGACCGGGTGTACCGGAGCGATACCGTCCTGACCGTGCTGGACGAACGAGTGGAGGCCATCGTGTTCGACCTATACGGAGAGGTCAGCCAGCGGAACGTGGAGCTGGGGGACATCATCCCGACCTTCAGCGGCTACGAAATCTACGCCCGCGACCTGGGCCTGGTGGAATACCGGCGCAACCTGGGTAGGGGCGGGGACGCAGGTGCAAAGCTGGTGGGAAGAATGACGATGGCAGAATACCTGGCAAGGTAGGACCGGGCTTCCGGGTATCGTTAGCGGGCAGGGGCAAATTCCTCGACCCGCCGATCCATGATCCGGAACCAGAGCGGGGGCACCAGCGACAGCAGCATACAGCCGGGGTAACCGGTCGGTAACTGCGGGCTTTCCTGGTGGCGGCGTAGAATCTGGTACTTTCGCGTCGATTGGTAGTGGTGGTCGCTGTGGCGGGTCAGTTCGTAGAGCAGAATGCGACCGAGCTCGTGGTCGCTGTTCCAGCTGTGGATGGGGAGTACCGGCTCGTAACGGCCCCGCTCGTTTTGCCGACGCAGTAGCCCGTAGTGCTCGATGTAGTTAACCGTTTCCAGCATGAGGAAGCCGAAGACGGCGGCGGCAACGGCCAGACCCAACCCGGCCCAACCGAACAGCAGGGTGACCAGGGCGAGGTAAGCCAATTGTACGATTTGAAATCGGATCATCAGGGGCCGGTCCAGCCGCCAGGCATCCACGTAGCTCAGGGCGACGCTGCGCAGCCAGAAGGCATACACGCTCTGCCCCTTCCGGCTCGTAGCCGGGTCCCGGGGGGTGGCGACGTGGCGGTGGTGGCCCCGGTTGTGCTCGATAAAGAAGTGCATGTACAGCCCGGTCAGCAGCAGGCCCTGGGCGATCAGTTGCTCCCCCCGCTTGGCCCGGTGGCCCAGTTCGTGACCGACGTTGATGCCATTGGCCCCGATCAGCAGCCCGACGTTGCAGATCATTCCGAAGGTCTCCCAACCCGATAGGTCCCGGGTGGTCCCCACGTACAGAAAATAACCCACGATGCCGTACAGGATGGGGAGGTTGAGGTAGAGTAACCAGTCGAAAAAACGCGTCTTACTGCGGTCGGCCTCTTCGGTTTCCGGCGCGTTGCTGGTGTCGGTGGGCAGGAACAGTTCGAGGAGGGGCAGCAACACGAAAGCCACGTAAATACTGCCCGGCGACCAGGCCCCGCCGTAGTGTACGCCCAGGAAGCCGGCCAGGGGCAGGGCGTAGGCGATGAGGTATTTGTAGTCTCTCCACATGATCGTCGAACTTCCCGCCGAAGATACGGGCTTGCCACGATTTCCCGGATATCCTTAGCGGACCACCACGCGGACGCTGCGATCGGCGAGGCGGAGCACGTAGATGCCCGGGGGTAAAGCGCCCAGACCGATCTCCGTCCGCTCAGTCCGGAAAGGCCGGCGGGCCTGACCGGTCAGTTGGGTGGTTTCCGTCCGGTCAACGGCTTTGTAGAGTTCCCCCCGCACTTCCCCGTCTTTCGTTTTCTTCAGTTTCAGCTGCTTGCGGTCGACCTGCTCCGATTGCAGGTACACCCCCCGGTAGCGGCCGTCTTCGAACACCTCGACGTACCTCACGTCCGCTCCGGCGCGGGCTTCCGGTTCTCGGTCGGTATAGTAAGGCGTATGGAGGTCGAGCCACAGTTTGTGGGCTACGTAGGCGTTCACCCGCAGGGGCTCATTGTAGAGGGCGTCGAGCACCCAGTCGTCGTCATCCCGCAGATTTCCAAACTGGACGTCCCGGGTGTTCCGGGTTGTACCAGAACCCGATGTCCAGACTCTTTTTCGGAAAGCGGAGGCTGAAGCTTCCGCGGTGGCGCACGCCGATGTGTGCCGACAGACTACCCCGGTCGTCGGCTTAGCTCAGGCGGGCCGGCTTCTTTTCGTACCTATTATCGAATGGGGGGTGGTGAGCGTAATTAGGGGCAAGCGGGTGAAGCCGACCTCCACCGTGTCCCGGTCTCCGGTGAGCGCGGTGTACAGGGAATCGTAGTGGAATTCATTTGGTGGTTCCAGCAAAGACAGCACCTGCGTCCCCGCCCGAAATTCCCGTGTACCCGGCTCCAGTTACCCGATATCCACCCGCAGGAGTACGAAGGACCGGCTGGTGTCGTACCCGTAGTGTAGCGAATCCACCGGGACTGACCGGGCGTGAAGGGCAGTGGTGGCGCATAAAAATATGCCGATTAATACGAATCGCAAATGCTGGGAAAATTCTGGGGTTAGGCAATTAAGGATGAACAAGGAACCGGTGCGTTTGATCGCTAATGCGCAGCGCGTACATTCCCGCTGCCATGCCCCGTACCGAAATACGGTCGCTGGGCCCCCGCACGCTGCCCCTCCGGACCTCCCGGCCACTGACGTCGTATATCACGTATTCGGCCGCCCGCCCGTCTTCGCGTTCGACGGTCAAATCGGAGACTACGGGGTTGGGAAAGACGCGGATGCTTTCCCGGATTCGGGGTGGCTCCACGGCCGAAACCAGCCCCTCACAGACGGCCCGATCCAGGAACCGGATACGCCGCTCGTTCCAGCCCCGCACGAACGAACGGTATTCCGTACTGGCATCCACGGACCCGGGCCAGGCCATTGCCTCCCGGCGGTACGCTCCGTTGCGCTCCAGGTAGGCCACCGCCGCTTCGATCCGACTGCTGAGCGTGTCGGGGTGGAACAATCCCTCCCGGAGTTCGCGGTACCGGGTACAGAAGCGCTCCCCGTAGTCATCCGGTTGGAGTTCGAGTAGCCGGTCCTGGAGCCCGTTGGTAAGCCAGTTTTCCGGATCGAGGTTACGGGTGGCGTCGTAGCGGTTTCCGAAGGAAGCGTCCAGGTCCCAGGGCACGTAGAAATAGGGCTCGCCCTGGTGGTAGCGGGCCAGGTAGCTGTTCTTGCCGGTGTTGTCGATCAGTGCGGTGGCATTGACGTACAGGAAGTAGTCGATGAGGTTATCCAGCGCAAAGTATTCGGAGGCCTGCCGGCGAAAATCATCATCGCTACTCTGGGTGGCGAATCGGATCAGGGCGTGGAGGGGCCCCCACCCAATGCCGTCTTCCGGTTCGGGGTGCTTGAGCTCCCAGCCGTCGTAGTGGGGGGCGGAACCGGCGGGGGGCAGGTCCAGGGGCGCGAGTAAGCGGGTGGCGTTCGTCCAGTCGACCGCCTTGTACAGTTCGCCGCGAATCTTGCCGTCCTTTACCTTTTTGAGCTTCAGCTGCTTGCGATCGACTTGCTCGGACAGCAGGTAGAGGCCGTGGTATTTCCCGTTATAGAACGCCTCTACGAATAGCTGGTCGGCTCCCGCGCGTGCATCGCTTTCCCGGTCCCGGTAGTACGGGGCGTGAAGGTCCAGCCAGAGCTGATGGGCGACGTAGGCGTTTACCCGCAGCGGCTCGTTGTAGAGCGCATCGAGTACCCAGTCGTCATCCTCCCGCAGGTTGCTGAATTGGACATCCCGCGAGTTCCTTCCTTCGGCGGCATCCCAAAACTCGATATCCAGCGATTTTTTGGGGTACCGCAGACTGAAGCTTCCCCGGTGCCGGAGACCGATATGGGACCGGACCGTCCGCTCATCGTCGGCGTAGGTGAACCGTCCGGGCCGTTTCCACCATTCGTCCAGTTCCGCTTCCGTGTGCAGATGGACCAGGGGTAGTTGGGTAAAAGCTAAGGTCAGCGTATCGCCACCCCTATCCACCGCCGGATAAAGGCTATCGTAGCGCAGCTCGGTTGCCGGAGTGGCCAAACGAATGTACTGCCCTCCCGATCCGGAGGTAAGAATACCCGCCGCGGGGTAGCGGACCTGGCCCAGATCCGCCCGGGCCACCAGCAACCGCCGTTGGCTATCGTACCCGTAGTGCGGTTCGGGGACAATATGGTAGGTCTGCGCCAGCGACCAGCTGACGATGAGCGTGAACAGAGCGGTAAATAGTAGTCGCGGTGGGATAATGGTGGACTCGGATGGACTGGTAAAGGTACGACATCCCGTAGGGCGTATTACCCGCAGGTAGATCAGCGTCGGCTCCGCTACGAACTCAACAGCCTACAGGCAGTAACCGAGCAGCGAATTTTCGCTATTTTCGCCCCCCCAAATGAGTCCGATCATGCAATTTCAACTTACCGAAGAACAACTCGCCGTCCGCGAGGCCGCCCGCGACTTTGCCCAGCAGGTCTGCCTGCCCGGGGTGATCGAGCGCGACACTACCATGGCGTACCCGACCGAGCAGGTCAAACAACTGGGCGAACTCGGCTTCATGGGTATGACGGTCGACCCCAAGTACGGCGGCAGCGGGCTCGATAACCTCAGCTACATCCTGGCCCTGGAAGAGATCTCCAAGGTGGACAATTCCACCTCCGTCATCATGTCGGTCAACAACAGCCTGGTCTGCTACGGACTGGAAACCTACGGCACCGAGGAGCAAAAGCAGCGGTACCTGACCAAACTGGCTACCGGAGAGTGGATCGGTAGTTTCTGCCTCAGTGAGCCGGAGGCCGGCAGCGATGCCACCCACCAGCGGACCACCGCCGTCGATATGGGCGACCACTACCTGCTCAACGGCACTAAGAACTGGATCACCAGCGGTGGCACCAGCCAGGTCCACCTCGTCATCGCCCAGAGCAATCCCGAGGCCAAGCACCGGGGCATCAACTGCTTCATCGTCGAAACCGACTGGGACGGCGTAGAGATCGGCGCCAAGGAAGACAAACTGGGCATCCGCAGTAGCGACACCCACACCATCATGTACAGCGACGTGAAGGTGCCGAAGGAAAATAGGCTCGGTAGGGACGGTAGCGGCTTCAAATTCGCCATGAAGACCCTGGCCGGCGGCCGCATCGGTATCGCGGCCCAGGCCCTCGGTATCGCCGGCGGGGCCTACGAGTTGGCCGTGGCTTACTCCAAGGAGCGGGAGGCCTTCGGCAAGGCCATCAGCGACCACCAGGCCATCGCCTTCAAACTGGCTGATATGGCCACCGACATCGAGGCGGCTAAGATGATGGTCTACCGCGCCGCCTGGCTCAAGGACAGCGGTGGCGACTACAACCAGGCCGGGGCCATGGCCAAGCTATTCGCCAGTTCGGTCGCCATGCGGCATACGGTGGAGGCGGTGCAGATTCACGGGGGCTACGGCTTCGTGAAGGAGTACCACGTCGAGCGGCTCATGCGGGATGCCAAGATTACCCAGATCTACGAGGGCACCAGCGAGGTGCAGAAGATCGTGATCAGCCGGGGGTTGCTGAAGGGGGAGCTGTATGTTTAGGATTGCCCTCTCCCCCGGCCCCTCTCCGGGGGAGGGGGGAGCTAATCATCGCCTGCATTAACTTCAAAGGAAGGCTTACAGTTTTCGTCGGAACGTTGATCACGAGTATACACTTCTGCCCTCCCCTCCGCGATGTTTGGGGTAGGAGCCCCAGGTAATTGGCAGGGGCCGGAACGAGGGAAAATCTCCGTGGGTATCCCCTACCGACTAAGGTCCAGATCAGCCAGCATTTCTAGATAGCTGCGGCTGAAATCGAGCAGGTTGCCACAGCGCAGGCTGTTCACGGCGGGCCGCAGGCGGGGGAACGCCCTACGGTGCCGCTCGGCGATGTCCTGGACGCCCGAACGGATCGCGCGCCGCAGCGGTTTGCCCGCGGCGTCCAGGTAGTCCTGGCCGTAGCCCAATTCCCGGAAGTAGGCGTTTTCGGTTACCCGGTAGTACAAGTGGAGGAGTTCGCGGGTCGGGGGCGGTACGGCGTAATTAAACAGGGAGTAGCCTACGATGTAACCGGGAATGGCCGCGGCCACCTCCGGGTAGTCGTTGTCCTGGTACCAGTCCATATTCGGTAGCTCGTTCCGGATCAGGCTGCGCAGGCGGTCGTAGCTGGTGGGCAGGGTGATGCCGAAGGTCGATCTGCCGTGGTAGAGCTCCCGGGCGAAGCGTTCGGGGGCCTGGTCCAGTAGTTCCTGTAGTTCGCCCAGCAGGCGGACGTTCTTATACGTCACCGGCCGGTCGTCTTCCCGGGCGAAGTACATGCGGTGCATGCGCTCCAGGGCTTCCATGGTGTGGCCTTCGGGAATAAGCAGGTAGTCCAGTCGGTACACTACGTCGAGCAGCAGGTAAGCCACGGCGCCGGGGTGCTCTTCCGGATTGATCCGGTTGGTCGCCAGGTAGTCGATCACGCCCCCGATCTGTCGCTGGAGGAAGGCGAGTTTGCGCTTCTTGTCTTGCTCCGGAACGGGCGCCAGGTGGGTGATCTCCACCGGACTGAGGGCGGCGGCGAACTCATCCAGCAGCAGATCGTCCTGCTTGTCCGCCCGCAGGGCCATCTCCTTGAAGGCCTGGTAGAGCTTGTGGGGGCTCGCGTCCTGGATCGGCGTATCGAAGATGATCGTCAGGCAGTCCGCTTCGTCCAGAGCGAAGCGGCTGTAGCGCAGGGCGTAGTTCATGGCCGTTAGTCTGCGCAGCAGTTCGGTGTTCTCCTCCTCCAGGCGGGCGATTTGGGCCGTGGCGCGCAGGTGCTCGCCATCCGCGAAGCCGGTCAGTCGCTTGCTGCCCTGGTAGAGCTCGAAGTAGAGCTTACCGCCCTCTTCCGTCCACTTTACATTGTCTTCCCGCTCATCGCGCAGGTAGGCCAGGAAGTGCCGGCACCCCCCCAGGAACTCACCGGCCTCGTAAGCGGCCAGGGCGCGGTCCCAGGCGGCGTAGTTGTCCGGGCTTTTGTGCGCGTCGGAGTAGCGCCCGAAGTGCAGGTCGGGACCGTCGCTGCGTTCGTCCGTCACGGACCGGCCGAAAAGGGTATCCCAAATGCTCATGGCGGGGAGCAAGGTAATGCTTTACTCGGCAGACGTGCCGGCTAGTACCGCCGACCACGCCGGCACCCGGGTATTGGCAGTAGGTGTACCGTTCACACTAAATAAGCCTATATTGCCTGGCATTCCTGTTTTTCACCTCCACACCCATTCAATCATGCACCTGCGCTCCGCCGCCCTATTCATTCTGATTTCAGCTGTCTTCCTGCTTTGCCCTGACGCTATCGCCGCCCAGGAAGTCCTCGAAGACCGCAACTTCATCCGCATCGACCAGTTCGGCTACCCGACCAACTCCTCCAAGGTGGCCGTCATCGCCCGGGCCCGGGAGGGCTACAACGCCGGCTCCGGTATCCGTATCGAGCCGGGGGCGGATGTGGAAGTCGTACGCACCTCCGATGACGCCGTAGTGTACACCGGCCGCCCCGAAGCCTGGAACGGCGGTAGCCTGGACGAGGTCAGCGGCGATCTCGGCTACTGGTTCGACTTCACCGGCCTGACCGATACCGGCACCTACCGCATCCAACTGACTAAGGAAGACGGTACCACCGCCACGAGCTACCCCTTCCGGATCGCCGACGACGTCTACGATGACGTGCTGCGGACCGCCGTGGAGTTCTTCTACTACCAGCGCGTCAACCAGGACAAAACGGCCGAATACGCCAGCGGCGCGCCCTGGACCGACGGCCCCTGGTACGACCCCCAGGAATACAACGTCAAGGAACTCGACAACGCCGAGCGGACCCGCTCCATGCCCAAGGGCTGGTTCGACGCCGGCGACCCGAATAAGTACGTCACCTTCGCCACCGATGCCGTCCACGCTCTGCTGACGACCTACGATCAGTACCCCGAGTTCTGGAACGACTTTGATCTGCGCATCCCCGAATCCGGCGACGACATCCCCGATCTGCTCGATGAGGTTCGCTGGGAAACCGACTGGCTGGAGAGTATGCAGGACTACGACCCGACCGACGACAGCGGCACCGGCGGATTTTACCAGAAAATGGGCATCCTGAACGACGGGGCCTACATCAGTCCGCCGAGCACCGACCAACGCGACCGCTGGTACAACCAGATCTGCGTAAATAGCACCATCACCGGTGCCGGGATGCTGGCCCACGCCGCCCTGAGCTACGAGCGCGCCGGCATCTGGCCGGACAAGGTGGCCGAACTGACCGAGCGGGCCGAAGCCGCCTGGGAGTTCTACCTGGCCTCCCCGAACAAGGACGAAACCTGCGACGACGGCCGCATCGAAGCCGGGGATGCCGACGGCAGCGGCTCCCACTACTCCACCGAGCACGTCGCCGAGGCCGCCGCGGCCGCCGCCTACCTCTTTGCCCTGACCGGTGGGGAAGCGTACAACGATTTCGTGGCCGCCAATTACCGCGAGACCCGCCCCTGGCAGGCCGGTGACTGGGGCATCTACCGCCAATCCCAGGCCGAAGCCATGCTCTTTTACACCACCCTGGAGGGCGCGGACGCAGGTGCGAAGGAGGCCATTGTAGCCGAAAAGACCAGTGCCGGAAAAAGCGAGGGGGGCAAGTACGTCGTCGCCGAGTCCGACAATCTCTACCGGGCCCTACCGGTGTACTTCAACTGGGGGTCGAACAGCCTCGTGAGCCGGCAGGCCAGTAACATCCTGGACTTCGTGCACTACGACCTGAAGGAAGACAACCACCCCGCCTACCAGGCCCGGGCGCAGTCCATCATCAGCTACCTCCACGGCACCAACCCCTCCGGCATCTGCATGCTCTCGAATATGTACCGCTACGGGGCCGAGCTCTGCGCCGATGAGATGTGGCACAGCTGGTTCGCCCCCGGCACGCCCTACGATAACCTGGACGGCGACAACGTCGGCCCCGCCCCCGGCTTCCTCTCCGGAGGCCCCAACCCCCAGGGCGACGGGGATATGGTCATCAAACTGGGCACCCACGTCTTCGCGGGGGCTACGGCCGGCGAGCAGCCCGACCAGAAGACCTTCAGCGTCGACAACTACTGGGAGTACGGCCCCTGGGCCTACAACGAACCCGCCATCTACTACCAGGCGGCTTACGTAAAGGCGCTGGCCCACTTCGTCGCCGGCGAGCTACCGGGGCTCACCACGGACGTGACCACCGGCGCGGCCAACGACTGCACGGAAGCCGAAGACATCTTCACCGTAGGCAACGAAGCGGGAGATAATTCGGCCGTCCGCCGCGACGGTAATTCCCCGGGCTCCTCGGGCGGGGCCAGCGTGGCGCTCTTCGATGAGGGGGACGCGGCCGATCTTTCCTTTACCATTTCCGAGACCCGCAACTACGACCTGGCCGTCCGCGTCCGGGTCGGCGAGGCGGAGGACGACAACCTGAACGGACTAGCCGGGCTGTACACCCTGATGCTGGACGGCGACACCCTCGACTACACCTACGACACCCTTTCCCGCAGCCTCCTGAATGGCGATACCTACTGGGGCGAGATCGTCATCGTAGACGTGTCCCTGGAAGCCGGCGAGCACGAGCTGACGGTAACCGCCAACCGCGACTGGCTCAAACTCGACCGCCTCTGCTGGCGCGATCCCAACTCCATCGTCACGCCCCCCGTGCCCCGGGTACCTTACCTCGGAACCGCCGTCGACCTGCCGGGCAGCATCCAGGCGGAGAACTACGACCTGGGCGGCCCGGGCGTGGCCTACAGCGACAGCGACGGCAGTAACAACGGTGAAGCCTACCGCCCCGACGAGGCCGTCGACATCGAGGGTAGTGAAGAAGACGGCTACAGTGTCGGCTGGGTCAGCGAGAACGAATGGCTGGAATACACCGTGAACGTCACCGCCGCCGGCGCTTACCAAGTTACCGGCGCTCTGGCCTCCCCGGACGGTGGCGGGCAACTCCGCGTAAGTTTTAACGACAACGCTTCGTCCACCACCCTCACCCTACCGGACGGGGGCACGGGGGGCTTCAGTGCCTTCGATACGGTGGCGGCCCCCACCCCGGTCTTCCTTTCCGTAGGGGAGCAGGTGATGCGGCTGACTGTAGCCAGCGGGCCGGCCTTTAATATCGACTCCCTGACCTTCACCTTCGATTCTACGGCTACGGGCGCGGGGATCATCAATTACTTCGATGACCTGGCTACGGCCGACAGTTTGCTCAGTGGCGACCCCTCCGGCATGACCTACGGCGTGGACAGCGGCGTGATGTTCATCGCCGGCGACGGTACGTCAGGACTGTACCAGACGGTGAGCTACACCCTGCCCGACGACCAACTCGCCAACGCCGTCGCTTCTGACAACCGCCTGTACGTAGGCGCGCGGACGGCCAGCGGGGAGACCGTCAACCTGCGGATCGACCTGGTGGACAGCGAAGGTCGCCACACCACCAACGGCAGCGTCACCGAGCCGGTTTCGGGAACGGAATTCGGGAAGGTGGTCTTTGAGTTTTCCGATGCCTACGAAGACGGGGGTTACGGCGGCACGGGCTGTAGCGGCGATGACGCCCCCTGCCCGGTGGACGGCAGCGTGATCCGCTCCATCAACTTCTACCCCGAGCCGACTACGGGTAACTTCGACGATACCCTATACATCGACTACATCAGTTTCGGCCGGAGCATTGACGACCGCGACACCACCGGTGGGGTACCGACCGGCATCGTCGACTACCACAACCGACTGGACGGTAGCGCCGATGCCTTTTCCGGCAACCCGAACGGCCTGACCTTCGGCGTGGAAGAGGGGATGTTCTTCATCGCCGGCGACGGAACGGCCACCCCCTACCAAACGGTCGACTTCCGGCTCCAAGAAAACGGGGAGCCCGTGCTGGCCGACGTGGCCGCCTCCGACGATCTGCTCTACCTGCGCGCCCGTACCGTGGGGGGCGACTCGGTCAATCTGCGGGTAGATCTGGTGGACGTGGATGACTACAACACTACCAACGGCGGTCGCTCGACCACCGTAGCGGGCAGTGACTTCGAAGTCTACAGTATCGACTTCGCGGGAGGCTACGAAGATGGCGGCTACGGCGGCACGGGCTGTAGCGGAGACGATGCCCCCTGCGCGGTCGATGCCCAGCGGATCGCGGGGATGCGCTTCTATCCCGACCCGGTGACGGGTGGCTTCAACGACACCCTGGAGATCGACTGGATCAGCTTCGGCGTGGACCTGTCGACGAGCGTCCGCGACTTCGCGGAACTGGAACGGCTATCCGTTTTCCCGAACCCGGCGGCGGAGGCGCTGACGGTTGAGTTCGAACTGGGCCGGCCCGCCCGGGTGATGGTGCAGCTCTTCGATAGCTTCGGGCGGCAGGTCGCCGGTCAGGATCGCGGTCGCCTCGGCGTGGGGCTACAGCGGATCACGCTCGATCGCATCGATCAGTTACCTACGGGCACCTACTACCTGCGGATGTTGGTGGACGGGCGGAGTACGCGGGCTATGGCCGTGGGAGTCCGGTAGTCGCATTACCCACGGAGTGCTTGCTTCGTAAGCATGGCACGGAGGAATCTACGGAGGCGGCCTCACCGCCCGTACCCCTCCGTGCGGCGAAGCCTCCGTGGGTAACTCAGCAACGATTAGCAGAATGACAACCGTATCGGAGGGTGTATCTTGATCGGACCAATCCGTCATCGATGTACCGCCCGCTGCTACTGTTTTGCCTATTCACGTTACTATCCTGTGGTTCGCCCGCACCTGCGTCCCCGCCCGAAACCTCACCGGAGGAGCGGCCCAATATCGTCATCATTCTGGCCGACGACATGGGGTACTCGGACCTTGGTTGCTACGGCGGCGAGATCGCTACCCCGAACCTGGACCGGCTGGCGAATAACGGACTGAAATTCCGCCATTTTTACAACGCGGCCCGTTGTTGTCCCACCCGCGCCAGCCTACTCACGGGGCGCTACCCCCACGCGGCGGGGATAGGCAAAATGGTCAGTAGCCGGAATAGCGAACCGGAACCCGGGCCCTACCAGGGTTACCTGCGCGAGGACGTACCCACCCTCGCGGAACGACTGCGGGATACCGGCTACCGGACCTACATGAGCGGCAAATGGCACGTCGGCGAACGTCCCGCGCACTGGCCGCTGCAACGGGGGTTCGAGCGCTACTTCGGGCTGATCAGCGGGGCCAGTAGCTACTACACCATCCGCACCGACCAGCAGCGGGTCCGGCAGATGGTGCTCGATTCCGTGCCCTGGACGCCGCCCGCGGAAGGCTTCTACGCCACCGACGCCTACTCCGACTTCGCGGTAGCGGTCGTCAACGATCACGCGGAACGGCGGGATACCTCGCCCTTCCTACTCTACCTGGCCTACACCGCCCCCCACTGGCCACTGCACGCGCCCGAAGAAACCACGGCACAGTACAAGGGTACCTACGCCGCCGGTTGGGATAGTCTGCGCCGGGCCCGCTTCGACCGCCAACGGCAGATCGGCCTCATCGACGAACGCTACGAACTCCCCCCGCTGGAAGACGACGTACCGGAGTGGGAAACAACCGATCCTAATCTGCAGTGGGAGCGGCGCATGGAGGTCTACGCCGCAATGCTACACCGGATGGACGAGGGTATCGGCCGCCTGATCGAGCAACTGGAAACGAGCGGGGAATTGGATAATACGCTCATCATGTTTCTGAGTGACAATGGGGGCTGCGCCGAGGAGATCACGGGCCGGAATCTGGACCTCCCCGGCTCCACCATCGGTCTGCCGGGCAGCTACGTCGCCTACCGCAAACCCTGGAGCCAGCTCAGCAACGTCCCCTTCCGCAAGTACAAGCAGTGGACCGACGAGGGCGGCATCGCCACTCCCCTGATCGTGCACTGGCCGGCGGGCATCGCGGAGCGGGGGCAGTGGGTGGACCACTACGCTCACGTGATCGATCTTTTTCCTACGGTGGTAGCGGTAGCGGGCGCGGACGCAGGTGCGGAGTTGGCCGGAGAAAACGTATTCGCTACGGTACGGACGGATGCCGGCCGTCAGGATCGCCCCCTCTTCTGGGAGCACTTCGGGCGGGCGGCGGTGCGCCGGGGCCGGTGGAAGCTGGTGCGCCACGACCCAGAACAGAAGTGGATGTTGTTCAATATGGTGGAAGACCCTACGGAGCTGAATGACGTGGCGGCGGAACACCCGGGGGTGGTGGATGAACTGGATCGCTTGTACAAAGACTGGGCTACCGGGGTGGGAGTATAGGCGTTCTAGATCACTGAGGGTTCGCCTCCTCCGCCAACTGCCGCTCCACGATCTCCGAGTAGTAGCTCCCGTTCGCCAGTAGCTCTTCGTGGGTGCCGACCTCGGCGACCCGCCCTTCCTCCAGCACGATGATCTTGTCGAACTCCAGGTGGCCGTAAATGCGGTGGGTGATGATGATGGCCGTCTTATCCTGTAATGCTTCGTTGAAATAGCCCAGGATCTGCTGCTCGGTATTGGTATCCACCGCGCTGAGGCAGTCGTCGAGGATGACGATGTCGGGCCGCTTGATGAGGGCGCGGGCGATGGACACCCGCTGCTTCTGCCCGCCGGAGAGGGTAACCCCCCGCTCCCCCACCAGGGTGTCGAAGCCCAGCGTGAGGTCGGCAATGTCTTTGTACACGGCGGCGTGGCGGGCGAAGGCCTCGATCTCCGCGTCGTCGGGCTCGTGGTCGGCCCCGAAGGCAATATTGGCGCGGATGGTGTCGGAGAACAAGAATACATCCTGGGGGACGTAGCCGATCTTGCGGCGCAAATTAGCCAGACCGTGTTCGCGTACGTCCCGGCCGTCGACCAAAATTCGCCCTTCGGTCACGTCGTACATCCGCAGCAGCAGATCGGCTACGGTGGTCTTACCCGATCCGGTACGGCCGATGATGGCCAGCTTTTCGCCGGGCTTCAGTTCGAAACTAAGATCGTCCAGCGCCCGAATCCCGGTATCGGGGTACACGAACCCTACCTTGTCGAAGGTGATGGCCCCTTTGAGTTCGCCGCGGTGTTCGGGGTCGGGGTCGGTGATGACGGGCTCGGTACTCAGGAACTCATTGATCCGCTTCTGGCTGGCCGCGGCCTGCTGCACGATACTGGCAATCCACCCGATGGCGGTCACCGGCCAGGTCAGCATATTGACGTAGATGACGAATTCGGCGATATTGCCGGCCGAAATTTCCCCGGCCACCACCTGCAGCCCCCCCACGTACACCGTGATCACCGTAGCCGCCCCCACCATGAAGATCATCAGCGGAAAAAACCAGGCGTCGACCTTCGCCAGGTCCACGCTCATATCTTTATAGGTATCGCTCTGCTGGCCGAAGAAGCGGATCTGCTGCCGTTCGCGCACGTAGCTCTTTACGACCCGGATGCCGGAAAACACTTCCTGGGCGATGCTGGTCAGCTTCGAGAGTTGCTGCTGGATCAAGGTCGAGCGGGTATGGATGATATTGCTTACGTAGTAAATACTCACCGCCAGCACCGGCAGCGGGATCAGGGTATACAGCGTCAGTTTCGGGCTCACGGCCAGCATACTCGCCACGACGAAGATGATGGTGGATACGAGATTGGCCAGGTACATCACCGCCGGGCCGAGGTACATCCGCACCTTATTTACGTCCTCGGTGATGCGCGACATCAGATCGCCCGTGTTGTTGCGCTTATAGAACTCGAGGCTCAGGTCCTGGTAGTGGTCGAAGATGACCTCCCGCAGGTCGTACTCGATCATCCGCGACATCACGATGATGGTCTGCCGCGTCAGAAAGAGGAAGAAGCCCATCACCAGCGCCAACAACAGCACCAGCCCCGCGAAGAGCATCAGGGTGTGACTGAGGATACCGAAAAATTCGCTTTGCACCGCGAATCCATCGTACACCCGGTAGGTGTTCACGTAGTCGATGACCAGGTCCAGGGCCTCACGGATCACCTTCGGCTGCAGCACCTGAAAGTAGTTCGAGGTGCAGATGAAGACGATGCCCAGCAGTAAGCGCCAGCGGTAGCGCCAGAAGAATCGGTTGAGGAATTTAAGTTCACCCACGGAGGGAAGAACGCGGTTTTGGCGGCAGAGTTGTTCGGGGCAGCCCACGGAATAGGAGGGGGCGGCGGGGCGCGGGTGCAAGCCTTAGAGTTTGTTTGGACTTTGCCGAACTGACCACTTTGCAGTCATTTTGGTCTTGACTGAGGCGCAAAAACCGGAGTGTAGCACCGCTACATGAGGATTTTTGTAACGAAAGTGAAGGCCAAAAGGGCGCAAATAAGGTCGAGAGGTGAAGTCCAAACAAACTCTTAAATAGCAGCGCAGGAGTCCTCCAGCCACTTTCGCTCACTACCATCCAGCAACGGACTCAATTTTTCCCGTACCCGCTCGTGGTATTGATTCAACCACTGCACCTGCGCCCGCGCCAACAGCTCCCGCTCGATGAGCCGGCGGTCGATGGGGAAGAGGGTCACCGTCTCGAAACGGAGCCACCCCTCCCGTTCGCTCTCCCGCACGACGACTAAATTTTCGGTACGGATGCCGTATTTCCCCTCCCGGTAGAAGCCCGGTTCGTTACTCAGGACCATGCCGGGGAGCAGGGGGTGCTGGGCGGTAGGGGACTTCGGGTTCGGACTGATGCCCGCCGGCCCCTCGTGCACGTTGAGGTAAAAGCCGACGCCGTGGCCGGTGCCGTGGCCGTAGTTCAGCTCGTCCTGCCAGAGGGCGTTACGGGCCAGAATATCGAGCTGTACCCCACTGGTGCCCGCCGGAAATCTGGCCGTGGCTAAGTCGATGTGCCCCCGCAGGACGAGGGTAAAGTGCCGCCGCTGCTCGGCCGTAGGCTCCCCCAGGGCGAAGGTGCGGGTGACGTCGGTGGTGCCGTTGCGGTACTGCCCGCCGCTGTCGAGTAGCAGAAGTCCGTCGGCACGGACGGTAGCGGAGGTGGACTTCTTCGCCCGGTAGTGAATGATGGCCCCGTTGCCGTTGTAGCCTACGATGGCCGGAAAGCTCTCGCTGACGTAGTGGGGGTAGGCGGAGCGGAATTCGGCCAGTTTTTCGGCGATCGCATACTCGGTCACCCCCTGCCCGAGCCGGGTGTCCAGCCAGCGGCGGAGGCGCAGTAGGGCTACCCCGTCGTGGCGCATGACCTCGCGGAGGTGGCCCAGGGCAGTATCGTTCTTGGTAGCCTTCCAGTGGGGGATGGGGCTATCGACGCCGCAATGCTCGACCCCCCCGGCGGCGGTGGCCAACTGTACCGACGTGGTAGCCGGGTCGAAGCCGATGTCGGCACTGGCCGCGTTGATCTCCCGTAGGTAGTCGGCAACGCCGGAGTACGCCCGGCGGCGCGGTTCGGGAATGAGCGCTTCGTAGACGGCCAGGGCTTCCCGCTGTTCGGCGAACAAGGTGTGGTCTCCCCGTCGGCCCGCGACCAGGTAACCGACCACCAGGGGGTTGAAGTCGATATCGGTGCCCCGCAGGTTCAGCAACCAGGCCAGTTCATCGAGGGAGGAGACGAGGAAGTAATCGAGTTTCCGTTCCTCCATCCATTCCGTCAGGCGGCGTAGTCGGTCCTGCCAGCGTTCGCCGCTGAAGTCGGCCAGGTGTTCGCTGACCGGGCGATTGGGCAGGCCGGGGCGGTCGGCCCAGATCGCCTGGAGGAGGTCGCTACGGGTATCCAGTTCGACGCCCTCTTTCTTCAGGGCTTTCCGGAGGCGGCGGGCGGCGCGAATGCTGAATACGCGGCCGTCGACCCCGACGGTTTGACCACTCAGCAGGTGGTCGGCGAGCCATTCGGTATACTCCGGGGTGTGGGGCGTTTTGAGCTTCATCAGCCTGATGTCGCTGCCCGCCAGTTCGGTTTCGGCCTGGAGGAAATAGCGGCTATCGGTCCAGAGCAGGGCCTCGTGCAGCGTTACGACCAGGGTACCCGCCGAGCCGGTGAATCCGCTCAGCCACTCCCGGGCGGCCCAGCGGGGGGCGGGGTATTCGCTCTGGTGGGGGTCGGTACTGGGGATGACGTAGGCGTCGAGCTGGTGCTCGAGCATCTGCTGGCGGAGGGCGGTGATTTTGTCGGGGGTGGTCATGCCATAAAGGTAGGTACCTCCCCTACTTCCCCGAAGTACGAGTAATTCCGCGACCCGTCACGTCCGGGACGACCGCCTTTCTTGTCCTAGGAGGGTTGGACCCTCAGCTACCCGCCGCCGGCACGGGCACGCTTTCCGTGATCGGTGGCGACGTCTCCGCGATACCGCCCTGCCGTTCCGGTGGTGCGCGGATCGGAACGGCGGAGGCCGGGGGGATAGTTTCGGATTCGAGGCTGTACTACGCGGGTGGTCTGCCTGAGGTCAGCTCTACGATCCGTGGTGGGGTGTGGTAGAGGGTAACGATCGAACGGTAGGCCAGTTGGGTACTCTTGTGCCGCTGCACCACGTACTCCCGGAAGGAGAGAATCAGCACGAGGGCATTGATTGGCATCAACGAGTGGGTGCCGGGCAAGATGCCGGTCATCTGCAAACCGAATACAATCGCGGATACGAGCATGATGCTCCGAAAAAATTTGGAGGTGGCCAGCATCCTGTTCGCGTTCAGGGCCGTTCCCGGGAAATATACTTCGAGTAGCGTCATGGACCACTTGAACGAATTCGATGCCGGCACCGCTTCCGCCGCGTGGGTACGCAGTAAACATTCTGCGCTGGACTGAGACGAATCTACGCGTACCTGCGCATTCAGTTCGAAAAAAAAGTGCAGCAACCGGGGTACGGTACGACGGCCGTACCGGCGGCCGGCCTCCCCGAGGTCCGCATCGGGCGCTTCCCCCCGCCGGATCATCCACCGGCGTAGGTCGGAGTGGTAGGGGTAGATCACGCTCCTGATCCGGTCGTAGAAAATATCCAGGCTGGACGCCGCCGAATTAACGAAATACCCCGACCCGAAGGCCGCCAGGAGAAATACCGCCCAGAACGGTAAGACCGTAGCATCCTCCAGCATGAACCGGTACAGGGGCCGCACCGAAAACCAGCCGGGATGCTCCGCCTCTACGTACAACAGGATGGCGACCAGTACGGCTCCCGGCAGGAAGCTGCTAAGTAGGGACACCAGCCCAATATTGACGTCAAATGGTTTCACCGGCATACTGCTTCATTGACGCAATCCACTTTCCGTTACCCGGGAGCTGCCCTACCCGTACGCAATCACCACGTTGCCCACCTTCTGCCCCCGCATGACGTATTTATACGCCTCGGCAATTCGCTCCGGCGGATAACTGCGGTCGATGAGGGGAGCGAACGATCCCTCCGCGAGGCATTGGCTGATGAAGGGTACCGACTCGGCGGTAGGTAGGGGTACGGGAAAGATGACCCGCCGGTCCGACCGGCCGGTCGTCAGCGCGTAGTAGAGGTTCTGGGCGTAGGGGCCGAATTCGGAGGATACGTACACGCTCTTTTCGGCCATCACCCCCCGGGCGGCACCGAAGGTGGACTTACCCACCGCGTCGAATACGCGTTCGTAGGTCCCGTCGGTCCGGAACACGTTCTCCTTCGTATAGTCCACTACCGCAGCGGCCCCCAGCTCACGGACGCGCCCGGCGTGCGCGCCCCGACAGGTTACCGTGACGTGGACGTCGTAGCGGCGGACGAACTGTAGCAGAGCGGAGCCGATGGCCCCCGTGGCTCCGTTGATGAGGACGCGCTGTCCATCCTCAACACCCGCTTTTCGTAGGAAGGAATAGGCGTAGTGTGCGCCCTCCAGACTGGCGGCGGCGGTCCGGTAGTCGATACCCGGAGGAATGGGGAAGACCTGCCTCTCCGGGATTACCGTATACGTGGCCTGGCTCGCCGCTCCGGTGTCGATGAAGCCGAATACCCGGTCACCTACTACGTGCGCGGTCACCTCCCTCCCTACCGCGATCACCTCCCCCGCAAAGTCCGTACCCAGTATTGCGATGCGCGGCCGTAGGAGCCCCAGTACGAAGCGCATGATCAAGGGGCGGGCGGTAAGATTGGCACAGTCGGTGCGGTTGACCGTCGTAGCGTGGAGGCGGATCAGTACCTCCCCCTCCCTTGGCCGCGGAACGTCCGCATCGGCGATGCGGATCCGCTCGGGGGGGCCGTAGTGCGTGCGTCTAGCTACCTGCATACCCCGAACAATATAAGGTGGGGCGGCGCAGTTTTTCAGAGAGCTTTTACGTTTTCTGCTAATGGTCCATATTTGGTACATTAGACTGACAACCGGTAACCCGACTCCAGACCGATGACCCGCTACCCCTATTCCTTCGCCCCCATTTACCGCACCGTAGCCATTTCGGCCACTGTCCCCTTCGTGTTCCGTTTGGCGCTCGATTTCAGCTACGCAGGACTAGCCGAAGCCCTACA
This sequence comes from uncultured Lewinella sp., assembly GCA_964594535.1. GTDB lineage: Bacteria > Bacteroidota > Bacteroidia > Chitinophagales > Saprospiraceae > Neolewinella. The sequence goes on from CAZQNE010000053.1 coordinate 22,192, forward strand.
GAGCGCCCTGCTCTTCGTGGTCCTCATGCCGCTCTACCTCTACCACTGGGAGCTACTGACGGAACTTGAACTAGGTAAGGATGCCCTGATTCTACGGCGGCGGATCAGTGAAAATCACCAGTTTGCTTACCGAGACATACACCGCCTGACCGTGCGCCGCAGCGAGGGGACCTTCGGTTGGCCGGAATGGGAAGTCAAGATCGCCCACTCCGGCGGGCATTTCGGCCTTCCCATTACTTACCTGGAGGACCGGGAAGGGTTCATCCGGCGGCTCCGGGCAGCGACCGAGTCCGCGGGGAGTAAATTTCTCTACCAGGGTGAAGGCGGCCAATTCCTACCCTCCCTGGAGGCCCTAAGGCAGGAGGCTTAACCGTAGCTTTGCCGGGTGCCCGAATTGACGACGCTCTTTAAGTTTTCCAACCAGCGGATCGCCGCGGCCCGTACCGCGTCCGGAGTATACGATTTTCTCCCCGTTGCCACCGGGGCGGAAGCTGGCCCGAATTACGTCGAGCACTACCAACTGGACGCACTGGCCTTCGACTACTTCGCGCCCGCCACCGACCCCGCTATTCTCCACGAGGAACGGCGACTGCACGAAGCTATCCTGCACCATTCACCAACGGACCCCGGCACGGTTCTCGACGTAGGCTGCGGTCGCGGTTGGATCGCCGAAACCCTGCTTCCCCGGGGGGAATCGGTGATCTCCTTCGACATTGCCCGTGCCAATGTTACCGAAGTGGCCCGCCGCCATCCCCGTCCGGATCACCTGGTCGTGGCGGGTGACGTGCTCGACCTCCCCTTCCGCGACGGCGCGGTGGATACGGTGATCTCTTCCGAAGTGATGGAACACGTGGCCGACGTCTCCGGCTACCTCTCCGAACTCATCCGCGTCGTTCGCCCGGGCGGGCGGGTCATTATCTCGACGCCCTATAGTGAAAAGTTGCAGTACTCCCTCTGTATTCACTGCAACCGGGCAACGCCGCTGCACGCCCACCTACACAGCTTTAACGAAGCGGCCGTATCCAATTTATTGGCTCGTTTCCCGAACGTTCGCTACCGCACCCATACCTTTTCCAATAAGGCCCTGACGGTTCTCCGGACCCATGCGGTACTGGGTCCCCTACCCTACCGCCTCTGGTCCTGGGTGGACGCCCTGGCCAACCGGGTCGTGAAAAAACCAGCCAGACTCCTGGTGATCATAGATAAATACTGACCCGCGACTTTCTGAATGAGCCCCCCCGTAGCCTTCGGAATTCATTCCGGAAGCAGAAAGAGATACACCGCGAATAGCAGAACCAGATATCCGAAATACCACCGCAGGTCGGCATACTCCCTCCAGTCCGTACCGGTACGGTACCGGAGATACACCACCAGGCACAGCTCGTGGAAGTAGCTGGCGATCACCGTTCCCCAGATGACCCCCTGAAGCCCGTAGCGCGGTACGAGCAGGAGCGACAAGACCAGATTCACGATTAGCTCCAGTGCCCCCCAGAGGTAGAGCCGTTTGGTGATATCGAAGGCGGTCAGCACGGTCATAGCGAAAACCAGCCGGCATCCGACCACCAGCAGATAGGTCCGGAAGAGGGGCAGGCTTGGTGCGAAGGTCTTAGTGAAGACTAGGGTCCACCACCAGCCGCTCGTCAGGAGCAGCCCTAGGGTCAGGGCGAACACCAGGTGATAGAGTTTACGCGATTGGTCCCGCAACAGGGGCAGTCCGGCGCTCGCTTCCCGGCCGATGTGGGGAATGGCCACTACCGTCATACCGCTGATCAAAGCGGCCAGGAAGGGCAATTCCCGGACCCCGTAGCGGAAAATGGCGAATACTTCGGGGTCCCCTTCGTACCAGTAATTGACTACCCAGGGATCGACGGTCGTAACGAGGGTGGCAACGGTGGCGTAGGCGATGAGGGGGAGAGAGGTAATTAGCCAGGGGCGGAGGGGGGAGGGTGAGGAGGGGATGGAGGCTAAGGCGGAGGCGGAGGATGAGGCGGAGGTGGAGGCTAAGGCTGAGGCGGAGGATGAGGGGGGAGGCCGGAACGATAGGTAGGTACATATTCCGATGAGTATCGACTTTGCACCCGCGTACGCGCCCAAAACCCGCATGGATGTTAGTAGATCGTAGCCCAGGTAGAGGGGAAGGAGCACGGCCCCGAGCAGTCCGGCGGCATTCAGGCAGGTATAGACCAGTAGGGAGCGGACGTGCCCCAGTAACAGTAGCGCCTGCTCGAAGCAATAGGAGGGCCAGCGCGCCAGTAGCAACAGGAAGAAGAAGGGCCAGCCTAGTGGTGCGGACCGGAGTCGCAGTGCCGCAAAGACCCAATCGTGACCCGCCGCGGTGAGTAGGAGGAGGATAGCGGAGAACAGGAAAACCACCCCCACGGCTCCGGCAGCCAGTTTTCGGCCTGCCGCATCGTTCAGTCGGCCCATACGGACGAGGAAGCCCTGGAGCAGCCCGCTCGTCCAGCCGAAGCCGAGGAGGTAGCCGACGAACAGGAGCGTTTCCCACTGCCCGATCTGTTCGCGGGGAACGCCGAGGCGCGGCAGGGCCAGCGCAATGACGATGAAGGTACCCTGGCGGACCGCCTGGTTGAACTGCCCGGCGCGGATGAGCCCGCTAGCCCGCAACCGTCTGGTGGGTGAAGGACAGGCCGTACTCCTCCATTTCCTTCAGCACCGGCTCGTAGACTTCCCGCATGGTAGGAATATGCACGCCGGTGGCCTGAATCTGCCCCTGGCTCATCAGGCGGACGAAGATGCCCAGCGGCAGGCCGACCAGGCGGGACATGGCCGTATCCTCCGCGTCGTTGCCGTGCATGACCAGGTTGGAGATGTCACGTTTCGCTTCGCCATCCAGCTCGTAGTCGATCTGGTGCTGCATGACGATGAGGTCCTTATCGTCGGGTTGTAGCTTCCACTTGCTGAGTAGTAAATTTTCGAGGATGAGGGCGGGGGTGGCCCCCTTCAGTTTGATGCGCTTTTTCCGGAACAGCCCCAGCCAGGTCAGCCGCTTCATTACCTCGCCCTTCGGTTCTACCTTCAGCATTCCGGCGATGCGGTCCTTTACCGAGCCCGATCCGCTGGGGGCCAGGGCTTCCATTAGTTCGTGGTAGGTGATCTTGTCGCTGTCGAGGATGGGGAAATCGCCGTCGGTCATGCCGATCCGGACCAGCGCGTTCCAGGCGGCGCAGAAGCCCGGGTAGCGCAGGGTTCCCCGCAGGATGGTGGGGATGTCATCGAGGGTATACTGGTCGCGGTAGAGCAGGCTATCGCGGTTGGCGTAGGCCTCGAAGTGGCCGATTCCTTCCACGTGGACGTCCCAGGTGTTGTTGAACAGCCGGTAATAGGGCAGGAACTTCAACTTTCCCTCATTGAGATACTGGGCGGTACCCTGGCCGGCGAGCACTACGTTGCGGGGGTTCCAGGTAAATTTGTAACCCCAGGGGTTATCGTTGCTCTCGGGGGAGATCAGTCCGCCGGTAAAGGAGCGGAAGGCGGTGATCTTTCCCCCCTGCTCGCGGATCGCGTTGATGCGCTGCATGGCCGACATATGGTCGATGCCGGGGTCGAGCCCCATTTCGCCCATGAACATCAACTCGCGGTTGCGGGCCTCGTCGCCGAGCCGGTACAGTTCCTGACTGACGTAGCTGGCCGTCACCAAATGCTTTTTGAGGCGGATGCAATCCTGGGCCACCTCGATGTGCAGGTGGGCGGGCAGCAGGGAGACGACCATGTCAGAGCGGCCGATCAGCTCGCGGCGGTCGTTGGTTTTGGTGACGTCGAGCCAGGCGGCGGTACCCCGGGGATGGCCCTTCACCTTGGCGGCGGCGGCGGCGGGGTCGGCATCGGCTACGGTGACGTTCCAACCGAGCTCTTCGCTCTTATTGAGGGCGTAGTTGATCAGGGCGGTGGAGGAGCGACCGGCACCGATGATTAGGATACGGGAGGGCATGCGGCAAAAGTACGCGCTTCGCGCTTGGAGTCGGCTGCGCCGGGGAGGCTGATTTTATAAGTGTTGCAGGTGTTGTAGGCGAGAAAAACGTATGCAAACGAAACTATACGCAAGTATTTGAATAAATTGCTACTGCCGGGGATAACTGCCCTACACTTGTGTCAACAAAAATAAACGATGGCACTATGCGACCCATTCGATCCGCTTTATCGTCAGTAGGTACCTTCCGGTTTCGAAAATGGTTGGCTTACCAGAAGGCTATTCGATTAGCCGACTCCATTTATCGAATGACAGCTACCCTTTCTAAGGACGAGCGCTTCTCCCTCATCGATCAGATTCGAAGGTCTTCGCGGTCGGTGTGTGCTAATTCGGGGGAGGCGTACGGTCGTAGGAAGTATAAGAAGTACTACTACGCAAAGTTAGCGGATTGCATAGCCGAAAACTACGAAATCCGGGTATGGCTGGATATTGCGCTCAATAACCGGTACATCACCGAGCCTCACTACGAACCCTACATCCGGGCATCCGAAGAAGTAAGAAGCTACTGTGCTACATGGAGAATAACTACACCCAGTTCGCCTCCCGCTAACTTACTTCACCCGCCACTCCCTCCCCGTGCGCAGCACGACTTAAGGGGCGAAGCCCGCTACTAAACCTCCACTTCGTTCTCCTCCAGGATGGTATCGTCCACCAGCACGCGGCTACAGTGTTCGCAGGCCATGAGACGCTTACGCTGGCTGATTTCGAGTTGCTGCTGGGGCGGGATGGCGTTGAAGCAGCCGCCGCAGGCGTTGCGCTCCACGGTCACTACGGCCAGCCCGTTGCGGTAGTTGGCGCGGGTTTTGTCGTAGGCACGCAGCAGACGGTCTTCGATGAGTTTGCGTTGCTTGTCGGACTGGCGGCGCAGTTTTTTCTCCTCTTTTTCCGTCTTGGCGATGATGCTCTTGAGCTCCTCCTGCTTCACTTCCAGGAGTTTAAGCTTGGCGTCGCGGCGTTCCTTGGTGGCGTCCAGGGTGGTCTGCTTGGCCTCCAGTTCCTCACCGGCGGTCTTCGATTTTTTCTGGCTGAGCTGGATCTCGAGGCGTTGCATCTCGGTTTCCTTCATCAGGGCCTCGTACTCCCGATTGTTCTTCACGTTGTTCATCTGCTCCTCGTAGCGGGAGATGAGCATGTTCGACTCGTTGACGTTGGCTTCGTGGCGGCTGATCTCGTCCTGCAGTTCGCTGACCAGGGTTTCGGTCTTATTGATGCGGGTCTCGAGGCCGGCGATCTCGTCTTCCAGGTCACTGACCTCCATGGGGAGCTCGCCCTTCAGAATCTCGATCTCGTCGATCTGGGAGTCAATGAGTTGCAGGCGGTAGAGTTCGCGCATCTTTTCTTCGACCGTCAGTTCGGTGGGGGCGGCAGCTGCCATGCGGGAGTAGATTTAGTAGTTGAACGGGGACCTTCAACCGACGAAGTAGCGCACCGGATTGGTGTTCCGCTCCGTGGAAAGGACCGCAAAGGTAGGAAATTCTTTAATTAACACCTCCGCAAGTAATTGAGTTGTAAA
>CAZQNE010000054.1:0-27383 GCA_964594535.1 uncultured Lewinella sp.
CAAATACTGGTACAGCTCCGCCCGCAGCTCCCCGCGCAGCGAATCCGGGGCGGCATCCACCCGGGCGCGCAGCCGCCGCGCCCCGGCCAGGGCCTCCCAGAGCCGCAGTTCGGCATAGTCGGCGGCGACGGCGTCGAGGCTGTCGCGGAAGCCCCGCTCGTAGTCCGAAAGGGGAGGGGCGGAGGCCTCGTCCCGCTCGCATGAAAGGAGCAAACCGGCAAGGAGCAGGCACATCGGAGGAAGGAGCCAGCCGAATGGGGTAAAACTGCGGTGCATGTGTTGTTCCGGGGTGTTGACCGTAAGGTACCGCATCCACCCCGCACCCGCGCGCCGCCGCCCCGCCGTTCTGCCGCGAACGTTTCCTCCCGCTTTTCCGGTTTAGCGGCATGCGCCTACCCGTCACCGCCCTCCCGCTACTGTGTTCCCTGCTCGCATCCGGCCAGTCCGACCGGGACACTACGGCCCTGACCCTGAGTGCCTACGTCGATGCCTACTACGCCGCCTACAGCAGCGAACCCGCCGGGGAGCTGGCCCGCTACACCACCGTCGGCGCCCGGGATAACTCCCTGAGCCTCAACGTCGCCCAGCTGGGGGTGCACTACTCCCGCGACCGCGTCCGGGCCAACGTTACCTTCCACACCGGCGATATCGTGACCGCTACCTGGGCCGATCGCTTTACCAACGTACAGGAGGCGAACGTCGGCCTGCGACTGGGCGGCAACTGGTGGGTCGACGCGGGGCTGTTCCGCACCCACATCGGGGGCGAGAGCTTCCTGCCCAAAAATATCCGACTGAGCTCGACGGCTTTCGCGACCTTCAACGAACCCTTCTACCAGGCCGGCGCGCGACTGAGCCATACGCCCGACGACCGCTGGCACCTGGAGGCCTGGCTGCTGAACGGCTACAACCAATTCGTGGACGACAACCGCGCCAAATCCCTCGGCCTGCTACTCGAGTACGCCCCCAACGAAGCCACCACCCTGACCTACAATAACCTGATCGGTAACGAAGCGCCCGACAACGGCAACCGGCGGCAGCTGCGTTTCTACCAGAACGCCTACTGGGAGCAGCGCTGGAACGACCGCTTCAGTAGTCTGCTGAGCGTCGATCTGGGGGTGCAATCGAACAGCGAGCTAGTTCCCGGGGGGCGGGAGGCCCTGCTCTACGCCGCCCTGCTGACCCTGCGCTACCGCATCGACGACCGCTGGAGCCTGACGGGGCGCGGCGAGCTTTTCCGCGACCGGACGGGCTTCATCAGCGGAACCCTTTTCAACTCGTCCGGCCGACCCTCCGGCGCCAAACTCACTGGCTGGACGCTGGGGGGCGAGTACCGTCCCTATTCCAACGCTTACCTGCGGGCCGAGGGGCGCTATACGGCGGCGGCGGATGACCTGAGGCCCTTCCCGCGGGAGGGGAGCGAAGTCGGGTGGCGGTGGGAGGTGCTGCTTACCTTCGGGGTGTTTTTGGAGCAGGCGATAGGGGTGGGCGGCGGGGCGCGGGTGCGGGGGGAATGAATTACTTTGGCGGGTAGATGCCCACCCCCGCCACCACCAACCTCCGCCACCATCTCTACTTCTGGGGCCACCTCGCCAAGGGGCTCGTGTTCATCGCCACGGGTGGGCTGGCCCTGGCCACCGTCATCGGGCAGGCCAGCGGCGGGCCCGAGGGGCCCCAGCAGATCGCCCGCTTCCTGCAGGCACAGACCGGCGGGCAAATCCTCCTCATCCTACTCGCCGTCGGGCTGTTCGCCTACTGCGGCTGGCGGTGGTACAAGGCCGTGACCGACGAGGGTGGCGAGGGCCGCGATGCCGAGGGGCTGGCCGCCCGCACCGGCTACGCCATCAGCGGTACGCTGTACGGACTCCTGGGCGTGTACTGCATCACCCTCCTCGGCAGCGGCGGGGCGGAGGGGAACAAACGGAGCATCCTCAGCTCCATCATGCAGGCCCCCGGCGGGCGCTTTCTAGTGGCCGCGCTAGCCGCCGCGGCCTGCTACGCCGCCTACCGCCAGTACCGGAAGGTGAGCGACGAAACGTATATGAATGAGTTGGACACGGAACGCATGAACCCTAAGGAGCGCAAAACCTACCGCTGGATGGGTAAACTCGGCTTCGGTAGCCGTATCGTGGTTTATATATTGTTGGCGTACTTCCTCGTCCGCGCGGCCCTCACCGAAGACGCTTCCCGGTACGAGGGGCTCGGCGGTATCCTCAAGACGATCAGCCAGGGGGCGGGCTCGATCTTTCTCGCCCTCGTCAGCCTGGGGCTCTTTCTTTACGGCGCTTTCGTGCTCGTCAAGGCCCGCTACCGCGAATTTTCCTAATTATCTCCACGGAGGGCTCCGCTGGGCTAGCGCCCTCACGCCTGGCGCCCCTACTCCTCCTCCACCCGCTCCAGCTGCCGCCGGGGGAAGGGGAGCTTCACCGCCGCGAATACATCCACCCCATTTCCCCCGTTCCCGATGAAGTGGCTGATGACGGAGCCCGACCCCACGGTCAGCATCCCGAGGCGTACGCCGGTACCGATCAGCGCTCCCTGCCCCTGGCGGAGGGTCACGGGCAGGTGCAGGCTCAGGGTTTTGGTTTCCAGGCGGGGGGAGAGGGTCACGGCCCGCGGAATGCGCGTACTGATGGCCGATTTGGCCGGTAGCAGGGGGGAGGAAAAGGTCGCACTGGTGTACAGTTTGCCGACCACCCGCACGTCCACCAGCAGGTGGAGGGCGGTGGGCAGACTCACCTGAGCGTCCGTGCGCCGGTCCGTGCCGGGGAAGTTGTCGATCAGCACGTCCTCCACGGCCTCGGCATCCTCGATGTCTTCCGCCGGCAGGCTCCCCGCGAGGGTATAGTCCGTTTCTTCCGCGCCCCCGTAGGTAATGCTGCCCAGGTCGACGACCGAGGCGGCTACCTTCAGCCGGTAGGGCCGGTGCAGGGCGCGTCGGTTGCGGGCCGGGGTGGGGCGCCACAGGAAGACCAGCCCGGCGTCGAGGCCACTGCCGGTGGCCAGATTGCCGCGATCCACGTCCAGGTCGGTAAAGTAAAAGCCGGGGGTGCGGCCGAAGGTCATGTCACCCGCCACGCTCACCCGGTCTTCGCGGCTGGCGTAGTTCCCTACCAGCCGGTCGCCGTAGGTGTACACCGCCCCGATCCCCCGCAGCATTTTATAGGAGGCCCCAATCTTCAGTACGGTTTTTTCCCGGTCGATCAGGGTGGTCCCGAAGGTGACGGCCACCTCCCCCCAGGCGTGGAGGGTGCTGCGGTGATCGGTGGCCGAAAAATTGAAATCAGTAAGGGAACCGAAAGTATGGTACGTCCCTTCCAGCAGCCCGCCGTTCAGTCCCTGCGTACTGTAGGAGCTCCTGACCCGCGTGAGGATACCCAGCCCCGAGCGTTTGCCCAGACCGATGAGTACGGACGGCCCCAGCACGTCGACCTCGCCGAAGAATTGATTCCCGTCTGACAGGCTCCGGTTCCCCAGGGCACTGCCGTAGTCTTCGTCTCCGATGGCATCCTGCGCTTGCCGCCCGTCGATGCGTGCGTAGTCGGTGCTGGCCGAAGCGTAGGCCGAAAGCAGGTTCAGTTCGAAACCGGTAGGGGTAGCCGCCGCGTTGGCTGGGTTGAGCAGCAGGCCGTGGACCCCCGCGAAGTTGTCGGCGTGCAAGCCGGGGTAGCTCTGAGTGTGCGTGGCCGTAACGCACAGGAAGGCCAGAGAAAGGAGAAGTAGTCGTAGCATGGTGTGTTCATAGTGTGTTGCCGGTTAGTCACCCACCGGGCGGGGACGTAACCCCTTATTCCCACATTTTTTTGCGGCGGCGCGCGGGTGCAAACCCCACGGGAAAGCCAGAGCGGACGATCGGAAAACGAAGCTGGTTCCCCGCCCGCCCCGGCCTATTATGGGTACCGACCGGATGGACCGACTGACCTCCATCCACTGACCCATTCTATTCATCCCGTGTCCGGATGGTGACCCGATTTCGTAGTTTGACGAAATGGTATGGCTACCCCCTGAGGAAAATGTCATAACTTGGGTTACTTTCTGACATCCCAGGTATATACCCGTGAGTAACACAAGTGACGCAAGTATTCTGGCGGCACTCCAGTCCGGTAATTCATCCGTGCTGGACGCCGTTTACCATAAATACCAGCAAACCTGCGTGCGCTACCTGTTGGGGCGGGTGATTTCCCGGGATACCCCCAACCGACAGGACCTCGCCGCCGAACTGTTTACCGAAGCGCTGATCGTACTGGCCAGGAATGCCCGGACGGGGCGGCTCACCGAGCTCTCCGCCCGCCTGGACACCTACCTCAACGCCATTGCTCGAAACTTGTATCTGAAGTACCTGCGGAACAACAGAGTGGACTATCGCGACCCCGGGGATTTACCCCCCCCGCTGGTCGAAACGGCCGACGACGGCGAACCCGAACGGGTACGCCGGTTGTTGTACGGCCGACTGCGGGAGCTAGGCCCCCGCTGCCGGCAACTGATCGTGCACTTTTACTTCCTGGACTTGGACTGGAATACCATCTCCGATCTGCTGGGGTACAAGAACGCGAACTCCGCCAAAAACAATAAAGCCAAATGCATGCTCCGCCTACGGGCCCTCTACGGCATCACGAAAAGTTCGAAGCCTTCATGAACGAACCGGGCGACCTTTCCCCCGAACTACTGGCCCGCATCGAGGCCTACTACGCCGGGGAACTCCCCGCCGCGGAAGCCGAACGCCTGCGCCAGGCACTTAACGCCAACCCCGATCTGGCCCGCCGCGCCGCCGAGTGGGAGGCCGTCTACCGCCACGGCCTGCTGCGGGAAGACCCCGCCGAACGCGAGGAAGACGACCGCCTCCGCGAACACCTCAGGCAACACAAAGCGACCACTACGCCCCCCCGGGCCACCCGCCGCGCCCTGCCCCTGAAGTGGCTCGGCCTGGCCGCCGGCATCCTGCTACTGCTACTGGCCGGTTACTTCATCCTTGAGCAACCCTCCGCCGAGGAACGGCTGGCCGGGGAGTATTTCACCTGGATCCCCCGGGAGGATAACCGCCTCGGCCCCGAAAACGCCGCCGAGCAGGGGCTATCCGCCTACGACGTACAGGATTACGAACGGGCCTACCCCCTGCTCCTCGAAGCGGTAGAACGCGGGAGCCTCGACCGGATCAACCTCCTCTACGCCGCCGTGGCCGCCCTGGCCACCGACCGCCCCGCCGAGGCCCGTGCCCATCTGGAAGACCTTCTGGAAAGTGGCCAGTACCCCTACGACGAGGGGAACATCCGCTACCAACTGGCCCTGCTCGAACTCGAAGCGGGCAACCGCGCCGCCGCCCGCGACCAACTCACCCGCGTGCCCGCCGACCGCAGCCGGATCGCCGAACGCGCCCGGGAGTTGCTCACCGCCCTGGACGAGCTGCCCGAAGACTGATCACCGCCGCGCCCGCCGCGAGGCCCGCCGTTCCCGTCGCCACCGTTTTCTGAGTTCCCTCAATTCCTCTAGCCGCCCGTGTTCGCGGAAGTACCGCCGCCGCCCGAGCCGGAACTTGGTCTCCACTTCCCCCGCTTCCGATTGCCCCGCCACCAGGTAGACCTTCCAGCCCGATAGCGCGTATCCGGTGGGCGGGGGCGGCTCGCTCAGGATGCCCCGGCCGACATTGCGCAGGGGTAGGCTCACCAACAGGTCGGGGCCCCGGGCGGGATGATAACTCCCCTCCACGAATAGCTGCAGGCTAGTTGTCTGGATCTCCGTGCGGGGCAATTCCAACCGCCCGCCCCGTACCGTCAGTTCACCGGCGAGGGGAGCGAACTTCATGCTGGCCATGCGCCCTTCCCGCATCTTCGCCTTCCGGCCGAGCTCGATCAGCGGTGGCCAGTCGAATAGCCCGAACTCCCTCAGTACGTAGCTCAGTTGCCCGCTCAGGCTGTCGTACAGTATTCGCTCGTTGCGCTCGTCCATCTTCCCGGTGAGCTCGCCCCCCAGGCTCAGGGTGCCGGTGACGTCACCGATCGCGTCGGGAAGCTGCAGTTCCAGGCCACGCAGTTCGGCGACCAACTGCTCCAGGTCCAACGCCTCGATCTTCAGCTGGGTCCGGAAGGGTGAGAAGGCCCGCTCGTCCAGCCGGTAGGTAGCCGATAGCGCTACTTCGCCCTCCCCCAGCCGGAAGCCCGAGCGCTCGAGTACCAGCTGGGTCGTATCGCGCATGTGCAGCCCTGCGTGTACCTCCGTAATCGGGGTGAGGTCGTCGACCAGAAACGTATCGATCCTCAGGCTCAGGTCGGGGCGGAAGGAGCCGAGGATCCCCCCGGTGGCCGAAAGCAATTCCCGGGTGGACGTGGTGGTATCCACGGGTAGTTCTACGGTTGCCTCGATCGCTTCCTGCCGCTGTAAAATATTGGTGAGGTCGCTCCAGGATAGGGTGGTGGCGGAGATGTCGGTGCGGACCCGGAAGCGCCGGTCCGCCCGCTCCGGGAAGAGAAAGTCCGAAAGCCGGTCCAGCGTCCCGCTGATGTCCACCCGGCGGCGGGTCGGTTCGGTAAGGAGTTGCATCCGGTAGTCGGCTCGCTCGTTCTTCACGTCGACGACGAACTGCTCGACCGGCACGAACACGTCCGCGGCCCGGTAGGTGACCCGGGTGCTGTCGATATGGAGGTGGAGTTCGCCGGACTGGAGCAATTGCCGCAGGTTAGCCGGATTGCCTACCGTAGCCAGGTCGATGGAAAAGGATCCGGTGCTGAAGAAGTAGTTCTCCGCCCCGAAGAGCACGTTCACGATCTGGGGGTCGCCGCTCAGGTTCAGTTGGGTTTCGAGCCCGTTCGGGCCGGGCCGGTAGCTCAGGTCCCCCACGAAGAGGTCGTTGCGCCCGTCGTCGAAGAGCAGCCGCCCGGCGTTGTAGCCCGGTAGGATGCCGACCTCGTCGTCCAGAATGCCCAGGTGGTCGAAGCGGATACTCAGGTCACTGGGCAGACTGTCCAGTTCCTCCGGCAACTGTAAGCCAAAATAGTCCAGGGAGGGGCGCAGCCGGTTCAGGTCCAGATCGTCGGCTTCCGCATCGAGTCGGAAGGGGGTCTCGGCTCCACTGTTCAGTCCCAGTCGCGCCCCGAAGCTCAGTTCACTTCCCGCCCAGTGGAAGGACGTTTCCTCCAGCACCAGGGTATCGTGCTCGAAGTGCAGCCCGGTGGCAAAGTCTCCGAGCGCGAATACGTCGTAGTAGGCCACGGTATCGAAGCGGGCGTCGATAGTGGGGTGAAAGCTTCGGTTGAGTCCCAGTAGCGTCTGGCGCAAGGCCCGTCGCTGTTGCACCGCCGTGAGGGTATCCGCCGCGGGCTGCGTTTCTTCTTCCTCGGCGAAGTAGCCATCCTGCCCGAAGAAGGTCAGCAGGTCGGTCCAGTCGATCCGGGGAGCGGTCAGCCTTACGTCGGCATTCACCCGCCCGCCGGGTACGTCCAGCAGCAGGGGCGTCAGGTTATCGATCTCTCCCTCCAGGTCGAAGGAAAAATCGGAAGGGAGGCGGTCGCTCCGCACCCGGAAGCGAATGTCGTCACCCCGTTTGCCCAGTTCGATCCGCTCGAAGGGGAAGGTAGCCCCGGCCGGTTCGTACCGCACCCCCACGTCCCGCATGACCAGGCGGGCCTGGCTGGCGTCCAGCATGGCCGTCTGCGACATTAGCGAAGCTTCCAGTGCGTTCTCCAGCCGGAAGGTGCCCCCGGTGAAGAAAAAATCGGTGGCCCCCAATTGCTCGCTCACCGCCGCCGCCGGACCGGTAGCGACCAGGCTCGTCTCCAGGCGGGTATCGGTCTCGAAGTCCCGCACGATGGCCGAGTCGGCTTCCATGCGTATCCCCCCCAGGTAACCACTGATGTCGTAGGCTACGATTCGTAGGTTCTTGCGGCTACCGGGTATGCCCCCTTCCGCTTCCGGCAGGCGGTTGACGACCCGGCCGTGGCCGCTGACCCCGGAAAAGCGGTGCCGCTGCAGTTTGATGTCCTGATCCTCCAGGGCAAAGTCGACGGTCACTTTGGTATTTTCCCCCGGTTCCATATTGGTCTCGATGTCCGCCCGCACCGGGAAGGGGCCGCTTACGTCGTACTGGGACAGCTTTTCCTGCAGATCATCGTGGAGCATGGCCCGCGCGAGCCCGAAATCGGTCCGGTCGTTCGCGAGGTAAATGTGGCTGTTGCTGCCCTCCCGGCGGTCGAAGAGGGCGGCTACGGAGAAGGTCTGGGGCCCGATGGCGAGCTCGGTCCGCTCCACCACTACGCTATCGGGGTAGGCACTTACGGTGACCGGCCCGGCAAGTGGGGTATCGCGCAGGTAGGACCCCTTTGCGGTATTGAAGATTAGCTCGTGCACGTGCAGGTCCAGCGCCGCGTTCAGGTTCACGCTGTTTGCCGGGCCGCGAGTGCCGGTAGCCCGCAGGGAATCGATACGTACGATCATACGCTTATCGCGGGCGGGGCGGATGTAGGTGAAGTCGACCGCGCGAATGTCTACGTTCATCCCCTCCCACTTGAACTGGAGGGCGGAGGACGCAGGTGCGGGGTTGGCCGTGGAATCCGGGCCGAAGCTGCCAAAATTATACTGGTCGGTGGAGTCGGCCAGGATGTGGATCGACCCCTCGTGCAGACTGAGTTCGCGGAATTCCAGGGTATCCCGTAGGTAGGCCCCCAGGGACACTTCCGCGGTGAGGCGACCGGCCTGCAATAGGGGGGGCTGGTCCCGGTGGTGCAGCGTATCCCGCAGGACGAAACTGTCCAGTTCGATGGTCAGCCGGGGGAAAGTGCTCCAGAAGCGGTAGTCCGCCTTGCGGAAGGTGACGTCCATTCCACCCGTAGGAAAGATATCGTGCAGCCGCTTATCCTCCTCGGAGGCCAGGTACCAGTCAAACGCCAGGACGCCACCCACCAGCAGCAACACCACCAATCCGATTAGCACGGCACACCAGCGAAGAATTTTTTTTAACATGGGTTTACACCCGGTACGGGGCTATGGTGAATGAACGGGGCGGTTGCGGACAGGTTCGGTAGGGAACCCCGGTCGGTAAGTTCGGGTTATAGCACTGCACCCGCGTCCGCGCCCTAATCGTATAACCCCATGATCCAGCTCCGTAGTCTCTATGTTCTTCTCTTTCTGATCCCCGCCCTTACGCTGAATGGGCAAAAAGGACAGGTCGTCACCGATGCCGGGGCCGTCAAGGTCGTCACCCTGGCCGATAGCCTCGACCACCCCTGGGGCGTGGCCGTACTGCCCGACGGAAGGCTGCTGATCACCGAACGGGCCGGCCAACTGCGCATCCTGGATATGCGGGATACCAGCCTGTCGGCCCCCGTCGAAGGTCTGCCGGAGCTGATCGCCTACGGGCAGGGGGGGCTGCTCGACGTGGTGCTGCACCCGGACTTTGCCGAGAATGGCTACGTCTACCTCAGCTACTCCGACCCCGGGCGGGACAGTATGGCCTCCTCCGCGTTCGGGCGGGGCCGCTGGGTGGACGACCGCATCGAGGATTTTGAGGAACTGTTCGTGCAGGATTATAAGCTGAAGGCCCCCAATCATTTCGGGGGGCGGATGGTCTTCGACGGGCGGGGGCACCTCTTTTTCACCATGGGCGACCGCTACCAGTTCGGGCCCGCCCAGGAACTGAGCAACCACCTGGGTACGGTGGTGCGCGTACACGACGACGGCAGCGTACCGGACGATAATCCCTTCGTGGGCGTTGACACGGCCAAAGCCGAAATCTTCTCCTACGGCAACCGCAACATTCAGTCGGCGGCCATCGACCCGGCTACGGGCACGCTGTGGGTCGCCGAGATGGGCCCGATGGGGGGCGATGAGTTCAATGCCATCCAGAGCGGGCGGAATTACGGCTGGCCGGTAGTCAGCTGGGGCGACGATTACGACGGAGACGACATCCCCGAGCCGCCCACCCACCCCGAGTTCGAGGACGCGGCCATTCACTGGTCGCCGACGATCTCGCCCTCCGGGCTGATTTTCTACACCGGCGATATGTTCCCCGAGTGGCGTGGCTCGGCCCTGATCGGTGGGTTAACGGCCTCCGGCATCGTGCGCGTAGCCGTAGATGGCACGGAAGCCCGCGAGGTGGAGCGCATTCCCCTGGTGGTGCGGGTCCGCGACGTGGAGCAGGCACCGGATGGCTCCCTGTACGTGCTCACGGATGCGGATAACGGGAAGGTGCTGCACCTGCGGTTGTTGGAAGGGGGGGCGCGGTAGTTCACCCCTTGCACCCGTCCCGTAGTATTGCGGGACCGCCCGAAATATATTGATCCGCTGGGTTATCTTTCGCTTGCTTTGGGATGATGGGGTGGGGAATTAGGTCTTCCACACTCTCACGGTATGCGGCACATCACCTTATTTATTATTGGTTGGATTCTCTGGTCTGCCCTGCAGGCGCAGGATGGGACTGTTTCCGTAAATTTTGATCTGGAAAATAAACACCTTGACGAGTCTGCTCTAGCGATTCAGTGGAAGCACCGGAAGTCGATACGGCTTAAAATCAATGGGCTGAATTCGGCGTACTTCGCTACCAAGCTAACGGATAAGCCGTTTGTATTTGATTCGGATATGCACAAGATTACAATACCTAGACACTGAAAGCTATTGGTTTTATTCAAAAAAGGCTGAAAAAGGAACTAATTCATAAGATTTGTCAATGTTGTCGATTTCTACTTTTTTCCTTGGTGGAAAACCATTTATACGTTCTACTGATTGTAAATATTTATATGTGGTAGAAAAAGACCCTTTATTCGTCGTGTATGTAGGATTGAAAGTATGCCCATTATATTTTGCTGTTACAACCAAGCCAAGCAGGTAGTCCAAATCATTGTGCACAGGTTGATTGTTACTATCAACCACGAATTGTAAGTCTTCTACCATTGATAGACTAGTTAGCGTATGCAGTGATAAATTATCAAAACATAGGATGCTCGTCTCAAATGAAAATTGGTGAGGAATCCCATCGCTGAAAGTTTCATTAGTGTAATAAAAAGTGTTTGTGTAAAATGACCATCCAGATTCACTATCGCCGAGCTTACGTACCTTGATAGAATCTATTTTGAAGTTATCACTACCATTAAACTGATAAAGATGTTTGTCATTTAATCCTAAACCGGGTTTTGGGTGGCTTAGGGGCTGGATTGCTCTAAGCTTACGTTGATGATCTATGTAATGGACGTGACTGTTCCTTATCCTTCGATCAAAATGTATAGTTCTTCCATCCTGGTTCAAAAGCGTGAGCTGACTGGAAATGCGTGGTTTCTCAAAAGCGTTACTAAGATAAATTGTATCTACTTGCCGGTCACTAGGTGTAAGCTGCGTGATTAATACAATGATAATAGTTAAAGTATCCATGGGCTTAACAAATTGATACCGATTCGTTAGTTGCTTTGCAAGCAGTCATTTGGGTCAAGCGAGTTAGCATCGGGATCAACATTGTTATTAACCCTTATAGACGAATTTTGAATAGTGGGGTCCAATTCTCCGAGATATTCCTTCATAAAAGAATCAAAAGAGCTTGTAAAGACTCTATTTATTTCAGTTTGCATAGCATTGTAACTTAATGTAAAGTTATTTCCTAATGTATACATAACCGTACCGTAAGCAGCATGGTAAGCTTCTTTAAAAGCTGCATCGACTGCTTGTGCAGTCAGGTCTCTATCAGCAAACATATCTGGTAGATAGTTAAATGATAGGTTCATATTGAGTGAGACCTCGTAGTCATCATAATTTTGCACGGATGCATTCCATAAGTCAAACGTTATGTCCCAATAGATAAAGTTTATACTCGCCTCCGAAGCGTACGGTCCCTGCCACAAGTTGTTATATGTGATACAAGGGATAAAAGATTGAGCAGGTGGAACGGAGACAGTAGCAGTCCCAGTTGAAGATATTATTGTTGTGTTTGGACCAGGAGACGGCCCTCCTTGACCATTATCACAATAAAAATCAGTTATTTCTACCTCGAAGCCATCGAACGTTGTACCAAGAAAGTAAGGCACATTGTTGCCTCCGATTTGATACCAGTCTGTATGTACTACATATACTGTATACACAGGGGTACAATTCTTTTGATAAGAAATTACACTTTCAATATCTACGTATATTTTTGAAGCATTTTTTCCGCCAATTCTCGCAGTAACTAACTCAGTGTTGAAGTATCGGTGCAGTATATGGAATGTCTCAGTATTGTCTCCTAAATTGATTAACGTGTATTCGAATTCGTTTTTGCCGGTAGAATAGAATACACAGAAGTGCTTTATTTCAGTGAAAGTCTTGTTCATGATTGGCAGAATATACGTGTTGCCATATTTGCGCTTTTCCTTTTGTAAAACTGCGGATTGCCATACAAAAGCACCGCCAGTTTGACTTTCAATCCATGTAGTAAGCTCCTCAATTTGTCCACCACTCGCTATGTTGTCTGTAACTAGATGTTGGTAGGTGCTGGAAGTTAAAAATAAATTGGTATATATGTTCCATTGATCATTATCCTCGAACGCGTTAAATGTTAACGGCCACTGTGGCAACAACTTATCAGAATTAACGATCAAAGACGAATTGTCAATTAACAGTTCATCCTGAGAACATCCCGCAAAAAGTAGAGTCAACAATAGACACAAAGTAAAGCGCACTGGTCGTGGGTTTTAGTTATCATAAATTTAAGTGAAAAGTTTCGTTTGTTCCAAATAATTGCTACTTAAAATTTGTGTAAATCGAAGTCTTGGTATTGCATAACGAAATTTTTGGAGTGAAAAATTTAGGGGATTTACTCTGAGACACTTTCTGCAGCAGTCTTCAGGTATCCTTCGGCTTTTCGACCGGCTTTTTCGGTAACGGGGCGGTGGCGCGGCGCTACTACCTCGACGACTATACTACCGATGCTACGGTCGATACCACGAGAAAAGCCGTGCTGCAGGAAGGGCGGGCTGATGTGGACGTAGCCATCGGCGCCCTGGCCCACGCCACCTGGATGCAAAAGGGTGAGGTACACCCGACGGTAGCCATCGGGGCGGCCCTTTCCCCCTTCGACGAACGGATGCGCTACCTGGCCGGCGGCGGTATCGTGATCGGGCGCCAGCGGCAAATCGCCCTTACGGGAGGAGTTGCCTTCGGGCGGCTTCCTACCCTGTCCCGCTTCGTACGTACCGACGGGGAGAGCGGCCGGCAGTACGTGCCGATCGCTACGGAGAGCGTGCCGACCGTCAACCGGTGGAAGACGAGTTGGTATGTCGGAGTGTCCTACAATTTGGCGCAGACTAAAAAGTTCTGAGCGGGGTAACCTACCTTTGCACTCCCAAACCCAAGCCCATGTCTACCCCCACCGGCGCCTTCGATAAACTCTGGAAACTCATCGGCCTACGCTACAAGAGCCACCCCTGGCACGGCATCGAGATCGGTAGCCGCGCCCCCCGGGTCGTGAGCGCCTTCATCGAGGTGATCCCCTCCGATACGGTGAAGTACGAGGTGGACAAAAAGTCGGGCTACCTGATCATCGACCGGCCCCAGAAGTTTTCCAACATCGTACCGGCGCTATACGGCTTTATCCCCCAGACCTACTGCAAGGAACGAGTGGCGGCTTACTGTATGGAGAAGTGTGACCAGCAGGACGTCGTGGGAGATGACGACCCCCTGGATATTTGCGTGATCACCGAACGGGAAGTCACCCACGGCAATATCATCGTGAAGGCCCGGCCCATCGGCGGGTTCCGGATGCTGGACGGTGGAGAGGCCGACGACAAGATCATCAGCGTGCTCGACAACGACGAAGTCTACGGCCACTGGAACGATATCGACGACGTGCCCGACGCCATCCTGAACCGGCTGCGGCATTACTTCCTGACCTACAAGCAGCTACCGGGCAAGGAATCCATGACCGAGATCACCCACGTCTACGGACGGGAGGAAGCTCAGGAGGTTGTCCGCCTCAGCCAGGAAGACTATGCCGCCGTGTACGGTAACCTCGAAGCCGTGATGAGTACCACGCTCGCCGAAGCGATGAGCATCGGGCAGCGGCAGCAGCAGATCCTCGATAGCCTATAGACGGCCCCCCCCGCGCTTATCCGGTAGTTTGAACCCCCCGTCGGAGGTGGTGGGCAGGGGGCGCAGGGCCGGGTCCTGACCTTCGGGTAGGCGCCCGGTAAAGTGGCGGAGTTCGTCAGTCAGGCGATCGCGGAGCACCAACCGGCGCGGGTCGGAATGTAGCAGATCGTACTCCAGATAAAAGTCGTTGCCCCGCCGGTACCGGTTCGGAATACGCCGCTTACCCAGAAAGTAATCCACGGAAAGGGTGAGGACCCGGCCGGTGGTATCCAGGCGGTAGCGCCCCATCAGGTACCGCCCCCGCTGCGCTTCGGCTCCGTAATCGAACTCGAAGGTGCCGTCGGGGGTGAGCCGCAGCACCAGTTCGTCATCGTCCGCGTGCCAGTCTAGTTCCCGCAGTAGGGAATCGGATTGCGCACCCAGGGAAAGAAAGGGAAGCAGAACGAGAAGCAATAGGGGATAAAGCTGGGGCATAACTCTCTAACGGTGCCCGGCCCACACCGGATGACTACCCCGAGCCCCTTAACGGAAGATTAGGGCTTGGCGCCACCAACGGTACGGTGTCACTCCGCGTCTTACCGATCGTACCAGCTAATCATTTTACCATGGTGTATCGATTCTTCGCCCTCTGCTGCCTGTCCTACCTGTTAGCCTGCTCCGATGAGGAGAAGCTCACGCTCGATCCTTCCCGTTGCGGCAGTCCCATTCAGATCGTCGATGTGTTGCTGGTCGTGGAGGTGGACTCTTTCGCTCTCATCGATGCCTCGGTGACCGACCGCTGCCTGAGCGTGACCGTTGGAGCCTCGGGTTGCGGTTCGGAAGGATGGAACATGGATTTAATTACGCTGGGCCAGGTGGCCGAAAGCAACCCCACCCAGACATCGGCCGAGCTTGTTTTCGACGATGGGGTCCCCGCCGGCCAACCAATCTGCGCGGCCTTTATCGAGGAGACCTACGAATTCGATCTGTCGCCCTACCTCACGGATGGTGCCCTGCCCACCATTTTCACCCTGGGCACGCCGCGGGGTAGCCGGACGTTTGCGGTGGATTAAAGCGACCGGATAAAGTCATCCAGCCCCCCCTCCCCCGCGGCGGGGAGTTTCTTGCGCAGTCGGTACTTGGCCTTATAGAGCGTTTCCTGGCTCAAACCGAGGATGGAGGCGATCTCCTGGTTGTTCAGCTGCATCTTGATCAGGGCCGCTAACCGTTGCTCACGGGCGGACAGCGATAGGGTCGCCGCCGAGTGTAACCGTTCCTCGAACCCATCGTGTACTCCCTGAAAATAGGTCCGGAAGTTTTCCCAATCCTGATTGATGCGATCCTCCGAGCGAATTTCCCGGAGCAATCCGTTGAGTTTTTTCCGGTCGTCGGGGCGTTCCCCCCGGATGACCCGCAACTCCTCACTCAACTGGTCGAGTAGTCGCGTCTTCCGGGTCAGGTGCAGCGCGTGGGTGCTCAGTTGCTGCCGGTGACCGAGCAGTTGGTCGCTCAGCAGGTTCCGCTCGGCCCGTAGTCGCCGCTGCCGCTGCCGGAACGAGTAAACCCCCGCACCCATCAAAAACAATAGGACGCCGACGCCCAGGCCGAGACGGGTTTTTTGGAGCCGGTCGACCTGGGCCTGGCTTTCTAACAGAGCCAGCCGATTCCGCTGCTCTTCGATCCGGCGATCCTGCTTTTCCCGTTCGAAACGGGCGTTGAGCTCGGCTACCTGCTGGGTCAGGCGGTCGCCGCGCAAACTGTCCCGAAGGTCGGAATAGACCGTCAGATGCCGGTAGGCAGTGGCATAGTCATTTTCCCGGGCGGCGACGGTAGCCAGAACCCGGTGGGCCGCCTCCTCGAATTCCCGGAGACCGAGTGGCCCGGCCGCCAGGAGCACGGTACGGGCCGCGGATCGTGCCGCCGGGAGGCGTTCGCGGGTCAGTTCAAATTCGGCCACGTGGGTGAATAATTCCGCCCGGCGGTAGTCGTCTTCCTCCGGCAGCAGTTGGCCCTCCGCCCGGGCGAAGGCGGCGGCGGCTTCCTCCGGTTGCTCCGTGCCGGTGAGTACGTCACCCAGGACCAGGTTGACATCGTACTGCAGGTCGGCAAAGCCACCCGCCCCGATAGCCGCGAGCGCCCGGCGAACTTCCGATTCCGCTTCGGCGGTAGCTCCGAGGGCCTTCAGGGTGGAAGCAAGATTGAGGCGGGAAACCGTGGCGAAATAATCGTCCCCTAGTCGGTCGTAGAGGCCGATGGAGCGACGGAAGTAGTCGGCGGCCGTCGCGTCGTCCCCCATATCCATGTACCCGAAGGCAATCTCCTGCTCGGCGTCGGCCATACGGCTGCTGTCGCCGGCGGCCGCGGCCAGTCGGTAGCTTTCGGCGGCGTACGCGACCCCCGCGGCGTAGTTGCCCTCCTGCCGCTCCAGGGTGGCCCGCATCGTATTGACCGCCGAGCGCTGCACGAAGTAGCCGGAATCCGCCGGGAAGCGGGCATCGGCCCGGGCCAGGTAGTGGCGGGCGCTGTCGCGCAGTCCGGCGTCCTTATAAATGGTGGCGATATTGAAGAGCATCACGCCCTGCAGCCATTCCCAGCCGAGGCTGTCGTAAATGGCCAGCGCCCGTTCGTAGTGGTACAGGGCGCTGTCGACCCGGTTTTCGTACGAATAACTGATGCCGAGCCGTTGGTGTCCGGTAGCCGTACCGGTAGGGTAGTCGATGCGCTGGCTCCGGTCGATTATGCGGCGGGCATACGTTTTTGCCCGGGGCTGGTCGGTATTGATCGTAGCCCGCCACAGGTTTACGAGCGTGAGTACGGCCAGGGTATCCCCGGGGGCGGCGGTAGCCAGGGCGCGTTCCAGACTGTCAATTCGCGCTGCATCCTGCCCGGGAAGGATTGTGGGGGAAAGCAGAATAAGGAGGAGAAAAATACGGGGGAACATAGCTATTCGCTAAAATAATTGTTCCAACAGTATTTTGTAGGCAGTGGGTACCCGGGATGCTAGGTTTTGCCCAATTCACCGTCCGCTGACCGTAAAATCTTCGGCATTTAACTAAAAAACAGCCATAATCGTTGTTACTTTGTGGGAATATAGCCAGCTAACCGGCGACCTTATTGCTTTAACGATGCTTTCTATGCACCTCAGTCCCGCGGAACGCGAGGAATTTAAACGACTCAGCGATCCCTTAGTCCGCTACGCCACCGGTAGCGACACGGGCGCGTTAGGCCCGGCCGAATTGCAGGCCGTCTACGGCAAGCCCGAAGTGATTGAGTCTTTCCTACGCAGTGACCAGGCGCCCGCCCTCAGTGAACGACAGAAGACCACCCTTCGCGGCTTCAGCGACTGCCTGTGCGACGACTTTTATCTCGTCAAACAGTACAAAAAATACGCCGTCCTCCTGCACCACAACGCCCTTTTCGGGGTAGTTGGCGTGGAGGAGGCACCGACGGACCTCATCGGCCAGAGTCTGCCCACCCCGGTAGAGGCCCTGTTGCTGCCCTTCAAGGAAACCATCGTGGTTGCCGGCCTGACTCCCGGACGGGAGGAGGAAGAACCTCCCTCCCGCTCCGATATTGAATACGAATTTAAACAGATCAAAGACGTGCGAGGAATAACCGAAACCCTAAACCCCCAAGTGCTCGAAGCCCAATCCAGCCCCGGAGCCCAGCGGGCCGAAAAGAACCTGCGCCAGTACCTGCGCTCCGCCGTCACCCGCGAAAAGCACGCCGCCGATATTCAGCGCGTACTCGATAAGTACCCCGAACTGCACGACGTCTACATGCAGATGTACTCCAAGATCAGCGCCCGCCAGATCAAGAAAGAACTCAAGGCCAATGGCATCCGCGAGCGCCACTTCGCGGTATACAACAATTCGGTGGTCGCCGTAGCCCCCTCCCGGGGCGAACTGCTCGACCAACTCAGCGACCTGAGTTTCGACGGGCGAATGGGCCAGTGCGCGCTCTTCCGGCTCTGACCCTACCAGTATTGGCCGAGAATTCGCCTAGGTTCATCGTGGAAATGTGCCGCACGGTTGCCGGGGAACGACTTTGACGCAGTCGATTTTGACGCAGTACTTCAATTTCCGTACCGTGTTACCCCCCCGGGAGGAGCTGGTCGCCCACGCGCCCACCTGCCTCAATGACCGCATTTTTGTTCACCACCGCGACCGCCTCGTGCGGGTGCTGCTGGCCGATATCAAGTACATCCAGGCCGAGCGGGCCTACTGTCGGATCGTGACGGCCGGCAAAACCTTCCTGTTGTCGATCAGCCTGGGTGCCCTCGAACGCCAATTGGTCGGCGACCTGCTGCTGCGGGTGCACCGCTCGTTCGTGGTCAATCTGCGCTACATCGAAGAGGTGGATCGCAACAGCCTGGTGGTGGACGGTACCTGTATCCCCATCAACCGTTCCCGGCGAAAGGTGCTGGGCCGCTACGTTCGTCTGCTGGAGTGAGGGGGCGGCGGGGCGCGGGTGCGGTGGGGGGAAGGACCGCCAAAAGTATTCCCTCCGGAATAAGCCGATCTGCCTATATTAGCTGTCAGTTCGTCCCCCCGACGTATCCCGCGGGATAGGCACGGGGGCCATTCGTTGCTAATCACTAGTAGTATGAAACCATCTGTACAACTGAGGTGGCTCGGGCTCCTCCTCTTCCTGTTTCTTACCGCCACCGGCTGGTCCCAGCAATTAGTCACGGGCCGCGTAACCGGCGATACCGGAGAGCCGCTGATCGGCGTGAGCGTCGTGATCGAGGGCACGGGCACGGGTACCGTGACCGATTTCGATGGCAACTATGAGCTCACTACCCAGGAAGGCAATACCCTGATTTTCAGTTACACCGGCTACGGCACCATCAGTCGGGAAGTCACCCCCGGGCAGACCGTAATCAACGTCGAGCTACGGGCCGGCGCCCAGTTGGACGAGATCGTCGTCACGGCCCTGGGTATCAGCCGGGAGCGTAAAGCGCTGGGATACGCCGTGGAGGAAGTCGGGGGGGACGCCCTGGTCCGCACCCAGCAACCCAATCTGATCAATGCCCTGCAGGGGCAGGTCGCCGGCGTCCAGGTGTCCAGTGCCGGCGGGGGGCCGGGGCAGGGCGCCCGCATCATCATCCGGGGCGTCAACTCCCTGGACCCGGGCGCCAATAACGAGCCGCTCTTCGTTATCGATGGCATCCCCGTTTCCAACGAGACCCTTACCGTCGGCGGAGGGGGCAGCCGCAACGTCTCCAACCGGATCGCGGACATCAACCCCCAGGATATCGAGAGCATGACGGTACTGAAGGGCGGGCCCGCTACGGCCCTTTACGGACTGCGGGCGGCCAACGGGGCGGTCATCATCACCACCAAACAGGGGGAAGCGGGCCGGCTGACGGTCGATCTCTCCAGCTCCTACGGCACGGAGGAAGTCAATAAATTCCCGGACGTACAGCAAACGTACACTCAGGGGTACTCGGGGGAATACAACATGAATAGTTTCTGGCCCAGCTGGGGCCCGACGGTCGGGGAGGCCCGCCAGCTCGACCCCGACCACCCGGCCACCCTGTTCAATAACTTCGAAAACGCCTACCAACGGGGCAATCAATTTCGCAACACCCTTAGTATCTCCGGTGGAAACGAAAAGGCCACCTTCCGGACCTCCCTCTCGCACCTGGAACACGAGGGGGTGCTACCCTTCAGTACCTACGATAATACCAGCATCCGCATCAACGCGAATTACGTGGCCGACGAAACCTTCAGCTTCGGCGGCGGGATGAATTACATCCGCAGCGGCGGCAACCGCGTGGACGCCGACCGCTTCAATACCCGGCTGGTCTACTGGGCTCCCCAGGCCGACGTGACGAACTACATCCGCGAGGACGGCAGCATGGTCGGCTACCGCTTCGACGGGACGGTCGGTAACAACCCCATCTACGGGGAGGCCACCAATAAATTCATCGACGACGTCGATCGCTACATCGGCAACCTCACCTTCCGCTACAGCCCCTTCCCGGAACTGAGTTTCAACTACACCCTGGGGCTCGACCAGTACTCCGACTTCCGCCAGAATTACGGCCAGGGGTCGGTCTACGAGGGGGCCCCCAACTTCGAAAATAATATTTCGAACGGCAACGGATTCGTGGCCGAAACCCGCATCCGCCGCCGGGACGTGACCTCCAACATTAACGGGGTGTATACTCAGGACATCACGCCGGACCTCAACCTGAGGTTTCTGGCCGGCTTCGATGCATTCGATTCGGCCCTGGACCGCGTATTCACCCGGGGGGACGACCTCGACATCTACAACTTCTTCAGCCTCAATAACGCCGCCGACATTCAGACGAGCAGCCTGGAAATCCGCCGCCGGTTACTGGGACTCTACGGCGACCTGTCGCTGAGTTACCTCAATTCGGTCTACCTCACCGTCACGGGCCGCAACGACTGGTCGAGTACGCTACCGGCCGAGAACCGTTCCTTTTTCTACCCCTCGGTCAGCCTGGGCGTCGTACTCGGTGAAATGATCGCCCTGCCCGACGTCGTGAGCTTCGTCAAGTTGCGGGGCTCCTACGCCGGCATCGGGAAGGATACCGACCCCTACCGCACCAGCGTCGTGTACGGTAACGAAGTCAATTTTCCCATCGACGGGGTTACCGGTTGGACGCGGGCCAACCAGAAGGGGGCGAACGACCTGGTTCCGGAGCGCACCAATACGCTCGAATTCGGTACCGATCTGCGCTTCCTGGAGAACCGCGTCAGCTTAGACTTTACCTGGTACGATGCCAAAAGCGTCGACCAGATCATCCCCGTGCCCTCCTCCAACGCGACCGGTTTTACCACCTTCGTCCTCAACGCCGGCTCGGTCCGCAACCGGGGAATCGAAGTGGCCCTGAATGCCGCGCCCATCGCGACCAACGACTTCAACTGGAATATCCAACTGAACTATACCCGGAACCGCAACGAGGTACTGGAAATTTTTGAGGGGGTGGAGGACATCTTCATCGGCAGCTCCTTCGGTTACGCGGGGTCGTCGGCCAGTATCCGGCTGATCGAGGGGCAACCCTACGGCAATATCTACGGCCGTAGTTATGCCCGCTTCGGCGCCAGCGATGACGATCTGTTCGTGGACGAAAGCCTACCCCTGCTGATCGGGGAGGACGGCTTCCCGGTCATCGAGACCACCCAGAAGATCCTCGGGAACACCCAGCCGGACTGGTTCGGGGCGCTCATCAATTCGGTGACCTACCGGGGGCTCAGCTTCTCCTTCCAGTTCGATACCCGCCAGGGCGTCCAGAAGTACAACCAGCAGGGCAACTTCTTCGCCGCCTTCGGTACCGCCCCCTACACCCTGAACCGCGACGAAACGATCGTTTTCGAGGGAGTGACCGAGAACGGACAGCCGAATACCCGACCGGTCTTCCTCGGGCAGGGGATCGGCCCCGATGGGGAAAATTACGGCAACGGCTACTACCGCGAGGTCTTCCGGGGCAGTACCGAGAACTTCGTGGAGGATGCCGACTGGATCCGATTGCGCAACGTCAGTCTCAGCTACGCCCTGCCCGACAATTTGCTCGAATCGGTCTTCATCGACCGGGCGCAGCTGACGCTTACCGGGAACAACCTGTGGCTGGATACCCCCTACAGCGGATTCGACCCGGAGGGCAACCAGGGCAACGGGAACCGGGACGATGGATTCGGCGGCTTCGTCTATCCGAGCGTCCGTAGCTTTTTCGTCACCCTCAACCTTGGATTTTAAGCCTCCCCACCGATGCATTTACGCTATTCCGTATTTTCTCTTCTGGTCTTCGGTCTGCTGTTCCCGGGTTGCGGCGACGACTACCTCGACATCAACGACAATCCGAACGCGGCCACCCGGCCCCCCCTGGACGGCTTACTGGCCAGCGCGGCCTACAATACGGCTCTCAACCACCAGAGCGTCAGCAACGGCTATTCGTCTTACTTCGTACAGTACCTGGCCAGCCCGAATGCCTCCAACAATACCGATATCTACCTGGAGGTGAGCGGGGACGGGGCCTGGAACAGCCTGTACGATACCATGACGGACCTGTACGACCTGATCCGCTTCGCCGAGGAGGACGGCCTGCTGCGGCACGCCGCGATCGGGCGGGTCCTGATGGTCATGAACCTGGGCCTGGTGGTCGATAGCTGGGGCAATGCCCCCTACGGCGATGCCTTTACCGGCGAGACGCTAACCCCCGTTTACGACGATGCCGAAACCCTCTACGCTACCATCGACGACCTGCTGGCAACGGCGATCCAGAGCCTGGACGGGCCGGCGGCCGAAGCACCGGCGATCAAGGACGGGAGCGATTTTGTCTACAACGGTGACGTAGACCAGTGGCTACGGGCCGCCTACAGCCTGCGGGCGCGCTACCTGAACCGCCTCAGTGAGACGGCGGACTACGACCCCTCGGCGGTACTGGCGGCCGTAGACAACAGCTTTACCGACTTTGCGGACGATGCCGCCGTCACTGACTTCAACCCCCGCAACCCCTGGGCCCAGGTCGCCGAGAACAATAGCAACCTCGTACTCGGGGGCTGGCTCTCCGAGCAGTTTATTCAGGCCGCTAACGGGGAAACCTTCGGAACCCTGGACCCCCGGCTGCCGCTACTGACCAACCGCAACGTGGACGGGGAATTCGTCGGGACGCCCAACGGAGCCGGCCGCCGCGGGGACGGAACGGAAATCGAGGAATCCTACCTGGTCACCGACGGGGCGCTGAGTATGGAAGAAAGCCCCCTCTACCTGATCACCTACGCCGAGGTGAAATTTATCGAGGCGGAAGCAGCCCTCGCCGCCGGGGATGCCGACCGGGCCACTTCGGCCTTCCGACAGGGCGTGATCGCGGATATGCAATCCATCGGCGTGGACAGCAGTACCGCCGCCGGCTACCTGGATGCCGAGTACGGCGATCCGGTCACCGAAGCAGACATTTTCCGGGAAAAGTACATCGCCCTCTTCCTCAATCCCGAAACCTGGGTGGATGCCCGCCGCTACGACTACGCCTATGCCGACTTCGAACTACCGGAAAACGCCGCCCTGAATACATTTCCCTTACGTCTGCTTTACCCGGCCACCGAAACGGACCGCAACCAGGCGAACGTCCCCGAGGTTACCATGACGGAGCCCTTGTTTTGGGATCGGTAACGTGACCGCACCTGCGTCCCCGCCCAAATCAAAAAGCCCTATCTTAACTGGCTAAACGACCCGCGATGGCAACTTACACCCTTACCGTTAACGGCACCCGGCGCACCGTCGAAGCCGCTAGCGATACCCCCCTGCTCTGGGTCCTGCGCGACGAGCTCGGTCTGGTCGGCACCAAGTACGGCTGCGGCATCGGGGCCTGCGGGGCCTGCACCGTACACCTGGACGGAATCGCGATGCGCTCCTGCCAGATTCCCCTGGAGCGGCTGAACGGCGAGGAAGTCACCACCATCGAGGGCCTCAGCGAGGACGGCACCCACCCGGTCCAACTCGCCTGGCTGGAACACGACGTGCCCCAGTGCGGCTACTGCCAGGCCGGGCAGATCATGTCCGCCGCCTCCCTGCTGGCGAATAGTCCGAACCCAAGCGATGGCGAGATAAGTGCCACCATGAGCGGTAACATCTGCCGCTGCGGCACCTACACCCGAATCCGGGCCGCGGTCAAAACCGCCGCCGAAAAACTCAGCTGATATGGCCCGTCAACCCAACTCCCGCCGCTCCTTCCTGAAAGTGAGTGCCGCCGCCGGTGGCGGACTACTCGTCGGCGTAAGCTGGCTCACCTCCTGCGAGCGTAAGGAAAAAGCCACGGCCGGCAGCCCCCTGCCCCCCGGCCCGGAACTGCCCGCCGAATGGGTCACGGTCAATGCCTTCCTGAAGATCGGGGACAACGGCACGGTGACCATCATGTCGCCCAACCCCGAGATCGGCCAGAACGTCAAAACCTCCATGCCCATGCTGGTCGCCGAGGAACTGGACGTGGACTGGAAGGACGTCATCGTCGAACAGGCTCCGCTGGACACCGAGAACTACACCCGGCAACTGGCCGGGGGCAGCCAGTCCATCCGCCACGGTTGGGAACCCCTGCGCAAGACCGGCGCGGTGGCCCGCCACCTGCTGCTGGCGGCCGCCGCCCAACAACTGGCGGTGCCCGTGGACGAACTGCGTACGGAAAACGGCCTCATCTCCCACGTGGGTAGCGACCGCAGTCTGGGCTACGGGGAAGTCGCCGCCCTGGCCGCTACCCTTCCCGCCCCGGAAGAAGTGACCCTGAAGGATCCCGCCGACTTCCGCATCATCGGCCACGGAAAGAAGAACGTGGATGCCCGCGCAATCGTCGCCGGTAAGCCCCTCTTCGGGATCGACACCCGCCGGGAGGGGATGAAGTACGCCGCCATCGTGCACCCTCCGGCCTTCGGGATGGAACTGAAATCAGTGGACGCCAGTGCCGTCGAGGGTCGCCCCGGTATCCGGGGGGTGTATACCATTAATGCCGCTCCCGAAGGCGTGGAACTGCAGTGGTCCGACGTAAATGCCTTCCCGAAACTAGTCGCCGTAGTCGGGGATAGTACCTGGCGGGTAATGAAGGCCAAGCAAGACCTGAAGATCGAGTGGGAACGAACGAGCCCCGCCGAATCGAGCGCCGGTCAGCGCACCGCCCTGGAGGACCTGCTGGCAAGCGGTGATGCCGAAGTCGCCCGCCGCGACGGTGACCCCGAAGCCGCCTTCGCCCGCGCCGCGACCGTGATCGAACGTACCTACTCCGCCCCCTTCCTGCCCCACAATACGATGGAGCCGATGAACTTCTTCGCCGACGTGCGGGAGGATGGCGTCGAACTACTGGGGCCCATCCAGACTCCCGAATTTTTACGGAAGTCGGTCAGCGCCCTGCTCGACCGCCCCGAGGAGGAAATCAGCATCATGATGACCCGCATGGGGGGGGGCTTCGGCCGCAGGCTGTACGGTAACTTCGGCGTGGAAGCGGCTCTGATCAGCCAGGCGGCCGGGGTACCCGTGCAGCTGGTCTATTCCCGCGAGGACGACATGACGCAGGGTACCTACCGGCCCGATTACCTGGTGCGCTACCGGGCCGGGCTGGACGAGGACGGTAAACTGATCGCCTTCCACGTACGCGGCACGGGTACGAACGGCAGCCCCGTTTTCGCCAATCGCTATCCCGCCGGCACGGTAGAGAACTACCTGGCCGAAAATCTGACAGCGGAATCAAACGTCAGCACCGGCGCCTGGCGCGCGCCCCGCTCCAACTTCATCGCCGGGGCCGAGCAGGCCTTCCTGGATGAGGTGGCCGAAGCGGCGGGCAAGGACCCCATCGCCTTCCGGCTGGAACTCTTCGAGCGGGCCCAAACCGATCCGGTCGGTGAGGATAATGACTACGACCCCGCACGCTACGCCGGGGTGCTGGAACGGGTACGCGACGAATCGGGATGGGCGGACGGTGACCGCCGGGGGGTGGCGGCCTATTACTGCCACAACTCCTACGTCGCCCAGGTGCTATCGCTGGATGTCGAGCGGGGGGAGCCCCGGGTCCGGGAGGTGCACTGCGCCGTCGACTGCGGCATCGTCGTGAACCCCGAGGGCGCCATCAACCAGATCGAGGGCGGGATCATCGACGGGATCGGCCACGCGCTGTACGGAAAGCTCACCTTTACCGACGGTACCCCCGATCAGCAGAATTACGATACCTACCGACTCATCCGCCACGCCGAGGCCCCCGCGGCCATCCACACCCACTTCGTGGATAACGGTATCGCGCCGACCGGCCTGGGGGAACCCTCCCTGCCCCCCGTCATCGGAGCGCTGGCGAATGCGATTTACCGGGCTACCGGAGAGCGGGTCTACGAGCAGCCCTTCGTGGGTTCGCGTACGCTTCCGGGCTAGCGTCCGATCACTAGCTTTTCCGTGTGTCGTTGGCCCGTTTCGTCGGTCACCCGTAGCCAGTACGCGCCGGTACGCAACCCTTCGGGCAGGTCGACCGTCAGCGTCCCTTCGGTGGGTGCCGGGTAGTCCCTTTCCCAGACGAGTGCCCCCCGTGTATCGAACAGGCCGAGGTGAACCGACCGCTCGATCGGCCGAGCGGGCAGATACAGGCGTACGTTTTCGTGGAATACAGATACGGGGTTGGGGGAGAGGGAGAAACCCAGGTTGCGACCCTCGTGATAGACGGTTACCGTTTCGGAAAGGGTGAAACTGCCGTCGGTATCGGTGGAGCGCAGGCGGTAATAATTCGTCCCCGGCAGGGGATCGGCGTCGGGAAGGTCATAGGTCAGTTGGCGGTCCGGGGTGGAGTTGCCGGCGGCCTCAACGTGCCCTACGGGAGTAAAGGGTTCGCCCCGCTGACTCCGTTCGACCGTGAACCGATCGGTAGCCACCTCATTCTGGGTGATCCAGCGGAGGTGAACGGTTTCATCCCGCGGCGTGGCTGTAAAGGAAATGAGGGTAAGGGGCAGGGCGGGTTGGCCCGAGAATGTGGCACTGGTCCCCCCGCCCCCGTCTCCCCCCCGGAAAAGTTGGGCGCGGACGCAGGTGCTGAGTAGGCATAGGAATAGACAGGGTAGAAATATACGTTGCATATGCTGAGATTTTTAGAGGCTGCGGACGCCGCGGAAGAGGGCGTAGTCGTGGTCGCCCTTATTGCGATTTCCGGCGGCATTGCGGCGGGCCGATACCGAGCAGCGGATGGTCCGGGCTTGGTTCGATCCACCGCCGCTGACGTAGGCACAACCCTTTATACCGAAGGCCTCCTCGCTCCCGGCGGGCCACCCGCTGACGTTGTGCGTGCCGTCAGTGGCCAGTGTACCATCGCCGTGGTTGCCCTCGAATGCACGACCCCGGGGTTGGCCGACGGTGACGATCCGTTCCCAGAGGTTTCCGCTCTGTTCCATGATCCCGTAGTAGCTGCCCCCGGTTTCCAAACGGGTGAAGTTGGTCGCACTGGCCGCCGTTATACCGCAGCGGAGGGGGCCGTTGCTCTCATTGTTTCGGGGGATGGCGTGGACGAAATGTCCTACGTCAGCCGCCTGGTTCGTAATGCGGGAGTTCGTGGCTCCCTTATTGGTGACGGTAGGTAAGGTTCGGTCTACCGTGTTCGTGCCGTGGGCGTAGGCCCCATCCACCGGGTCTTCGGTGCCCCGGCCTACTTTTTCGAACTCCAGTTCGGTCCAGGGGCGCAGACCGGCCCAGTCGAGGTAGGCCAGAGCTTGTACCTGGTTAACGTAATTGACCGGAATAGCCGGGTGGGTGGTCGAAATATCGTTTTCATTCGTTTCGCTGTAGGCGGTGACGCGGTTGTTGGCCTTATTGCTTCCCGCATTGATGTATTCGGGGTCCCGGGTCAGATCGAAACTCGGCCGCACGGACAGGGGCAGGGTGTTAAAAAA
>CAZQNE010000055.1:0-27085 GCA_964594535.1 uncultured Lewinella sp.
ATATGGCAGTGACCAAACCTACCCTAGTCATCCTAGCCGCCGGTATGGGCAGCCGCTACGGCGGGCTCAAGCAGATCGACGGCGTCGGCCCCAGCGAAGAGGGCATCATCGAGTATTCCATCTACGATGCCATCCGGGCCGGCTTCGGCAAGGTCGTCTTCGTGATTCGTAAGGATATCGAGGAACCCTTCCGGGAAAAATTCGACGGTAAATTCGGCGATAAGATCCAGGTTGAATACGCCTTCCAGGGCATGGATAGCTTCGTTCCCGACGACGTCGACCATAGCAAACGCGAAAAGCCCTGGGGCACCACCCACGCGATGCTGGTGGCCAAGGACGTGGTCTCCGAACCCTTCGCCGTCATCAATGCCGATGACTACTATGGCATCAAAGGATTCCAGAAGATGGCCTCCTTTTTAGTCGCCGATGCCGCCCCCGACCACTTTGCCATGTGCGGTTACGTGCTGCACCGCACCCTTTCCGATCACGGTACCGTCAACCGCGGCGTGGCCGTCGTGGCGGAAGACTACCTGCTCAAGGACGTCAACGAGCGGCTCAAAATTCAACGCGGGGAGGACAAGAAGGTCCGCTACCTCGGTGAGGACGGCCACCAGTACGAATTGGCCGATAACGACGTGGTGTCCATGAATTTCTGGGGGTTCCACCCCGCCATCTTCGACCGCATTGAGGAGGGCTTTCACCGCTTCGCCCGCGAGAATAAGGATAACCCCCGCGCGGAATACCTCATTCCCGAAGTCGTGGACAACATGATCAAAGATGGATCGGCTACCGTCAAGGTGCTCGTGTCCGACGATAAGTGGTATGGCGTCACCTACCAGGAAGACAAGCCGAAGGTGCAGGAAGCCTTTGCCCTGCTCGTCGCCGAAAATACCTACCCCTCACCGCTTTTCTCCTAGTAAATACTCACTCCAACTGCCGGGATAGAGCGCCGGCATCACGCCGAAGGCGTAGTAATACGCCAGGATGTTGTGGCAGGCCGTCACCCCCGAGCCGCAGTAGAAGACATTCTGCTGCGGCTCTTTTCGTAGACCGGCGAAGCGTTCCCTAAGCTCCTCCCGGCTTTTGAAATACCCATTCCGCAAGTTTTCCGGCCAGGGCAGGTTGATGGCCCCGGGGATGTGGCCGGCCACCGGGTCGATGGGTTCGCGTTCCCCCCGGTAGCGCTCGGCGGTCCGGCTGTCGATCAGTTGGATCGCCGGGTCGTCGATAGAGCCACGGTCACGGATCGGCAGGGTTGGAGACGAGCCGGGTAAGGGGGGCGACGGAGCGCGGGTGCCGGCGGTACCGGTAACCGGACCCATTGCCGCGAGCCAGGCGGGAAATCCCCCGTCCAATACCGCTACTTCCGGGTGGCCGAGATTCCGGATCAGCCACCAGGCCCGGGCCGCGATTCCTCCACCCTTCGCATCGTAGGTGACCACCCGGCGGCCGGGGTGAAGGCCCAGGTTAGCCATCCTCTCCGCGAATCGTTCACGATCGGGCAGGGGGTGACGACCGGTCCGACCCGCGATGACGGGACTTGATAGATCCTCGTCCAGGTGCAAGTAGTGGGCTCCGGGAATGTGGGCTTCCCGGTAGGCCTTCCGCCCGGCCCCGGTGGCGGAGAGATCGAAACGGCAGTCGAGAATGAGCGGCTCGCCCGGGAGTAGTTGCTTTAGCCCACTCACGGACAGGATGGGGGGGTACATACCCCTAAATTACGCTCAATCCGCCATCCATGCCGATGACTTGCCCGGTCATGAAGGCCGCCCGATCGCTCAGCAGGTAGGCGGCCATGCCCGCGATTTCGCCGGCCGTAGCCACCCGGTTAAGGGGGTGGCGTTTGGCGCTGGCCTCCCGTTTGTCTTCACTGGAGAGCAGCTTTTCGGCCAACGGCGTATCGGTCAGGGAGGGCGCGATGGCGTTGACGCGAATACTCGGCGCGTACTCGGCGGCCAGACTCCGGGTCAGCCCCTCGACCGCCCCCTTCGCGGAGGCGATCGCCGCGTGGAAGGGCATGCCCCGCTGCACGGCTACGGTGGAAAAGAGGACCACCGAGCCCGCGGCGCTTTTCTTCAGGTTGCGCTCCACCGCCTGTAGACAGCGGACCGCGCCGACCACGTTGAGCTCGAAGGCCTCCCGGAAGGCATCCGCCTTCAGGCTACGAAAACTCCGCAGGTCGATGCTGCCGGGGCAGTAGGCCATTCCGTCCACCTCATTCGGTAGGGCGGATTTGAGATCGGCCGATGCATCGGTCACGTCTACGGAAGTGAAACTGACGGATTGCGGCAGGTCACGGCGCTGGCGGGCCCAGACGGTGATTTCGTGGCCATCTTCAAGCAGTTGATTCACCAGGGCGCGGCCGATACCGGAGCTGCCACCGACGATAAGGTAAGTCATAGGGGGAAATTAAAACGACCCGGCCGGCGGTAGCCGGTCGGGTCGTATGGTTAGGCTACGGAGGCCTAAGTGAGCTTGGTGGTACTTAGTTGACCGACTCGCTGAGTTTCTTACCGGGCTTGAACTTAACGACGTTCTTGGCGGCAATCTGAATGGTTTCGTTGGTCCGGGGATTACGACCCTCCCGGGCGGGGCGGTGATTAACCGAGAAGGTGCCGAAACCGACCAGGCTGACGCTATCCTCGTCCTTGAGGGCTCCCTGGATGGCATCCAGAGTGGCGCTCAGGGCGCTTTCCGCTTGGTCCTTGGTGAGGTCGGCTTTTTCGGCAATGGCCGATACGAGTTCTCCTTTGTTCATTCTGCTAATGATTTTGGTTTAAAACGGCAAGACACACGGTCACCACCGAATAATGGGTTAACTTAATAGCAAGTTAGCGGTACAAACGTATGAAAAAGGCCAGTGTTTATCCCATTTTCCTTATTTTCCTAGCCCTCACGCTCTTTTTGAGCACCTCCTGTGCCCGCAAATCCGGCTGCCACGCCCTGGATCAGAGCACCAAACCGCCGAAAAAAGCGAAACGTGGCGGACAGGCCGACCTCTTCGGCCGCAAACAGTAATCACTCCGGCTCGATCAGTGGTTGGGGGACCGTCTCCCGTAGTCGCAGGGGTACGCGCTCCCCCTTCCCGCCCCGCCGGATACGGCGCACCCGGTAGGGGCGCTTGTTCTGGCTCTCGTAGTACGTCCGCATCAGCACCTCCACGATGATCCCAACCGTAACCAACTGTATACCAGCCAGTACCAACAGGGCTCCCAGGATCAGTAGTGGCTTCCCCCAAATATCCTGCCCCGCGATTTTCAGGCCCAGCAGATACAAATTGATCAATACACCGAGGCTGAAGAGCAACAGCCCCGCCTGCGCAAAGAGGTGCATGGGCTTCTGTAAGTACTTCTTCAGAAAGAGCATCAGCATCAGGTCGCTCACCACCTTGAAGGTGCGGCCCAGGCCGTATTTGCTCCGTCCGAACCGGCGGGGGTGGTGGCGTACCGGGACCTGAGTAATGCGCGCGCCCTCCAGGCTCGCCAGTACCGAGATAAAGCGGTGCAGCTCTCCGTAAATCCCCAGATCGCGGGCGATTTCAGTACGAAATACCTTGAGTGCGCAACCGTAATCGCGGAGGTGTACCCCACTTAGGTTACGGATGATCCAGTTGGCCACCCGGCTGGGGGCCTTCCGCAGTACCGCTCCATCCTGCCGGTTGACCCGCTCCCCGACGACCAGGTCCCAGGCGTCGTTCTCCACCAATTCCAGCATCGCCGGCAGATCGGCCGGGTCGTTCTGGAGGTCGCCGTCCATGGTTGCTACGTAGCGGCCACGGGCCGCGTCGATGCCGGCCATTAGGGCCAGGCTTTGCCCGTAGTTTTTGCGCAGTTCGATGACGACGAGGCGTGGGTCGTCCAGTTCGTGCAGTAGGGCTACCGAGCCGTCGGTACTACCGTCGTCCACGTAGATGATCTCGTACTCGACCCCTCCGAGCGCGGCGTGGATGCGATCGATGAGCGGACGGATGTTGTCCCGCTCGTTCAGAATGGTCACTACGACGGAAAGATGCACGGCGGGGTGGTTTGCGGTAAAATTACGGTGCCGTCACCGCAGTGCCCCGCAAACTACCGCCGGGCCGCCGCCACCCGTTGGCTGCCCCGCCCCGTCCGGACCGCTCCCGTAGCGGCGTCCTGACTGAGTACGGTAATGGTATACTGGCCCGGGTCATCGGTTTCGGGTAGCCCTATTCGCAGGTCGCCCCCCGCGTGGGTACCGTACCGCCACAGACGTAGGGGTGAAATGCGCGGCAGGGGAGTTTCGACCGCCTTGAAGGGGCTAGGGGCCTGCATCCCCTGGATACGTAGGATCGCCGCCTCATCCGCCGCCGGAAACGAATTACTATCCCGAATAAGATCGATTCGCACCACTCCGCTACGCCCCAGTGCCGGGAAGTGCCTTCGCAGGTACTGGTTTTCGTAGAAGAAGCTGACCCGCTCGACGTCGGCGGGCTTCAGGTTCATGACGTACTCGAGATCCTGGGTGAGCCGCCCGTCCACGATGAACAGTGGCGTGTCGGTGAAGAACCGCTGATTGGGGGCATTATACAGTCTCGCTTCGTAGGTGCCTTTCCGTTGGCGGACGCGCAACTCCCCCGCTACCTCACGAAAGAAAGTAGCCAGGTCGGGAAACGCCCGGTAGTCGGGAACGTGGAAGGTTTCGTTGGGGGTCAGCGGTGCCACGTTGACTTTTGTTGCTTCCGCGTGCAGGGGGGATTCTACCGTACCGTAGAGTTGGAAAATTTTCTTTCTCCTGTTGGCAAAGTCCAGATAGTCGAGCACGGCGGCGCTCAGCGGCGGACGCTCCGTGAGGGGGGCCAGGGTAGGCGCGAGAATGCGGGCCCGGGCGTCACCGGTCGTCAGCGGGCGTATCTGTACCCGCCGCTCCCCGGTAAAGGGTGGAACGGTGAGCAGGAAAGTTCCGTCCCGCTCCGATTTTGAAAAGTAGGTAAAGAGCGTGGCAAGGTCGAAGAACGGTAATAAATTGGTCGCGATGGAAGCCCCGTCATCTCCCGAAACTAATTGACCGAAGTAGAATAGGGTATCGCGGTAGGCTTCAGCGGCTTGGGTTTCCGCGGTGCTTACCAGGGTCGCCTCGGTACCGAGTACGGATTGGTTCACCACCGAAATCCCGTAGGGGCCGGCGGGGAAGCTGGGAAGCACGATTTCGGAGTCGGATACGGTTACCTGAAGTTGGTCGACCGGAATGCCGTCAGCCCCCGGCTTGGTCGACTCGGCCCCCTCCGCACGACGGTCCGAAAGGGCGTACACCGCGTGTTGGAAGGTGCCCAGGCCGACGGGTTGATCCTCCGCGCTCAGGGCGGTGACCGCCAGGCGGTAATACCCCGTAGGTAGTTCGTAGGGCCACCGGTAATGACCCGTCGCGACCCCCGATTCGGACGCGGGCAGGAAGAAATAATCCATACGTTTGCCATCCGGGGCGTGGATGTCGATTCGCACCAGCGTAGGGGCGGGCTCGGGCAGAAAAAGTCCGAAGCGGAGGACCTCCCCCGCCGCGTGGTAGCTCCGGTCAACGTGTAGGATAGTCTGTGCCGTAAGCAAGCCCGTACCCAGTACGAATAATAGTGACAACAAGCGCATAGCGGGAGCTAGAATAAAGTCCAGTAAAACGGTTTCTGGGTGGTGGAGCCGACGGGGGACAGGCAGTCCTCACATACCTCCGGGGGGTTGCTGGGCCCGGTGCGGGGTAGCGGGGGGCAGCGGAAGCGGGGGTTACCGGCCTCTTCGGGGGTAGTACCGATGCGGATCAGGGAACGATTGGCGGTATAGAAAAAGCCGAAGACGTTCTCCGTGCGCTCGTTCACCTCCCGGACGTTACCCCTCACCGGCCCGGGGGGGTTGGTGAATATGCTCTCGCTCTGATCGGCAATGGCGGCAATTTCCGTAAAGTAGTCGAAGGCTTCCTCGCTGATCACCTCCTGCCGGAGCGCCAGGTAGTGCCCCTGGGCGTAGCGGTAGTCGATGGGGTCCGATAACAGCTCGAAGTCCACGACCCGGTCGCCGCTCAGGTCCCGGCCACTCAGGATGATCGCCCGGGTTCCGGCCACCGTTTCGGGAATGTAGCACACTTTGACGAAGCGGTCGTCGATGGGGTAGGGCGTCTCGACCTGGGTGATGGCGTACGTTCGCTCCGCCGTGTAACGTATAAACACTGGTGAACCGTCATCGTAGCGGACGGGGCTCGAAATCAGGTAGTTCAACACCGGAATGTCTTCCCTTACCCCCACGCGGTTGACGATGCTGGTGGTCGCCAGTTCCGTACGGATGCTATCGGCGGCGGTGGGCTCGGGGAGGATATCGTATTCGGATAAGTATTCCCCGCCGTCAACGGTGCTGACCCGGACGCGGTAGCCGATGCCGGGGGCTACGTCAAAATCCAGCCGGTCGACCAGCGACACCCGGTACGCGCCCTCCCCGAACTTCATCTCGAGGGTCTGACCCTCCGTATTTTCCAGGGTCACGTCAGCAGAGACGATGATATCGGGACGGTTGGACGTGAATTCGAATAGGCGTTCGACGTTCACTACCGCTTCGGCGGGAGCGGAGGCCGTCAGCCGCCCCCGGATCACGATACCGTCCGGCAGGGGAGTCCCCTGCCCCAGGTCGATCTCGTCGACGCAGGAGTACAGCATGAACCCGATAATGAAGAGGGGCAAGCACTTCCGCATGGCTTAGCGGGTTTCGATATTGAGGGTAATGGCGGGAAAGACCGTTCCCAATACGGCCAGTCGGTTGGCGATATTGGAACCGTCGGCCCCCTGGGTGTAGTACACCGAAAACGCATTCTTGCGCGCGTAGACGTTGTAGAGGCTTACCGTCCAGCTGGTCTGGAGGGTCTTGCGCTCGTTGTAGCCTTTGCCCAGGGTGTAGGCCAGGTCCAGCCGGTGGTAATCGGGAATACGCAGCGCGTTGCGATCGCTGTAGATCGGGACGTTCAGGCCGTTCTCGATGCGGTAGTTGCCGATGGGGGCCGTGATCGGCCGGCCGGTGCCGTAAGTGAAGTTGGCGGTCAGGGTGTTGCGCTGGTTCGGGTTCCAGTTGAGGGTAAAGACGAAATTATGGGGCTTGTCGAAGTTCGAGTTGTAGTACGTACCATCGTTGATTCCCGGGATTAGCCGCTCGGTACGCGAGAGGGTGTAACTGACCAGTCCGTTCAGCGTACCGACTTTCTTCTTGCCGCTGACCTCGAGCCCGTAGGCCCGGCCCTCACCCACCAGTATTTCCTCGGCCAGATCGGGATTGACGACCACGTCGGCAAAGTCGCGGTAGTCCCACAGCTGGTCTACCCGGCGCCCGTAGAGCTCCAGCCCCAGCTCGACGTTGTTCCCATCCAGGTTCAGGAAGTACCCCAGGCTGACGTTGTGGCTGAGGAAGGGCGGGATATTTTCGGTGGCCAACTGGTACTGAGCGTTGGGCGTAGGGGCGGCGCCGAGGAACACCTGATTGATAAACTGGGCCGTACGGGAATACCCCGCCCGCAGGGAGGCTCGGGAGGTGAGCAGGTAACGGGTGCTCAGTCGGGGTTGCAGGCTATTGAAGGTAGTCGCTTGCTCCTCCCCGCCGCCAAAGCGGTAGTGCGTCATCCGTACTCCGCCCCGGAAGCTGAATCGCGGGGATACCGCCACTTCCGTTTCTACGAAAAGGCTGCTCTCCGTTCCGGTTTCTTCGGCCACCGCGCCCGGTACGACTTCCGATTCATCGCTGAGCGGGACCCGCTCTCCGGGATTCACGGTGTACCGGACGACCTCCGCGCCCCCCTCAAGGGAGAACTCCTCCGAAGGCGCATAGGTGACGGACGGTTTGGCAATCTGGTACTCGACGCCGGTAGTGATGAGTTCTCCGGTGAGCCGACCCAGATCGCGTTGTTCGCTCAGGTAGTCACCGTACACCAACCCGACCCGCCCGTAGAGTTCGTCACTGAAGATTTGCCGGTACTCGGCCTGCCCCAGTAGGGTACGGTAGTCGAAGCCGAATTCATCGTTGTACACGAAGTCATCCTGTGATCCGTATCCACTCAGCACCAGCGTGCCGCCGCCCCCGATACGTTGCGTGAGCCGCAGGTTACCGTCCAGGAAGAAAGCCGAGGAGTTGCGGACGTTCTCCTCGGATGCCAGACTAAGCACCCAGTCGGTGTAGCTGCTGCGTACCCCCAGGATAAAACTGCTGCGGTCCTTCCGGATCGGACCCTCCA
Source organism: uncultured Lewinella sp. (assembly GCA_964594535.1). Taxonomy (GTDB): domain Bacteria; phylum Bacteroidota; class Bacteroidia; order Chitinophagales; family Saprospiraceae; genus Neolewinella. Next base: position 8,212 of record CAZQNE010000055.1, read on the forward strand.
GCATGACCCGCCCGGTCACCGGCCCGATGCCCGCTTTCACCCGAAAGTGGTCGAAGTTCCCGTCCCGTTGCTGCACGTCCAGCACCGAGGCCAGCCGCCCCCCGAAGCGCGCCGGCATATTCGCCTTATAGAGATCGACGCTTTTGAGGAGGTCGGGATTGTAGGTAGAGAAAAAACCCAGGGCGTGGCTGGAATTGAACAGGATGCCGTTGTCCTGAAGCAGCAGGTTCTGGTCGATCTCCCCCCCGCGTACGTTGAATCCGGTAGCGCCCTCCCCGATCGTACTGACGCCCGGATTGAGGAGCAGGGCCTTAACCACGTCGGTTTCCCCCATGAAGGTCGGCAGCTTTTCCAGCTGGGCCAGATCGAGCCGCTGGACGCCGGCCTGTACGCGCCCGACGTTGGCGTTGGCGGCCCGTTCGGTGACCACGATTTGTTCCAGATCGGTAGCGGACTGGCTGATGGTAATGTCGTAGGTTCCGTCCCCGAGTACCCGTATGTCCTGCCGCTGGTTGCCGTAGCCTACGTAACCGATCACCAGGGTGTAGGTGCCCGGGGGAAGACGCAGTTCGTACCCTCCCGTCGCGTCGGTGGTGGTGGCGGCCTCGTTGTCCGCTACCCGGAGGGTGGCTCCGATGATGGGTTCGCCGTCGTCGGTAACGGTGCCGGAAACTGTCGCGATTCCGGAAGAGCCCAGGGACTGCAGGCTTCCAATTTGGGCGCGGACGCGGGTGCCGGCATCTTCGGAAGCAGGAGCGGAAACCTGTTCGGCAACGGCTGAGTAATAAGCCGCGTCAAACTCGGTCCCGATCGCGAGGGCGGGCCCCACTACGTAGGTGGTCCCCCGGTAGTCGACGTAGCTCAGACCAGTGCCCTTGAGGATGGCATCGAGGGCTTCCCGGACGGTAGCCTCCCTGAGGTGCAGCTCGATGGCCCCCGCGGGGATCTGCTCCTGCCGAAAGAATACGCGCACCGGTACGCTTTCCTCCAACTGCCGCAGGGCTTCGGCGCGGGTGATTGCCGCCACCTCGAGATCGAGCAGTGGAGGGGCTCCCTGTGCCCGGGCTAAGACCGAGTAGCAGAACAAGCAACAGAACAGACCGAAAGAACGCATAGGGTCGCAAGTGAGTGCCGTAGACAAACACCAAAGCTACGACATTTACGACCCCACTCAGCGGACCGGAATACAATCACCGGGCTTAAATTGCTGTTAAAGCATGCGGTAGACCGTTCCCCACTAAACTACCGTTGGTCGCCAGACCTTTATATACCGCCCCTCCGTTCTGGCTTTCGGAACGGTACAAAATGATCGCTATGAAGTCGCGCGGCCCCCTGCTTTTTTCCGCTATCCTACTCGTTTTTGCCCTGATCGCCGCCGTTCGCCCCGGTACGGTACCCCCCGAAGACGCCCCCTCCGTAATTCTGCAGACGATGCTGCGGACGCTGAGCCACTACCACTACCAGCCCACCGAGATCGACGACGCTTTTTCCGAGCGGGTGTACACCGAGTACCTCAATAGCGTGGACGGCCCCCGCCTGTTCTTCACCCAGGAGGATGTGGCCGCCCTGGACCAGTACCGCCTGCTCATCGACGACCAGAGCAAGGAAGGACAGTACACCTTCTACGAGGCCACCCAGCGCCGCCTGGATGCCGCCCTCGACAAAACCCAGGGGTGGTACGAAGAAATCCTGGCCGAGCCCTTCGACCTGGACGCGCCCGGTACCTTCCTGGATCGCGATGAGAAGAGTGGTTGGGCGGCTGACGACGCCGAGCTCCGGCAGTACTGGCACGACTACCTGAAGCGCGACGTACTCAATCAGATCGTCAACAAGCGGGAAGAGATGGAGCGGGACACCACCGATGCCACCTACCCCACACTGCCCGAAATGGAGGAAGAGTTTCGCGGCAAATTGCTCGATCGCTACCGGGGCTGGTACAAGCGGATGCGGGAGATGAAGCCCAGCATCAAACGGGGGCAGTACCTGAACGCGATGACCGCCGTCTTCGACCCCCACACCAGTTATTTCCGCCCCAAAGACAAGGAATCCTTCGACATCCGCTTCAGCGGGCAGCTGGAGGGCATCGGTGCCACCCTGCAAACGGATGATGAGTACACCAAAGTCACCTCCATCGTGGTCGGCGGACCGGCCTGGAAGGGCAAGGACCTCAAGGAGGACGACCTGATTATGGGCGTCCGCCAGGAAGATCAGACGGACTACGTTGACGTGAAGGGCATGCCCCTCGAGGACGTGGTCGATAAGATCCGCGGCAAGAAGGGCACCCTGGTCGAACTGAAGGTCAAAAAACCCGACGGTGCCGTCGAGGAAATCGAGATCGAGCGGGATGTCATCATCATCGACGAAACTTACGCGAAGTCCCTCATCATCGAGGAAGAGGCCCAAGACCACCGCGTCGGGTACATCTACCTGCCGAGCTTCTACGCCAATTTTCAGGACCGCAACGGTCGCTTCTCCGCCAAGGACGTCGAGCAGGAACTTAAGAAGCTCAAGGAACAGGACGTCGACGGCATTATCCTCGACCTCCGCAACAACGGGGGCGGATCGCTGCGCGACGTGGTCGATATGACGGGCTTCTTCATTCCCGAAGGGCCGGTCGTACAGGTGGCCGGTCGCGGCAACAAACCCGAAATACTGCGCGATAAGGACCGCCGCGTACAGTACGATGGCCCCCTCGTGGTGCTGGTCAATCAGTACTCGGCCTCCGCCAGCGAAATCCTGGCCGCTGCCCTCCAGGACTACGGCCGGGCGGTGATCGTGGGCAGCACCTCTACTTTCGGAAAGGGAACGGTGCAGCGCTTCGTAGATCTCGACGACGCCATCCGGGGCTTCGACGAGGTGAAACCCCTGGGTACGGCCAAGCTCACCACCCAGAAGTTCTACCGCATCAACGGAGGCTCCACCCAGCTCCGTGGGGTGACCCCCGACATCGTACTGCCCGACAGCCGCTCGCTGCTCCAGACCGGCGAGAAGGAGCAGAACGCGCCCCTGGCCTGGACCGAAATCGCTCCGGCGGACTACGGGCAGGACATCTACCGCATCCGCAACCTCGACCTGCTGAAGCAGCGGAGTGCCGAGCGCGTCGATCGGAACGAAACCTTCGGCCGCATCGAGGAAAACGCCAAGCGGGTCAAGCGCCAGCGCGATCGCGACCGCTTCCCCCTGGCCCTTACCGACTTCGAGGAACTACAGCGGGCCAACCGCAGCGAGGCCGAGATGTACGACGATCTCTTCGATGATGTGGTCAATCCCGGGGTGCTGAACCTCCAGGTCGATCTGGAGCCTATTCTGGCCGACGAGAGTAAGTCCGCCCGTAACGAAGACTTCAAGCAGAGCGTCAAGAAGGACGTCTACATCCGCGAGGCCGTCAACATCGTCGAAGACCTGATCGAGCTGGAGGGCAAGAAGGTAGCCGGTAAGCAGTAGTGTAGGATGCCGGACCCCACCGTTCTCCTCACCGGCGTATCCTCCGGCATCGGCCTGGCTACGGCCCGGTATCTACTTGATCGTGGGTGGTTCGTGTACGGTAGTATCCGCAAGGGGGCGGGGCCGCAGGTGCTGGCTGACTACGAGAAATTCAAAGCACTCCACTTCGATGTCACGGATCGGGAAGCCATCCGAGTGGCGGTCCGACAAATCAAAAACGACGGGCGCACGCTCACCGGGGTGGTCAATAACGCCGGCATCGCCATCAGCGGTCCGGTAGAAACCCTGAGCGAAGAGCAGTACCGGAAGCAATTCGAGGTGAACGTATTCGGGCTTACCGCCGTCATCCAGGAAACGCTGCCCCTGCTACACGCCGCCAGGGAAGCCGGCCACGCGCCACGAATCGTCAACGTCAGTAGTGTTTCCGGCTACCTCACTTCCCCCTTCACGACCTTCTATTCAGCCTCCAAATTCGCGGTTGAGGCCCTGACCGACGGCCTGCGCCGCGAACTGCTCCCCCACGGTATCGACGTAATCAGCGTGGCACCGGGCCCGGTCAAGACGCCCATTTGGGCCAAGGGGCGGGCGCAGACCACCGCCTTCGAAGATAACCGCTACACCCCCATGCTCGAAAAGCTCGGCCCCTACACCGAGGCGGCCGAGGCCGCCGGCATCGAGCCGGAGGAAGTGGCCGCGGCTATTCACCGCTCCCTCACGCACCCGCGCCCCCGCCCGGACCTGCTGCTAATGCGCAAGAGCTGGCTGGTGAAGTTGATGCAACTGGCTCCGAAACGGATGCAGGACCGCTTCTTCCTGAAGCGGCTGGCGGAGAACCGGCGGTATTAAAGAGTGACACTGGTTGGTGGTAGTTGTCAGTCGGGTCCCGAGCAGGTCTGCCGGTGATAGTCGTCAGCCGAGTCCCGAGCAGGTCTGCCGGTGATAGTCGTCAGCCGGGTCCCAAGCAGGTCTGCCGGTGGTAGTCGTCAGCCGAGTCCCGAGCGCAGCTCGGCTCGTCTGCCGACTATACGCTACCTTAATCTCATGCCTAAGCTAGTCCCGCCCTTTATCTCTGTCCTGTTCCTACTGGTCAGCTGCCAGCCCGCCCCGGAGACGGACAAGAACATCACCCCGCCCCCCAACGTCGTCCTCATCCTCGCCGACGACTTCGGGGTGGGGGACATTCAGGCGCACTACCCGGGCAATAAAATCGCTACGCCCTACCTCGACCGCCTGGTTGCCGCCGGCAGGACCTTCACCGACGCCCACAGCGCCTCGGCGGTCTGCACGCCGACCCGCTACGGCATACTCACCGGCCGCTACGCCTGGCGTACCCCGCTACAGGAGTGGGTGCTGGCCGCCTACGAGCCCCCGCTGATCGAGGAGGACCGGCTGACGCTGCCGGCCTTCCTACAACACCGCGGCTACCACACCACCCTGATCGGTAAGTGGCACCTGGGCATGGAATACGGAGGCGACCGCCCGGCCGAGCGGCTGGAAGAACACTGGTGGCTGAAGGAATACCCCTGGGACTTCACCCAGCCCGTCCCCGGCGGGCCGGTGGATCGCGGCTTCGACTATTACTTCGGGGTCAACCTGCCCAACCAGCCCCCCTTCACCTACCAGGAAAATGACCGGCTGGTAGTACAGCCTACCGAAGCCTACCGCTACGACTCCACCCAGGGCACCGTCATGCCGCGCCACTTCGAGGGCTCGCCCATCGCTCCCGGCTGGCGCTTCGATAGTATCGTTCCGGAACTGACGGAGCGGGCCATCGGCTACCTCGAGGAGCGGGCCGCGGCGGACGAACCATTCTTCCTCTTTTACTCGATGACCTCCCCCCACGAGCCCGTATCCCCCTCCGGTAATTTCGCCGGCCGCAGCGGGATCAACCCCATCGCGGATTTCGTAATGGAAACGGACGAAGCGGCCGGCCGGGTGATCGCCGCCCTGGATAGCCTGGGTCTTTCGGAAAATACGCTGGTCATCTTCACCGCCGACAACGGCCACAGCCACTACACCGGCTGGGAGGGGCTGGTCGCGGCCGGCCACCGACCGAGCGGACCGTACCGGGGGCACAAGGGCGACATCTGGGAGGGCGGCCACCGGGTGCCGTTGGTCGTCCGCTGGCCGGCGGGTGGGGTAGGGGCCGGTAGCACGTCGGACCACCCGGTCGTCCTGAATGATCTCTACGCAACCGTCGCCGATATTCTGGACGAACAACTTCCCCCCGACGCCGCCGAAGACAGTTTCAGTTTCCTGCCCGCCCTGACCGGATCGGACCCGCCGCCCCGCCCCGCCGGGATCGTTTCTCACTCCCGCGACGGAGAGTTCGCCTACCGGGAGGGAGACTGGAAGCTGGTCCTCCGTAAGCCCGTAGCGAAGCTGAACGCATCCCGCGGCCGGCCGGCGGTAGCCGAACTATATCACCTGGGCCGGGACGAAGGAGAAACCTCCGACCTAACGGCAGAGTACCCGGAGAAAGTAGCGGAACTCAGGCAACAGCTGTACGAATTGGTACGAGCCGGCGGTAGCCGGGAAGGAGTAAGTACCGGGAATGACGTCCGCGTAGTGGTTGACACCATACAGCCGGTACGCTACGCCAGGTAATCGTCGGCCGGATCCCGGGCGCAGCTCGGCTCGTCTTCCGACTAAAAGCTACCTTCCCCCGATGCGCTATACCCCCGAAGACATCGCCGCCCGCGACCGTGAATTCCGCCGCCACTTTTTCAATACGCTGCCCGGTCCCCGCGGCGTCCACCTGATCGGCACCCGGGGGCACCGGGGGACGGAAAACCTGGCGGTATTCTCTTCGGTGATCCACCTCGGGGCCAACCCCGCCCTGCTGGGCTTTCACCTACGGCCACTCACCGTGCCGCGCCACACCTACCATCATCTGCGGGCCCGGGGGTGGTTTACGGTAAATACCTTCCACCCGCAGATACTGGAGGCCGGTCATCAGGCGAGCGCGAATTACCCGGCCGGGGAATCGGAGTTTACCGCCGTCGGCCTTACGCCCTGGTACAGCGACGATTGCCCGGCTCCCTACGTACGGGAAAGCTCCGTCAAGATCGGACTGTCCTTCGAGGAGGAGCACCCCATCCGGGCCAACGGGACGCTATTCATCGTGGGGCGCGTCCGGGAAGTGTTCGTCCCGGATGAGGTGGTCGCCACCACCGGCCACGTCGACCACGAACGACTGGATACCCTGACCGTGTCCGGGCTGGATACCTACTTTCGTCCCGGCGGGGCAAAGCAGTTGCCCTATGCCCGCCCCGGCCGGAAATAAACCCGCTGTATGCGCTGTTCTTCCCTGCTCCTGTTCACCCTCTTGCTGGCCTGCGGGGATAGTACCGTGCGGCCGCCTACTTCCGAACCGGCACAACTTACTCAGCCGGCCCCCGGGGTGACGCCCACCCCCGCCACCGCGGGGACAATCCCCTACACTACCTTCGACCTCGGGGAACGCTCCGTGGACGGTTGCAGCATCTTACTCCGGGAGGAAGGAACCGCGGCCGATGCATTCGTCTTCGCGATGGGCTACCCCGAGGAGCCGGCCGAGATGACGCTGGACGGGGCGGTGCAACGGCTGGCGTTCGTCGCGGAACGGGAGGCCGGACCGGAATCCACCCACTACACCCACGCCAACGACCGCTACGAGGTCATGACCACCGTAACCGTAGAGGATCGCGAGGGGAATGAGGTATTTTCCGTTTCGGGGAGGGTGGAGGTCCGGGACCAACGAAAGGAGCGTAGACTCACCATTCGGGTAGTCGGGGAACAGGGGTGTTGACCGATTTTTCCGGGTTTTCCTCGCACCTGCGCGCCGCCGCCCCCTAGTTGACCAATCTTCGGGCCGGCTTATCCGTTACCTTGGGGTAGCTAATCCCTGAGCATATGTCGGTACGTAGGAAAGTTTTGGGCGCGGGCGCGGGTGCAATCTTGATTCTGGGCCTGAAGGCCGCCAGCCTGGCCCCGGTGAACGATAAGTTCTTCGAGATCATGAAGGCCATCGAGGTGTACACCAATGTGTACAAGGAGGTGAACACCTACTACGTCGACGAGATCGAGCCGAACCAACTGATGCGCACCGGCATCGAAGCTATGGTCGGCAGCCTCGACCCCTACACCAACTACATCAGCGAAACCGACGTGGAGACCGCCCGGCTGCGGCAGAGCGGGCAGTACCAGGGCATCGGCGCCGAGATCGAATACGTGGACGGGCTACCCACCATCCTGACCCTCTACCGCGACCAACCCGCCGATGCCGCCGGACTGAAAACGGGCGACAGAATCCTGGAAGTCGACGGCCGGGAGACCGCCCCCTACAACCGCGAGCAACTGGAGGAGATCATGCGGGGCTTCCCCGGGACGGTGATGAACCTGACCGTCGACCGCCCCGGCGTTGGTAAGCGGGAAATCGACCTGACGCGCGGTGACGTGGATATCCCGAACGTGCCCTACTTCGGGATGCTGGAGAATAATGTGGGTTACGTGGCCCTGACCACTTTCACCCGGGAGGCGGGCAAGAACGTGCGCGACGCCGTAGCCGAACTACGGGCCGCGAACCCGGACCTGACCGGCGTCGTGCTCGACCTGCGCGGCAACGGCGGCGGTCTGCTGAGCGAGGCCGTCGATATCGTCAACATCTTCGTGCCCAAGGGTGAGCTGATCGTGACCACCAAGGGGAAGGTGCGCGACTGGGACCGCAGCTACGTGACCCGCAGTAACCCCCTGGATACCGAACTACCGGTAGCCGTACTCATCAATGGCCGTTCGGCCTCCGCCTCCGAGATCGTTTCGGGCGCGTTGCAGGACCTCGACCGGGGCGTGCTGATCGGGCAGCGGAGCTTCGGGAAGGGGCTGGTGCAGAACATCATGGAAACCGGTTACGGCAGTCGTGTCAAAATTACCACCGCCAAGTACTACATCCCGAGCCAGCGCTGTATCCAGGCCGTGGAGTACCGGGACGGAAAGCCCTACGACATTCCCGACGACGAGCGACCGGAATTTAAGACCCGCGCGGGCCGGATCGTGCTGGGTAGCGGCGGAGTGGCGCCCGACATTAGGGTCGACGTACTGGGGAAGAACAACGTTGCCCGGGGACTGCTGGACGACTACATCATCTTCGACTTCGTGAACGAGTGGGTGCGCGACCATCCGACGATCGACTCGGTGGCCGACTTCCGCTTCACCGACTGGGACCGCTTCGAGGCTTACCTCAACCGGGCCGACTTCGACTTCACCAGCCAGGCCGAGGAGCTGCTGGAACGCGCCGCCGAGCGGGCCGCCGCGGAGGGCTACGACATCACCGCCGAGCTCGCGGCCATCCAGGAAAAACTCGACGGGGAGCAGGCCGACGCCATTGCCGGCTTGCGGGACGAGATCATCCGCATCATCGAAAAGGAGATCGCGGGCCGTTACTACTACCAACGCGGCGAGGTACAAATGGGGTTGCGCAACGACCAGGAGGTACGGGAGGCCATCGCGGTGCTGAACGACCCGGCGCGGTACGCGGCAATTCTGAGTAAGTAGTGTTCCGCCTGGACCGCACGGCCTTCCGCATCAACACCTTCGCGGAGGCGGATAATAACTGCAAGTACTGGCTGACGCAGCCGGTGGAAGAGCGGCTACGGGCGGCGAATTTCCTGATTCGGCAGGCTTACGGTATAGATCCCCAGGCTACCTTACGGATGGACCGGAGTCATTCGGTCGTAAGAATACGGCGGAAGATGAATAACCTATTTAACCAGGACTTTTTAGATCTATTCAAAGCGTTTAACACCCACGAAGTAGAATATATTTTAGTAGGTGGATACGCAGTGATCTTGCATGGCTACAATCGCTCTACCGGTGACCTGGATTTATGGGTAGCTGCGACTGCCGCGAATTACCAAAAGATCGCTTCGGCATTTCAGACATTTGGTATGCCGCTATTTGACATGTCACTTGAGAAGTTTCTGAGGACTAGCGAATACGACGTATTTACGTTCGGAGTTTCTCCCGTTGCCGTCGATTTGATTACTAATTTAAAGGGGTTAAATTTCAGTGAAGCCTATAACCACTCATCGGTATATGAATTCGAGGATGTGGAGGTGCGGGTAGTGCAGTATGCTGATTTGATTACGGCTAAGCGGGCTTCGGGGCGGAACCGCGATCTAAACGACATCGAACAATTAGAGAAGGGGAGGCGGTAAGATATTATCTTACTTTCAAATTTTTCACCAAGTCAGCCGTGCCCGAGCCAACGGATCGCTACTTCACACCGGATGAATTCTTTGCATTTTTAGAGGGGGCGGAAGAAAAGTATGAGTACAATGCCGGCCGGATACGCCCAATGGCGGGAGGTACCGGAAACCACAATATGATCAAATCGGACCTTGGCGTCTATTTAGGGGGATACGCCCACGCGGAGACGGAATGTAACTTTTACGATAGCGATCAGGCCGTCTATATTCCCCAAGACGAAGCGTACGTCTTTCCCGATCTCACCTTTGTTTGCGAAGAGGCGCAATATCAGGATGCGGGTAAGCGCCGGCTCCTCAATCCAGCCTTACTAATCGAGGTGCTGTCTGAGTCTACCGAAGCCTACGACCGGGGCGGTAAATTCCAGAAATACCGGTCATTAGATAGCTTCCGGGAGTACATCCTGGTCGATTCCCGCCGGTATTCGGTGGAATCATTCTTTAAAGAAGACGACAAGACCTGGCGGATCAACTGGTGTTCGAACCCCTACGGGAAACTGTATGTCCATACGCTGGATATCGACCTTCCCCCCTCCGCCATATATAGGCGGATAGATTTCCCAAAGCAGTAGCTACGCCTCGTCCACCCCATCCCCCACCACGGGTGGCGCATTTCGTTGTTGGGCCGCTAGCGCCGCGAGCCCTTCGGCTGAAACCTGGTCGTTGAGCCAGGTCCGGGCCTCCCCGAATGATTCGAATACGTGCTTGGCGGGGATCAGGCCCGGTACCAGATCGATGCGCTCCACCATGCTGCGGACCTGGTCGGCCATGCCGGTGAAGATGACCGCCACGCCGCGCTGTTGTAATTCCAGGACCGCATCCTCCAGGGCGTAAAGCCCGGACTGGTCGATGTAGGGGACCTCCTTCATCCGAATGATCACCAGCTGCACGTCGGGTAGCTGCTGCATCATGGTACGGAAGGAACTGACGAAGCCGAAAAAGAGGGGTCCGTCCAGGTGCTTAATGTACACTCGTTCACCGAGGCGGCTGATCAGCTCGCCCTCATCCGCCCACGGCTTTTCCCGGCTGAACTCCTCGAGCGTACCGCGTTCCACGCCTTCCTCCACGGTGTCGGCCGTCTTCTTCATGAACAGCAGGGCGGCCAGTACCATCCCGGCGGCTACCGCTTCGAGGAGGCCCACGAAGACCGTCAGTAGCAGTACAATGATCATCACCGCCGCATCGCCGCGGGGGATACTCGTCAGGTGGCGGAAGCCCTTGTAGTCGATGATGCCGATGCCGACGGTGATCAGGATGCCGGCGAGTACGCCGTTCGGAATGTAGGCCACGATGCCGCTCAGCCCCAGTAGAACGAAGAGCAGGAACACCCCGGCGATCATGCCGCTGATTTTGGTCTTGCCCCCCGACTGGGCATTGATGACCGTGCGCATGGTGGCCCCGGCCCCGGGCAGTCCGGCAATGAAGCTGGCGGCCATGTTGCCCAGCCCCTGCCCGATGAGTTCCTGGTTGGGGTCGTGGCGGGTTTTGGTGAGATTATCGGCTACGACGGAGGTAAGCAGGGAATCGATCGCGCCCAGGGCCGCCAGGGTGAAGGCGAACTGCACGATGCGTACCAGCATTCCGCTATCGAAGTAGGCGCCGAAGAAGTCGAAGTACACACTCGGTAGCCCCTGCTCCACCGCCCCGATGACAGGTACTTCGCCCGGCAGCAAAAACACCACCACCAGGGTCATGATTACGAGGGCGACCAGACTGGAGGGAACCGCCGTGGTGACGCGCTTGAACCCGTAGATGATGCCGATGGTAATCAGGGTAATGAGCAGGTTAAACCAGTTGACGCCCCCCGGGGTCGTGAACGGGCGACTGATGTTGCGCAGCGTACCTACCGTGCCCCCGGCCGAGCGGCGGGCCAGACGGGTGGCTTCCAGCCGGACTTCGTCATCCGACAGAGCGGTGAAGCGCTCCCCCGCCGCTGCGATCGTGGCGGTGTTCACGCTGCCGCCCCGGGCCTCCTCGTCGATGTAGCGATCGAGCAGGCCGGCCTCCGCCCGTCCGCGCTGGGCCTCCACCAGCTCCGCGTCGTTAGCAGCGTTGTACCCCAGCGCCGGGAAGAGCTGGGTGATGATGATGATGACCCCAATCCCACTCATGAAGCCCGACACGACGGGGTAGGGGATGTATTTGATGTATTTCCCCAGTTTGATAATACCGAAGATCATCTCGATCACCCCCGCCAGAAAGAAGGTGGCCAGGATGATGGGCAGCGCCTCGGCGACCGTTTCCGCCCCCGATTCGGTGATGGAACTGGCGATCACCGCCGAACTCACGACCGTCATCGGGGCCGTAGGGCCACTTACCTGAGTCGGCGTGCCGCCGAACAGGGCGGCAATGATGGCAATGGCAATGGCCCCGTACAGTCCCGCCATGGGTCCAAGGGCCGTCTGGGCCCCGAAGGCCAGGGCCAGCGGCAGGGCCACGATACCGGCGGTGAGGCCCCCGAAGAAGTCGCCACGGAGGTTGGAGAAGTCGAAGGAAAACGGATTCGTCATAGCACGGGCTTATGCCTCGCCCTAACGAATAATCGGCCTGCTAGTGCGTTCCCGCCATCGACTTGAGCCGGAACACCTCGAAGTAATCCTCCGGATTGTGCAGCGTCCCGTCCTGGCGGATCACCTCCACGTCGATGCCCCTATTCCGAAAGGTCGTAACGAAGTCGTTCATAATTTCGGCGACATCGTAGTCCAAGTACTGATTTTTGCGGATGTCGAGCTGGAGTAGCGCCCCCGCGGGGATGGCGTCAAACTGCTTGCGAATCGCTCCTTTGTTGAAAAACGTGATCTCTTCGGCCAGCGTGATGCCCACCTTCGGGCGGGGCCCATCCGTGCTCTTCAGGTGCAGGAAGTGACTGTTCTGGTAACTGGTGTACAGGATCACGATGATGCCGACCAGCAGGCCCAGACTGATACCGATCAACAGGTCGGTAAACACGATCGCCACTACCGTCACGATATAGGGTACAAACTGCCGCCACCCCACCCGGTAGATCGCCAGAAAGGCGGCCGGCTTAGCCAACTTGTAACCCACCAAGAGGAGTACGGCCGCCAGCACGGACAGCGGAATCAACTTCAGCACGGTCGGAATTAGAATCACCGAGGTCAGCAACAGAAAACCGTGTAGGATGGCGGAGAACTTCGTCCGCCCCCCCGACTGAATATTCGCCGAACTGCGCACGATGACCTGAGTGACGGGCAGACCACCGATCAGCCCGGATACGATGTTACCCGTGCCCTGTGCGATCAACTCCCGGTTGGTGGGGGTCACGCGGCGGTAGGGGTCGAGCTTATCCGTCGCTTCCACGCAGAGTAGGGTTTCCAGACTGGCCACCAGCGCAATCGTGAAGCCGGTCACCCAGACCGAAAGCTGGCCGATGGCGCTAAAGTCGGGAAAGCTAAATTGCCCGATGAACGAGTCAAGATCATCGGGTACGGGAACGTCGACTAGATGCTCCTCCGAAATGCCTAATTCCGTTCCGCCCATGGTAAGTTGCCAGACGATTCCCGCCGCCACGGCTACTACCGGGCCGGGGATGATCGTGAAGATCTTTCCTTTCTTACTGAGCACCGCCTCCCAGAGAATGAGAATGCCCATGGCGATCAGCGCGATGATGGTGGCCCCGTCATCGACGTAGTTGACCATATTGAACAGTTCCGAAAAGGTATTCTCGCCGTCGGGTTGCAGGAAGGCATCGTCGCCTTCGGGGTCGGCGTCGTAGCCGAAAAAGTGGGGAATTTGCTTCAGGATGATGATTAGGCCGATGCCGGTGAGCATCCCCTTGATGACGGCGGAGGGGAAAAAATAACCGATCACGCCGGCCCGCAGTACCCCGAAGACGACTTGTAGGACTCCCCCGATCACTACGGTGGTCAGGAATAGTTGGAAGCTACCGAGCTCGGTCAGGGCGGAGAGCACGATGGCCGTTAGACCGGCCGCCGGACCGCTCACGCCGACCTGGGAGCCACTTATCACCCCGACTACGATGCCCCCGACGATACCGGCGATCAGGCCCGAGAACAGGGGCGCGCCACTGGCCAGGGCGATCCCTAGGCAGAGGGGAAGGGCAACGAAGAAGACGACGACCGCGGCCGGGATATCGTTCTTGAGATTACTGAACAGGCCCTTGGGCGCGGAAGCGGCTTCTTGCATAGTACACTGAGATAGACTGATAGCAAAGCTACCACATTAGGCTTACTCCGCCGTTTCTAAAAATTGCATTTCGTAGAGCTCGCGGTACCGGCCCTCTGCGAGTTGGAGTAGGTCTTCGTGGGGACCGAATTCCTTGATCTCCCCCTTTTCGAGCACCATGATGTTGTCGGCGTTGCGAATGGTGCTCAGGCGGTGGGCGATCACGATACTGGTGCGCCGGTCGATCAGTTTCTCGATGGCGTGCTGAATGACGCCCTCCGTTTCGGGGTCGACGCTACTGGTCGCTTCATCAAGAATCAGAATATCGGGGTCGAACACGAGCGCCCGCACGAAACTGATCAGTTGACGCTGGCCCATGCTCAGGGTAGCCCCCCGCTCCATCACGTCGTAATCATAACCCCCCGGCAACCGCTCGATAAACTCGTGGGCCCCGATCAATTTGGCCGATTCGATGACCCGCTCCCGGCTAATGTCCGGATCGCGCAGCGTGATATTTTCCAGTACTGTACCGGTGAAGAGGAAAACATCCTGCAATACCATCGCCATGCGGCTGCGCAGGGCGGTGAGCTCGTAGTCCCGCAGGTCGTGGTCATCGATCCGAATCTCCCCACGCTGATACTCGTAAAAGCGATTCACCACGTTAGTGATGGTGGTTTTCCCGGAACCGGTACTACCGACGATCGCTAGCGTCTCACCCTCCTTCAGTTCAAAACTTAAATCCTTCAGTATCCAATCCTTTCCCACGTAAGCAAACCAGACGTTGCGGAAACTGACATTGCCCCGCAGGCTCTGCGGCTGCCGGCTACCGGTATTCTCGATCTGGTCGTCGCGGTCCAGTACCCGGAACACCCGCTCGGAGGCGACCAGGCCCATCTGCAGGGTATTGAATTTATCGGCCAGCACCCGGATGGGCCGGAACAGCATGGTGATGTAAATCGGAAAGGCCACCAGCGCCCCGAGGGTCACGCCGCCGGCCCGGGCCACGTCCTGTGCCCCCCACCAGACCATGAGCGCGAGGCTGGCCGCGGCGATGATGTCGACCGTCGGAAAGAAGATAGCGTAGTACAGGATGGCGTTGATGTTTGCCTTCCGGTAGTCCTGGTTGATGTCCGCGAACCGGCGGGCCTCCTGCCGCTCCCCGTTAAAGATCTGCACGATCCGCATGCCGGTGATGCGCTCCTGCAGGAAGGCGTTCATCTTCTGGATCTGGGTGCGGACTTCCTGGTAGGATTTCTTCACCGCTTCCTTGAACAGGTAGCTGGCCAGCATCAGGAAGGGCATGGTCGTCAGGCAGATCAGGGTAAGGCGCCAACTGGTCGCGAGCATGATCGCCAGGACGGCAAAGATGGACATCAGGTCGGCGATGATCGTAATCACCCCCTCGGCGAAAATGCTGTTGATGGACTGAATGTCGTTGATCGTCCGCGTCGTGGAGGTACCGATCGGCGTCTTGTCGAAGTAACTCAACCGCAGGCTGTTGATGTGGCTAAACACCTTCACCCGTAAATCCCGAATCACCGACTGCCCCAGCCAGTTGGAGCTGTACACGAAAGAATAGCGACACAGCGCTTCCAGTACCAGAATGCCGGCGATGACCAGCGCCCAGAAGGTAAGTCCGCTCGTATCCCCGGTGAAGACGTAGTCGTCGACCATTTTCTGGATCAAGCGGGGGCGGGCGATGGACAGCGGGGCCAGCAGGACGGCCAGGGTCACGGCCAGGATGGCTACCTTGGTGTAGGGTTTGGCAAGAATAAGGACCCGCCCGAGAAGGTGGAGGTCGAATTTCTTTTTTTCTTCACTGGCGGCCATGAAGTGCTGTAACACCCGGGGGCGGCCTGGGTTGCGTAGGGCGGCGGCGCGCGGGTGCGGGGTGAACACTACGCGCCCTACACGCGTCCCATTTCTACAACCCGTACTCCGATGAAGAATGTACTCGGTACCGACCTGATCGCCTGCTGCACCGACCCCCTGACCGGTTTTTACCGCGACGGCCACTGCCGCACCGGCCCCACGGACTCCGGGCGGCACGTGATCTGCGCCATTATGACGGAGGAGTTTTTGACCTTCACGAAGTTCCGCGGCAACGACCTCAGTACCCCCGTTCCCCAGTACGATTTTCCCGGCCTACGGCCCGGCGACGGCTGGTGCCTCTGCGCCCTGCGGTGGAAGGAAGCCTACGAGGCCGGGGTAGCTCCTCCGGTACGGTTGGAAGCCACCCACGAAAAAGCCCTGGAGTTCGTGAGCCTGGAAGCCCTACGGGAACACGATGTGACGAAACAACGGTAGCCCACGTTCGGAACCGCACGGGAGGGTGTCCGATAACGAACAGGTCAGTATAAAATATATACATAAGTTGTTGACAGTCAACGTAAGGTAATTTTGGCATGATTCTGGCCCCCTTGCGGGCATGGATCGGATCATCGACACGAACGAGCGGAAGCGGAAGCAGCGCGGCAGGTTGCTCCGGTGGGGTCTGCTGATCCTGCTGGTGGCCCTGGCCAGTTGGTTCGGGCTGCGACTGCTGGCCCCCTCCGCGGATGAGGATACCCTGCGCTTCGCCACCGTGGAACGGGGGGAGGTCGTCAATACCGTCAACGCTACCGCTCTGGTCTTACCCGCCTTCGAGGAGCAGCTCAACAGCCCCGTAGCCACCACCATCGACCGGGTGCACCTTACGGCGGGGACGCAGGTGCAAGCCGGGGACCTGATCATGGAGCTGGACCGGGATTACGTGCAACTACAGCTAGAGGGCCGGCGCGATCAGCTCGCGGTAAGGGAAAACAGCATCGACCTGCTCGGCCTCGAGTACGAACGCGACCTCCAGGAGTTAACCTACGACACCGACATCAAAAAGCTAGAACTGGCCGCCGCCCGCGCCCGACTCGCCGATGCCCGGCGCCTGCTCGAAGTGGGGGGCGCCACCCAGGAAGAAGTCGAAGCCGCCGAACTAGCCGTCAAAATCAGTAGCCTCGAAGCTAAAAAGCTAGAAAATCAGCTCGCCTACAGCCGCAACAGCCTCGCCGGCCGCAAGCGCCAGCTGCAACTCGAGGTCGGCATGGAAGAAAAGGAAGTAAGCCAACTCAGTCGCCGCCTGCGGGAAACCGAAGTCCGCGCCCCCCGCCCCGGCGTAGTCACCTGGGTCAACGAGAATATCGGGCAGCAGGTCACCGAAGGCACCGCCCTGGCCCGTATCGCCGACCTGGGCCGCTATAAGGTGGAAGGTAGCGCCTCCGACCGCTACGCCGACCAACTGTCGGTAGGCCTACCGGTTGAACTCCGCATTGGACGCGATCGGCTAGCCGGAAAGGTCACCGCCATTCTGCCGGAAGTGACCGATAATCTGGTCCGTTTCCGCGTGGAACTCGACGATCCCAGCCACGGTGAGCTACGCCCCAACCTCCGCGCTGAGTTATTCGTGATCACCAACCGGGTCGACGATGTACTCCGCGTCAAGAACGGCCCGGCCTTCCGCGGCGGCCGGAGGCAGTCCGTCTTCGTAGTAGACGATCGAACCGCTACCCGAACCGAGGT
The DNA here is from genome assembly GCA_964594535.1 of uncultured Lewinella sp. Lineage (GTDB taxonomy): Bacteria > Bacteroidota > Bacteroidia > Chitinophagales > Saprospiraceae > Neolewinella. The sequence goes on from CAZQNE010000055.1 coordinate 25,593, forward strand.
CGGCGTAGGCATGCGCAACGGCGACTTCGTGGAAATCACCTCCGGCCTCCGGGCCGGCGACCGCATCATTATTTCCGACAGCGAGGAGCTGGAACGGGTCACCTCCTTCAAACTCGAGGAATGATGGTCCACCGCCTGCTCATCCTACTATTCGTGTCCCCCCTTTGGGGGTTAGGGGGCCTAACCGCCCAGACTGTCACCCTAACCGAACTACAGCAAAGGGCCGCCGCTAAGGCCGAACAGGTCCTCATCGCCGCCCAACAAGCCGAAGCCACCAGCCTGGAACTCACTGCCTTCGAGGCCAGCCTGAAACCCCGCCTCGACCTGGCCGCCACCCTGCCCAACTACTTCCGCACCTCCACCGAAGTGACCCAGGACGACGGCACCATCGCTTTCCGGGAGATCGAACTGAATAACTCCTCCGCTTCTCTGTTCGCCAACCAGCGCATCGCCGCTACCGGCGGACTAATCGGTATCGAAACCCGCCTGCAGCGCACCGACAACTTCGTCCAGGACAGCAAGAGCTACAACGGTAGTCCCGTACGCCTGAACTTCCAGCAACCCATTCTGGCCTTCAACCCCTGGAAGTGGGACCGTAAGCTGCTGCCCCTCAACCTGGCCGTCAGCCAGCGCGCCCTGGAGGCCGCCCGCGCCGATGCCGCCCTGGAGATGACCGTCCTCTACTTCGATCTGGTGAGTGCCGACCAGGAAAAGCGCATCGCCGAAACGAACCGGGCCGCCAACGAAACGCTGTTCGCCATCGCCGAAGAACGCTACGAACTCGGACAGATCAACCGCGGCGACCTCGTCCAACTCGAACTCGAACAGGCCAGCGCCGCCCAGAACCTGCTACGCGCCGAACGGTTAGTGACCGCCGCCAGCGCCGCCATCCTACAGTACCTCGGGGAAGCCTATACGGGGCAATCGCTGGAACCCACCCCGCCCGAAGCAACGGAAGCGCTTACCGATCTTGAAATTGCCGGCACCCGCGCCCGCGCCCTCCTGGCCGACCGCCCGGAACTACTCGACATCCAACGGCAGGCGTTGGAAGCCCAACGGGAGGCCGATCGTATCAAACGGGACTTCGGTCCCCGGCTCGACCTGAACGCCAGCATCGGCCTGATCCGCAACGCCGACGAGATCGACCCCATCTACACCGACCCCCAGAACGAACGGATCGTCAGTCTCACCTTTGCCGTACCGCTGCTCGACTGGGGCCAGCGCCGCGCCCTCAACAAACGCGCCCAAACGGAAGTGGCCCTGGCCCGCCAGCTCGGCCAGCGTACCGCAAACGAACTGGACGGGCAGCTCACCCAGCTACTCGACCAGTGGCGAACGGTACGGGAAGAACTGGTACTGGCCACCCGCATCCGTGACCTGGCCGAAGAACGCTTCCGTATCAGCCAGGAGAGCTACACCCTCGGCGCCATCCCGCTGACCGACCTCACCTTCGCCCAGCAGAACCGCGACCTCAATACCCGCGCCTACGCCGC
>CAZQNE010000056.1:0-26802 GCA_964594535.1 uncultured Lewinella sp.
ATTGTAAAGTTCTATTCCGCCGCGCCGTAGCACGGGGATGTATGGTGACTTAACTAAAGAAAGAGCCGATGCTGGTTTGTCATACAAAAATTTCCAGGGCCATAGCTACAAACTGTGTGCGCGTGTCGCTCGCTCACCCGATCCCGGGTCAGACAAGCTCCGCTGTCATTCGTTTCTTCTACGGCGTTGAACCTCGCCTGCCATTGATGTCAAAGATCGTATCGTCGGTGGGAGACCTAACCCCCTCGTCCCGGTCGCATCAGCCCCCTACGGGCCCGCGCCGAAACACCGGCTACTGTACGTTTCTCCGTACGTTTTTCATCGCCTTGCTTCCAAAGCGGCTGCAAAAGTACGGCAAGTTTTTTATTCGTGCAAACCGAAAAGCAAAATTTATCAACTTTTCTTCTCGTCTGCCTCGCTCGCGCCCCACTCATTCGCGGGGGCCGCAAAGGTACGTACGCTGCTTTCGATTCACCAAACCCGCAAGAAGATTTTTACCTCTTTTTCGGTTTTCGGATCCCGAAGCGTCTCCCGTGGCGCAGAGCTTTCACCGCGCTGTAGCCGTTGCTACGCATGCCAGGTGAAAATGGAACCGGTGGGAAGAGACAAACGCCTTAGAGAAGGGCCCGTCTTGGGGCGCAACGTGTGTGTCGCGGGAATACAAAGATACGTCGCTCCGGCCGATATCTGCAAGCGTCCTGCCTAATTATTCGGCTCTTTTTCATTTTACCCACCGCACCCGCACCCGCGCGCCGCCGCCCCCAAAAAAAAACCCGGCCTTCCCGATGTAGGAAGGCCGGGCATACATCGCGCCCCACGCTACCGCGGGCACTGAAGCTGATTTAACCTTCTTTCGGATCTTTAGTGGAGTGGAGGAAGAAGGTCTCAGTTCGCGGATGGGCTATACGGATGCCGGCTTGACCGTTTTCACGATCCGGGCCGCTACCTTGTAGGGGTCGGCGGCGCTATTGGGGCGACGGTCTTCCAACCAGCCCTTCCAGCCGCGCTCGACCGTGGCGATGGGGATACGGATGGAGGCACCGCGGTCGGAGATACCGTAGCTGAACTCGTGAATGCTCTGGGTTTCGTGCTTACCCGTGAGGCGCAGGTGGTTGTCGTGGCCGTAGACTTCGATGTGCTCCTTGGTGTAGGGGCGGAAGGCCTCACAGACTTTCTCGTAGTCCGCTTTCTTGCCGCTTTCGCGCAGGAAGGAGTTGGAAAAGTTGGCGTGCATTCCCGAACCGTTCCAGTCGCCCTTGATCGGCTTGGGGTGGTATTCGACCCAGACGCCGTACGCCTCGGCGATCCGCTCGAGCAGGAAGCGGGCCATCCAGATCTGGTCGCCGGCTTCCTTGGCTCCCTTGGCAAAGGTCTGAAACTCCCACTGCCCGGGAGCCACTTCGGCGTTGATGCCCTCTACGTTCAGTCCGGCATCCAGGCAGGCGTCGAGGTGCTCCTCGATAATCTCGCGGCCGTAGGCACGTTTGGCACCCACGGAGCAGTAGTAGGGGCCCTGGGGTTCGGGGTCGCTGCCGTCGGCGGGAAAACCGAGGGGGCGGTCGGTTTCGCTATCCATCAGGAAGTACTCCTGCTCGAAGCCGAACCAGAAGTCCTGGTCCTCGTCGTCGATGGTAGCGCGGGCGTTGGTGGGGTGCGGGGTACCGTCGGCGTTCAGCACTTCGGTCATGACGATGTAGCCGTTTTTGCGCTGGGGGTCGGGCACGATCATGATGGGTTTGAGCAGGCAGTCGGAGCTACCTCCCTCGGCCTGCCCGGTGCTCGACCCGTCGAAGGACCAGAGGGGGCAGTCGGCCAGGTCGCCGGAGAAGTCGGCCTCGATGCGGGTTTTGCAGCGCAGGGTCTGCATGGGCTCGTTACCGTCGAGCCAGACGTACTGTAGCTTGTGCTTTGTAGCCATAAGTTAGGTTGTGGTTGGGTTAAATCAGGTTAAAAAAAAGGGCGGCGGAGCGCAGGTGCCATAGCTTGGATAACCCGTGTCGCACCGCTCAGCCCGGTCAGTCTCATGGTAACGGCCCCGTCAAGACAGCGATAGTATTGGAACGTTTCCGGCATCGGAGGTGTGGAGGGGGATCATAAGGAATTGTCGGACAAAAGTAACGTACCGAATCGAAGGCGGACTTCGGTTGGATGCTGACCGGTGTCGGAAGCCGCCAGACCTAACGATACGGTCCTCTTGTCCGACTATTCACCGAATCACAAACTGAACCCCGCCGTCAGCTTAAAGAAGGAATCGTTCTGCTCGAGGAAATCCGTTCCGCCGGCAAAACGGATGAACGGGCCGCCCCCGGGCTTGGTGAATTGTACGTAGGGGCCGAACCACTGGTAGGTATCGGCGGATTCTTCCACGTTGGAGCCCCCCGTGTTGATGAGGTGCTCGTAGTGCAGGCCGGCCGAAAACAGATCGCTGAACTGGTAACCGCCATTGATCCAGTAGTGCAGAAAGGAGAGGGTGGTGGTGGCCGTGAGGTTATTGTCCACCTCGTCGCGCAGCGGAGCATAGAACCCGGCGTATATCTGGCCTTCTATACCTTGCTGATCTAAATTAACGGTCACGTTAGGTACGATTCCTTCGGCAAACACGCCGGAGCCCACGGCTCCGGAGGCCAGCAGGTTCCCGTTCAGGAGGCCGATCTGCGGATTGATACTCAGCCCCTCGGCGGCATCGAAACTTACCCCGACGCCAAATTCCGTCCAGTTCCCCCAGGCCGAGCCGGTTCCGCCGGACCAGAGAATGCTGTAAAAGGTAAAGTCTACGTCATCGCTAACGGCGTACCCCCCCTGGAAGAACGGGTAGAAACCGAAGAACTGATCGGAATTGAAACTGGCATCAAAGCTGAATCTATCGTCGTCCTGTGCGGTTACGGCCGGGACGGCGAGCAGCACGGTGAAAAGGCACAGTAGCGTGCCGCGGGTAAGGATTGCGTTCATAAAGCGGGAATTATCGGGTGATATAATGATGGCTAGCCCCCATCGGCGGGGAATCGTGAAAGCCGGTTCAGTCGGAAGTAAGCTGAAACACTCCATCCTCCTTGGCCAGCGTGTAGGCGTGCATGTCGTGTTCGCCGAGGTCGAGACCACGCAGTTCTTCTTCTTCGTCGACGCGAATGCCCATGACGGCCTTCAGGACGCCGAAGATGGCCAGGCTACTGAGGAAGGAAAAAGCCCCGACGGCCAGCGTACCGATCAGCTGGGTGACGAAACTGAATTCCCCGATGCCGAAGATGCCGACGGCCAGGGTACCCCAGATACCGCAGACACCGTGTACCGAGGTGGCACCGACGGGGTCGTCAAGTTTGAGCGTCCGGTCGAAAAAGACGATACTCAGCGGGATGATGATACCGGCAATGAGCCCGATCACGATAGCCGAGCCGCCGGTGACGCTATCCGCTCCCGCGGTGATGCCCACCAGTCCGCCGAGGATGCCGTTCAGCACCATGGATAAATCGTAGCTGCGGAAGATGACGTAGCCGACGAAAAAGGACGCCAACCCCCCCGCGGCGGCGGCCAGGGAAGTCGTCACGAACACGAGGCTGACCCCGTTGGCATCCGCGCTGAGCACCGAGCCCCCGTTGAAGCCGTACCAACCGAACCAGAGCAGGAAGACGCCAATGGCGGCCAGCGGCATGGAATGGCCGGGGATGGCCGTGATGCGCCCGTCGGGCTTGTATTTCCCGCGGCGGGCACCGAGCAAGATGATGGCGGCGAGGGCGGCGAAGCCTCCGGCGGCATGGACCAGCGTGGAACCGGCGAAGTCGTAAAAGCCCATCCCGGCCAACCAGCCGCCGCCCCAGTGCCACATGCCCGTGATGGGGTAGCTCAAGGCCACGAATAGGGTAGCGAAAATGAGGAAGGGAATTAACTTGACCCGCTCGGCTACGGCTCCCGATACAATGGTCGCGCAGGTAGCGGCAAACATCGCCTGGAAGATGAAATCGGAGTAGCCCGTGTAAGTATCGCCGGCCGCGGCCGCGGCGGCGTAGTCAGCCGTGGCGCCGCTGGCCCAGTCGAGGGGGTGGAAAAACTTGCCCACGACCGCGCCGGCGTAGGCATCACCCGGGTACATCAGGTTGTAGCCAATGAAGTAGTAGGTGAGTAAACCGATGCTGATGATCATCGAGTTTTTGAAGAGGATGTTGACCACATTTTTACGCTGCACGAAGCCCGCCTCGAGACAGGCAAATCCTAGGTGCATGATGAACACCAGACAGGTGGCTACCAGTATCCAGAGATTATTAACGGTAAACATTGCTTCCATAGGAAAGGAGTGGGGGGGGTAAAGGAGGGGAGGTAGGGTCGGTCGTGGGTCACCGGCCATGGCCAGGCTCGACTGGCGACCGGTGTCTCGCGATCCACGACTACTTAAATCGCGCCCTCGTTCTCTTCGCCGGTGCGGATGCGAACGATGCGGTCGAGCTCGTAGACAACGATCTTTCCGTCACCGACCTTGCCCGTGCGGCCGGCCGTCATGATGGCATCCACGATGGCCGAGACCATGTCATCGGGGGCGATAATGTCGAGTTGAAGCCGGGCGATGTAGTCGGCGTCGTAGACGCTACCGCGGTAGGTCAGTTGCTCCCCGCGCTGGAGACCAAAACCTTTGACTTCGGTGAGGGTAAAAAACCTTACATCGATAGCAGCCAGGGCATCGCGGATGCTCTCAAAGCGCGACAGTCGGATGATAGCTTCAATCTTCTTCATGCGAAGGCTTATCTTGGGGCGTGGCCGTGGTTAGCGACGGGTGCCCCAAAAGGGTAAGTGAGGAAGGCTATCTGGTTAGGATGCGCCAAAGATGCCCCGCCCCCGAGCAGCCCGCGCAGTGAAGTACTACCGCCTTATGTGATGCCTAAGCGTGGGCTACGTCTCGCTTGCTTCCTGATTTACAATTAGTTAACACTCACCGCTTTTCTATGCCAACGGCCGTCAAAAACCAGTTGTGGCGACTCGTAAAGTCACTCACCAAGGCCGAAAAGCGAAACTTCAAGCTGTACGCCACCCGGGCCGGGGCTACGCGCGATAGCAAATTTATTCAGCTCTTCAATGCGCTGGACCGCCTGGAGCATCCCGATGACGCCAGCATTACCGCCCGCCTGCGGTTGTCCGCCGGACAGTACAGTAACCTCAAGCGTCATCTGTACCAGCAGGTACTCACAAGTCTGCGCCTGATCTACATCAATAAAGAGATCGATATCGAACTGCGGGAACAAATCGACTTCAGCCACATCCTGTACGGGAAGGGGCTGTACCTCGACGCCCTCCGCACGCTGGAACGTGCCAAGGGTCGGGCCGTAGAACACAACCGCGACCTGCTCCACCTCGAAATACTAGAGTTTCAAAAACTGATCGAGGCCCGCCACATCACCCGATCCCGGCAGGTGGACAATAAAATGGACTTGCTCCTGAACGAGTCGGCCGCCCGTAGCTATAGCGTACTGAATACGAGCGAACTTTTTAACCTCAACATCCAGATTCACGGCCGCTACATCGAGGCCGGCCACAGCCGCACCGAAGCCGACCGGGCGGAAAACGCCGCGTACTGGAATGAAATTCAGACCTATCGCACCGACCGGGAAACGGTATCCGGTACCTTTCACCAGAAGATCAACCGCTTCCAGGCCACGATGTGGTACCACTACATCCAGCTCAGTTTCGGGGATGCCCTGGAATCGGCGATGAACGCCCTGACGCTGTTTCACCTGAGTACCCACATGACGGTCAAGGACCCGGACCTCTACCTCCGGTGCCTGTACTATGTGTCCATCTTCGCCTACCTGAGCGGCGACCACCCCCGCTTGCACCGCAACATCCGGGTGATTTCGGATTTCCTTGCCGACGATCAAATACTACTCAACGAGAATAGCCAGCACATCGGCCGGATCTACCGGGACCTGATGCGATTCAACGGGTACTTCGCGATGGGGGATTGGGTTACCGCCGAGCGTCATGGTCGGTGCTTGCTGCACGATTACGGGAAGAGAAATTTCGTGCCTTCCGAACATCGCTGGGGATTATTCCTCTACAAAATTGCCGGTACGGCTTTCTTACTCGGAAAGTACGGCGATGCCCTCGATCACCTCAATGAGGTCATCAATATGAAATCCGGTATCCTACGGGAAGACTTGCTTCTGAACACCCGCCTGCTTCACCTACTGTGTAATTATGAGTTGGGCCACTATGCCCTGGTGGATTACCACCTCACCAACTTCACCCGCCAATTGCGGCGCAGTCGGGAGGCAGCCGAAGTGCACCGGCTGACGGTCGCCGCGCTGCGCAAGCTGGTCAAAACCCCCCTAAGCGAACGGCTGCCGGTGTACGCTGACCTTCGGCGGGTACTGCGTGAAGCTTCCCACGACCCTTTCGAGCACAAAACCCTGCTGTACCTCGACCTTAATCACTGGGTAGCAAGCCATCTACAATTGGCAACTGCCACAGCCGGCCCAGGGCATAGTCGTACGCCAGGCGAGCCTTTCGGTGCTTGATGAGTAGCTCAACTTGTTTGATTTGCGCCTCGATGTACTTTGTCTCCCGGCTATTGACCAAAAAGAGGGAGCTCTCCCCGGCCCGGAATAATTCGCGTTCCCCCTCCAGCAGACTTTGGTAGTCTTGCGCGATCTGACGGGCCAGATTAAACTGAGACACCGTCACGTTGGTCTCGTTCTCCGCCTGCTCCACCTTCACGGCCAGGGCGGCCCGTTTATCGGAAAGTTGCAACTGAGTCTCGCTGAGTTTGATCCGGACCAATTGCAGCTTGCCCCGCTGTTTCCGTAGAAAAAGGGGCTGGCTGAAGGTTAGCCCCCACTTGTAGTTGTTGGTGGAATAGTCGTCAACGGGGGCCGTAGTTCCGCCGGATAGTAAAGCGTTGTACTTCACGTCCACCTGGGGTTTCAGGTATTCCTGCTGTAGTCGCTCGTTTACCTCCAGGCTATCGATCTTCAGTTCCGTGCGGATCAGCTCCGGGTTGGTCACCGGGGGGGGAGATGCGGGCAGGGGCACCACCAGTATGAGATCCGGGGCCGGCGGCACCGTCTCATCGGTCAGCTCCACGGGTACGACGCCGTCAACCCAAAGAAATGCATTCAGGGCGGCTTCGGTGTTGGCCAGATCAAGCAGGGCGGATTCCAGGCTCAGTTGCCGATTTTCGAGCAGAATCTTGGCTTCCAGGGTATCGATGGCGGGCCGGTCACCGAGGGCAGCCGAAGAGCGAATCGCTTCAAAGCGGGTGCGGGCTACGTCGACAGCCTCTTCGTAAATGCGTACCACACCCTGTGCCTGTGACCATTCCCAGAACACCGTACCCGCATCGTAGAGCAGGTCATTGAGCAGGATCAGACGCTCCGCTTCGGTGGCTTCTCGATAGATGCGCGCCCGCTGTAGTTCGGCGCGGCGCTCGTCGAAGAGCAGACCCCGACCGAGGGCAATCGTCAATCCGGCGGCGATAAGGCCCTCGTCCGGTACGGTTAATTCCGGATTCAGGAAGGCGCCATCGTTCCGTTCGTAGGCGGCACTGAGTTCGACGCCAAACCAGGTAGGAATTTTCACCCCACCCTCCAAATTGCGGTAGTAGGTGGTCCCTTTGAAGTACTTCTGCTCCAGGTCGGTGTAGAGCTTGGGGTCGAAATTACCCCGCGCCATCCGCAGAACGGCCTCTGCCCGGTCGCGTTGCAATTGGGCCCGTACCGAAAGGGGATGGTGAGCCACGACGAGTTCCAGGAAGTCCGCCTCACTGAGCAGGGGCGGAAGCTCCTGCCCCCTGACCGACATACTCAGGATCAGGAAACCGAACAACAATAGGTTACGCATGCGGTAGCTTACTTCGGTAGTTTGATCTTCGGGGGGCCCTTATCTTCCTGTTTTCCTTCCGGATCATACAGATCGGGCGGGAAGCCGTTGAGTTGGCGCCAGAGCTCGTACCAGACCGGGACATCCTTCAGTAAGATGAGCGAGGACGCTCCCGCACCTACCCGCAGGGCATCCGGCCAGGGTTCATCGTCGGGATCGGGGGCCACCATGACCCGGTACCGCCCCTCTTCGTTGATGATGCGGTCGATCGCGGCGATTTCACCCCGGTAAGTGCCGTAGCTCGTATTGGGCCAACCCGAGAAAACGATGGCCGGCCACCCGTCAAACTGAATCATGACCTCCTGCCCGATATTCAGCAGGGGCATATCCAGGGGTCGGACGTAAATCTCGACGGCCAACTGGTAATCGGCAGGCATGATGGTCAGTACCTCCTCCCCCGCTTTGAGGTTTTCGCCAATACCCGCCGACAGAATCTGGGTCACGTAACCCCGTTGGGGAGCCAGCACCGCGTAGAGGTCCGTGCGCCGCTGGTAATTACTGAACTGGTTTTCCAGTTTGGCCACCTCGGCCTCTACGTCGAGCTGGGAAGACATGGCACTCGCCTGTTCGGAGCGCGCCTTGGCGAGGTCGTCCCGCAGCTTTGCCTGGATGGCGTTGATCTCAACCCGGGCATTGATCACGTCGTTGCGGCTGGAGAGCAATTTATTTTCGGCACTGATCAGCTTAGCCTGTGCTTCCTGGTACTTGACCCGTCGATTTTCTAGGTCAGTCAGCGATTTCAGGCCCTGCTCGTACAGTTCCTGCATCCGCTCGTACTGCCGCTCGGCGATACTGGCGTTCGTCTCGGCGGCCTGCAGGTCGATGCTGTCGCTGGCTACCTTCAGTCGCGCCTGTTGGAGTTTATTGCGCGCCTGTTCCAGCTTCAGATCGGCCGATTGCCGGAGTGCTTCCATCTGATTGCCGAGGGCCCCCACTTTGGTTGCGTATGACTCAACGCTCAGTTCCTTAGCCCGCACCTGCGTCCGCGTCCTAGCCAAAAGGTTCGTATCGAAGTACTCATCCTTCGTCTCCGTTAGTCGTAGCAGGGTGTCCCCGACCTCGACGAAGTCTCCTTCCCGCACGTACCACTCTACGATCTGGCCGCCGATCACGGACTGCACCACCTGGGGGCGTTGGTCGGGGGTGAGCGTGGTGACGCGGCCGGTCGCGCGGATATTTTGCGTCCACGGTAGGAAGAGCGCGATGATGAACAGCACCGAAAAAATCGCCAGTAGCCGCAGCAGCACCCGGCCGGAATGGCGGGATTCTACGGACTTGAGCGAAGAGAGCCGCTCGTGATCTACGTGTCGGTTTACGGAATTTTCGGAAATATTGAGCATGGCGCTATACGTTTGGGCGGTCGACGACCAGCGTCCCCTGGTCCATGAACAACACCCGGTCGGCCCGTTCGGCCAGGTAGGTGTTGCTGGAAATGGCAACAAACGTCCAGGGGTGGACGGGATCGATCAGAAAATCAATGATCTGCCGGGCATCCGCCGGGTCCATGGCCTCGAACACGTTTTCCAGTAAGAGCAACCGGGGCCGGTCGGCAATGGCCCGCGCCAGTAACAATCGCTGCACGATGCTGCGCGGCAGTTTATCGCCGGTGGGATTTAGGCGGGTTTCGAACCCGTTGCTCAACGAGCGGATGACGGGCGTGAGCCCCAGGTTCTCAACGGCCCATTTGACGTTTTCGAAGGTGGCCTCCTTGCGCCCCATGGTGATGTTCTCCAGTACCGTGCCCTCGAAGAGCTCGCCCTGCCGCAGGCAGTCGCCGATGACGGAGTGCAGGTCTTCCAGGCAGAGGTTGCCCTTCGGTAGGTTGTCGAAGGCTACCGTTCCCTTGGGTACGTCATAGAGGGCGGACATAATGAAAAGGAGCGTACTCTTTCCCGATCCGTTGGTTCCCGTCACCACCACCCGTTCACCGGCGGGTATTTGCAGGTTGATGTCCTTGAGAATCATCTCATTGCTTCCCGGATAGCTAAAATACACGCCTTCCAGGTTCAGCGACATTCCGCTTTCGGAATTGACGATCCCGCTGGGGGCCCGGTCGGGCTTACCGTCTAGTTCCAGGTCGGTTACTTGGCCGATCTTTTCCAGGCCCGTGAGCACGTCGTAGATTGTTTCCAGGGTCAGCACCAGTTTCTCGACCGAGGCCATCACGAAAAGGATGATGATCTCCGCGGCTACGAACTGCCCGATATTCATCCGTTGGTCCATCACCAGAATGCCCCCGATGGCGAGCAGGCCCAGGGCTACGATGACCTTGAAAACGATCAACAGCGAATACTGCCGGATCAGGATAGTGAAGTGATTTTCGCGCGCCCCCAGGTAGTTGTTCACGTGGCCGTCCATGCGGTCCAGGGCCATATCACTCCGACCGGACAGTTTGAAGGTAGCGGCCGTACGGGCCAGTTCTTCCAGCCAGTGGACGGCGGCGTACTTGTACTTCGACTCCTTCAGGCTACTGTCCAGACCGGGCTTGGCCGTAAAGAAGAAGATGAGAAATACGAGTACGACCAGAATGACCCCGAAGGCAATGAAAAACGGATGGTACAGCGAAAGCAGGATCAGACCGAACACCACCTGCAGCGACGCCACCGGAAAGTCGATGAGTATTTTCGACAGCCCCTTCTGCACCGTCAGCACGTCGAAAAAGCGGTTCATCAGTTCCGGGCCGTAGTGGTTGTAGATCACCTCGGTACGGATTCGCGGAATACGGTAGGCGAACTCGAAGGCCGCCCGGGTAAAAATCTTCTGCTGGATGTTCTCCGTGATGCGCATCTGCTGAATCTGCAGGATGCCGATGACCGCCAGGCCGAGCACGACCATACCCACCAGCACGATCCAGGCCGTGCTCACCCGCCCCCCCTGGATCAGGTTGATAATCGCCTGAATACCGAGCGGCAGGGAGAGATTGACCAGGCCGGCGAAGATCGCGTAGGTAAAGACGTTACGTACCTCCAGTTTATCCGGCTTGAGTAGCCGCCAAAAGCGCTGTACCGGGGTAAGGGAGCTAATGAGTGCTGCCATGAATGAAACTTAACGGATAGCCCGGAAGGCCAGATCGGTAAAAAAGGTAACGACTGAGTCCTCCCCCTCGTAGGTGTTGGTTAGGCGGGGAAGGTGAGCGGCGAAGTAGCGCTGCCGGTGCGCCCCTTCGATGATGGTGCTGACGAGCATGTGGGGATACAAAAAGTCGGGGTTGATTTCGGTAATGATGGTACTTACCCGGTCCACGAGTTGTTTATAGTAAGCGAACGCCCCCTCGGCGTTTTCGTCGTCCACCTGTCGGGTCAGATACGCCTTCACGCTTTCCGCCACTACGATATGGTTGAGCCGCACCTCGTTGATGTGGGAAAAGCTACTGTCTTCGCGCACCTCTTCGGTAAGCAACCGAATGGCACGCCGGAGTCGCTCGGCGGGGTCCTCTACGTTCGCCAGCCTGAACACGAGCCGGTACTCCATCCACCCCCAGTACCAAATGACCAGGTAGAGCAGAAGTTTGTGTTTGTTCTCGAAATACCGGTAGATAGAGGCCTCGGTAGTCCCCACCCGCACCCCCAGCTTCCGAAAGGTTACCTGCTCCAGGCCGATCTCGTCAATCAGGTCGATAGCCCCCGTCACGATACGACGACCCAGTTGACTGCTTTCCGGGTTCTTCAGGTAAACGTGATCGCTTACCGTTATGGACAGTTTGCCGAGCAGTGAATTCATGGGACGAAGATGGATAAACCTTTAATAGCAAAGCTATTGACTACGCGATGTAAACTACTTCTGGTGGGGATAGTTCCCTCCGTACCATAAAATTTCCTTATGGCACCGATAACCCCCCGAGCAGATCCGCCCGGATATCCGCAACGGCTTCCAGTCCTACGCTCATTCGCACCAGTCCGTCCGTAATGCCTACCGCCAGCCGTTCCTCGCGGCTGAGTTTGCTGTGGGTCGTGGTCGCGGGGTGGGTCAGAATGGTGCGGGAATCCCCCAGGTTGGCACTCCGGGTACATAACCTGACTCGGTCCAGTAATCGCGTGGCGGCCCCTTCATCTTCCAACTCGAAAGTGACGATACCGCCCCCCGCCCGCATCTGTCGCCGCGCTAGTTCATACTGGGGATGGGACTCCAGGTGCGGATAGTGCACGCACCGCACGCCGTCCCGTTCGCCCAGCCAGCGGGCCAGTGCGAGGGCGGACCGACAGTGGGCCTCCATTCGCAGGTGGAGGGTCTCAAGGCTTTTGGAGATTACCCACGCATTGAAGGGCGAAAGGGCGGGGCCGGTGTGCCGGCAGAAGAAGGCCACGCGTTCCATTACGTCCTGGCGGCCCAGCAATAGCCCTCCCAGTACCCTACCCTGCCCATCCATCCACTTGGTGGCCGAATGGGTAATCAGGTCCGCCCCGTACTCCGCCGGTCGCTGTAGGTAGGGCGTAGCGAAGCAATTATCTACCAGGAAAAGCAGCCCGTGCTCGCGGCAGAACGACCCGGCCCGGGACAGGTCCACCAGTTTCAGCCCGGGGTTCGAGGGGGTTTCCGATAGGAACAGGCGGGAGGTGGGTCGCAGGGCTTCGGCCCAGCTATCCGGCCGGTCGGGTTCCACGTAGGTGCAGTTCACCCCCCACTTCGGTAGGATCCGGGTCAGTATCTGGTGGGTGCTACCGAACACGGCACGGGTAGCGATGATGTGATCGCCGCTCCGTACCAGCGCGGCCAGGCTGGCAAAAACCGCCGCCATCCCCGAGGCGGTGGCGAATCCGGCTTCCGTTCCTTCCAGCGCGCAGGCCTTCGCTACCAGTTCGTCGGTATTGGGGTTACCGTAGCGGCTGTAGATATTGCCTTCTTCCCGGCCGGCGAAGGTCTCGGCCATGCTTTCCGCCGTCGGGAAGGTGAAGCTACTCGTCAGGTACAGCGGCGCACTGTGTTCCCGGTGGTGGGTGGGGGCCATCTGCCCACGGATCGCGCGGGTTTCCGGTTGGGGGTCGGCCATGTCGGGCTATTGGGGGGTGAGTCCCCAAAGGTACCTATTTCCGGGTGGCTACGGTGGTGTAATCTCCCAGGGTAGTACCGGTCAGGGAGACGTCGCCGGGGTCTCCCGTGAGGCGGATGTCGATGTCCATTTGGTAGTCCGTAGAGTAAAATTCTACCCGCATACCGTCGTCGGTTTGTTCCACGCTACGCATATCGATGGTCTGCCCCGAGCTGGTGAGCGTTCCGGATAGCCCATCGTCCGTTTCGGTAATGGACAGCACGCCGGTGAAGGTTCCGACCGGGGTGTTGCGGATCGTCAGATCCCAGTCGCCGGCATACGAAGCAGCGGGCGCGGGCGCGGGTGCGGTGGGGGAATCGGAGCCGGATGGCGAAGTGGCCGTAGGGGTCGAGCAACCGATCGCCAATACGGTCAGTAACGCGAAGGTCAGGCGGTACATAAGCGGTAAGATTGGTTTGGTTGGCTTAAGGTAAGTAGTTGGTGCGGATCGGCCTATTCTTCGGCGAAGGCCACATCCATCGCCGCGCAAATCTTAGCTTCCGCCTCCCGCAGGTCCGTCTCACTGTGTGCGCTGCTGACGAAACCCACTTCATAGCCACTGGGGCCGAGGTATACGCCAGTTTGCAGTAATTCGTGGTGGATCGTCTTGAAGTACGACATTTTCGCCGGGTCGATCTGGTCCGCCCGCTCGATCCGCTCGGTACCGAAGGCCAACCAGAAAATACTGCCTACGTGGGGGACGTGCAGGGGGTACCCTTTTTTCGTGGCGTAGGCTTCGATGCGGCCCGCCATTTCGTGGGTTCGGTCCGCTAGCCGCTCGTAAAATCCGGGTTCCAGACAGAGCTCCAGGGCCGCCAGCCCGGCCGCCATCGCTACGGGGTTCGCCGAAAGAGTCCCGGCCTGGTAAACGGGCCCGACGGGGGCCACGTAGTCCATGATCTCGGCACTGGCCGCGTAGGCTCCCACTGGAAATCCTCCGCCGATGACCTTACCGAAGGTCATGATGTCGGGGCGTACGTCGTATAGCCCCGCCGCCCCCTCAAAGCCCACCCGGAAACCGGAGATCACCTCATCGAAAATAAGGAGGACGTCGTGCTTCCAGGCTTTGATGCGCAGGCACTGCAGCCAGGAGCGATCCTGAATCAACAGTCCGTTATTCGCCGGAATGGGCTCGACGATGATGCAGGCGATCTCGGAGGCATACTCCGTCAGGGTCCGTTCCAGCGCCTCCCGGTCGCCCAGGGGCAGCACGATAGTATCGCGTGCCACGTTTTCGGGCACTCCCGCCGAGGAGCTCGTGCCGAAGGTCGCCAGTCCCGAGCCGGCTTTGACGAGCAGGCTGTCCACGTGCCCGTGGTAGCACCCGTCGAACTTGATGATCTTACTGCGTCCCTTCACCCCCCGGGCCAGGCGCAAAGCCGACATCACCGCCTCCGTGCCGGAGCTGACGAAGCGGATGCGCTCCACGTAGCGGTGGTTGTCCAGGATGAGTTTTCCCAACTGATTGCCCAGCCGGTTCGGGGTGCCGAAACTGGTGCCCCGGCCGACGGTTTCGATGACTTTGTTCCGAATGTGAGCATGGTCGTGGCCGTGAATCAGGGGCCCCCAGGAGCAGCAAAAATCCAGAAACCGGTTTCCGTCCTCATCCGTCATGCGGCTTCCGTGCCCCTCACGGATGAACAGGGGCGGGCCACTCACGCTGCGGAATGCGCGGACGGGTGAATTTACCCCGCCCGGAAAGTAGGTCCGGGCTTCGTCAAATAGCGTGGCGGAGGTCTGCCTGGGAATACGTTGGTCGTAGTTCATAACTGCACGGGGCTTTGGCGCAATGTTAGCGATTCCCGGCTGGCCGGCGGTCGGATGCCTGTCAAGATCGCAGCAGTTTTCTGGGTATTGAGAAATTAACCGCAGCGAAACATAAAGCTTTGATCTATCCGAACTTATGCCCCCCCGTTTCCGCTTTTAATTATAGCCCACTGACACGTTTTCCCATGTTATAAGAATATTGACACTAACCAAATGATATGTACCCCCACCGGATATTATTGATTGAAGATGACCCCGGCGAGGCCCTGATTGCGCGGCGTACGCTACATAAAATTGACCCCGACATTGAAGTAGTCCGGCTGACCGACGGAGAAGAGTTTCTGAGCTTTTATGATCAAGACGGCAAAACGGCGCAAATCTCCCTTGCGATCATGGATTTACACATGCCGTCCGTCAGCGGACTGGACGTGCTTCGCGAATTGCATAGTCGGGCCGACCGCCCCCCCTTCCCTATTGTTCTGTTCACCTCCAGCGAAGATACCCGGGAAGTCAGTGAGGCGTATGCCCTCGGTACTTCCGCCTTTGTCACCAAACCCGTTTCGACCGAAGAGTATCGCGAAGCCCTCGAGAATATCGTGAATTTTTGGCTTACTACCAACCGACTGCGGTGATCGAACCCTGGGAGTGGCTGCTCGTACTGGCCGTAAGCTGGGCGCTCTTCGGTCTGATCTGGACCGTGCAGTTGGTGCACTACCCAAGCTTTCGGTTCGTTCCCGACTTCACCGACTTCCATGGCCACCATACGGCTAGCATCAGTGTGATGGTGGGCCCCCTTATGGTAGTAGAGCTCGTTCTGGCCATTTGGCTGGTGTATCGCAGTCATTTTCACTGGGCCTGGCTACTCCCACTGCTTGCCGTGTCCGCGATCTGGGCGATCACTTTTTTCCGGGCCGTTCCCCTTCACGATATGCTGGCCGACGTACGTGATGCACAAACCATCGAATCCCTGATCCGGGTGAACTGGCTGCGGACCTGGCTCTGGAGTATAAAGACCGGATGGGTTTCCTACCTCTTTCTGAGCACCGGATGACAAGATTCACCCCCCCCGTTCGCGTCCGCTATTGGAACCACAGAATAACCGTACTTTGGAAGAGTGAGAAGGCCCCGCCACCTCAAGTCCTTCGGCCGCGCCGCGCTGCTGCTGGAATGGGAGCAGCGCATAGACGATGCGATCAGCCAGAGCGTGACCGCCTACGCGTCTGTGGCCGCTACCCTGCCCGGGGTGACGGAGTGCATTCCGGCCTATGCCTCCCTGCTCGTTCGCTTTTCACCCCAGAAGGTGAACCACTACGACCTCGGGGATCGCCTACTTAGTATGCGGGTTGCTCCTACGACCATCTGCGGTCCGTTCCACCGCATCCCCGTCTGCTATGCCGATCCCTTCGCGCCCGACGCCGAGGTCGTGTGCCAGCACTGTGGGATCGATCGTCAGCAATTGGTACGGCTGCATACGGCAGAAATATACCGGGTCTACTTCCTGGGGTACCAGCCGGGGTTCGGGTTCCTGGGCCGAACTCCAGAAGTGCTGCGGGTAGCGCGGCGACCGAGCCCCCGAGTCCGCGTACCGGTCGGTTCGGTGGGGCTGGCCGGTCGGCAGACCGGTGTTTACCCCACTGCATCGCCGGGAGGCTGGCAACTGATCGGAAACTGTCCGCTACCCTTCCTGCGCGCGGATGGCCTTCCCCGTTTGCGAGCCGGGGATCAGGTGCGGTTTTACTCCATTTCACCCGATCAACACGTGGAAATGACGGAGCAATCCCAAGAATGAACCGGCACCTGACGATTACGGTGGTACGGAATGGCCCCAGCCGTTTGGTGGATAGAGGTCGTCCGGGACTCCGTAACCTGGGTATCGCGACGGGAGGAGCCGCCGATCCCGTAGCTCACCGGGCTGTCAATCAGCTGCTGGGCCGAGCGGCGTACGCACCCTGCATCGAAATGGACCTGGTCGGGGGCAGCTGGCTACTAGCGGGCCGCGGTAGCATCGCACTGACCGGTGCGGATATGAACTGGCGTCTGAACGGACACCCGGTGGATACGTACTCCGTACTCTACCTGGACGGAGATTATCTACTGGTCGGCCGGCAGGCCGTGAGGGGATGCAGGTCTTATCTCGGAGCCAAGGGGCGCTGGGCGATCCCCACCCTTTACGGTAGCGTCGAACCGGGACTACCGGGGGCGTTCACGCTGAATCCGGGCGCTACGGTCCGCGTTTCGTGTGCGGCGGATGCCTCCTTCCGCAATGCGATCGGACCTACCTACGCGAATCACCTAACGCTCCCGGGCCACCCCGCCCCGGAGTACAACCTAATGTCGGATGCCCAGCGGGATTACCTGTTTACTACCGAATTTACGGTTGCACGCTCCTCCAACCGCCAGGGGTTACGGCTGGTGGGGGATGGCCCGGCACCCACCTCAGAATGTCCTTCACTCCTCAGCTCGGGAGTCCTCCCCGGGACCGTACAGCTTGCTCCCGCCGGACCGATCTTACTGGGCCCGGATGCACAGACTATCGGGGGCTACCCCCGCGTACTACAGGTGGATGACTGGTCGCCGGCCTTTCAGTTACTTCCCGGCCAGCGCATTCGATTTAATCGGTGTGATTCCTAGGACTGAGGGTGATCGTAGCGGTGTAGATCGAGATGCTCGATGATCTGAATCAGCTTGTCGGCGTAGTGTTTGTCAGTCGCGTAGCCACAGGCCTTCAGTCCGTGCGCCCACTTCCGGTAGTCGGTACCGTACTGGTGGAGGCGGGCGTAGCGGGGAGTATTCAGTAGTCGGCTGTGCTCCTGAAAACTCCCTTCGGCATCCTCAAAGACCCGGAACATGTCGTATCGGGTATCATCCCCGTAGTTCCGGCAGGTGCAGCCGAGGCACTTCGTACGGCATTTGATTCCGAAGTGATTGTTCGACTCGGTAGCCAGGCGGGAGTCGCCGGCGTTACTTTCGAGCAGTGCCTGGGCCAGCGTGATACTGGCGGGGATGCCGTGGTCGCGCATATCCCGCCGGGCGGCCGGGGCGTACCGATCGAGGTACCGGTTCACCCGGCGGCGCTTAGCCTGAACAATGACCGGATCCAGTCCTTTACGCTCGGCGTAGTCGGGGCTCAGGATCAACGTCAGGTTACTGATGTGGGGGGCGGGGTCGACTTCCGTGATCTCCTCCCCGGGCAGATCGACGATTACGTCCGTAGTGTTGAGACCGAATAACCGGGAAGAAACGGCTGCGGATAAGTTCGCAAACAAAGCACTAAGGTCGATATCGGATGCGCTGAGTTTGGCCTCCGACGGGAGTGCCGGAGATACCGACCGAGCCGGATCGCGCAAATCAACCTGGACGGCCAGCCCACGCTGCACGAGCAGGTAGCCGAGCAGGCCGATCAGAACAAGTTCAACCCCGTAGCGGCGGAGGAAGATCCCCACCCCTGAGGTGAAGGTATGGAAAGGGCGTGCGGTGGAGGTAGTGGAAACAGGCATCCGGAACGTCTTTTGGTAAGGTTGGTATCGGGTAAGTCGGAACCTGCTGTAGTACAAAGGTAAACCAAATTTATAATTTTAAAACAAAATGTTTCAATTATTTATTCCACCTTGCACCTGCGTCCGCGCCCGGGGGGTAAACGGGGGATGCACTACCTTGGTCCGTTCAAAATTATCGGTATGATACTAGTTGCGGACTCCGGGTCGACGAAAGCGGACTGGGTCCTCATCCCCAGGGAGAAGGACCGGATATACGTCAATACGCGGGGGTTCAACCCGGTGGTGCATCCCCACGATCTACTACACAACGAAGTGCAGAAGCTTTCACAGGACCTGCTTCCCAACGCTAAGGTGACGGAAGTACACTATTACGGGGCCGGCTGCTGGGACTACCGCCGTAAAAAGGTGATCTATGACTGTATCCACAATGCCTGGCCGCGGGCTCAGGTAGAGGTGATGCATGACCTGCTCGGCGCGGCGCGGGCAACCTGTGGCCACGACCCCGGGATCTCCTGCATCCTTGGAACGGGGAGTAACACCTGCCTGTACGACGGCAGGGAGGTGACCGACAACGTGACCAATCTGGGCTTCATGCTGGGGGACGAAGGCAGTGGCTCCCACCTCGGCAAGGCCTTCCTGCGGGCCTACTTTTACCGGGAGCTGGATGACGACCTCAACGAGGCCTTCGAGACCTACACCACGGCCGATCGCATGACCATCCTGAACAACGTGTACGAGTCGGACCTGCCCAACACCTATCTGGCGGGCTTCACCCGGTTCATGAGCGAGCATATGGACCACCCGCTGATCCAGAAGATCGTGTTTAGCAGTTTTGCTGAATTTCTGGACCGCCACGTGCGCAAGTACGCCGGCCACCTCGAACTACCCGTTCATTTTATCGGTAGTATTGCCTTTCACTTTCGCACCATCCTACTGGCCGCGCTTCACGAGCGGGACTTGACGGCGGGCCGCTTCGTTCATAAGCCCATCGAGGCGCTGGCGGATTTTCATTCCAATACCTAAATTTATGGAACGGCAGGACATTCGACGCATCGCGGTTTTTACCTCCGGTGGTGACGCCCCCGGTATGAATGCCGCGCTCCGGGCCGTGGTACGGACCGCCGCCTGGAACAAGCTCCACGTCTACGGAATCGAGCGGGGCTACGAAGGTATGATCGACGGCCACTTCCAGCGACTGGAGCGGCGCGACGTAGCGAACATCATCCAGCGGGGGGGCACCATGCTGCGGACGGCGCGGAGCAAACGGTTCATGACCCCGGAGGGCCGGCAACAGGCCTACGACCACCTGAAGGCCTATGACATCGACGCCGTCATCGCGATCGGGGGAAACGGGACGTTCACCGGCGCCCGGATTTTCAGCCAGGAATACCAAATCCCCTTCATTGGTATCCCCGGTACCATCGACAACGACCTGTACGGCACCGACTACACCATCGGTTTCGATACGGCCGTCAATACCGCCATCGATGCCGTGGACAAAATCCGTGATACGGCAGATAGCCATAACCGCCTGTTTTTCGTCGAAGTGATGGGGCGAAATTCGGGCTACATCGCGCTCTATACCGCCATCGGTTCCGGGGCCAGCAGTGTGCTCATTCCGGAGGCGGAAACCAATCTGGAGGACCTGCAGTCCGTGCTGCGTAAGAACAAGGCCCGGGGCAAGCTCTTCAGCGTCGTCATCGTAGCGGAGGGGCATCCGATGGGCGGCGCGGCGGGCATCGCCGACCAGATCCAACACGAACTCGCCAGCATGGAACCCAAAGTGACGGTGATCGGGCACCTGCAACGGGGCGGGGCACCCACGGCGGCGGATCGGCTGCTCGCAAGTCGACTGGGGCACGCGGCGGTCAACCTGCTGCTCGAAGGCCGGGAAAACATCGCGGTAGGCATCGTGAACGACGAAGTCACGGCTCACTCGTTCGAAGATGCGATTCATAAGGTGAAGATGCCAAGGGAGGAGTTGATCCGGATGGCCAGTGTGTTGGCTATATGAGGAGGGGGAGAGGTGGGGTCGGGGGTCGTGGGTCGGGGGTCATTTTCTTGGTAGGCAACAGTGGTCCGGGTTGTTTTCCATGAAATGCAGCAATCTACTGATCCGATCCCACGCCGCGTGATACTTGGTATGGTACTCCTTAGAGATGTACCCATGGTCAAACGCGAACCGTAGCCATACTTGAGTTTCATTATTCTCGCCTGCGGCGTCGGTAACTTTAGCGATAAAATGTCTTGGATAACGGCGCTTCGCATATCCTTCCGCCAGATTCGTACAGACGGATCGAGAACTTCTGAGGAGTTGATCCGTAAGGGCGTAGCGCTCCTCCTTGGGAAAGGTTCGCGTCAAGTGATACGTAGATTTTGCCAATCGGTGAGCCTGAGTGAAAGCATGCCAGGTAGTGAAGTGGGAACGAGCCATAGCGATTTAATTTTTTGTAAGATGAGGTAATGCATCTGAATAATTCGTTACATATCCGAATACTTACGAATACTTGCGTTTAAAAAACGCCTTCGTAATCCTAAATCGTGATTTTCCGTCCCTTTCCCTTTCACTATTTCACATTATCGGACCGCCTCCCCCGCCCTGCCCTACTTACAAACGACCCATGACTCCTGACCCATGACCAACACCTTCCCCCACTTTACCCCCAATTAACATACCCGCCCGATCTTACCCCGCTTACCCCCCAATTACATTCCCCCGACTGAATGGATGCATCCTTAATTATTATGTGGACTGGCTTCATCCTGGCCGGCTACGCCGTTGTTGGAAACGATTCGATTCAGACGCTGGGAACTTTTTTGAGCTCGAACGAGGACAAACCCTGGTACGTGCTCTGGATCTTTGCTGGTTCCATCCTGGCCTTCACACTAGTGTATGGCTGGGCGCAGTACGGTGGTGATGTGAGTTACGGACGACTGGAAAGCTACGCCTACGTCGACGATATGGGGTGGCCTTATTTACTCCCGCCGCTGGTGCTGATGCTATTGACGCGCACGGGGATACCGGTTTCCACCTCGTTTCTAATCCTGACGTTCTTCAAGCCGAAGGGACTCTTCGACATGACGATGAAGTCCATTCTCGGCTACGCGCTGGCCTTCTGCGTGGCGATCATCGTTTGGCAACTGGTCACCCGGTGGCTGGATAAGCGCTTTATAAGCAACGGCATCACCGATCGGGAAGAAAAGCTCTGGACCGGACTACAGTGGGCCTCCACCGGGTTTCTCTGGGGGCAGTGGCTGATTCAGGATTTCGCGAATATCTATGTCTACCTGCCCCGGGCGCTGACTACGGCGGAGATCGTTATTTCTTTAGCCATCTTGCTCTCGATGCTCGCCTTCATCTTCTATAGCCGCGGGGGCAATATTCAGAAGATCGTGAAGGCCAAAACCAATACCACCGACATTCGCTCGGCCACCATCATCGATTTTATCTATGGCATCATCCTGCTGTTCTTCAAGGAGTTCAGCAACGTGCCGATGTCGACCACCTGGGTCTTCCTCGGGCTGCTGGCCGGCCGGGAAATCGCCATCCGCTACCGGCTCGAACTGGACGTAGAACCCAGCGACCGCCAGCGTGCCCCCCTCCCCTACTACTTGGGAATGGTGCTGAACGTGGTAATCCTGGCACTGATTGGCTACGTGGTCTACCTGCGCGATGCAGTCGACAACCTCATCATCGTGGTGATGGCCGTTGCTATGGTTGCCCGCGCGGCCGTCGCCTACGCGGAGACCTCTCCCGGCAAGAAGAATCTTTCATCCGCCTTCCGGAATATTTTTAACGACCTCGGTAAAGTGACGTTCGGTTTGGTCGTCAGTATCGCCCTGGTTTATATCATGCGGTACCTGACGACGGGTAGCTTCATCGAGTCCGTCGGCTAGCCAGTTTCTTCACCCGGCGGCGGGCCTTCAGCAATTCGTTTTCCTCGGTCAGCTTGTAGGGCAGGATGCCGATCAGGAAGGTATTCGGGCCGGTCATGAGCGGGTAGCTTCCCGGCCCCCGACCGAAGCCGGCCACCACCATCCCGTCCGGGCTGTCCTTCGCACCGATCTCCTCATTACCGAGGTACGATATGTGGTCTACCAGGGTGTCCGCGTCTTCCTGGAGCATGAATAAGCTGTAGGGGCTGCTGTCTTCCCCGAACATCATGTAGCGGTGCATAGCCTCGTGATCGTCACCCGTGAAGTGATCGTGAATTACGTAGGAGGGATCGCTGACGTCGGTAGCCCAGTAGGTCGAACGCGGACGATATTCCCCCCCGGCGGGACCTTCGTACAGGAACCAGTAGGGGTGATCGGGGTCGCTCTCGATCATGTCGAAGCGAGCGCAATCGGGATAAAAGGTCACCGTCCAGGCCCACCGCCCGGATTTACTTACCGTGTGAATTTTATTTCTGCCGACAATGCGGCTCTCGCACCGGTCCCAACCGGGGTGCCCCGCCCCGTTGTCCGGTTCCCGAAACACGAAGTTCGGCACCCCCCGGTAGGAACTCGCCGCCGAAGGAGGATACTCTCCCCAGGGCTCCGGCCGAAAGGCCACCCAATCGTTGCCCCGCCCGTCGATGATGCTACTGAATCCTCCACCCGCGATGTCGTATAGGTAGGTGGCCGACCTGGTTTTGATGCGAAAATGGGGCCGTCCCTGGTGGGTCACCCGGGTGATGCGTTTCAGCCCGGGGTCTTCTTCAAATGGGTCACTTGCCGCAAAGGAGGTTTCCCCCACACCGACAATGAAAAGGCAAAAGAGCAGCATAAAGCGCATACGTGCGGTTACATTTTTTAGCGAATCAGTCCGATCAGACTGCGGTAATCGTCAAAGGGGGAGGTATGCTCCTGCATGACCAGCAGTTCGTCGTGCGGCAGCTCCAGGTACAGGTCTTCCAGGAAGGGGGCCGTTTCCCTACAACGTACCTCTACCGTTCCCCGTTGCAACTGGTTCCACCGCCACCGGGCCGTTTGGCAGATTTTCGACAAAGTCTCCCGCTGTACTACTTCGTAGTCATCGGCCATCGGTACGACCTCCGCCCCCTCGAAAGCAAGTTCGTTGCGGGCCAGCATCAGTCCATCACGCAGAATATAGTATGCCGTGTGGACCCGGTGGATGTCCTGGGTCTTCAGGAATTTGGCATACAGACACAATTGGATGTCGGCCGCATTCCGGAGCAAGTCACGGAACACGGTCTTACCCCGCCACTTCAGATCGACGACCGCGACTTCGGGCCTACCGTCGGCCCCCTCCCTTTCCAGGACTAAGTCGGCCCGACCGACTATGCGCTGCGCCTCGTTCAGTTCAAGGGTGCCTTCGACCTCCTCCTCCGACCCGCGTATGCGCCAGCGGTTGGCCTGGATATAGTTCACCAGGGTCCACGCCGATCGCTTCATGGTCAGCAGGAACTGTACCCGCTCCGGCTCCTGCCCGTACTCCAGGAGCACGGCCCCCTGCTGGCGAAATATGTCCCGGGCGTGTTCGTCGATCCAGTCGGTCACCTCCGCCTGGGTGTAGGTGCGTCCCGCCGCGGCAATTTCTGCCAGCAGTCGTTCGATAAAGAGGTGGCTCAGATTACCCCGCAACCGGTTTTCGCTGGCGATGCTCAGGATCGGACTCGGGTGCAACTGTAGCTGGTGGCGAAACACCCACTTATGGGGGTAGTACAGTAGATCGTCCAGGGCGGTAGGAGTCTCCCGTTCCCGGGCCTGAATGGCCTCCGGCCGGGCAATCTCGAGGTGGGGCGCCGGCGGACTCAAGGGGC
This sequence comes from uncultured Lewinella sp., assembly GCA_964594535.1. Taxonomy (GTDB): domain Bacteria; phylum Bacteroidota; class Bacteroidia; order Chitinophagales; family Saprospiraceae; genus Neolewinella. The sequence goes on from CAZQNE010000056.1 coordinate 23,913, forward strand.
GTAGGGGCACGTCAAGGAACCGGGGGAGCACGAGCTCATTCAGTACATCGGCTGATTGTCCGGTCTCGTCAATGTCGACGGTCAGTTTATTCAGACTGTCCTCGCGGAAGGTGGCTTCCAAATCGCCCATCAGGGGGTGGGCTTCCCGCTCCGTACCGTCGACCCGGCGGGGCAGGCACAGGATGACCTGCTTGCGGCAGTGCAGCAGGGGGCGCAGACTCTGCCAGATCAGCAGTTGATTCTGCTGGGCGGGCAGCAGGGGGGCCAGGCTCTGTTGCGCCAGGTAGGCCAGCTCTTCCGGGTAGTAGCGGCTGAAGAAATAATTAGGATCCTGGGCCACGAAATCCCACCAGATCAGACGATCCAGTTCGCCCTGTTCATTCTCGGGTAGTCGGGCGAAGGACGCAGGTGCAAAGGCCGTCGGAAAACTTTGCTGTTCCCGCGGAGAAAACTGCTGGGGGGCGGGCTGGTAAATGGTCCGCACCACCCGTTCCACGTCCAGCAGACTTAGTTCGGTCTCCGGCAGCACGTCGAGCAATTCGGTAGCTCGCTCGGACTGCGTCATCAGCACCAGCAACCCGGTCTGCTCCTTTTCCTCTTCGTAAGCCTCCCGGGCCCAGTTGTTCAGGAAAACGAACAGACTGCGGACATCCCCCTTGGGCACCCGGCCGTCCCGGGGATAGCGGCGGCGGCGAAACCAGAAGTCATACTGCTCTCGTGCCCGTCGCGCCCGCTTCCTCCCGTTCTTTTTGTCGGCGATCCTTCGAAAGCTTTCTTCCACGGTGAAGGTCCAGCGCGCTCCGAAGAGGCCCGGGGTATCGGCCAGGTGGATGGCCAGCCGTTGCCCCAGCAGGGGGTCGAGAGGTTTGGTGACCAGGGATACGAACTCCATGATCCGTTGCACTTCCACCGGTTCCCAGAGGAAGGCGGTGACCAGTTTCAGCACCTGCAAACTCGGCCGCGCCAGGCTCAGGGAGGGGATGCCCATGCTCGGTAGGCCCTCGGTCACGAAGGCATTATCCAGGGTCTGATTGGGGTTGTTCATCAGGATGGCCGGTCGCCAGTCCGGGTTCTCCCGTGCCATTCGTGCCAGGTAAGCGGCCAGGTGGGTTTCCCGTTCGGCCCGCAGTACGACCAGGCTACCGTCTCCCCGGGCGGCGGGTGAATCGTCTCCGGGAGGAAGATCCCCCAACAGCCCGTGAAGCCGCGACTGCCACGTTTCTAAATCGCTATCTCCGGTGGGCGGTTCTGGGTCCGCCGTAGCGATTATCCGGTCGCCCCCTTGTTCCAGTCGATCCAGGAGCCGCCGTAGCCCCGGGGGGAGTAAGGGTCTCGGCTCGTTCAGGTAAACGGTCAGGCGGGGATGGCGGGCGGTAGCAAGGGCAGCCAGAAGAGCGTTCAATCGTTCGGGGCGACCGGCCAATAACGACAGCTCGCGGTGGGGGTCGAGCAGGAGCTCCTCCAATTCGTGTAATACGCGCAGGCGCTCGGGGGTGGCATCCGTCGCGGGGCGGTCCAGGCGGTACCCACATTCCAGCAGTTCGTCCCGGCGCGAAAGGAGGTCCTCCGCGGTGGCGAAGCGGTCGGCGTCCAGGGAGGCGGCGTAGAAGGGTTTTCGGTCCGCCTCCCGGCGATGAAGTTCCACGACCTGGCGGTATTCCTCCGTACGCAGGGGGGCCCGGTTCGTGCCGGGAGCGCCCAGGGCGTACAGCGCTTCCAGGTAGGCCAGCAGCCCGTCGTAGTCTAGAAAGTGCTCATCGACAGACTGGCGGCGGGGTTGGGGCAGCGGGGTGTCGGTGAAGGTCAACCCCAGATAGATCGTCGGCGCGGAAGGCGGTTGCGGCATGGCCGCCAAGATACGTGGCGCGGATTATCCGCCCATTTCGGCGCGCATTCGCGTCAATTGAGTTTCCCACAGGGCCTTCTGATCCTCTACTTCATCGTCGTCGGCGAAGTCGGTTACGTACACGATGGTTTCCCCCGTCACGGGGCTTTTAGTAATGTTGAACTCCAGGTACTCGTCGTCGTCATCGGCATCCTCCCAGGCGAAGCGGACCATGCTGCCCTCACTGTCTTCGATGAGTTCGGCGGCCTCTGGCGACCCGCTCCAGACGAAGGTGTAGGTGCTGTCGTTGATGTCCACCTCGTCGCAAAACCAGCGCGTCAGGCAGGCGGGGTCCGTCAGAAACTGGTACACGATATTCGGGGAGGCACGAAAGATGAATTCCGAGGTAAACTTAACGCGTTCCATAGAGGGTACTTGGGGTGTGGCCCTGACTTGAAGGCCGGTAAGGTGGCGGGTAAATAAGGCAAATAAGGCGAGACTACCAAAAGTTTAGCCCGCCCCAACCTATTGTTTATTCATAGTGTTAGTTGCATGTTAAGGCCGAACCGTCGCGCGGGTCTTGATTGTTACCCCACATTTCCGTAATTTTGCGGCCAATTTCAGAAAACGTCTGCCTAGATGAGACAGCTTAAGATAACGAAGTCGATCACGAACCGCGAGAGCCAGTCTCTCGAAAAATACCTCCAGGAGATCGGCAAAGTTGATCTGCTGACTCCGGAAGAAGAAGTCGATCTCGCCAAACGTATCAAGCAGGGAGACCAGATCGCCCTCGAAAAGCTCACCAAGGCCAACCTCCGCTTCGTCGTCTCCGTCGCCAAGCAGTACCAGAACCAGGGGCTGAGCCTCTCCGACCTCATCAACGAGGGCAACCTCGGTCTCATCAAGGCCGCCCAGCGCTTCGACGAGACCCGCGGTTTCAAGTTCATCTCCTACGCCGTCTGGTGGATCCGCCAGTCCATCCTCCAGGCCCTGGCCGAGCAGAGCCGTATCGTGCGCCTGCCCCTCAACAAGGTTGGCAGCCTCAATAAGATCAACAAGGCCTTC
>CAZQNE010000057.1:0-20943 GCA_964594535.1 uncultured Lewinella sp.
TTACTACAAAGCTTACTTCCCTGTCGATTCCGGTACGCCCCCGTTGGGACTCGCCCCTCTGGGCGACCTTCACCTAGAAAACGCTTAGCGCCGTGAGTAGTTTCACTGCCGGCCGGGCTTATTTTACCCGGGTGCGCAGGAGTTCCCGTTTGCCCTCCTTCAGGAATAGGTATCCGACGAGTTCGTCACCGATTGCGAGTGGCCCTACCCCTTCCGGGGTGCCCGTGAAGAGCAGATCGCCCTTCTGCAGGCGGAAGTACCGGCTCACGTAGCAAATCAGCTCACCGATCGGAAAAATCATATTGCGGCTGTGGCCGTGCTGTACTTCCCGGCCGTTCTTTTCCAGGCTGAACTCAATGTTGTCCAGTTGGGCGAAGGACGCAGGTGCGAAGAAAGCCGGGGAGATCGGGGCGGAGTGATCGAATGCCTTGGCAATTTCCCAGGGGTGGCCTTTTTCCTTGCACTGCCGCTGTAGGTCGCGGGCGGTGAGGTCCAGGCCCAGGCCGATGCTCTCCACGTAATTCGGGGCGAATTGGGGTTCCACGTGGCGGCCGTTCTTCCCGATTTTGACGACCAGTTCCAGTTCATAGTGAATGTCCTGGCTGAATTCCGGGTAATAAAAGGGTTTATTATTCGCCAGGATAGCCGAGCCGGGCTTGAGGAAGACGAGCGGTCGGTCCGGCTTTTCGTTGCCTAGTTCGGCGGCGTGGGCGGCGTAGTTGCGGCCGATGCAGATAATTTTCATGGAGGGAAAGTACGCGCTTCGGACGGTAGTCGGCTGCGCCGGGGGGGGCGGCTCCGTATTGCTCGGAATACCTATTCGTAGGATTCATCCTCGTATACGCGAACAACTCCCCGCCAGCGGCGACTTTGAGGACGAAGTCCGCCCTACGCAACCTTCCACCCGGTCTCGGCCAGATTCTGCGCAATCCGCCCCTCGATATCCATGGTGTCCGCCGGCTCGAACACTTTACCGGTGATTTGCTCGTACAGCTCGGTGTATCGCTGGGTGATTCGGTCGACGAATATATCGGGCATATCGGGCACGGTTTGCCCCTCCAGGCCGCGGAAGTCGTGCTCCATGAGCCATTCCCGGACGAACTCCTTACTGAGCTGTTTCTGTCGCTCCCCCCTGGCCTGTCGTTCCGCGTAGCCCTCGGCGTAGAAATAGCGACTGGAGTCCGGGGTATGAATTTCATCGATGAGGTAGACCTTACCGTCGTGCATCCCGAATTCGTACTTGGTGTCGACCAGGATAAGCCCGCGCTCGGCGGCCATGGCGGTTCCCCGGGCGAAGAGGCGACGGGTGTAGTCCTCGAGCGTGGCGTACACTTCGGGGGAGACCAGGCCGCGGTCCAGGATGGCTGCCCGGCTGATGTCTTCGTCGTGGCCCTCCTCGGCCTTGGTCGCCGGGGTGATGATGGGTTCGGGGAAGGGGTCGGCCTCCCGCATCCCCCCGGGCAGTTCCACTCCACACAGCACCCGCGCCCCGCCGCCCGCATAGGTTCGCCAGGCATGGCCTACGAGGTAGCCGCGGATGACCATCTCGATCGGGATCGGCGCGCAGGCTTTCCCGATGGCTACGTTGGGATCGGGGCTGCTTTCTAGCCAGTTGGGGCAGATGTCGCGGGTAGCATCCAGGAAGTGGCGGGCGATCTGGTTGAGTATCTGGCCCTTGTGGGGGATGGCCCGCGGCAGAACGTGATCGAACGAACTGATGCGGTCGCTGGCCACCATAAGCAACTGATCTCCGCGGCGGTAGACGTCGCGGACCTTACCCCGGTACAGTTCGGCCGGGGGATCGAAGGTGAAGTCAGTCTGGCGCAGGGCGTGCTTCATGGCGGATGGGTTTACCGGCAATGATACTACCCCGCGGGGGGAATTAAATCTGGTGGGGAGCCTGCTTTTGCTTGTGCTTCTTGATCTGGCGCCGGAGGGCTTCGGTGACTTCGGCGGTAGCGCGTTCGATGCTCTGGTCGGTATGGGTAGCGAAGAGGTCATTGCCGGGGATAGCGAGGCGGATTTCCACGGTGTGGCCGTTGGCGGCGCTTCCATCATCTTCCTTGACGAAGACCTCGGCCCGCTCGATGCGGTCGTAGTAGGTTTCGAGTTTGTTGACCTTTTCGTTGATGACGTTGATGGTGGCGTCGGTCAGTTCGGAAGACTTGTTGATGATGACCTGCATGTAGGCTGGGTTTAATTTGGTTAGTATTGCCCCCCGATGGGGAGGTGCCTACCTTAACCCCGCCGCCCGCCCTTTCGTTCGCCTGCCGCCCATGTCATCATCCGCCATTCCGAGCTTCACCGATTTCAAGGGCCACCGGATTGCCTGTTTATCGTATCCCAACCGGCGTGCAGGCCGGCTACCGGTGGTGTGGGTACACGGTCTGACGGCGAGCGTGCGGTTCTGGGAGGAGGCGATGTACGCCGAAATCCGTAGGGAGCGGGAGTGGCATTCGGTGAGTCTGCCGCTACACTACCCCAGTTCCTACGCCGGGGAATTTTCCGCCGACAGCCTGGACGAGTATGTGTTCGCCGAACTGATGGCGCGGTCTCTCAACCGGCTCATTCCGGAGGGTCGCTTTCATCTGGCCGGCTATTCGTTGGGTGGATTTGCCTGTCTGAACTACGCCGCCAAATATCCGGAGCGGGTAGCCTCCGTGATCAGCATCGGTGGCTTTATGACCGGGCGGGCCCGGGGGCTGGAGGGGGTACTGCAGTTTTTCTCCCGGGGCCGGGTACTGCGACGGGCCATCTTTCGTCTCAGTTGGTGGGTGATGCAACGGCACGTCTTATTCCTTAAGCTGGCGACGATCTGCTACGCCCGGCGGTGGCGCAAACTCCTGGCCTATCCCCCGCTCGACCCTACCCTGCGGGTCATTTTCCCCGACGTCCAGCGCCACGAGGTGGACGGCCAGCGGGCACTCTTCCGTTACCTGCTGGATATGAATCTAATGGACGAGATCGACCGCATCCATACGCCGACGCTCGTAATTGCGGGAGAGCGGGACCCGATCATTCCGTACGGGCACCAGGTCGAGTATGCCGGTCGGCTAGCGAATAGCGAACTGCTGTCGCTACCCGGAGTGGGGCACGTGGCCTTCGCCGAAGCGCCGAAACGCTTCCGGGGGGCGGTGCTGGAGTGGCTGGTCCGCTACGACTAGCCGGCCTTGATCGAAAGTGAACTGCGCCCGTTGCCACGCCGCCGTAGTTGAATCTGGCAGTGTATCCGCTCCCGCAGTTCGCGCACGTGGCTAATCAATCCGATCGTCTTACCCTGGGCCTGCAGCCGCTCCAGCGCCGATATGGCCTGGTCCAGCGTTTGTTCGTCCAGGGTGCCGAAGCCCTCATCGATGAAGACCGATTGAATATTGGTGCGGCCACTAGCCAGTTCCGACAGCCCCAGCGCCAGGGCCAGACTGACCAGAAAGGTTTCGCCGCCGCTCAGGGTAGCCATGGGCCGGCGGTTGTCGTTCTGGTAGGTATCGACGATCTCCAGTTCGAGCCTTTCCTGGCTTACGTTTTCGGCGGTTCGGTGCTCCATCCGGTAGCGGTCGTTGATGCGTGACAGGTGGTCGTTCCCTACCTCCACGAGTCGTTTCAGGGTCAGCGACTGGGCGAATCGGCTGAACTTGACCCCATCCTGCTGACCGATGAGCTCGTTGAGTTTGGCCCAGCGGGTCAGTTCAGTTTCGGCCTTTGCGAGCGCTTCCCCCTGGATCCGGTACACCTCGATACGGGCATTGTCTTCCCGAATTTGCTGCTCCAGGCCCCCTTTGCGTTCCCGCCATTCGTCGCGCTGCTGCCGGAGGGTTTGCGCTTGGTCGTCCAGGGTTTCCCGATCCGGGGCACCCTCCAGGCCGGTTTGGGTTTCGGTCCATTCTTCGGTTAATCGCTTCCGCCGGTCGGCGAGGGATACCGCGCTCAGGTCCAGTTCGTGAAGTTGGCGCCGGTAATCCCGGGCGAGTTCCGGGCCCAACAGTTTCTTTTGGGCCGTTAGCGCGTCTACGGAGAATTGCTCGAGCAGTCGGGTCAGTTCGGTTTGCCGTTCGGTATGCTCCCGGCTCAACGCATCTATCCGCTCCTGATGGGCGCGGACGGTCCGGTCGTGAAGCTTTCGGCGGGTGGTGCGGTCCGTATAGTTCTGTTGTCGCCGGGCGAGATCGTCCTGAAGCTGTCGCTTTTCGGCTTCTAGTTCGTCGCGATAACGAGCTACGGTCATTACCCCGATCAACTGCCGTAGTTCTTGCTGGAGGGCATTTATCTCACCGGCACGTGCTTCCTTTCTTTTTTCCAGGAGCTTCTGTTCTTTGGTGGCCGCTGCAAACTGTTGTTCGGCGGATTCGAGCCGGGGGGCGATATCAGTTAATTGCCGGTAGGCCACCCGTGCCTTTCGACGCCGAGCCAATTGCTGTATGGCGACCCGCTCCGCGGCCGTATGTTCTTCCAGGTATCGATCGATCTCATCGGAACGGGCCGCGGGGGCGGTGCCGGGGGGTTCCTTTCCGTTGATTTCGCCGTTCACTTCGTCAATTCGCCGAATTACCTCCTCCCGGCGGGTAAGGAGGGTGGTCAGGCGGTGGGTGGCTTCCCGATTCGCATTCCGGGCCCCGATCAATCGGCGTTCGGCCTCGTTCAGATCTTCCCTTGCCCGCTTGAGTTGGGTATCGGTGGCTAGGTCCGCGCCTTCGTGAAGAAAAGGATGATGGGTGGAGCCACACAGTGGGCAGGCTTCCCCCGCTTGCAATTCTCCCCGCTGCGCCTCCAGGCTAAGCGCCCGTTCCAGACGGGTCAGCATGGCGCGGCGGTCGGCGACTAGTTGGGTGGCGGCTGCTTCCGTGGCGGCAACCTCCCTGACCCGGCCTTCCGTACCGGCTATTTGACCCTCCAACTCCGTCCGGGTAGTAGCCAGTATGGCGAGGCGTTCCTGACTATGCAGGTAACTCTTCCACTCCCGAAGATAGGTGAGCTGTTTCCGGAGGTTGTCCACTTCATCCTCCGCCGCCTCGATCTGGCGGGGGAGATCCTCGTCGGCGGCCGGGCCGAGCTGTTGGCGTAGGTCGGTCCGCTGCCGGTTGAGCCGGTCAATACGTCGGCGTAGGTCTTCCACCCTTTCCGTGCTTGCCGTGAGGAGCGGTCGGTCGGTGGTTTCTTCCCGACGAAGGACCGTGATTTGATTCTCCAGTTCGCCGGCTTGCTCCAGCGTAGCCTGCCGGTGGGGCAAAGCTCCCCAAAAGGTTGTGAGCCGCGATTGGACGTCGTTTAGCTGCCTTCTTGCCGATTGTTCTTCGCTCCGAAGCTTCGGTAGTGTCTGCTCCTCGCGGTTTCGCTTGTCCTGCTCCTCGGTGATGGCGTGCTGAAGACGTGCTACTTCCCGTAGTGGACCCGCCAGGGGCTGCAAGCGCTCACTTTCCGTCAGGGCGTCGCGGATAGAAATCAACTTACTGGCCCGCCGTGCATGGTGGTCTTCCTCTTCCGTTAGGGTCACGCCTTCCTTCTCCAGCTTCTCCAGCCGGGTATACAGATCCTGCCAGTTGCGGAGCCGATCGAGGCGGGGCCGGAGTAGATCGAGGTCCTGCTGAATGGAGGCGATTTGGCCGGTCAGCTCGGATCGCTCGTCATCGGGCAGCGGGCGGGCGTACTGTCGGCTTTCGGTTAGCCGCTCAAAGACCGAACGGGCCTCCTTGTGGCGTTCGAACGCAGCCTTGCTGATCTCACTGTACACCTCCGTACCCGTGACCTTTTCCAGGATAGCGGCCCGCTCGGAAGTCTTGCTACTCAGGAAGCGGGCGAATTGCCCCTGGGTGAGCATCACGGAGCGCACGAACTGGTCGTAGTCCAGGCCCACAACTCCGACGGTTAGCGCGTTGACTTCATTCAGCCGGTCGGCGGGCATGGGTACGTACTGCCGCCCCTCTTCGCGCCACTTACTGAGCTGCCGCTGGGCGGTCTGTAGGTTGCCGGTGGCCTTGTTCCGGGAGCGGCGGCGTTCCCACCGGCTAAGGTAGGTCCCGCCCTTGGCTTCGTATTCGACTTCGGCATGGCACTCTCCGGTACCGTGGCTCATGACCTCCTGGCCGGTTTTGTCCCGTTCCGTCTGCCCGTACAGCGCCAGGGTGATCGCATCCAGGATGGTGGACTTTCCGGCTCCGGTCGGCCCGACGATGGCATAGAGGCCGGTGGCGGCCAGTGGTGGCTTCCGGAAATCAATCTCGTGCCGCCCCACCAGGGAGTTCAGGTTATTAATACCGATGCGCAGGATCCTCACTCGACCTCCCGTTGCGTCATCCAATCCCGCAGCTCCCGAAAGGTGGCGAGTAATTCGGGGTAATCCTCCCGTGGCGCTCCGTTGCGATTGCACAAGCGGTCGAATACCTGCTCCGGCCGGAGCTCGGACAATTCCTGAAGGGGGGCGGCAGCGGGGATACGTTCGGGGGCGGAGTTTACCCAGCGGGTGCGCAGAATCCGGGGCAATTCCTCGGTGCCGGCATTTTCATCCGCCTCGGTGGGGGCACAGATCGCAGTCAACTGCTCCCGTAGCAGCGGCACGGGATGGGGGGTTTCCAACCGCACGTCCACCCAGGGGCAGCAACGGCTGGCCTCCTTGCCACGTTGGCGATCGGTCATCGCCCGCAGACGCGCCTTAAGCCGCTCGGCATCTCCCGTGAGCGTGATCAGTTCCCTACTCACCGGTACCGTCACCTTACTTACGGTTACTTCCTGCCCCGCCGCCGGTAGGTCTACTACGAGAACGGATTGCGGCCCCCGGGCCTCCCCGAAGGTGAGCGGAATCAGGCTCCCGGAGTAGCGAATATGGTGGCACTCCCCGACGCGCTGCCCCCGGTGAATGTGCCCCAGGGCGACGTAGTCGAAGCAGTCGCAGAATTCCCCGGCTCCGATATTGCTGCGGTCGGCTAGGTAAATGTGGGTCTCCTTATCCTCGGCGTCCGTTGCTCCACTGGCGAAGAGGTGGCCGGTTCCGACGATGGGAATGCCGTCGTGGGAGCGCAAGCGTTCGGCGGCGGCACCGATGGCGCGGTAGTGCTCCCGAATACTGTGCCGCATCCGCTGTACTTTTTCGGTAGCGGACTCACCGATGACGCTGTACTTCAGGTCCCGGTCCCGCAGAAACGGGACGGCGGCAACGATCAGCGCGGGTGTATTCCTGTCCGTTGGCCGGTAGATCGGTATGATCTGATCTTCGATCCGTTCGCGCACTCCCCCGACCACGTGTACGTCCAGGTGGCGCAGCAGATCGGCGGGGGCGTCCATCAGGGTGGGGCTGTCGTGGTTTCCGCCGACGATGACCGCCGAATGGCATCCGGTGTCCCGTAGCCGTCCGAGAAAGTCGTAGTAGAGATTGCGGGCGGCGTTGGAGGGGTTCATGGTATCGAAGACGTCGCCGGCCAGGACGAGCAGTTCCACTCCCTCCCGCTCGATCGTAAGCAATAGCCAATTCAGGGCTTCCCGGTGTTCGGTAGCCCGATCGTGGCCGTAGAGCCGGTGCCCCAGGTGCCAGTCCGCCGTGTGCAGGATACGCATCAGTCGTTGCCGGTGAATTTGCGGTGAGCGGGGTTGGTCAGGTAGAAAGGGGGATAATCCCCACCCTGAATGACGGGGCGGGTGCCGGGTGCCTGTTGGTACACGTAAGTATGAGCCCGGAGCGTGCCACCGTCCGTCAGGTCTACCTCGATCGAATCGCGGCGGTACTCCTCGGTGGGTAAGCCCGATACGCCCTCGTAGGCATCGAGCAGCTGCCAGGTTTCTTCCGCCCGATCCGGGTGGATGCGGTACACCTCCCCCCGGGTGGTACCCACGCCGAGCAGGAAGCCCGGGTACCCGCCCAGGTCGATCAACCGCCCGGCGGTAGTTCCCCTTCCCAGTAGGCTTGCCCGGCGTCGCAGGAACTTGCTCATGCTGGACGGTATGTCACTCAGCAGGGTGCCATAAACGAATAGAACGTCCGAATCGCTCATGTGGCGGAGGGTAAGGGGTGGCGGCTACGGTAGGCCTCCACCAGATCGATATGGTGGTAGTTCACGATGCCTTCCTGGTAGTGCTCGGCAATGTACGCCAGCACGGCCTTGCGACCTTCCTGCTCCGGTATCACTCGCCGCGCCTCGTCGATCCAGTCGATGGCCTGCCCCGGTAGCAGGTCGTCGATCTCCAGATCGTGCCCCTCCCGGTAGGCCTTGGCCAGGTGCCCGAACGCAGTGGTCGCCTTCAGCCCCCGATCGCTGGCGATGTCGCGTACGGAAGCCCCCTGCATGTACTTCCGGTACGTCACCAGGTGGGTCGGCGTGTCCCCCCGGGCGGCCCGGTCCTCGGCCTGCTTTACCTTGCGAATGTCGCCCTCCCGGTCTTCCCGGGTCTGGGCTTGCCTATCGCCGCCGCCCGTGCCGTCGTGGTTGCGGATGACCCGGAGGAAGTGATCCCCGAAGCGGGCCAGTTTGGCCTCCCCCACCCCGCTGATGCGCGATAGCCCCAGCTCGGTCGTCGGGGCGGCGGCGGCCATCTCTTCCAGCGTTTTGTCACTGAAAATAAGGTAGGGGGGGATGGAAAATTCCCGCGCCAGGGCCCGCCGCACCTCCCGCAGTTCTTCGAAGAGGGTGCCCCGGCTGCGGGGAGCGGAGGCGCGTTTGCCGGATTTGGCCTTCTCGGCCCGCTGCCGCTCCTTGATGGTCTGAAATTTCACCAGTTCTACCCGCTCTCCGTCGAACAACACCCGCCGCGCCGCCCGGGCCAACCTGAGTTTGTGGTAATCTTCGTGGGCCACGTAGAGGTAGCCCAGGCTGATGAGTTGGTTGAAGTACTGGTTCCAGTCGTAGGTCGACAGTTCGCGACCGGCCCCGTAGGTCGGGATGCGGTCGTAACCGTTTTTGCGAACGTCCTGACGGGCCGAGCCCCGGAGTACGTCGATCGCCATATTGATCCCCACCGACTGCTTAAGCCGGGCCACGACGCTGAGGGCCTTTTGGGCCAGCACCGTCCCGTCGAAACGTTCGGGAGGATTGGCGCAGACGTCGCAGTTGCCACAATTTTCGGCGTGGTCCTCACTGAAGTAGTTGAGTAGGATACGCCGGCGGCAGGCCAGGCTTTCGGCGTACTCCTTCATACGGTCCAGCTTAGCCAACTGGATTTCGCTGTTCCCCCCTCCGGAAATCATATCCTTCAGGGTGGTGTAATCGTTGTAGGAATAGAACAGCAGGGTATCCGCTTTACTTCCGTCGCGGCCCGCCCGCCCGATCTCCTGGTAGTAATTTTCCAGGTTTTTGGGCAGGGTGTAGTGGATGACCCAGCGCACGTTGCTCTTATCGATGCCCATTCCGAAGGCAATGGTCGCGCAGACGATCAGCGTCTTGTCGTTAATGAAGTCCGACTGCACTCGCGCCCGCCGGTCGGCGCTCAGGCCCGCGTGGTAGCACTCCGCGTTGTAACCCGCCTCCCGCAGTTTCTCGGCTAGTTGCTCGGTCTGTTTACGACTCAGGCAGTACACGATGCCCGCCTGATCGGGGCGGTCGCGGATGAAGCGCACGATCTGTTCGCGTCGTTTCTGCCCGGGGCGTACCTCCAGGCTAAGATTTGGCCGGTTAAAACTGGCGATGAACTGCTTGGCGTCGGGAATACCCAGTTGGTCGGCCATATCCTTGCGCGTGAGCCGGTCGGCAGTGGCCGTCAGGGCCAGCACCGGCACGTCGGCAAAGGCGGTTTTGAGCTGCTTAAGCATGGTGTATTCCGGCCGGAAATCGTGGCCCCAGGCCGAAATACAGTGGGCCTCGTCAATAGCGAACAGACAGACCCGCCGCCGCCGCAGAAAGGTGAAAAACCCCGGGCTGAGTAGTTTTTCGGGACTGACGTACAGCAGGTGCAGCTCCCCCTCCTCGTAGGCGCGCTCTACGGCGTGGCTTTCGCTGCCGCGCTGGCTGCTATTGAGAAAGGCGGCCCGGATGCCGGCCGCCTTCAGCCCGTCGACCTGATCCTTCATCAGGGAGATCAGCGGGCTCACCACCACGGCCGTACCGGTCATGGTCACGGCCGGAATCTGGAAGCACATCGACTTGCCGCCGCCGGTCGGCATGAGCACGATGGCGTCCCGCCCCGCGTAAACGTGCTCGATGATCGCCTGCTGTAAGGGCCGGAACCCCCCGTACCCAAAGTATTTTTTCAGCGCCGCCCGGGCCCGTTCCGCCGTCATGTGATTCTCGTTCGTGGTGTACAACTAGCCCGGCAAATATTACAAATTGTTTTATAAAAAGCAAGGGTGTTTGACTATTTCTCCGGCGCGGCGTACCTCCGGCCGCGGAATCCTGTCAAAATTATACTCACCCCTTTGAACCTCGGCTTCGATCTACTATTTTAGCCCCTGATGAGCAAGCGCTTTTGGAACCGACAGATCAGGCGACTCGAACGGGCCGGGAATGACGACTTCCTCCTCATCCTCACGGGGGGGGCCAGTGCCTATGCGACCTACGAATTACACCACCTGTTGCGCCGGTTACGGGTCGAATCCATCCGCCTGCGCGAGCTGCGGCGCCTGGTCTTTCGGCTCGGGGTCTGCGTTCCCCTGATGCTCATGACGGCTACGGTGGCCGCCTTCCTGGGCCAGCTACCCATCGTATACGGTACCCTCTGCGCCCTGGCCATCCTCATCCTTACGCTGGGCCTGGCACACTTGTACATCGCCAGGCGCTTTCGCTACCGGGATCGGAGCAAGCGTCTGCGCCACATCGTGCAGCAGGAACTGGAACGTCGGCGCAAAGACGTCGGGGCAATTTAGTACGCCGGGGGCGGCGGGGCGCGGGTGGGACGCGAATTGGTAACCTTCCGGGTAAACGAACCGCAGTTTTTTTCCGTTAACCGGGAAAACCTACCCCCCTATGCTTTCCCGAACTCTGCTGGCCGGGCTGGTCCTCACCCTCTTTAGCCCGCCCTCCCTTTTCGCTCAGGATACCGACATCGAGTTCACGGAGTACACCCTCGATAACGGACTGAAGGTGATCCTGCACCAGGACAACACCACCCCCATCGTAGCCATCAATATTATGTACGAAGTGGGGGGCAAGGATAGCTTCGAGGGCCGCACCGGATTCGCCCACTTTTTCGAGCACCTGCTCTTCGAGGGCAGCGAAAACCTGGAGCGGGGCGAGATCGACGACTACATTCAGGGAGCCGGCGGGCAGATGAACGCCGCTACCAGCCCGGACTATACCTTCTACTACGAGGTACTGCCCAGCAACCAGTTGGCCCTCGGGTTGTGGATCGAGAGCGAGCGTCTCCTGCACGCCAAGGTACAGGAGGTGGGCGTGGAAACCCAGCGCGAGGTCGTCAAGGAGGAGCGGCGGCAGAGCTACGAAAACCGGCCCTACGGCACGGTCACGATGGAACTCGGCCAGCGGGCCTTCCGGGAGCACCCCTACAAGGATCCGAACATTGGCTACATGGAGGACCTCAATAATGCTACCGAAGACGACTTCAAGCGCTTCTACGAAACCTTCTACGTTCCGAATAACGCCATCCTCAGTATCGCCGGCGATATCGACATCGCGGAAACCAGGGAGCTGGTCGAGAAATACTTCGCCGACATTCCGCGCGGCGCCGAGCCTCCCCGCGTCACTACCGTAGAGCCCCCCCTGGGCGGTGAGGTCCGCGATACCGTCTACGATAAGGTCCCGCTGCCGGCCCTGATCATGGGGTACCGCCTACCGGCCCGCGCTGACGAGGACTACTACGCCATCAGCATGCTGAACCAGATCCTGAGCCAGGGGCAGAGCAGCCGACTGACCAAAGCGCTGGTCGACGAAAAGGAACTGGCCGTCCAGGTCGGCAGCTTCCCGAGCCAGACCGAAGACCCGGGCGTAGCCATCGCCTTCGCCATCACCCGCCCCGGCACCAGCGACCTCACCCCCGTGGAGGCAGCATTCGAAGCGGAAGTCGAACGGGTGCAGAACGAGCTGATCAGCGAACGGGAATTTCAGAAACTGCGCAACCAGATCGAGGTCGACGCCATCAGTGGCTACGGCAGTATGATTGGCATCGCCCGCAGCCTGGCCTACAACGAAATGTTCCTGGGCGACGCCAATCTCATCAACACGGAAACCGAGCGCTACCTGGACGTTACGCGGGAGGACATCCGCCGCGTAGCCCGTGAGTACTACACCCCCGACAACCGGGTCACCCTCTACTGGCTCCCCGAGCCCGCCAGCAAGTAAGTTCTCCCTCACCTTTAACCATCTACTATGTTCCGTTTTACCACCGGGCTGCTCGCTACCCTGCTTCTCGTTATTTCCTGTGGCACTCCGCGATCAACGCCGACCGCCTCCACCGAGACCGCACCCGCGCCCGCGCCCACCGTTACCGCCGACCCCTCCCAGGATGACTTTCGGCGGACGGCCCCCGAACCCGGCCCCGCCCCGGAGATCGAACTGGGCGATTTTGAAGAATTCACCCTGGACAACGGACTGAAGGTCGTCCTCGTAGAGAATCACAAACTGCCCCGGGTGAGCTACCAACTCTTCGTAGACGTGCCCCCCCACCTGGAAGGTGAGTACGCCGGTGCCCAGAATATGCTCGGCAATATGCTACGGCGGGCCACTTCGACCATGAACAAGGAAGAACTCGACGAGGCCATTGAATTCATCGGAGCCAACATCAGCACCAGCGGAACCGGGGCCTACGCCTCCACCATCAGCAAGTACAAAGAAAAGGTCATCGACCTGATGGCCGAGGTGGTCCTGGATGCCGAGTTCCCCGAAGATGAGTTCGAAAAGGTGAAGGAGGATACGAAAGCTAATTTCGCCTCCAGTATCGCCGACCCCCAGACGATCTCCAGCCGGGTGCGGCAGGCGCTGATCTACGGCAGCAACCACCCCTACGGTGAGCAGGTAACGGAAGCTACCCTGGAGAACATCACCCTCGACATCGTAAAGGAATTTTACGATACCTACTTCGTACCCAACCGGAGCTACCTGGTGATGGTGGGCGACCTGAGCCCGGAAGAGGCGGCCCGCCTGGCCCGGGAACACTTCGGCGGCTGGGAGGAAAAATCCGTGCCCGAGCCCGATTTCCCCGTACCCGCCCGCCCGGAAGGCGTACAGGTCGCTTTCGTACCCCGCGTCGGTGCCGTGCAGTCTAACGTAATCCTGGCCCAGCCGCTGTACCTGGAACCGGGGACCAAGGAAGCCATCCGCGCCGGCCTGCTGAACGTCATCCTGGGCAGCAGCTTCAACGGTCGCCTGTTCAGCAACCTACGGGAAGACAAGGGGTACACCTACGGGGCGTATAGCAGCATCAACGCCGACCCCCGGGTGGGCAACTTTCAGGCGTACGCCAACGTGAGAAACGAAGTGACCGACTCGGCCGTCACCGAGTTCATCTACGAGATCGACCGCCTGGTGGCGAACAGCATCACCGAGCGGGAGCTGGACTTTGCCACCGCCCAGACCTACGGCACCTTCGGGCGGGCCCTGGAAAGCCCCCAGCGGATCGCCAACTACGCCCTGAATACGGTGCGCTACGACCTGGACCGCGACTTCTACCCCGAGTACCTGCAGACCGTGGAGGCCACCAGCGTCAATGACCTGAACGAAGTAGCCCGTGAGCTCATCGACCCGGACGGCATGTACGTCATCGTAGTGGGCGACAAGGCCGTGGCCGAAAAACTGGCCCGCTTCGCCGGCGACGGGGAGGTAGCGTACTATGACGTAAACGGTATGCCGGTAGAGGACTCTTCCGCCGCGGCCCCCGAAGACCTCACCGCGGAGGACGTCATCGAAAACTACGTCGAAGCCATCGGTGGCCAGGATGCCATCGACAAGATCGAGAGCTACAGCATGGTGATGGAAGCCAACGTACAGGGGCAGACCATCACCCAGACCATGGTGAAGAGCGGCGGCGACCGCATGAGCAGCCAGACCAGTATGGGCCCCATGGTGATGGCCGACCAGCGCTACGACCGCGGCAAGGCCGTAGTGAAAATGCAGGGGCAGGCCGTACCGGAAACCGAAGAGCTGACGACCGCCCTGCGCGACCAGGCCCAACTCTTCCCGGTGGTTTCCCTACTGGACCGGAAGGATGAACTGGTCCTGGAGGGTACCGAAGACGTGGGGGGCCAGACCACCTACGTAGTGCGCCAGCCCAACGGTACCCGCCACTACTTCGATACCGAATCCGGACTGCAGCTCCGGATGATTCAGAGCCAGGGCGAGGCCACGGCCACCTTCGACTACGGCGACTACCGGGAAGTGAACGGGGTGATGTTTCCCTACTCCCAGACGCTGACCGGCATGGCGCCCTTCCCCATCGAGATGAACCTGACCGAAGTGGAGGTCAATGCGGAGGTGGACGAGAGCCTGTTTTCGGTGGAATAGGCGGGGCTACAGGCCGTACTTCAGGATACACCAAATGGCCCACACCCCGTCGCGCCAGCCAATTTTCTTGCCCTCCTCGTAGGTACGGCCGTAGTAGCTGATGCCGACCTCGTAGATGCGGATGCCGGGAATGCGACTGATCTTGGCCGTCACCTCCGGCTCGAAGCCGAAGCGCTGTTCCTGTAAGCGCAGCGACTGAAGGTGATGGGTACGGAAAAGCTTGTAGCACGTTTCCATATCCGTCAGGTTCAGGTTGTTGAGGGCATTGCTGAGGAAGGTAAGGAAGCGGTTGCCGATCGTATGCCAGAAAAAGAGAATGCGGTGGGGCTTGCTGCCCTGAAAGCGGCTGCCGTACACGACGTCGGCGTGCCCTTCCAGCAGGGGGGGCAGCAGGTCGTTGATCTCGCGGGGGTCGTACTCCAGATCGGCGTCCTGCACGATGAGGTAGTCGCCCGTGGCGTGGGATATGCCGGTATGCAGGGCGGCTCCCTTTCCGCGGTTGCGGGGATGGTGGTAATACCGGAGGTCGAACTGGGGGTATTTCTCCCGGTAGCGGGAGACTTCCCCTTCCGTATCGTCGGTGGAGGCATCGTTGACGACGATGATTTCCTTCTCGATACCGTTTACGAAAGTGACCGTACGCAGCCGGTCGAGTACACGGGCGATGGTAGTAGCTTCGTTGTAGGCGGGGACCACGACGGTGAGCTTAGCGGGGGTAACCATAAGCTACGAAGGTAGGGCCACGGAACCAATCGGGACTTAGCCGAAGAGCAGAACGATAAAGAGCAGAACGATAAAAACCTTTCCGAGTAACTGATCTAACTTCATGGAATAGAGTGGTATGGGGTGTACGCAAATGCGAAGACGAAAGCTTGTGTTGTATAGTGGTAAAAAGGTGTCGTAAGCTTACTCTATCGGATAACCTAGGACCGGCCCACGGTGTTCGGTCAATTCAGTTCCAGTCCTTCCGTATGACCGTCATTTTATTCGCCAAAGCCCTCCACGTAGTCGGTTTCATCAGTTGGTTCGCGGGCCTGTTTTTCCTGGGTCGCCTGCTGGTCAACCACGCCGAGACGGACACCGTGGCCACCTCTGGCGTACCGAATGCCCAACTGCGGGCTGAGGTGCTGCGCCACGAATACCGGGGCATGGAAGACCGGGTGTACCGCATCATTACCAATCCGGCCATGATGATCACCTGGGTGGGCGGGCTGCTGATGATCGCCCGGAACCCCGCCTACTTCGTGTCGGGCACACCGGGCTGGCTGCACCTCAAGCTGACGGCCGTCGTGCTGTTAGTGGCCTATCAACTATACACGAAGTACCGGATTATGCTGCCGATGCAGCGGGGGGAACGGCCCTTTTCGCCCTGGAAGTTGCGCCTGTGGAACGAAGTGCCTACCTTTTTCCTCGTGACCATTGTGTTCACCGCGGTCTACGGACGGGTAGGCCAACTGAGTTATCTGTACCTTGGCATCGGCGTCGCGCTCTTCTGCCTGCTGGTGTACCGGGGGGCGGTGGCCTACCGAAAACGCCGCCGGACGGTCGAAGGCTAAAATCAAAAGAGGTATGATTCACCTGGGCATTATTGAAGACGAACCCATTATGCTGGCTAGTATCGCCGAATGCTTCGAGGGCAATCGGGAGGTCAACATCGTCCGCTCGGCTACCTCGGTCGAGGGCTTCCTGGACCACGTGCCCTCCAGCACGGCGCTCACTACCCTTCTGCTGGATATCATGCTGCCCGGAATGAACGGAATCGCCGGTATCCCCCGCCTCCTCGAGCGCTGGCCGGAGCTGGACATCATCATGCTAACGAACAGCGACGACAGCGACAACATCTTCCGGGCCCTCCAGGCCGGGGCGGTCAGCTACATCAGTAAGCGACGGGTCAATCCGACCATCATTCGCGACGCGGTACACACCGTTCACCGCGGCGGTAGCTACATGAGCCCCAGTATCGCCCGCCAGGTCGTAGCCCACCACAATCAGCAACGGCGCAAACAGCAGATCGCCCCGGCCAACCAGCTCACCACCCGGCAACTGGACATCGTACAGGGCCTGGTGGACAACCTGTCCTACCGCGAGATCGGCGAACGGCTCAACATCAGTATCGAGACGGTCCGCGACCACATCAAGAACATTTACCGCAAGCTTCGCGTCAACTCCAAAATGGAAGTCGTGCACAAAAAGCTGAAGGGGGAAATATGAAAGCAATCATACCGGTTGCCGGTGCCGGCATGCGGCTGCGGCCCCTTACCTATACTCAGCCGAAGCCCCTCATCCCCGTAGCCGGTAAACCCATTCTGAGCTTCATCGTCGACCAGTTGGTCGAATTCGGGGTGACGGATTTCATTTTTATCATCGGTTACCTCGGGGATAAGATTCGCGATTACGTCGAACGCACCTATCCCCGGCTTTCCACCACTTTCGTTACTCAGGAGGAGCGGCTGGGTTCGGCTCACGCCCTCTACCTGGCGCGGGAGCATTACGCCGGGGCCGATCAGATCATCATTTTCTTCGGGGACGCCATCATCGATGCCGATCTGAGCGAATTCATCGACTGCCCCGTCAGCTGCCTGGGGGTGAAGACGGTGGAAGACCCCCGGCAGTTCGGGGTGGTGGAGCGCGACCTGGAGGGCAACATCCGCGGGTTGATCGAAAAGCCCGTCATTCCCAAGTCCAACCTGGCCATGGTCGGCTGCTACAAGATCCGGGAGGTCGGGCAGTTCATCGAAGCCTGTGCCCACAACCTGAACGAGGGCATCCGCAGTATCGGGGAGTTCCCCCTCACTGACGCCCTGGCCCGGATGCTGGAATGGGGCACCGAACTGCGGGCGATCCGGGTCGATAACTGGTTCGACTGCGGGCGCCGGGAGGTACTGCTGCAGACCAACGCCATCTTTCTGGATCGCCCGGGCTTCGCTACCGACGACCCGCCGCCCTACGATAACAGCATCATCATTCACCCCGTCCATATCGGGGAGGAGTGCGACATCAGCAATTCCATCGTCGGGCCGCACGTCACCATCGGCAGCAACACGAAGTTGGAAAATGCCATCGTGTCGGATTCCATCATCGGGGACTACGCCCGCATTTACGACATCGTGCTGCGGCAGTCGGTAGTCGGAAACGACGCGAGTATCGGGGGCATGCGCCACAGCCTCAACATCGGGGATAATACCGAAATAGACTTCGGAGGATGACCCTGGCCCTCGCCATCCTGGCCTGTTTGCTGCTCTCGGCGCTCTTCAGTGGCTCGGAGATCGCCTACGTATCGGCGAACAAGCTGCGGGTGGAACTCAAAAAGAAGCGCAACAACACCCGCAGCCGCATTCTGACGCGGTGGTTCGAGCGCCCGGCCCAGTTTCTGAGCACCATGCTGGTGGGCAATAACATCGCGTTGGTGGCCTTCACCTCCCTGATCACCCTTCCCCTTACCTATTTCTTCGGCCAATACCTGGGCATCGAAGCCGACCTGATCCTGCTGCTCATCAACACCCTGACCATCACCGTCATCGTGCTCATCTTCGGCGAGTACGTGCCCAAGACCGTCTTCCGGATGTATTCCGACAACGCCCTCTACTTCTGGGCCCTGCCGCTGCGGTTCCTCCAAACGCTCCTCTACATTCCGAGCGTCATCATGACCACCGTCAGCGACTGGGTGCTGCGGCTGTTCTTCAAGCGCCCCAGCGAAGAACTCGATACCGTGCTGACCCGCCTGGACCTGGAGAACTTCGTCAACCGCAGTCAGACCAGCGAGGAGCAGGAAGCGGCCATCGACACCAAGCTATTCGGGAACGCCCTGAACCTGGCCGACGTCCGCATCCGCGACTGTATGGTGCCCCGCACCGAGATCGAGAGTATCGACGTGAGCGCCACCGTGGCCGAGCTGGAGCAAAAGATCATCGACACCCACCTGAGCCGGATTCTGGTCATCGACGGGGATGCCGACAACGTCCTCGGCTACGTGCACCACCAGCAACTGCTCGAATTTCCGGAGACCATCCGCCAGTGCATCCTGGAGATCACCTACATCCCCGAGGTGGCCCGGGTAGCCGACGTGCTGGACCGGGCCGTGAAGGAGCAGCTCAGTATCGCCTGCGTCGTGGATGAGTTCGGTAACATTGCCGGCATCGTCACCATGGAAGACCTGCTGGAGGAGATCTTCGGCGAGATCGAGGACGAATACGACGAGGACGACTACGTGGAGGTGGACGAGGGCAACGGGTACTACCGCTTCAGTGGCCGCCTGGAGATCAGCTACCTCAACGACAAATACGGTATCGGCCTGCCGGAGGGGGATTACCAGACGCTATCGGGCTTCATCGTCACCACCGCCGAGCGGGTACCGGAGCAGGACGAGGGCCTGGAACTGGAGGGCTTCAACTTCCGGATGCTGGAGGTGAGCAACACCCGTATCGAGGTCGTCCACCTGCACGTGCTGCCCCAGGAAGACCGGGAGTGAGCGAACCGCCGTCGGGCTGTCTCGTTCCTCCCCTTTGACCAAGACCGTAAGCCCCCCATGGAAGACATCACGGAATTCATCTACACCACCCCCCTGCCCGTTCAGATGGCCATCTTATTCGGCGTGGCTCTGTTGGTCTCAACCATCGCCACCCTGGTCATTTTCGCCATCATCCGCCAGACGGTCAACTGGACGGACAATTTTACCCTAGATAGGCTAGCCAAGCGGGCCCGCAACGCCTTCTTTTGGTTCCTCACCCTGGCGCTGACGGTGACCTTCTGGAGCGGCCTGGAAGAGGTCGACGCCGAGGGGGTACGGCTTGACCCCTGGTACCTCCACGTCAGTATCGCCCTGGCCCGTACCGTGCTCTACATCAGCGGCGGGCTGTTACTCATTCGTCTGGTCAGCGTAGGTGCCGATACGGTACGCCACCGCTACGGCGTCGACGATGCGGTCAACTTTCAGGAGCGGAAGGTGCTCACCCAGTTGCAGTACATCGAGCGCATCATCGGCATCGTAGTATTCATCATCACGGCGGCCTTTATCCTGCTACAGTTTGACGCGGTGCGCAGTATCGGTACCGGTCTGCTCACCTCGGCCGGGGTCGGCGGCATCATCATCGGCTTCGCCGCTCAGAAATCAATCGCTAACCTGCTGGCGGGTTTTCAGATCGCCTTCACCCAGCCCATCCGCATCAACGATGCCCTAATCGTGAACGGGGAGTTCGGCATCGTCGAAGAGATCACCCTCACCTACGTTACCCTACGCATCTGGGACCTGCGCCGCATGATCGTGCCCCTGAATAAATTCATCGACGAGAGTTTTCAGAACTGGACGCGCTCCACTACCCAACTCATCGGCAGCGTATTCATGTACGTGGATTACACCTTTCCCGTCGCCGCCCTGCGGGAGGAGGCCAAACGCTTCGTGGAGGCCCAGGAGCTCTGGGACAAGGAGGTCTTCGGGGTGGCCGTCACGGACAACAACGCCGACGTCATGACCATCCGCATCATCTGTAGCGGGGCTACGTCGGGCAATACCTTCAACCTGCGCTGTGCCGTACGGGAGCACCTGATCGCCTGGATCCAGGAACACTACGCCGAGCACCTACCGAAAACCCGCCTGGAGATGAGCCCTTCACCCACTAGTGAGGCGCCCACCCCGGGCTCAGCGGAGCTCGTTCCGCAACAAGGAGAGCGTGAGTAGGGCCGCCGGCCTGACCATGCCCCCGTGGTCGAACCCGTCCAGTTCGTGGAGGTACACCCGGGGGTGGCCGCTCAGTTGTAGCATGCGCCAGAAGTAGGCGTTCTCTTCGTAGCGTCCGTACAGTTCCAGCTCCCGATCCCCCGTGATGAGCCAGATCGGGGCGGCGGCGGCGCGCAGGTGAAAGAGGGGCGCGAAGCGATCGACGCGCACGTCGTTCCAGTCCAGTCCGGCCTCCTTGCGCGGGGTAAAGTGACTGATGGTATGCCCGCTGAAGGGGAACAGCCCGGCCAGACGATCGGGGTGTTGGCCGTATTCGGCCAGGTAGCTCGTATCCAGCCCGACCATGCTGGTCAGGTAGCCCCCCGCCGAATGACCGGACACGAAGATGCGGTCGGGGTCCCCCCCGTAATCTCCGATGTGGTCCATGACCCAGGCTACGGCCGCCGCCGCGTCCCGGGTGTAGGTAGGGTTAGCAACGCGGGGTTGCAGGCGGTAATTCGGGGCTACCACCGCGATACCCGCTTCCCGCCAGGCGTCGGGGATGTACTTCTCACCGCCGCTGAGCCCGCCGCCGTGAAAGAAGATCAGGGTGGCGAACCCCACGCTGTCGGTCGGGTAGTACAGGTCGAGTACGCAGCGTTCCTGGACGTATCGATCACTACTATCCGGTCGGTAGGCGACGTTCTCCCGGATGGCGTAGCCCGTCTGGGCGAGGGCGGGGACGCAGGTGCCGGCAACCATAAAAACGAAAAGCAGGAGGATGCGCATGCCTAAAGTTAGCGCACTCCTTTTGCACCCGCGCGCCGCCGCCATAATATGTAGCCCCGAACGAAATTCAGCTATCTGTTCGCCATCCCTTACCGGCCCCGAAAGGGTCCGTCCCGCTCCTGTTCCTGCGGAGGG
>CAZQNE010000057.1:21043-26721 GCA_964594535.1 uncultured Lewinella sp.
TTCCTTCGGGGTTCGGTCGGTCGCTGGGGTGAGGATCGGGGACGACAGCGGGATTTTCCGTCGGTTCCCCGTTCTCATTGCACCCGCGCGCCGCCCCGGCCCTGAAAGGGTCGTCCCCCAATTCCGGAGGGTGCAGCCCTCCACCGTATATCTCCCCCCCGTCAAAATCCCGATTCCCACAACCATCCCCACCCCCTCCGGTTAGTATGGCACGGACCTAATCCCCCCTGAATCCATGAGCAAACGAGCGGCAATCGTATGGTTTAGACGCGACCTGCGGCTACACGATAACGAAGCCCTGACCGATGCCATGAAGCACGGTGACGAGGTACTGCCGGTCTATATTTTCGACCCCCGTGAGTGGCGGGGAACCCTGAAGCAAACCGGTCTGCCGAAGATCGGCCCCCACCGCGCCCGCTTCATCCTGGAGAGCGTAGCCGATCTGCGGCGCAATTTGCGCGACCGCGGGGTCAGCCTCGTCGTCCGCACCGGCCACCCCGAGGACATCCTTCCCGAGCTGTGTAAAACCGCCCAGGCGAGTTGGGTCTTTTGCAACCGCGAGCGCACCAGCGAAGAGCTTGCCGTGCAGAACGCCGTGGAGCAGAACCTGTGGGCCATCGGCCGGGAAGTGTACTACAGCCGCGGCAAACTGCTGTACTACACCTCGGACCTGCCCTTCCCGATCACCCAGACGCCGGATACCTTCACCCAGTTCCGGAAAGAAACCGAGCGACTGACGCCGGTACGCGATCCCCTGCCGGCCCCCTCCCGCATCCCCGCGGTGGCGGACCACGGGCTGGACCCCGGCGAGCTCCCTACCCCGGGCGATTTCGGGCTGCCCGAGCCCCCGAACGACGAACGGGCCGCCATCGACTGGCACGGGGGGGAAACCGCCGGGCTGGACCGACTGGCCTACTACCTCTTCGAAAGTCAGGCCATCGCGACCTACAAGGAAACCCGCAACGGGATGATCGGCAGCGACTACAGCACCAAGTTCAGCGCCTGGCTGGCCCAGGGTTGCCTGAGCCCGAAGCGCATCTACGCCGAAGTACGGGCCTACGAAGCCAAAAACGGTGCCAACGACAGTACCTACTGGGTGATCTTCGAGCTGCTGTGGCGTGACTTCTTCCGGCTCATGGGCAAGAAACACGGCAACCGCATTTTCCACCGGCGGGGCTTCCGCGACACCCACGATCCGGAATGGCGCGAAGACCGAAATCTGCTGCAGCGCTGGATCGACGGGCAGACCGGCACCCCCTTCATCGACGCCAATATGCGGGAGATCGCCCAGACCGGCTTCATGAGCAACCGGGGCCGGCAGAACGTAGCCAGCTACTTGGTCAAGGACCTGAAGGTCGACTGGCGGATGGGGGCGGAGTACTTCGAACACATCCTGATCGACTACGACGTGACCAGCAACTGGTGCAACTGGAATTACGTGGCCGGCGTGGGCTCCGACCCCCGCGAAAATCGCTACTTCAACATCCTGAGCCAGGCCGAACGCTACGACCCCGAGGGGCGGTACGTGAAGCACTGGTGCCCCGAGCTCGGTGCGGTCCCGGCCGAAACGATCCACCGCCCCGATGCCCTGAGTGACGCCGCGCAGTCCGAATACGGCATCCGGCTGGGCGCGAACTACCCTACCCCCCTCATCCCTTCGGCGAAGTGGCGGGAGAAGAAGGGGCAGCACGGGGCCCGGGGGCGGCGGCGGGGGCGGCGGCGGTCGGCCTAGCGGGCTGGAGCCCAGTAGCCGGCCTTGACTTTGGCACACGCGTCGCGGGCTTCGTTATAGGAAAGCCACTCCAGCTCCAGTCTCCTTCGCGCATCCACCTTCGCGACGTAATAGTTCGGGTAGCTTTTCCCGCTGCGCCGGAACATCGTCGTCCGTCGTTCCCTGGAGTTGCCGACTACCGAGACCGTGACTTTCTGGTCGTGGTCCAGCAGAACGTATTCGCCCGGCTCGACGGTCACTTCCCCCTCCGGGGTGGAAAGTTTCACGGCCTGAGCGTTCAGGGGAGAATCGTGGTGGAATATGATGCCGATCTGCTCCCGCTCGGGTGGCAGGAAGCGGGGACTTTCTTCCGCGAGCTCGCCGGTCCGCAAATCGACTTCGTAAGCAACCGTGCCCTCCTGGTTACCGGGGGACGTCGCGGCCATAATAACTCCCCCGATCAAACCGCCCACTGCCCCCGCGGTGATAACTCGCTCGGTCATCGCCTGGGTGTCAGTAATTCCTTCCGGAATGACCACGAATACCTGCCCGTGCTCGTCGACGCTAAGTTCGTAGAATTCACCATTCAGATTGAGGTAGCTCCGCCCCAGGTAGTGGTATCCCCAGACCCGGCGTAACTCCCTGCCCCTCGTGGACATGATCGGCCGCAGCCCGACTACCTGATGGGTATGGCCTTTATAGGTAGCAATATCCTCTTTCCGGAATAGGGCGGCCTGCACCCTGGTATCGACCTCCCCCGCCCGGAAATCCAAAATCGAGTGGTAGGCACCGTTGCCCAGTCCGGGTGGCATCGGGGTAAAGGTTGTTTCGTCCACGGGGGTCGCTACGGTCCGGGTACGAACCAGATCGTCCAGTTCCCGGACCATGGTGGCTAACTTTTTGACGATGGCCGTCTCGTGGCCGGCGGTCACATCCATTCCGCTCCGGAGTTCCGTTCCCTCGACCGGGCCGTAGGTAGTAAAGGTGCCGTCCGCATTTTCGACTTCCAGACTGGCCTGCATCTGTAGTCGGCGGCGTTCACTGGATGGGGTGATTTCCTCGTCCAATCGGAAGAAGTGCATGACCAGGGTAGCTTCGGGCAGGTCCCGGTTCCTGATGTTGCGCAGAAACAGGGCGGACAGCTGGGTTTCCATTCCGTTCTCGAAGGCGACGGTGCGTTCTTTGTTGAACATTCCGGTGTAGGCCGTGCCGTAGGTATTGTCGATCACCCTGGTTTCGTTACGAACGGCCGTGACGTTAAACGACAGGCGGGTGTCGGGTAAATCCCGGTGGGAAAAATCGAGGTGGTGGGGGGAAGGGGACTTTTGGCTAACTCCGAACACGGGAATTAGCAGAAAAAAAGCAAGGAAGCATCGGAACACGGAAGGCGGATAAATTTCATGAGGAGGAAGCACAAAAATAAGTCAAGGAATTCACCATCCGAACCCCATCATCCGGGGGCATCAAACCGCTTCTTCGGAGGGGGGCGGGAACCGCAGGTGCAATCTTTATCGTAATTTTGCCGCCGGCCCCCACAAGCCACTTACTGCATGGCCAAAACGAAGAAGACAGGTAACCAACTCGGGCTCCGTATGGGCCTGCGGGACGAGCGTATCCCCAAATTATTCGGCTTACTGCTGCTGTTCCTGGCCATCTATCTCTGCATCGCCTTCGTTTCTTACCTCTTCACCTGGAAGATCGACCAGGACCGGGTGCTCCGCTTCAGTTGGAAACTGCTGAGTGAGGATGCCGCCACGGTCGATAACTGGCTCGGGCGACTGGGGGCATTCCTATCCAACTTCTTCATCTACTTCTGCTTCGGGCTACCGAGCTTCATCGTGGTCTACTTCCTGGCCCGATTGGGACTGAACCGGTTGCGGCGTGCCTCCCTCCGGCCGATGGCCAACCTCTTCGTAAAGCTGATGCTGCTGACGATCGGAATGTCGGTGCTGCTGAGCTTTTTCTTCGGGGGGTGGACGGACTTCCCCCTCGGGGGCGGCGTGGGGGACTATCTGGTCAGCCACCTGAGTGGAGTGCTGGGCGGATTCGGAATCATCCTGTTGCTGCTGCTGCTCTTCGGGTTGTACCTCATCTTCGAGGCCCGGATCGATTTCAACGGCTCGCCCCGGCAGATCCGCAATGACGTGGTGGACCACTTCTCGGAACTGTTCCGCTTGGGCAGGGCTTCCACGCGTACCGCTACGTCTTCCGCGGCCAACCCCGCACCTGCGCCCCCGCCCCCCTTGTCCGGCAGCCGCTCCGATCCTCCCGCCCGCAGGGCCCTGCAACCGGGCGACGACAGCGACTTCGAGGTAGCCGGCCCCCGCACCCTCTCCGAACAGGGGCAGGAGCAACCGAGGGGCGACCAGATGCAGATGCCCCTAGAAAGCGTCGGTGACCTCACCCTCGTCGGAAAAGACCCCCTGGCCGCCGGTGGGGACAACCTCATCGTCGCCGACGGCGATGACGGCATCGATACCAGCCTGGCCGTCACCGCCGAAAACCAGGACCACAGCGAACCCTACGACCCGACCCTGGACCTGCCCAGCTACGAAAAACCCCACCTGCAACTACTGGCCGACCACGACAGCGGCCGGCAGCAGGAAGTGGACCGCGCCGAACTGGAAGCCAACAAGGACCAGATCATCGAGACGTTGCTCAACTACAAGATCGAGATCACGAAGATCCGGGCCACCATCGGCCCCACGGTGACGCTCTACGAAATCGTGCCGGCCCCCGGCGTGCGCATCTCCAAGATCAAGAACCTGGAGGATGACATTGCCCTTTCGCTGGCCGCCCTCGGCATCCGCATCATCGCGCCCATCCCCGGCCGGGGCACCATCGGCATCGAGGTGCCCAACAAGAACCCCCAGATGGTGAGCATGCGGGAGGTGATCGAATCAGAAAAGTTCCGCAACGCCAAGATGGATCTGCCGCTGGCCCTCGGCAAGACCATCAAGAACGAGGTCCTGATCGCCGACCTGGCCAAGATGCCCCACCTGCTGGTGGCCGGCGCCACGGGGCAGGGTAAGTCGGTCGGCATCAACTCCATCGTGATGTCGATCCTGTACAAGAAGCACCCCAGCCAGGTGAAGCTCGTCATGATCGATCCGAAAAAGGTCGAGCTCTTCCCCTACGCCAAACTGGAATCCCACTTCCTGGCCTTCCTGCCGGGGCAGACCGAGCCCATCACCACCGAGACGACCAGCGTCATCCACATCCTGAATTCCCTCTGTATCGAGATGGACCAGCGCTACGACCTGCTGAAGAAAGCCGCGGCGCGTAATATCAAGGAGTACAATCAGAAGTTCGTGGCCCGCCGGCTCAACCCCGAAAAGGGGCACAAGTTCCTGCCCTTCATCGTGCTGATCATCGATGAGTTCGCCGACCTCATCATGACGGCGGGTAAGGAAGTCGAAATGCCGATCGCCCGACTGGCCCAGCTTTCCCGGGCGGTGGGTATCCACCTGGTCATCGCCACCCAGCGGCCCTCGGTCAATATCATCACCGGGGTGATCAAGGCCAACTTCCCGGCCCGTATCGCCTACAAGGTGACGGCAAAGGTCGACAGCCGCACCATCCTGGACGCCGGCGGGGCCGATCAGCTCATCGGGCGGGGCGACATGCTACTCAGCAACGGCGGCGACGTAGTGCGGCTGCAGGGGGCCTTCGTGGATACGCCGGAAGTGGAGGAGGTCATCGACTTCATCGGCAA
Organism: uncultured Lewinella sp.; assembly: GCA_964594535.1. GTDB lineage: Bacteria > Bacteroidota > Bacteroidia > Chitinophagales > Saprospiraceae > Neolewinella. The sequence continues at coordinate 26,470 of CAZQNE010000057.1, forward strand.
CCAGCGTGGCTACGTGGAGCCCTACCTGCTACCGGAGTACAATACGGACGAAGAGATGGCCGGCTCGGGCGCCCTCAGCTACGCCGACCTCGACGATATGTTCGAGGAAGCCAGCCGACTCATTATCTCCCAGCAACACGGCTCCACCTCCATGATCCAGCGTCGCCTCAAACTGGGCTACAACCGCGCCGGCCGCATCATGGACCAAATGGAGCAACTCGGCATCGTGGGCCCCAGCCAGGGCTCGAAGCC
>CAZQNE010000058.1:0-26323 GCA_964594535.1 uncultured Lewinella sp.
TAAGCCGGCGGGGCTGGTGATTGCTTCGCATCTTTACCCCATGATCTCCCCCCGTTGCTTACTGGCAACCTTCGTGTTATTCGCCGGCTGGATGTTCCCCGGCTTAGCCGGCACCTGCGTCCGCGCCCAAAGCAATCCTACGGTAGGGCTGGTGCTCAGTGGAGGAGGAGCCAAAGGGTACGCCCACATCGGGGCCCTGCGCGTGATCGAGGAAGCGGGGGTACGGGTGGACTACATCGGCGGCACCAGTATGGGGGCTATCGTCGGGGGGCTCTACGCCGCCGGTTATAGTGCCGACCAACTCGAGGAGTTGCTGCGCGGCATCGACATCCTGAGCGAACTGCAGGACGCCGTGGAGCGGGAAGACCGCACGATCTACGAAAAGATCTACAACGAAAAGTACCTGCTCAGCATCAGTATGCAGGACTTCGGCATCCAACTCCCCACCGCGCTGAGTGACGGGCAGCGGGTGCACGACCTCTTCGCCCACTGGACGGCCCACGTCGGCCACGTGCGCGACTTTTCCAAACTCCCCATCCCCTACCTGGCCGTTGCCACCGACCTGGAAACCGGGGATGCCATCGTGCTGGAAGAGGGCATGCTGGCAGAAGTAATGCGGGCCAGTGCCGCCCTGCCGGGGGTGCTCAGTCCGACCGAAGTGGGCGGCCACCTGGTGACCGACGGGGGGGTCTCGAACAACTACCCCGCCGAGGAGATCCGGGCCAAGGGCATGGACTTCGTGCTGGGAGTGAGCGTGGAGAGCGAGCCCATGAAGGCCTCCGAGATCACGAGCGTGGCCGATCTCATGATGCAGATCGCCTTTTTTCAGGCCAACCGCCGCAACATCGAGCAGTACGCCGAGACCGATCTGGACATCAAGCCGGAACTGGACGGCTACACCGTGCTCAGTTTTACGGAAATCGATAGCCTCATCGAGGCCGGCTACCGGGCCGCCCTAAAAATGAAACCCCGGCTGGACTCCCTCGCCGCCCTGCAGCGACCCACTAACAGCAAACCCGACACCACCGCCGCCCCCATCCCCGAATTCCTGAACGTGGGCCGGGTGGAGATATCCGGTAGCGTAGAACTGAGCGACCGGCAGATCCTGAGTTTCTTCGACGATAAGCTACCGGGCCGCATCCGCTGGGATGACTTCCGGGAGGGGCTTACCGACCTGCACGTGACGGGGCGCTACGCGAACATCGATTACCGCTGGACCATCACCGACGAGGCAACGGACGAAGTAGCCCTGGAACTGATCTTCACCCAGACGCCCGCCTTCGGGCAGCAACTACGAATCGGTCTGCACTACGACCCCGTCTACCGCAGTAACCTCCTGCTGAACCTGACGCTATACGACCAGATCGTGGATAATACGACGACCAGCCTGGACCTGATTGCCGGCAACCGCCTGCGCTACCGCTTCGACTACCGGGTCAATCGGGTTAATGGTTCGGCCTTCGGGCTGCGGAGCCGCTGGGACTACGCCGACCTGGGCTTCGACGTGGAGGAGGTCCCGAATGAAGAGTTGGGCATCACCCTGGACCGGGTGGATTTTCGCTTTAACGACCTGACCAGCGAGTTCTACTGGGATGTGCGACAGACCAAGAATAGCTTCACCGGCCTCGCCGCCGGATTGAAATACTACAGCAGCGATTCCGACCAGCTGGAAGACGCCGACACCGCCAGTCTGTATGCCCTGTCGGAGAATTGGTACTTCGTACCCCGGGTGTACTTCATCTACGATAAGCTGGACCAACCGCACTTCCCCCTGAGCGGCTTCACCATCGATGCCGATGCCCGGGCCATCCATGCCCTGGACGGCAGCACGAGTGGCTGGGCCCTCAATGCCGACATTGATTTTCTGGGTCTACTTCCCCTGGCGGAGCGTCACGCGCTGGGCCTCGAACTACGGGGGGGTGCCTTTCTGGACCGGACGGCCCTGCCCTACCGCTACTACCTGGGGGGCATCAACCGGAAACTGCTGAACAACTTCAAGCGCTTCCCGGGGCTGGAACTGGGGGAAGCATCCGGCTCTAACCTGCTTATGGGCGAGGTCTTCTGGCGCTGGAGGATACTCGGTAGCCACTTTACCCGGCTGGGGGGGCAGGCGGCACGGGTGGGCAATCCAGAAATTTTTCCCAGCTCGATCGGGGAGGGTTGGATCGTGGGCCTGAACGTGGGCTACGGACTGAGCACCCCCCTCGGTCCCATAGAAATTGTTTACGGCGGCAGCTCGGAGGGGGGGCAGCTGTACTTCTACCTGGGCCACTGGTTTTAGCCCTTACCTTACCCTTTATGAAGGACTTCAACGACAAGGTGGCCGTAATTACGGGTGCCGGCTCCGGCATTGGCCGCGAACTCGCCCTCCAACTGGCCCGCCGCGGGGCCGTACTCGCCCTGAACGATTGGAACGAAACCACGCTGGGCGAAACCTGGGCCGCCCTGCCCGAACCGGCGCGGGGGTTGAAGCGGGCCTTCGACGTCGGCGACCGGGAGGCCATGTATGCCTTCGCTACGGCCGTGGGGGAGCAACTGGGGCGAGTGGACATCGTGGTCAACAATGCCGGGATGAGTGTGCGCCAGCAGTCGGTAGCCAGCCTACCGCTGGAGGACTACGAACGCACGCTGAACGTCAATTTGTGGGGGGTGATCTACGGCACCTACGCCTTCCTGCCCCACCTGCGGGAGCGGGCTCCGGAGGCGAGCCTGGTGAACATCAGCAGCGTCTTCGGGTTGTTCGCCTTCCCGGGTTCGGCACCCTACAACACTAGTAAATTCGCCGTGCGGGGCTTTACGGAGACCCTCCGCGTGGAGCTGGGTAAGCTGATGCACGTCTGCTGCGTCCACCCGGGGGGTATTGCCACTAATATCCACCGCAACGTGGAGATCGATAACCCGGAGGAGCGGGAGCGTTTCATCCGCAATTTCGAAAAGCAGGCCATCACCACCGCTCCGGAGGCCGCACGAAAGATCATCCGGGCCATCGAGGGGCGCAAGCAGCGGTTACTGATCGGCCGGGATGCCTACTGGATCGATAAGGTCACTCGGCTATTACCGGCGAGTTACGAAAGGGTGTTGGCGCGGTGGTTTAAGCCGGAGCGGTTTATGTGATTGTGGCGGTCGACATCGGATGTCTGAGACATCCGATGTCGACTGAAGCTATTTGTATAGCTCCCGCCGTAGTCCCACCAATTTTCCGTCGACGAACCCCTCCGGTAGCTCATCCGGTAGCGAACTGGCAAGCGCCGCGCGGTCCAGCGCCGCCAGGTGCTTCTCCGCAATTTCCAGGACCTCATCCAAACTATACATGCCGGCCCGGATGGACAGCAAAAAATGCCGGTTCGGCCGCCGCACGTTCAGTTTTCCCTCCGTGAATATTTCGGTGGCCATTTCCAGCAGCCGGATGGTGTGCATCATATTTTTGGCGTCGTAGCCCCGGCCGTGGGCGAGGGTACCCCGGTAGCGGGCCTCGTTGCGGTTGCGCTCCCAGTCACGGTACTCGCGGTAGTCGCGGCAGTAGGTAGAGTAGCCGTCCTTATTAAAACTGAGGTAGGCGAGCAGGGGGGTGCCCTTCGGTACATTACTCAGACTGACCTCGTTGGCCCGTTCGGAACGGACCACCCCGGCCGCCCACCCCTCGCCGGGGTCATGGTAGACGGCGTAGAGGTCGCGGGCGTGATCGACGCGGGCGAGGGCCAGATCGTCGGTGCGAATAGCGTTGCGCGTAGCCCACTGCCTCAGTGGTTCGCTCCGTCCGTCCCGGATGAGGTAGCAGAAGTCCTCCACCCCTTTCCGCTCCGGGCTCATCGGCTTATGGACCTTCTTATTCAGCCCCCGGGCCTTACGGATCTGGGAGCGGGCGTAACCGGCGAAGGTATCCCGGCAGGCTTTGGTAAGGAAATCTTCCGGTCGTAGCACCTCCAGGGCCGGGTGGCGGTACAGCAGCGCATCGCCGGTGGTGCCGAGCAGTTCCAGGGCAGTGGGATTTGCTCTGGCGAGCAACTCCAGGAAGCGGCCGAGTTCGTAGTAGCTGCGGTCGTTCGTCGCGTCCGAGATTTGGGGGAGGTAACGGAGCCCCAGTAGCCGATCGTACGGCAGCAGAAACACGCCGCGATAGTCTTCGTCCGACTCCGGGGTAGCCAATCCGTAGGCGTGGCTGCCACTGCGGCACCTCAGCAGTACGTGAGGTCCCCGCTCGATGTCCTCCACTGTCATGGGTAGCCAATTTGGGCGCGGAAAAAAGCATCGGCTGCGGGATGCTTACCCACCTCCTGGGGTAATTCTTCCCGGGTACGCTCGGCATAATCGCGCAGGGTATCCAGGTAGCCAATAACCGCCGGATCGATAGTGGTGCGGAAGCTTTCAGGTACTTGTGACTTCCGGTCGATGAGATATCGCAACTCGTCTTTCGGGACGGGCCCATTCAAGCCGGCTAGTAGCTCCGATACGGTAATTGGATTCCGCCGTCGGAAACGGGCGATGCTTTCCGCCGCCAGGATCGCACGCATCCAGTAGGTGAATTTCTTAAGGTTCCACTGACCATCGTGCCCGAGGCCTTTCACCCTGGCTCCCTTCGCGATACCCAGGTAGTGAGCGATGGCGCGGCGGGGCCGGAAGCAACGGTCGGCTACGGGTCGGGCACCCGCGGCAAAAGCTGCATCGTCAAAGTACACGATGGGGGAGGACAGCCATTCTACTACGCTGGGATTGCTATTACTCAAGTGATGCAGATATTTTCGGATGTCCCAACCGGCCAGGTCGAGTTCTCCCCCTTGTTCCATGATCGGTCCGATCTGATCGTCGCCGGGGTGCAGGCTCAGGTACCATTCCCGGGGGTGGCGGTAGACGAAGCGGACGTCGTAATCGCTGTCGGTACTACCCAGCCCCCAGGCCCGACTGCCGCTTTCGACGGCGTAGAGGAGGTCGATGCCGCGTTCGGCAGCTAAGTGGTAGAGACGGTGGGTGATGAATTGGGAGGTGAGCATAGGGCGGCTATAGTTCCGCAAAATACCGGCAGCGGCTGCTCACCACGCACGTTTCGCAACGGGGACGGCTGTAGGTGCACACCCGCTGCCCGTGCTTGAAGAGCAACTTGTGAAAGTTGAGGAGCTCGTCGGCGTCGGCGGGCAGCATATTTAGCAGGGCGCCGTGGCTCTTGGCCTGGCTGATTTTTTTGGGCAGGATACCGTAGCGGGTACTTACGCGGTGCACGTGGGTATCCACCGGCAGGGCGGGACGGCGCAGGGAAAATAGCAGCACGAAGGTCGCCGTCTTGAAGCCGACCCCGGGCAGTTCCATAAGCAGCGACTGTGCCTCCGGTACCGGCATATCGGCCAGGAACTGCAGATCTAGCTTACCGTAGCGCTCCAGGATGATGTTGAGCATCTCCTTGATACGGGGGGCCTTGATCTCCGGCCACCGGGTGGTCTGGATGCAGCTTTCGATTTCCGCAATGCTTGCACCTGCGACCGCGCCCCAGTCCCCGAATCGCTCGAGCAGGTTGTCGTAGGCTTTCTTTTCGTCGGCGTAGTTGGTCCGCTGGCTCAGGGTGGTGGCGATGAGCTGATCGACGGCTGACTTGCTGCTATAGCGCGTTTGCCGACCGTAGGTTTTCTCCAGGGTGGTGATGAGGTAGTGCAGGTCGGTGTTCAGTTCGGTAGCGGGCATGGTCGGGTCGGGCTGTTGTAGTACTAGGTAGCCGGTGCCCCCGATGTTTGCTGCTGATATATGGGAAGTTTGCAAATTGGATGGATAGCTACCGGCTGTTGTTGAACAAGACCCGGAAGATGCGGCTTACCCTGCCGTATTCCGGACAGGCCTAAACTCCGTACCTATGTTGCCCAGAGTCCCCTGGTGGATATTGATGGTAATCTGTGCCGGATATTTTCCGGTACGGGGGCAGGATGCCATGGTCTTCAGTCGGGAACAGTGCGTCGACTACGCACTGGAAAACCGCCCCTCGTTGCTGGCCGCCCGGGAAGAGATGCGTCTGAGCCAACTCGACAACCGCATTGCCGCGAGCGCCTGGCTCCCCGAAGTCAGCGTGAGCGGAAATGCCCAGCATTACTTTCAGCTACCCGTCTCCATTTTTCCGGACTTCGAAAACCCGGGCAGCGGGGAAACACGGGAGGTGCAAGTTGGAACCGTTAACTCCTCCACCCTCACTTTTTCCGCCCGGCAGACGCTCTACAATCCGATCGTAGCCGCGGCCGTTCGTCGGCAGGAAGCGATACTCCGAAGTGCCCGCCTCTCCATCGAACGGGAAGAGATTGCCGTGAAAGAAGAGGTCAGCGAGGCCTTTTACCGGACCCTGCGAGCCCGGGAACGCCTCCGGTTGCTGGGGAGCGATCTACTACGGCAGGAAGAAGCCCTGGAGGATGCCCACCTGCTCTTCGAAAATGGGTTGACCGACAAGGTGGACTACAAGCGAGCCATCATCACCCTGAACCGCACGCGACTGGAACGGGACAATGCCGTGCTGGAACTACAGAGCCAGCGGACGGAGCTGAAGCGCTTGATGGGCTTCCCGGACCTGCGCGAACTGGAACTGAGCTATGACTACGCTGAGCTCAGCGCGGCCACCTTCGGGGATAGTCTGCCTCCGCTACAGACCAACCAGCGGGTGGAATACCAATTACTGGAGGCCGACAACCGGCTACAGGACCTTGAGCTACTCTACCTGCGCCGCGCCTGGCTACCGGACCTGTCGTTCGGCGGAAGCTACAACCTGAACTGGCAGAGCAACGCCCTGCGCAATCTGTACGACCGCATGTTCCCCAACTCCCTGGTGAGTCTGGATATGTCGGTCCCCCTGTTTAACGGCGGGCGCCGCTTCCGCCAGGTGGAGCGGCAGCGGGTGGTCCAGGATCAGTTGGCCCTCGATCTGCTTTCGTTACGCGACCGGATCGCGGCCGAGTACCGCATCGCCCGCAATGGCTTCCGCCAGGCCCGTAATACCTACCGGATTGCCCGGGAGAACCGGGACCTGGCCGCGGAAATTTACGAGGTAGTGGACCTACAGTACCGGGAGGGCATCACTCCTTTTCTCAGCGTCATCATTGCGGAAAACGACCTGCAGGCCGCCCGGCTCAGTATGCTCGACGGGCTGATCGATGCCGCCATTGCCCGCATCGATGTTCGTCGAGCCGCCGGAACCCTATAAGACCCCCCCATGCCAAAGATCGCCTACGTTCTCCCGCTTTTATTGCTTGCCTGTGGTGGGAACGAATCATCGGAACAGTCAGGTGAACAAACGGGGCCGCCCGCTACGGCGGTGCGCGTGGCCGAAGTAATGGAGAAAGACCTGATCTTCTACGAATCCTACCCCGGCACCGTAACCCCCCTGGACCGGGTCGAGGTGCGACCGCAGGTGGGGGGCTACATCACCGCCGTACACTTCGCCGAGGGGGAGCTCGTACGCCAGGGTCAGCGGCTCTACACCATCGATACCCGCCGCTACGCCGCCGACGTCAACCAGGCGGAAGCGGGTATCGAGAGTGCCCGCGCGAACGTCTCGCTCGCGGCTAAGAACGTGGCCCGCTACCGCCGATTAGCCGAGGCCGAAGCTATCGCCACCCAGACCCTGGACCAGGCCGAGGCCGAACTGGAAAGCCGGCAGCAGGAACTGAACCGGGCGGAAGCGGCCCTGAATAGTGCCCAGACCCAACTGGACTACACCGTCATCACGGCCCCCCTGACCGGGCTGACCTCCCTCGGCAGCGCCAAACAGGGCACCCAGGTATCGCCCGGCGCGCCGGTGCTGACTACTATAACCCAAAAGGAGCCCATCGGGGTGGATTTCGCGCTTCCCCAGACGGCCATTCCCCGGCTGGCGCGCTACGAGGGTAAATCCGTCGCCGAGCTGGATTCTACCTTCCGGCTGCGACTACCCGACGGATCGATTTACGAAGATTTCGGTCGCATCTACGCCAGCGACCAGTCCGTCGACCCGCGTACCGGGGCTCTGACGGTCCGCCTGATGTTCCCCGATAAGGAAAACGTGCTGCGCAATGGCATGAACGTCAGTGTCGAGTTCATCAACCGGCAGGCGGGGCGGCAGCTGATCATCCCCAGCAGGGCGCTGGCCGAGCAGATGGGGGAGTTCTACGTCTACCACGTACGGGATAGCCTGGCCCTGCGCCAGAAGGTAACCACGGGCTCGAAGGTGGACGGACAGCAGATTATCCTGGACGGGCTGGAGGCCGGGCAAACCGTCATCGTGGAGGGGTTGAAGGGCGTCAAGGACAGTACGAAGGTCAACGTCCAGCCCAGCAGCAAACCCTCTCGCTAAGCCCCGCCCATGCTCCACTTCTTCGTATACCGGCCTAAGGCGGCCATCGTCCTCTCCCTGATCCTCGTGCTGCTCGGGGGCATCTCCCTGCTGTCGCTACCGGTGACCCAGTTCCCGAAGATCACCCCGCCGAGCGTGAGCATCACGGGCACCTACGTCGGTGCCGACGCCCTGACCGTGGAACAAACCGTGACCACCCCCATCGAAGTACAGGTGAACGGTACGCCGGGGATGGACTACATCAGCAGCAACAGCACCAACAACGGGGTATCCAGTATCGACGTCACCTTCGATCTCGGTACCGACATCGACATTGCCGCCCTGGAGGTACAGAACCGCCTGGGTATTGCCGAGCCGGTCCTGCCGGAGGCCGTGCGGCGGCTGGGATTGGTGGTGCGTAAGCGGAACCCCGGCCTGTTCATGCTCGTGGCCCTGCGCTCCCCCGACGGTACCCACAACCAGGAGTTCCTCGACAACTACACCAACATCTACGTCCGGGACCAACTTTTGCGGGTAGAGGGCATCGGGGACGTGTTCGCCGTGACCAAGGACTTCAGTATGCGGCTCTGGCTCTACCCCGACCGCATGGCCCGACTCGGCCTGACGCCGGAGGAGGTCATTACCGCGGTACGGGCCCAGAACGTACAGGTGGCCGCCGGCGCGGTCGGCTCGCCGCCCCAGCCCGACGCCCAGGCCTTCGAGTATACCGTCTTCCTCGACGGGCGCCTGAGCGAGCGGAGCGAGTTCGGGGACATCATCATTCGCAACGACCCCGAAACGGGCGCGCTCATCCGGGTATCCGACGTAGGGCGGGTGGAGTTGGGTACCTTTAGCTACGGCAACCAGTCGCTGGTGAACCACGAGCCGGCCGCGATCCTGATCCTCTACCAGGCACCCGGCAGCAACGCGTTGGCCACGGCCGAGGGGGTCTACGCGGCGATGGATCGGCTGAGTGAGGATTTTCCGCCGGATGTAGAGTACCTGGTGCCCTTCGAGGCAGCCTCCGTAGTAGAAATTTCTATCCGGGAGGTGGTGATTACGCTGCTGATCGCGCTGGCGATCGTGGCGGTCGTGGTGTTCGTGTTTCTGCAACGGTGGCGGGCCTCGGTCATTCCGTTACTGGCAATCCCGGTGTCCATCATCGGGGCGCTGATGTTCTTCAGTCCGCTGGGCTTTAACATCAATACCCTTACGCTCTTCGGCTTCGTACTGGCGATCGGGATCGTGGTCGATGACTCGATTGTAGTGGTGGAGGCCATTCAGAGCAAACTGGAAGACGGGGATTCGAGCATCCGGGAGGCCACCGTCGCGGCCCTGGATGACGTAGCCGTACCCGTGATTACGACCTCCCTGATTCTCACGGCCATCTTCGTTCCGGTGGCCTTCATCACGGGGCTTACCGGGCAGTTGTACCAGCAGTTCGCCATCACGATTTCGGTAGCAGTACTGCTCTCCTCGGTGGTGGCCCTCACCTTGGCACCCGCCCTGGCGGTACTCATGTTCAAGCGCGATCAGGAACAACCAAAGTGGCTCGAGACCGTGTTCCGCCCCTTCAACAAAGGGCTAGATAAACTACGGAGCGGCTACGAAAGCGCCCTCGGCTGGGTGCTCACCCATTACTATATCGCCCTGGCCGTACTGGTCGGGCTGATCGTAGCCACCTACTTCCTCTTCCGGATCGAGCCCACCGGCTTCGTTCCCACCGAAGACGAGGGCCGCATCTTCGTCACCTTCGAACTGCCCGAGGCGGCGGCCAACAGCCGGACCCTGGGGGTAATGGAGGAGATGATGGAAATCCTGGACACCGTCCCGGAGGTCGAATCCTATACCGCCGTCGCCAGCCTGAACGCCATCACCTTCACGGATCGCTCGAATACGGGCACCATCTTCGTCCAGCTCCAGCCCTGGAGCGAGCGCACCGAAGAGGGGCAGGGCATCTTCGCCCTGGTCGGCAAACTGAACGGCTACTTCCGGCGCATCGTCGACGCCCGGGTGGTGGTCATCCCCCCGCCGCCCATCCCGGGGCTCGGCAGCACCTCCGGCTTCAGTTTCATTTTGCAGGACCGGGCGGGCACGGCCTCGGTGAGCGAGTTCGAGCAAACGCTGAACCAATTTCTGGGCCGCATCAATCAGCGGCCGGAGATCACCGGCGCCTTCAGTTTCTTCACCGCCCAGGCCCCGAGCTACGAGTTGACCGTCGATCGCGTACGGGCCAAGCAACTCGGGGTGCCGTTGGTCAATGTGTACAATACCCTGTCCACTTACCTCGGCAGCCAGTACATTAACGACTTCACCCTCTACGGCCGCACCTTCCGCGTCGTCGCCCAGGCCGACACCAACTACCGGGCCGAGATCGAGGATTTGGCCGATTACTACGTCGCCAATACGGAGGGGGCTATGGTACCAATGGGTAACCTCATCAAATACGAACTGAGCAATACCGCCCCGCTCATCTCCCACTACAATTTGTTTCGTTCGGCCAGTATTACCGGCAATGCGGCGGAGGGTTACAGTAGCGGGCAGGCCCTCACCGCCCTTCGCGAAGCCGCCGATCAACTTCCCGAAGGCTACGGCTACGAGTTTTCGGGACTGAGCAAGGAACAGGCTGAATCCGGCTCGACGACGATTTACATTTTCGCCTTTTCTATTGGCCTGGCCTTTTTGATCCTCGTTGCCCTGTTCGAAAGCTGGACCGTTCCCTTCTCCGTGTTGATGGCGGCTCCGACGGGCATCTTCGGTGCCCTGCTGACCCTCTGGCTACTGCCCGATATCGACAACAACGTCTACGCCCAGATCGGTCTGATCACCATCGTGGGGCTGGCCGCCAAGAACGCCATCCTGATCGTCGAATTCGCGAAGAAGAACGTCGAGGCCGGTCAGGATATCAAAGACGCGACACTAAGCGCGGCCACTTCCCGCCTGCGCCCCATCCTGATGACCAGCGCCACCTTCGTTTTCGGCATGATCCCCCTGGCCGTGGCCAGTGGGGCCGGCGCCAATAGCCGGCAGACGATCGGCTACGTGGTCATCGGCGGTCTGGTGGCGGTTACCGCCCTTGCGATCTTCTTCGTGCCGGTACTCTACGACCGGATTACGCGGTTGGCGTACAGCGATGAAGAGCTGAAGGAATTCAAAAAAGCCCGGGAGGAGGAGTAGGCTACCGGCTCCGCCGCCCCCGCATGATCTTGTAGTCGATCATGTCGCGCAGGCTATCGCCCTCCCGGCGGTGCTCCCGGATGAAGGCCGGGCTCACCCCGTGGATCTTCAGGTCGATCAGGGTGCGGAAGGGGACGGTCTCCCCCTCCAACTCCCGGTAGTCGGCGGCAAAACCGGGGGTAATACCGTGAATCTTGGCGTCGATGAACTCCCGGGTACCGAGTTCGGTGTAGCCCAGCTCGCGCAGTCCCCGGACCAGGGAGGGGCCGACCCCGTGAATGCTGAGATCGCGGAGGTCGCCCAGGCCATCGATTTCCAGTCCGAGCTCCTGCATCTCCTTGGCCTTCCGTGCGCTCACCCCGTGAATCTTGGCGGTGACCACCTCATCGAGGCTCAAATCCCCGAAGCCTAGTTGGGCCAATTCGGCTACGTAGTCCTTATCTACCCCGTGGATGGTGGCCGTGCGCGCCTCATCCAGCGTCAGGTCGGTCAGTCCGGCCTCCCGTAGTTCGCGGATCGTCCGGGCGTTCACGCCGTGAATCTTGGCGGAGGTAATTTCTTCCGCGGTCAAATCCTCGTAGCCCAGGGAGGAAAGTTCCCGAACGTACTGGATGTCGATGCCGTGGATGGCCAGTTGGATGGTTTCCTCGAAGGTGAGGTCCGTGAAGCCCAAGGTCGCCAGTTCGCGGGAGAAGTCCAGATCCAGTCCGTGAATGCGGGCCTGGACGACCTGGTCGAGTTCGAGCTCCGGATAGCCCAGATCGGCCAGTTCCTCAATGTACTCCCGGTCGATATCGAATATGCGGAGCTGCACGATCCGTTCGAGGTCGGGGCGCTCGAATCCGCCCTCGGCCAGCCCTTCGGTGACCCGGTCCAGCTGATCGCGGTTGATCCCGAAGACCGCGAGTTGCACTAACTCATCGCGAGTGGGGTCGAAGCCCGCGTCGACGAGGTAGTCCAGGTAGTCGACGGTGATGTCGGAAAAGAGGAAGTGCACCAGTTCCCGTTCCTCGAAGTCCCCGAAGCTGCGTTGCTCAAGGGCGCCGACGAAGGCGGCGTCGGGAGTAAACGCAAAGGTGCCGACCCCTTCGTCTCCGTCAAAAACGCCCTTCAGCGTAAGCGTGCCGGCATCGCGGGTCAGGGTAAACTCTCCCATACTCCCCCGGGGGAGGGTGCCGAACTCGGCCCGTAGGAAGCAGTGATCGGAGTTGGACTGGTAGCGGTTGTCGTCGCCGCGAATCGTGAAGGCAAAGCAGATCTCGTCCCCCTCGATTTCGGCCGTCCAGCTGCGGCGCACTTTTTGGCTACCGACCGGCATATCTTCCAGTACCGGTTGCGGACTGACCACCGGAACAGGAGCGGGCGGGACGGGTACCACGACCGGCGCGCTGACTGGCGTCGGTACCGAAACGGGTGTCGCTACGGCAACGGGCGGGGCCGGGGGAGCGGGCGGCACCTGGGCAACGGCATTGAAGGAAGATACGGAGAGCAGGAAGAGGGCCGGCAGGGCCAGGTACTTCCAGCCGGAGCGGGAGGAGGAGCGTTTCGCTTTCATCATCAGGATTCGTTGTTCGAGTAGATTTTGGTTGTAGTTGGTCGCCAGGCCGATGGCCCGGTTCGGAACGGCTACCCGCAGGAGGCTCAGTTGGTAGTCGACCGCGTCGTTGCCCCGCCGCAGCATCTCGGCGTCGGTCAGGAACTCCAGATTGTCCTCGATGGCCCGGCGGTACCACCAGGCGAAGGGGTTGCACCACTGCACCACGACCAGCAGTTCGGCAAGCAGTAGGTCGAGGGTGTGGCGCTGCCGCAGGTGAATGAGTTCATGCTCCACGACCCGGCGGTAGGTTTCGGGATCGTAGCTCGGGGGGTGCACGAATACCCGGTTCCAGAAGGAAAAGGGAGCCGTTTCCTCCTCCAGTTCGACCAGGTAGAAGCCGTCGACCGCGTAGGTGGGGTGGCGGTACATTTTCACCAGCAGCGTACCCAACTGCAGCAGGAAGTGAAGGCCGAACAACCCTACCCCGAGCAGGTAGCCGTAGCCCAGGAGGCGGGGCCAATCGGTGGTTTCGTACCACGGCGGCTCGGAACGATCGCTGCGAATGACCGGGGGCGGGGACGCGGGTGCCATGTTTTTCGGACGGGCGGTTATTGCCGGCGATTCGACGGCTTCGGTTAACTCCGCACCCGCGCTCCGCCGCCCAACCTCCGCGACAGCTTCCTCCGCCCGCAACGACATCCAGGCCGGTACGGTTAGCAGGGGGAGCACCAGACAGGCGGCCAGGCTACCGAGTAGCACGTAGCGGTTCAGTCCGAAAAAGGTCTCCCGCCGCAGCACGAAGTGGTAGTAGCAGCAGCAGGCGGCCAGCAGCAGCATGGAGTGGAGCAGGTAGTTCATTCTTCCTGGCTTTTGATCAGTCGTACGAGGCGTTCCAGCTCGGCGGCATCCAGTTTCTGCTCCCGGGCGAAGTAGTTGACCAGCTTCATGGGGGATTTGTCGAAGAAGCGGTCGACCACCTCGTCCACGGCCCGTTCCCGGTAGTCCCGCTCCGCCACCACGGGATAAAAGCGGTAGGCATTGCCCAACTTTTCGTGGGCGACGAAGCCCTTCCCCTCCAGGATCTTGACCATGGTGGAGACCGTATTGTAGTGGGGCTTCGGGTCGGGGAGTTCGGCGATGATCTCCCGCACGAAGGCGCGCTTTAGTCGCCACAGGACTTCCATGATCTGGGCTTCGCGCCGGGCCAGTCGTTGCATATCTACTAATTGATTAGTACAAGTATACTACTAATTTATTAGTACTGCAACTAATCCGTTAGTTTATTACCTTTCTTGCTCACTCACCCGTTGCGCTTGTCCCCTCCTCCCCGTTTCCCCGTCCGCTACCGTATGGTGGCGGGTACCTTTCTGCTCGCCCTCATCGTGCTCTTCGACCGCATCATGATCTCGGTGGCCAAGGACCCCGTGGCGGCCGACCTCGGACTGAGCGAAAAGCAAATGGGTTGGGTGCTGGCCATTTTCGCCCTTGGCTACGCCCTCTTCCAGGCTCCGGCGGGCTACCTGGCGGATAGGTACGGCCCCCGGCGGGTACTGGCGGCGGTGGTCAGCCTGTGGTCGGTCTTCACGGCCCTGACCGGCGCGGCCTTCGGTTTCGTCAGCCTGCTCGTCATTCGCTTCGTGTTCGGGGTGGGCGAGGCCGGGGCCTTTCCGAGCATGGCGCGCACGCTGTACAGCTGGATCCCCCTGGGGGAGCGGGGCATCGTCAACGGCATCAACTTCAGCGGGGGGCGCATCGGGGCCGCGGTCGCCCTGCCGGTGGTGGCCCTATTGATCGAGGCCTTCGGCTGGCGGTGGAGCTTCGTCATCCTGGGGGCCGTGGGGGTGGCCTGGGCCGTTTTCTGGTACGTCTGGTTCCGCGACGAGCCGGCCGATCACGCCAGCGTTACGCAGGGGGAGTTGACCTACATCCGAACCCACATCGAGGAGCGGGAGACCGTTCGCCAGCCTCCCGTTTCCGTGGGTACGCTGTTCGCCGACCGCAACATGTGGTTGTTGATGGGGCAGTACTTCGCGAGCAACTTCACCTTTTTCTTTACCCTCACCTGGCTATTCCCCTACTTGAAAACTACCTACAGCCTCGACTTTCAAAGTACGGGCTTCTACGCCGCCGCCCCCCTGCTGGCCGGCGCCCTGGGCAACTGGTTCAGCGGCTGGCTGGTGGACCGCCTTTACGCGGGCGGCAACCTCAGCCGATCGCGCAAGGTACCGGCCATGATCGGCTTCGGGCTGGCGGCCCTGGGGGTACTCATGAGCGTGAGCCAGCCTACCGCGGGGGGTGCGGTGGTGTGGCTGAGCATCGCGGTCTTCGGGGCGGATATGACGCTGAGCCCGTCGTGGAGTGCCTGCGTGGACATCGGGCGGCGGAGCGCGGGTGCGGTGAGCGGGACGATGAATATGGCCGGCAACCTCGGCAGCTTCTTCACGGCACTGGCCTTTCCCTACCTCGTGGATGCCTTCGGGTCGGCCCGTCCCTTTTTCTACGTGGCCGCGGGGCTCAGCGTACTGGCGGTAGTTTGCTGGTCCTTCGTACGTTTGGAGCGACCGATCCAAACTTCCCCCAGTACCACCGTATGATTATCCGAACCGAACTCCGCGAAGTCTGCGCTGAAGCCCTGGCCCTCATCGAGCGTTCCGGCATTCCGATCACCGACGAAGATCGCGCCAAGATCACCGCCGCCGACTTCGGCCTGAGCAACCTGCGCCGGGAGGGCATCGAGATCCTCACCATGTACGAAACAGAGCGGGCGGCCGGGAAGATTCTCGTTCTTCTGCCCCGGCAGACCGAGCCCGAGCACTGGCACCCCAGCCAGGGCGACAACCCCGGTAAGGAGGAGATCATCCGCCACGTCTGGGGGGATCTCTACTTCTTCGTCGAGGGCCCCGATACCCTGGAAAAAGGCTTCATCGTAGAGGGTAAGGACGAGGTCTATACCCTCCGCCACGAGATCGACCTGGCCCCGGGGGAGCAGTTGATCTTTCCGCCCGATACGCCCCACTGGTTTCAGGCCGGACCGCGGGGGGCGGTCATGTTCAGCTTTTCCACCAAGGTCGTCGACACCCTCGACGGATTCACCGACCCCGCCATCGAGCGAAAAACCAAGATCGTAGACTAATCACCGATATGAAACAATCCATCATCACCGCCTTCCTGGGGCAGACCCGCGACCGCTTCAGCGAGTACCACGAACCCACCGAACTGGAGCAACGGCTAAAGACCGTACAGCAAATCCCGGACGTCACGGGCGTGGAGGTCGTCTTCCCCTACGAGACCGGCGGCTCGGCGGAGCGCTGCAAGCAACTGGTCAAGGGGGCCGGGCTGGAGTTCGCCGCCATCAACGCCAACATCAAAAAGGAGGCCAATGTGGTGGCCGGAGCCCTCACCCGCCCGAACGCCGAGATTCGCCAGCAGGCTATCGACATTATCAAGGCCGCTAAGGATTTTGCCATCGACGTAGGTGCCCCCCTAGTCAGTTGCTGCCCCCTCTCCGACGGCTGGGACAACCTCTTCCAGGTCGACTATCCCAAAGCCTGGCGCAATATGGCCGATGCCCTGACCGAGGCGGCCGACTACCGCTCCGAGGAGATGCCGCTGTTCGTTGAGTACAAGATCAACGAGACCCGCGTCAACTGCCAGCTCGACTCCTGCGCCAAGACCATCCTGATGCTGAAGGACGTGGCCGTGCCCCAGATGGGCGTCACCGTCGACTTCGGCCACAGTCTGCTCGCCAAGGAGACCCCCGCCCAGGTACTGGCGCTGTGCGAAGAGACCGGCACCGACTACTACCTCCACACCAACGACAACGACTGGTTCTTCGACTGGGACCTCACGGCCGGCAGCCGCAACTTCCTGCACACCGTCGAATTCTTCTTCTGGGCCCGGGAGTTCGGTTACGATAAGTACTTCACCGCGGACGCCAGTCCGCGCACCTTCGGCATGGTCGACTTTTTCACCGAGCACGCCGCCATGAAATCCGCCATCTGGGACCTGGTCGGCCAGTTGGACCGTCCGAAGTACCGCCGGCTCATGGCCGAGGAGCGGTCGATGGAATTGATGAAACTGGTGCGGAAGGAGATCTACCGGCTCTAATCAGCCCGGCCAGCTTACCCGAAACCGGGTCCAGCCGTCCTCGTCCGTAGCCAAACGGTAGCTCGCTCCGTGCGCCTCCAGAATATCGCGTGCCAGGGTGAGCCCCACCCCCTGCCCGGTGACCTTCGTACTGAAGAAGGGAGTGAAGAGACGATCGGCCACCTCCTCCGCGATCCCGGGGCCATCGTCGGCCACCGTGAAGCCGACGGGAGCGACCCGGGTCGACAGTTCGATCCGCCCCCCCCGTCCGATGCTTTCCCGTGCGTTGGTCAGGGCATTGATCACTACCTGTTCCAGTTGTCCCGCGTCCGCCCGGACGACGACCGCTTGTTCGGTCAGTGCGTAGGAAAGCTGGATATCGGCGTCGGTGAGCAGGCCGGTCATCACCTCCCCGCTCCCCCGGAGGAGTTCGTTCAGGTCCACCCGGCTCAGTTGCGGCTCCGGAAGCCGTACCACCCGGGCGAAGTTGCGCATGAAGGCGGTCAGGTTCTCGGCCCGCTGAATGACCGGGGGCAGGTATTCGCCCGTCAGTTCGGCCAAATCGGGGTCGCCGGCGCCGGCTATATCCAGTACTGATTTGAGGAGGGACACGATCGCGGCGTTGGAGTTATTTACCTCGTGGGCCATCATGCGGATGACCTTGCCGTAGGCGTCCTTTTCGGCCTGCAGTAGGTCGGCCGTTACGTCCTGGAGTACGACGAAGCCCCGCTCGAAGCCCCGGTCGATGAAGGTGGCGTACTCTACGTGGAGGCGGCGGTTGTCTCCGGTGATCAGGTTGCGCTGTTCCCCCGCCTGCAGGGTGAGGGCGGGCCGCAGTACCTGCCGGTCGAACTCCGGGTTGCTCCGCCGTCTGCTCCTTACCCACTGGTTTTCCGAGGCCACCCGCCCGTCGAAGTCGAGAATGATGATACCGACCTCGGCGGCGTTAATGAGTCGGTCTAGGAATTCCTCCTGCTGCCGCCCGGCGACGCGCTCCTGCCGCAGCTGGTCGATCATCCGGTTGTAGACCCCGCCGAGCCGGTCCATTTCCGGGCTACCGGTGGGGGTCATCTTGACCGAGAAGTCCTGGTCGGCCAGGGCACCCACCCCCCGGCTGAGTAGGTCGAGGGGGGCCACCAGTTCGCGGTAGAGGCGGTAACCCAGGTAGGCCAGCCCCAGTAGCAGCAACTCGACCACCAGCAACCAGGGGCCGGCCCCGACGGCGTAGTAGGCCAGTACCCCCAGCAGCAGGTGGAGCAGGGTGAGGTAGGCGATGTATTTTAGGGGGGTGGGCACGGGGGGGTTATTCGTCGGGGTCCGGCAAAATTAGCGTTGACGTCGACCACTTTACGTAGGTTCGGTCGAAGCGGTCGGCTGCGTAAGCAAGTACCTCCACGATGTTTTCCCGGGTCAGCTGTGGAAAATCTTCGAGTATCTCAGCGTAGGTCATTCCGCCGGCGAGCTAGTGTAGTACGTCTCCAACGGTAATTCTGGTTCCCTTGATTCTTGGTTTACCGAAGCGGATGTGGCGATGTACTACTATGTTTGGGTGGCTGCCCTGTTGTTCCATAGCGACGGAATACCGCGGGTCTACCCTGAAGTTGCGTTGAATAGTCATCCTTAATCTACCCCTCCTGTTTTAGTTATCTTGTACCTCACAATCAAGTTTACGATGCAGACATCGACCATTCCACAGACCGTAGATCAGTTGGACCCGAATGGGTACTATACCTATACCGACTATCTGTGTTGGACGTTCCCCGAAAGAGTAGAACTCTTTAAGGGCAAACCCTTTAAAATGAGTCCTGCTCCCAATCGGCGGCATCAAACTATTTCCGGAAGGTTGTATGCGCATATGTTCTTCTACTTTAGCCAGAACGGTTGCGATATTTTCTCCGCCCCCTTCGACGTCCGGCTTCCCGTAAGCCTCAAGCCAGGGAGGGTGGATACCGTAGTCCAACCCGACATCTGCGTAGTCTGTGATCAGGGTAAACTCGACAAGCAGGGCTGCAACGGAGCACCCGACCTGGTCGTAGAGATTCTATCTCCGGGAAACGAACTTCACGAAATGCGTGAGAAATTCACCCTCTACGAAACCTCCGGCGTCCGGGAGTACTGGCTGGTTTTCCCGGATTCTGAGACGGTCATTCCTTACGTTCTTAATGACGGCAATACCTACATCGGGCTTCAGCCAAAAACGCATTCCGAACAGCTCGTTAGTCATATGTTCCCCGAATTTCGCCTGAACTTGGCTACGGTCTTTACTTACGAAGAATAGATCCTAACCAACCCCG
Organism: uncultured Lewinella sp.; assembly: GCA_964594535.1. Classification (GTDB taxonomy): domain Bacteria; phylum Bacteroidota; class Bacteroidia; order Chitinophagales; family Saprospiraceae; genus Neolewinella. The sequence continues at coordinate 19,367 of CAZQNE010000058.1, forward strand.
TACTTCTCCAGCCGCCGGTACAGCGCCGCCCGCGTCAGGCCCAACTCGCGGGCCGTCGCGGTGATCTCACCCCCGTTCCGGCCCAGGGCGGCGCGGATCATGTTGATTTCCATCTGCTCCAGGGTGACGCCGGAAGGAGCGAAATTGGAGGCAGCCGTGGAGGGCGCCGCCGCCTGTCGTTCCAGTTGGTCGGCCGTAATGGTATCCTCCGTAGACAGGATGGCGGTACGCTCCACCAGATTCTGTAGCTCGCGGACGTTGCCCGGAAAACGTTGCCGGCGTAGCCAGCCGGGGGCGTCCCTCCCCCAGCGCAGGCGGGGACGTTCGTAGCGTTTGCGGGCACTGGCGAGGAAGTAGTCCGCCAGCAGGGGAATATCGCCGGGCCGTTCCCGTAGCGGCGGTAGGTGCAGGCGGATCAGGTTGATGCGGTACAGTAAATCCTCGCGAAAGGTACCGGCACCCACCATCCCCTCCAGGTTTCTGCTCGTCGCGCTCAGGATGCGCACGTCGGTGGGCCGGGGCTTGCTCTCCCCGAGCCGCTCGTACTGCCGCTCCTGTAGCACCCGCAGCAGCTTCACCTGGGCGGCGGGGGCCAGATCGCCGACCTCGTCCAGAAAGAGCGTCCCCCCCGCGGCCAGTTCGAAGCGCCCCTTCCGGTCGCTGCGGGCATCGGTGAAGGCGCCGGCCGTGTGCCCGAAGAGCTCCGACTCGAAGAGGGTTTCCGGCACGCCCCCCAGGTTGACGGCCACGAAGGGACCGCCGGCGCGTTTACTCGCGGCGTGGATGGCCTCGGCGATCAGCTCCTTTCCCGTGCCGCTTTCCCCCGTAATGAGGACGGAGGCCATCGTAGGTGCTACCCGGCGGGCCTGCTCGGTGACTTCGCGGAGGGCGGTGGAGTTACCGATGATCGAGGCGAAGGGGTCGCTCGTATTCACGGAATTGACGGCACCTGCGTCCGCGCCTGTTCCCTCACCCCCAGCCCCTGCTGACCATCCAGGGCCCCTCCCCCGGATGTCGCTAGGGAGAGGGGAGTTAGCCAACTGTGTCTTAATGGCGTTGAGCAGCTCGTGATTATCCCAGGGTTTGGCGATAAAGTCCCGGGCACCGGCCTTCATCCCCTCTACGGCCAGTTGGACGGTGGCCCAGCCCGTCATCTGGATGATGGGTAGGTCGGGGAACTCCGCCAGCAACTCCCGTAACACTTTCATTCCTCCGCGTCCGCTGGTTTCGATGGTGAAGTTGAGGTCCAGCAGCACCAGGTCGGGTTTGAATTCGCTCACCGTCGTCCGGGCATCCTCCGGGTGGTGGATGCTACGCACGGTGTGGCCGGCCCGTTTGAGGAGGAGCTCCAGGCTGGTGCAGACCGTGCGGTCGTCGTCGATGATGAGGATGGAGGGGATGAGTAGTATATCTTATAGCGTGATACGGTGGAGGTTTCCTAGTCCATCGGTTAGCAAGATCGCCCGGTCATCCGTACTCCAGCTAAGGCTCCAGAGCAGCGCACCGTCCGCTACCGACTGCTCACTGGTTTTGTTTCCTTCGGTATCGTATAGTCTGAGCGCGTCGCTGACCGCTGCGAGCTTGCTGCCGTCGTGGGACCACTCCAGACTTCTGTACTCGCCAGCCTTTTTGCTAATGCTGCGAATTGGATTACCCTGCGCGTCCCAGTACTGCAAAAGTGGTGGGTAGTCGTGGTCATAATCGCCGTAATCACCCGTAACGAGCACGTCCCCCGAGGGGTGGTAGGCGACGCTGAGCATCAGCACATCTTCCTTTCTATCGGTGATGACGGTCTGCTCCCTGCTCTCCACGTCGAATAAGATCAAATTTTCCGCGACGGTAGCTATGGTACTACCGTCCGGTGACCAATCGAGCCCGATAATTGCCTTATCCCTCAACTGGTGCTGCTCCAGTAGGGTGCCGGAAGTGTCGAATATACTTAGATTTCCACGGTAATCCCCCACCGCCAGGCGATCGCCGGCCGGATTCCATCCAATGGCACGGGCGCCGGTTTCATCCAGGCTATCCAGTACCGTTTTCTTCTCGTTGACCGTGTCGTAAATCAGCCCCGCCCCGCCGCCCTGTAGCGATACGGCCAGCAGGCGGCCGGCGGGGTGCCAGTCCAGTTCGGTTACGGTACCTCCGACGACTACGGAGTCGAGTGGTCCTTCGCCATCGTACGTACGCAGCATACCGTCCGTTCCTCCGGTTGCGTATACTTCCATTTCACTCGGATGGTAGGCTACCGTCCAGGTCCAGTTGGGCGCCGTGCTGTCAAGGGCCGCATTCGACCTAGCCGCCAGCGGACGACCGAACAAAATCAGTAGAACGACGAACGGCGGCAAGCCCAGCCGTACATACCGCGGTTGGCTCTGCAGCCGCATACTATTGGGGAAGTGGGGGGCCATAGCTGAATGTTCGTTAGGGATGGGCTCGAAGGACGTTTGGATGGATCGCCGGTTGCATATACCTATACACCGAAGCGTTCACGAACCAGGTTGGCCTTCTTCTTCGCTTTGGCCCTCACCGCTGCGTCACTACCGCGGTAATCTATGCGCAGGTAGTTGCGGCGGGTATGCATGGCGATTTCGATACCGTCTTCATCCTTGGTATTCCAATCACCGCTGAACTGGCCATTGACTTCCATTCCGGTAATCTCGCCGAAGGTGGCATTGAGCAATTGCCTATCGATATCGTCCGTTTTCACGTGGAAGCTGTACCCGCGTTCCGACTCCTTCTCGCTGACGTTTGACGAGCTACCGCCGGCGCTAGTACGCCCGGGTGCGATCGGGGCGGACGGTAGGTCGAGGCACCGCTTCGTGCGGGCTACGATTTCTTTGACGCGCTGGCGCTCGTCGGGCTGGGCGCCAGCGTGCTCGATGGCGAGGGTGCGGGAACGGGTGTTGACGGAAAGCGTGCTGTGTTCGTCGATATTGGTGGTCAGGTCGCCGCGCATGCGGACGTTGATGTTGTTGTCGGTAACCTGATTCATGCAGTGCATGAGGTCGCTGGACTGACCCCGATCGAGCCGGACGCGGAAGGAGTAGCTGTCTTCGCGCTCGGTTTCCCGGATCTGGCGGTGCTCCTGCTGGGCGGCGAGGGCGCAGGTGCAAGCGAATACCAGGACTATAATGTGAAGGGATTGCATAGTGGATGGGTTGGATTATTCGTCAGACGAACCCGCTGCGCGGGGATTCGGCTGACGAAGATTACGCGCTAGCCAGGGGATGATCAGGTGAAAAAGTTTATTCCTCGTGCAGCACGTCGGCCGGGTGCAGCCCCGCCGCCTGCCGACTGGGGAGCAGCGCACAGAGGGTTACGATGAGGAGGATGGTCGCAACGGCCGCCCCGATACCGAAGTAAAAGTACTTCCCGGGGATGGGCAGCAACTCCAGTAGCGGCACCTGGACGGCGAAAAAGGTACCCAGTAGCAGGCCGGCCACCGTCACCAGTAGCACCTCGGAAACGAATTGTAGCGTCACCTCCCCCGGCGTGGCCCCCATGGCCTTGCGCAGGCCGATCTCGGCGCGGCGGTGGTTGATCTGGGTAAAGAGCACCCCGAAGAGGCCGAGGGCGATGTTGATGAGGAGGAAGGCGGAGATGACGGTGAGGATCACGAGGGGCAGGACCACCGGGCGATTCGCTTTGGTGCGATCCTCGGCCATATTCCAGATCACCACGTCGGTGTTCTTAGTGAGGTTGGTCAGTAGATTGTAGATCGGCTCCTGTACGGCGGCCGTCTGCCCCGGGGAGGTGCGCACGATGAGTTGCTCGAAGGGGCTTCGATCCTGAGTGTAGAAGCTACGCTGGGGGAAAAAGGTCAGGGCATCGTTCTCCTGAAAATTACTGGCGTACTTGAAGTCTTCCACCACGCCGATGATTTGCTTTTCCCCGTTGATGAGGATCACGGAGTCGACCATGCTGACCGCGTCGGGGTAATACTTATCGATTAAGAAGCCATTAACGACGATGGGCTCGTACTTCGCCGATTTATCCCGCTCTTCGAACCAGCGGCCCTCCCGAAATTCCAGTTTCATGGTCTCGGCGAAGTGCTCGTCGGCGAAGAACATCCGGGTGAACAGGTGAAACCCATTATCGTCACCACCGGTACCCCAGTTGCTACCGCCAAAGGGGTTGACCGGGCCGAGGAAGGTGGAGGAAACTACGCCGGGAAGCTCGTTTACCTGCCGGATGATATTGTCCTGCAGTTTCAGTACGTCCAGGGAGTCCATACCATCTTCGATGTCGATACGGACGCCGAGGCTATTCTCGTAGCTGAACCCCAGCGGCGAGCTATACCGCTCGAAGTTGTAAGCGGCAAAACCGTATACCCCGAAGAGCACGATGAAGGCCAGTAGTATTTCCAGGAATATCAGACCGTTCGCACGGCGCTTATTCCACATTAGCTTGAGTAGGTGACTGAACATGACGGAGTAGTTTAGCGGAGGGCGGTTCCAATATTGGTGCGGCTCATCCGGAAGGCCGGAAGCATGCCCGACAGCAAGCCGAAGAGCAGGATCACGCAGATGAAGTAGAAAAAGACCTTCCAGCTAAAGGCCAGCCGCACGATACCGATCAGGTCGTTGGCATTGACCCAGCGGATCACCAGGAAAGCCAGGACGAAGCCGATGGCACCCCCGATAAAGGTCAGTACCATATTCTCGAAGATGAACTGGTAGAGGATGTCCTTACTGTCCGCCCCGAAGGCCTTGCGTACGGCGATTTCCGACTTGCGCTCGTATACCCGGCTGATGTTAAGGTTAATCAGGTTGATCAGGGGAAGGGCAAGAAATAGACCCAGCAGGATCAACAGGGGAACGAACACCACCAGGAGGGCTATATCGTATTCTCGTTCCCTCAGTAAACGACCGGCAAACACCTCGGTAGCCGTACCGGGGTAAAGCCTGATCTCATGGTAGTCTTCCTCCGGCGGCATAGTAAAGTTTTCAGCAAAGAAATCGATCTGTCGTTTAAGCCCTTCCCGCTTTTTGGGTGTAGTGGCTAAAAAGACAGCTCCAAAGCTTCCCTCCAGCGTCCGGGAGTCCAGTTCCCTCCGGTCGATGGTCGTCACCGGTAGGTAGACGTCACCCTGAATGCTGGGATCGTCCTTCAGCGGCCGTTTGACGATCCCTGCCACCCGGAAGGTTTCGTCGCCGAGGACGATCTCTCTCCCGATTACGGATTCCCCGGCCTCCCCGTAGTAATTCGTCGCCGCCTCGTCGGTGAGTACCGCTACTTTGTTCCCCTGGGTCACGTCGTCGGCTCCGTAGGGCAGCCCGCTCGTGAAATCGAAATCGAACACCCGCCAGTAGGCATCGTCGGTGTAGTAGGTGGTGAAGCTTACCTTACGCCCGTCCAGGTAGCCATCGATATTGCTATTGGGTGAGAATACCGTCAGTTCGGCCACGTCCGTAAAGTCCTGGAGGTATTGTTCGGCAAAATAATAGCTCATCGAACCGTCCGAATTACTCGATCCCGACTCTTCCGTTTCGATCGTCGTATCGATGCGCACCGTGCCGTTATCCATCAGTACGCTATCGACGGTATAGATGGTATCGTAATATTGGGTATACCGCGAAAGCCCCGGTATGAACACCATCCGGTCCACCTCCGTCATCGGCTGGTTAGCCCCAAACAGCGCATCCCCCATCGAGGTAATCAACATCAAAATCATCAGCGTAAAGCTGATCCCGAACAGGCTGATGAAGGTGTAGAACGGCTTGCGGCGGAGGACCTTGAGGGCGAGAAGGAGATAGTTTTTGATCATTATCTGTGCCTTTTAGCGTTAATGAATGGTTTTAGCTCGCTTCGCTTGTAGATATGCGATAGTCGATATGCGATACTCGATATGCGAGGTGCTCCGCTGCTTTCTGCTCGCTTCGCTCGTCTGGCGGCACTCGCGGCAGCCACTTCGTATATTGCATATCGGAATTCGCTTATCGCATATCTTCTCGCGGCAGCCACCTCGTATATCGCAGATCGAGAGTCGCATATCGCATATCTTCTCGCGGCAGCCACCTCGTATATCGCAGATCGAGATTCGCATATCGCATATCCTAAGAAACCCGCTCCCCATCCGAAAGCCGCACCAGCCGGTGCGTCTTCTTTGCCATCCGTTCGTCGTGGGTGACCATCACGATGGTGGTGCCGAGTTCGGTATTGAGCCGTTGCAGGATGTCCATGATTTCGTTGCCCATGTGACTGTCGAGGTTACCGGTGGGCTCGTCGGCCAGGATGATATTGGGCCGTCCGACGATGGCCCGGGCGATGGCGACGCGCTGCTTTTGTCCACCCGACAACTGGTTGGGGAAGTGGCCGGCGCGGTTGCTCAAGCCGACGTGCTCCAGTGCTTCCAGACTGAGCTTCCTCCGCTCCTTGCCCCCGACCCGGCGGTACAGCAGGGGCAGCTCTACGTTATCCACCACTGGTAGGTCGTTGATCAGGTGGAAGCTCTGAAAGATGAAGCCGAGTTGCTCGTTGCGGAAGCGGGCGATCTTGCTGCCGTTGTAGTTCGTGACGGGCTTGCCGGCCAGCACCACCTGCCCCTCGCTGGGCTCATCGATCAGCCCCATGATATTGAGCAGGGTCGATTTGCCGCAACCGGAGGGGCCCATGATGCTCAGAAATTCGCCGGCAGGCACGCTCAGGTTCATCCGCTGCAGGGCCAGGGTCTCGATGGTGTCGGTGCGGTAGGATTTGGAGATGTTGTTCAGTTCGATCATGGTTGATAAGGATTGAGGGGGTTAAGGAGTAAGGGGGTTAAGGGCGGGCGTTGGAGGAGCAACCTTTACTTCTTCACCCCTTTACTCCCTTACCCCTTAAACAAAGCTTTATCATTAATAAAATCCCACAACGTCAGCCGTTCCAGACTCGCGTAGGTCAGCCAGTACGCCCGTAGGGTGGCGGCGTAGGCGCGGGTATTGAGGTCGCGGTTCTGCTGGGCGAAGGTGAGGTCGG
>CAZQNE010000059.1:0-25432 GCA_964594535.1 uncultured Lewinella sp.
TCACCGCGATCACGCCCGCCACCGCGACGATCGCCGCCCCGGTCGCGTCCGCGTGATTTGGCGGCCTTGCGCTCCTCTTCCAACTCCTCGTCGGTGGGGATGGTACCGTCGGCGCGCGGCATGATGGCCTTCCGGCTCAGGCGCAGCTTACCGGTACGCTCGTCGATGTCGACGATCTTGAACTTCACCGTATCGCCTTCCTCGAACTCCTCCTCGACGCTCTCGATGCGGCTGTGGCTCATTTCGCTGACGTGCAGCAGTCCGTCGCGGCCGCCCTCGAAGCCGACGAAGACGCCGTACGGCATAATCGTCTTGACCGTTCCCTCGTAGGTCTCGCCTACTTCGGGGGTGAAGGTGATCTTCTTGATGCGGGCTACGGCATCCTCGATGGCCGCCTTGTCGCTACTGGCGATGGAGACGTGCCCCTTACCGTCCACCTCGTCGATGTTAATGTTGGTACCCGTCATCTCTTGTAGCTCCTGGATGATCTTACCGCCGGGGCCGATGACGGCGCCGATGAAGCTCTTCTCGATGACGAGCTTCACGATACGGGGCGCGTGGGGCTTAATGTCGTCGCGGGGCTCGCTGAGCGTCTTGTTCATCTCGCCCAGGATGTGGAGACGACCGACGCGGGCCTGCTCCAGGGCCTGTTCGAGTTGCTCGTAGGGCAGCCCGTCGATTTTGATGTCCATCTGGCAGGCGGTGATACCCATTTCGGTGCCGGTCACCTTAAAGTCCATATCGCCGAGGGCATCCTCGTCGCCGAGGATATCGCTAAGGATAGCGATGTTGCCGTCTTCGGCCACCATTCCCATGGCGATACCGGCTACGGGGCGCTTGATCTGTACGCCGCCGTCCATGAGGGCCAGGGAGCCGGCACATACGGTAGCCATCGAGCTGGAGCCGTTGGACTCCAGGATGTCGCTCACCAGGCGGATGGTGTGGGTCATTTCGTCGGGCAGTACCTGGCGCAGCGAGCGGCCGGCCAGGTTGGCGTGGCCGACCTCGCGACGGCCAGGGCCACGCATCGGCTTCGTCTCGCCCACCGAGTAGGCGGGGAAGTTGTAGTGCAGGATGAAGTTGTCGTAGCTATTTTCGAAGGCGATGTCGACCATGGCCTGGTCGGTTTTGGTACCTAGCGTGAGGCTGGTCAGCGACTGGGTTTCCCCCCGGTTAAAGATGGCCGAACCGTGGGCCATGGGCAGGTAGTCCACCTCGGTCCAGATGGGGCGCACCTCATCGAAGGCACGGCCGTCCAGGCGGCGGTTTTCCTCCAGCACCATGCTACGGATGGTCTTTTTCTGCACCTTATCGTAGGCGGCGCTCAGGTGCTCCCTGTGCTCCTCTACCCACTCTTCGCCCTTCTCTTCCAGGACGGCCTCTTTGTAGTCTTCCTTGACTTTCCTGAAGGCTTTTTTGCGCTCTGCCTTATTCAGGGCGCCGCGGGCAACCTCCTGGATTTGGCCCTTAACCTTTCCTTCGACGTAGCTCAGGACGTCCTCGTCGATCTCGAAGGTCTCCACCTCGCGGGTGACGGCCCTATCCCCGACCTGTTCCTTGAGCCGCAGCTGGGCCTCGCACATGGTTTTGATCGCCTCGTGCCCCACCTTGAGGGCCTCCAGGATAGCGCTTTCTTCCACCTCCTTGGCTTCCCCTTCGACCATCATGATGTTGTCGGCGTCGGCGGCTACGATCAGGTCGAGGTCGGCGTCGACCATCATACTACGGTCGGGATTGACCTGGTACTTGCCGTTGATACGGGCGACGCGGCACTCCGAAATCGGCCCCTCGAAGGGAATGTCGGAGCAGGTCAGCGCGGCCGAGGCGGCCAGTCCGGCCAGGGCGTCGGGCATCACCTCGGGGTCGAGGCTGATCAGGTTGATGATGATCTGGGTATCGAACATATAGCCCTTGGGGAAGAGCGGACGAATGGCGCGGTCAACCAGGCGGGAGATGAGGATCTCGTAGTCGTTGAGACGGGCCTCGCGGCGGAAAAAGTTGCCGGGGATGCGGCCGGCGGCGGCGAATTTCTCCTGATAATCCACGCTCAGCGGAAAGAAACTCTGTCCTTCGCGGACGCTGGTGCTGGAAACGGCTGAGCAGAACAGCATGGTCTTGCCGCACTTCACGACGACCGATCCGTCGGCCTGAGTGGCCAGTTTGCCGGTTTCAATGGTGACTTCGCGGCCGTTGGGCAGTTCGAAGTTCACCGTCATTGGGGTTTGATTACCCATTGTTGAGAAAACTTTTGAAAATGAAAATATGTGTTACACCGGCCCGCCGTCTGCGGGTCCAGGACACAAAAAGCCACGAAAAGAGAAGGGAGGGTGAAAGACCGGGATCGAACCCCTGTCTTTTAATCCCGCCGGGGGTCGCTGGAGACCGACGGAGGCCGTGCGTATACGGCCGTGCTTTCTAGTCATTTTGTATCGCGGCAAATATAGGTATTATTCCCTTCGCACCCGCGCCCCCGCGCCACCCTCCCTTTTCCGTACCGAACCCCGTACTACACGGATAGTCGGACCACGGACCACATCCGCCCCGGGCAGTTTTCTAAAATATGGTAAAATTGTAGTTCATTTCCCGTCCGCCGTTTCTACGGAGGTACGGATACCCAACAATATGACCAAACTCAACAACGTCCTTCTGATCGATGATTCGGAGACTGACAATTTCATTCACCGCCGCCGCCTGGAGAGGATGGGCATCGCCGGCACCGTAACCGTCCGCAATAACGGCAGAGAAGGACTGGACTACCTCACCACCCCCCTACCGGACGGGGCCTACCCCCACCCCGACCTACTCTTCCTCGATATCAATATGCCCCTCCTGGACGGATGGGGCTTCCTGGACGCCTACCAGCAGCTTCCGAACGATCAGCGGGCCCGGGTCACCGTCGTATTGATCACTAGCTCCATTCACGAACGAGATACCGAGCGTGCCGCCGCCTACGCCGTGATCGATGAGCGCATGAGTAAACCATTAACCATAGCGGACATCGAACGCCTGCTCGGGCGCTATTTCCCCGCCATGGCCACCGCAACCAACCGCCGTTGAGTGAGCATAGTGCCCAGGTGAAGGCACTCGTGGAGATTATTGAACGCAACCGCTTCCTCCAGGCTTTCGAGCTTCACCCCGAAGCTGGTGGTGTACACCCTAAACTCTCCCTGCTTGCGCACGTACAGCGGCCTAGCTCGCCGTGGCCCGACTGACAGTTCTTCCCGGATCAAATTGATCTGTTCGGTGCCGATGGCTCCATCCGGCCGCGTTCCCTTCCGGTAGCGATTGATGAATTCCTTACCGCTTGGGGTCCGTTCGCCGCTCAGTCCGTAGGTCAGTAACTCGTGGGTAGCGATGAGGTGGCCGGCGTTCCAGATGAGGTTGTTATTCAGTCCCTCCGGAATCTGATTAAGTTGTTCCGGGCTCAGTCCGTCGAGCACACGCAAAACGTTTTGCCGGATATGGTTCTGGTAGTCGAGGGCACGGGCAAGGGGGACGGAGAGCTCATTCATCCGCGCCAAGGTAGGGAATGAGCCACCGGCGGCGGGCGTTGAGCCGCGGCAGGTGCAGCAGCGTGCGTTGCAGGGGGGCGGGGCCGCAGGTGCAGAGAAAATCGTAGGCGGGGGGGTCATGCTCCGAAGGTGTCCGGGCTGGGTCGGCCAGCAGACGACTCACCTGGCGGGCGGCGGCAACGGAGGGATCGATAATCCGGACCTCCGGGCCCAACTCGGCGGCAATATCCTCCTGGATGAGCGGATAGTGCGTGCACCCCAGCACCAGGGTATCCAGGGGGCCGGCGGTGGTGAACAGCTCGTGGAGATAGGTGCGGACCTCGGATGTGCCCGGTCCGTATTCCTCAATACGGGTAACCAGGCCGGGACAGGCACTTTCCCACACCCGGGCTCGGTGCAGGTAACGGTCGCGGAGCCTCCGGTAGCGGTGGCTGCGGAGGGTAACCGCGGTTGCCATTACCCCTACCCGGCGGCCGGTGGCGGCGGGCTTTACGGCAGGTTCGAGGCCCACGAAGGGCACGTCGGGGTACGTCTGGCGCAGCCCGTCGATGGCAATGGCCGTAGCCGTATTGCAAGCCACGACGATCAGTGAGGCTCCGCTACCGAGCAGATGATCGGTACAGGCGCGGCTCCGGGCCTGTACGTCGGCTTCCGAACGGTCTCCGTAGGGTGCGTGGGCGTTGTCGGCGAGGTAGAGCACGGAGTGCCGGGGGAGTAGCTCCGAAATAGCATTGGCGACCGAGAGGCCGCCAATGCCGGAGTCGAAGACTCCAATAGATCCGCGATGGTCGGGGAGGTACACCCGGGGCCAGGGCTAGAGGCCGAGTTTGGCCTTGACGAGGTCGCTCACGTCCTGGCTTTCCTGCCCGTAGAGCAGCACCTGCTGGTCGAAGATGAACATATAGTCGTTCTCTTCGGCGACGGCCTTGATGGCGTTATTGATTTCTTCGTAGATCGGCTCCAGTAGCTCGGCGCGCTTGGCCTGTAGGTCAGACATCATGGTCTGCTCGAACTTGCCGATTTCCTCCTCGCGCACCTGTAGCTTGGCGGCGGCTTCCTGCTGCTGCTTGGGGCTCATGGTGCCGGCCTGGGCTTCGGCCTGCAGGGCCTGGTAGTCGGTCTGAAATTCCTGGACCATGGCCTGGCCCTTCTTCTGCAGTTGCTTCTGTAGCCCTTCCAGGTTGGACTCGGCGGCCTTCATGGCGGGTAGCTCGGAGAGGATCTCGGCCGAGTTGACGTAGCCGAATTTCTGAGCCGTGGCACTGGCGGTCGCGGCGAGTAGCAGGAAGGCAACCAGGGAGAATTGGAGAATAGTTTTCATCGTGGTTAGTTAACTCGTTGATTGAATCTAGCGGCGCAGTACACGCAGGATCTCGTCCGTTTTATCGTACTGCTCGCTGGCGAAAATGATGCCGGCGCCTCCGGCGCGGTCAAAGATGAAGTCGTAGTTATTCTGTTTGGAGTAGTTTTCGATGGCTTCGTACACCGCGTCCTGGATGGGCTGAATGAGTTCCTGCCGGCGCTGGAAGAGGGCGCCCTCGGGGCCGAAGCGGTCGGCCTGCATCTGGCGTACTTTGGTCTCGCGATCGTAAATGGCCTGTTCCTCGGCCTTGCGCTGATCCTCGCTCATGAGCACCTGCTCGGCCTGGTACTTATTGTACATGCTGGAGATAGCGTCGTACTCCCGGCTGATCTCCTGCTGCCACTTGGCCGCAAGGTCGTCGAGCTCCTGCTGGGCGTCCTGGTATTCGGTGATGGAATTCAGGATGCGCTCGATGTCGACCGAGGCGATCTTCTGGGCCGATAGGGAGGCACCGAGGCCGCCGAAAGCGAGCAGGGCTACCAGGATGAACGAACGCAGAGGCATGATTTTTGATTTTGGTGCACAAAAGTACGTGGGTACAAGCCACTGTACGGCATTATAGACGCGCAATCGTTCGTGAAGTTACCTATTGCCCCTCGCTTTAACCAAACCTTTGTATTTGTACGCCTATGACTGTCAGGTATTTATAGAATCGCACCTGCGTCCGCGTCCGCTACCATTTAACGGTACTTTAACGGGCGACCACCGGCTCTCGGGGATCAAGACAAACTTTTTGTTTCACTTTATTGAATAATCGAATACATTGTAGTATACTTGCCGGTAGAAAAGACGTGCTACCAACCGTAGTACACATGCCACAGAGTTTTATCCGGGTCGTTCTGCATACGACCTTTTGTACCAAATTTCGCCGTCGGTCGATTACCCCCTCTATCGAGCCGGCACTGCACCGATTCCTCCGATCCCGGCTTGAACACATGGGCTGCTGGGTCTTTGAGGTCGGCGGAGTCATGGACCATGTGCACCTGCTGCACGGTCTACCGCGGGCGAGTTCCATCGCCAGCGTAATGGAGGACGTGAAGTCACGTAGTTCGGCCTGGATGAAGGATCAGGGGTACGGTCAGTTCCGGTGGCAAGGGGGCTACGGCTGTCACTCCGTTGATTATCGGCGCATGCAGGGGATCAAACGGTACATCCAAAATCAGAAGGCACATCACTACGGCAGCGCGGAGCAGTATCTTCGAAAAGCGGAAGTCACGTTCGAAGAAGAATTCCGGCATCTGCTCGATCAGTTCGATCTGCCGTACAAAGAGAAGTATCTCTTTCCGGTGGATCCGGAAAAACGGTTGGAGTGAGTGGAATATAGTTTGCGGAGGGCTACGCCCCCCGGAATTCGGGAGGACCCCTCCGGGGCCCGTATCGTCACTTATATCCGGGCCCCGGAGGGGTCCTCCTCAATTCCAGCACGTGTAGCGTGCTGTTCGCCTCAATTCCAGCACGTGTAGCGTGCTGCCCTACCCCCGCATCTTCTTCCTCCCGCTCCGCCGGGCGGAGCTTTTCTTGCCGTTTTCATCGTGTTGGTCACCGTGTACCTTGAGTACTTCTACCAGCGCCATGTCGATGCGCCGCCGGTCCAGGTCGACGTCTTCGATGCGGACGCGGACCACGTCGCCCATCTTGAGTTTCTTGCCCGACTTGCGGCCCGTGATGGATAGCTTACCGGCGCTCATGTCGTACGCTTCGTCCATTTTGTCGAAGGAGATCATGCCCTCGGCGAAGTTTTCGACCAGTTCGATGAAGACGCCGAAGTCGGCCAGCCCGTTGATGACGCCAGTGAACTCCTTCCCGACGTTGTCGAGCATGAATTCGACCTGCTTGTACTTGATGCTCTCGCGCTCGGCCGTAGTCGCCTTCCGCTCCTGGGCGCTGATGTGCTTGCACTGCTCCTCGAGTTTTTCGCCGTTGGCCTTGAAGAGGCTACCCTTTTCCAGGTTTTTGGCCAGCAGCCGGTGCACGAGCACGTCGGCGTAGCGGCGGATCGGACTGGTGAAGTGGCTGTAGTTGTCGAAGCCCAGCCCGTAGTGGCCGATATTTTCGGTGGTGTAGATCGCCTTGGCCATCGTACGGATGGCAATGGGGGATAGCATCTTCACCATGGGATCCTCTTCGGCCTTGGTCAGCAGCGCATTGTAGCTCTTGCTGACGGAGCGGGCCGAGCTGAGGTCCATTTCGTAGCCCAGTGCCCGGGCGAATTTGGCCAGTTCGGCCACTTTCTCCATGTCCGGCTCGTCGTGGACGCGGTACACGAAGGGGATGTTCGTGCGCAGCCGCTCTTCCTTCTTTTTGATGTAGGTGGCCACCTCCCGGTTGGCGAGCAGCATGAAGTCCTCGATGAGCATATTGGTGTCGATGCGGTCCTTGATGTAAACCTCCACCGGCTTGCCGTCATCATCGAGCCGGAAGCGAACCTCGTTGGTATTGAAGTCAATCGATCCCTCCTTGAAGCGACGTTCCCGCAGCTTATCGGCGATCCGTTTCATCTCCTTCAGCTCGTCCACGAAGTCACCCTTCCCCGTGTCCAGCACCTCCTGCGCCTCCTCGTAGGTGAAGCGGCGGTCGGAGTGGATGACGGTGCGGCCGAACCAGCGGTCGGTGACCTTCAGGCTCTTCGGGTGGAAGGTGAAGATGGCGCTGAAGGTCAGTTTATCCTCGTTGGGCCGCAGGCTACAGAGCTCGTTACTGATGCGCTCGGGCAGCATGGGGCAGACCCGGTCGACCAGGTACACGCTGGTGGTGCGGTCGGCGGCCTCCCCGTCCAGGGCGCTACCGGGCTTCACGTAGTGGCTCACGTCGGCGATGTGTACGCCGATTTCGATGCGGCCGTCCTCCAGGTGTTGGATCGACAGGGCGTCGTCGAAGTCCTTCGCCGTCAGGGGGTCGATGGTGAAGGTGGTCACCTCCCGCATATCGCGGCGGATGTTGATCTCCTGGGGGGTGATCTCTCCCGGAAGGGCCTCGCTCTCGGCCAGCACCTCGTCGGGGAAGGTGATCTGGAACCCGTTGTTGATCAGGATGGACTGCATCTCGATGTTGCTCGAGCCGGGCTGACCGAGCACGGCGGTGATGCGGCCGCTGATCTGCCCGAAGCGGTTCTCCTCCCAGTCGGTGATCTCCACGACGACCTTCTCCCCGTTCTTCGCTCCGATGAGCTCGGCCCGGTGTACGGCCACACTGATCTCCTTACTGCCGGGCCCATCCACGACGACTTCGGCGTACTTATCGTGAATTTTGAGCAGGCCGACGAAGTGGGTGACGCTGCGCTGCAGTACCTCGGTGACTTCGCCCTCGGGCTTCCGCCTGCCGCCGGGCGTCCAGTAGCGTACCTGGACCGTGTCGCCGTCCTGGGCGTTGCCGAGGCGGTTGGCGGGCACGTAGATGTCGTTTTTCTCGCCGTCCATGATCACGTAGGCGGCCCCACTGCGGGTCATATCCACGCGACCGGTGGCGAAATCAGAACTGCGCTTCTTTTTGTCGTTTCGGTTGAACTGGTAGCGGTGACCGTCGGTTTGGCGGATTTTGCTGCTGGCCACGAGCTTGTCCAGGGCGGCCTGTATGTGGTCCTTACTATTCTTGACTTTAAGTTTGCGGACGAGCTGCTTGGGATTGAGTTGCTTGCGGGCGTTGGCTTTGAACTCCTGGTAGAGGGCGCGCTCCAAATCGCGGGCCTTGAGCTTATTGCTCTTCGTTTTCTTTGGCATGTAGGGGTATGCTGGTGGCCCTCCCCGTTGGAAGGCCGGTGCGCGGGCGGGCGCTGGGTAATGGTATAAGACTATTATTGCTGGGAACGGCCGGGGGCGGCAAAAGTTCTCTCGGGCGGCGGAGCGCAGGTGCAAAGGGAAACCCTGAACGAACACCCCCCGGAGGCCGATCCGTTCAGTCGGGTAAACGCCCACGTGTCCCGCTTTCACCCGATTTGTGCTCTCCTGGTTCTTAGCTGGTCGTCCGCCAGCTCTCCCGACGGCGATCTCAGCGTGTTCCCCGCACGGAAGGAGCTGGTGCTCGGCCGACGGGCGGACGCCAAAATTCGGGCCAACCGTAGGGAATTCCCCATCCCGGGCCGGCAGAACCACCCCGGGGCTTATGCGTATTTCCAGGGCATGGTGGATACCATCGTAGCCAGGGGTGAGGTGGCCCACGCCGGTGTTTTCCCCCAACGGGTCACCCCCATTCATAAGGCCGTGCCCCACGCCTTCACTACCCCGGTGGGGGTCCTCTACGTACACACCGGCCGGATCAAAAGCCCGGACAGTGGCGACCAACTGGCCGGAGTACTCGGCCACGAGATGTCCCACGCCGCGGCCCGCCACTCCACGGATCGCCTCACCAAGCAGTACGGCATCTCCACCCTGCTTCGGTTAGTTGGTACAAATGCCGAGGGCAGCCTGGCCGACCGGGTAGCCGGCCGTTTATTACACTTACGCCTCAGCCGGAGGGACGGGGCGGAAGCGGACGCCCATTCCGTCGACTGCCTCTGCCCGACCCCTTACGCGGCCAACGGGGCGGCCGCCATCGCACACTTTAAGCAAAGCTTATAGGCAGTCGGGAACGACGACCGCCCCGCTGATCGTTACCCACCCAAATTTCACCCAATGACCCGCTATACCATCTTCCTGCTCTTCCTCTGTATACTGACTGCCGCCGGCTGCTCCGAAGACGGTGACCTCAACTTCCTCAGCGTCGAACAGGACCTGGAACTCGGTCAGCAAACGAATGAGGATATCCGTAGCAAACCGGACGAATTCCCGATCATCGATCCGGCTGACGCGCCGGCGGCCTACGACTACCTACAGGGGATGGTCGACGAGATCGTAACGGCGGGTAACGTACCCTACGCCGACCTCTTCCCCTACGAAGTAGCCATCATTGACCAGGATATCGAGAATGCCTTCGCCACCCCGGGGGGCTTTCTGTACATCTACACCGGCCTGATCAAAACGCTCAACGAGGAAAGCGAACTCGCCGGTGTATTGGCCCACGAGATCGCCCACTCCGCCGAGCGACATTCCTCCGAACAACTTACCGCGAACCTCGGACTCGCTACCCTGATCAGCGTGGTAACGGGCGGGAGCAGCCAGGCCATCGGACAGATCACCCGCAACCTCCTCAGCCTGCGCTTCAGCCGGTCCGACGAAGAAGAAGCGGACGCCCGCTCGGTCGACTACCTCTGCAACACGGAGTATGCCGCCAATGGTGCCGCCGGCTTCTTCGAAGCCATCCAGGATGGCAGTAGCCCCCCCGCCTTCCTCAGCAGCCACCCCAACCCCGAAGACCGGGTGGAAGCCATCAACGAACGGGCCGCCGAAAAAAGCTGCAGCACCGAGGGGCCGGACAATCAGAGTGCCTTCGAGGCGTTTCGGGCTAGCCTGTAGCCTTTAAGTTATCTTCGCCCCCCATGAGCACCCCGCACCCCATCGTCATCCTCGGGGCCGGCCCCACCGGTTGCGCCACCGCCCTTCGCCTGAGTTTTCTGGGCATCCCGTGCACGCTGCTGGACCGGGCCACCTTTCCCCGCGACAAAGTGTGTGGAGACGCGATCTCGGGTAAGGTCCCCACCCTGCTCGACCGCCTCGACCCGGCCATCATGGACCGCTTCCGCCAGCGCTTCCAGCCGACCGACGTGTGGGGCATCCGCTTCTTTCCGCCCAGCGGCAAACTCATCGAGCTGCCCTTCAAGGTGGGTTACGAGCGCATTCCCGACGCCGCCCCCGGTTACGTGAGCAAGCGGATGGACTTCGACCACTTCATGGTGGAGGAAGTACGCCGCCGCTCGGATATCGACCTCCGACTCGGGGATGCCGTCACCGACATCGAACGTACCGAATCCGGCTGGCACCTGCGCTCCGCCGCCCAAAAAACCTACGACTGCCGCCTACTCATCGACTCCAGCGGGGCCCACAGCAAATTCAGCCGTCAGGAGGGGGGGCTGGAGATCGACCGCGACCACCACGCCGCCGCCGTGCGGGCCTATTACAGAGGAGTGACCGGCTTTCACCCCGACAACTTCATCGAGCTCCACTTCCTGAAGGAATACAACCCGGGCTACTTCTGGATCTTCCCGCTACCCAATGGGGAAGCCAACGTGGGGCTGGGGATGCGCTCCGACATCGTCAGGCGGCGCAAACTCAACCTGCGTAAGGAACTCGACGTCATCATTGCCTCCGACGAGTTCCGGGAACGCTTTCAGAACGCCGAGCAGATCGACCCGACCGTAGGCTACGGGCTGCCCCTGGGCTCGAAAGAGCGCACGCTTTCCGGCGACAACTACCTGCTCACCGGGGATGCCGGCCACCTCATCGACCCCCTGACCGGGGAGGGCATCGGCAACGGCATCTACTCGGGCTTCATCGCCGCCGAACTAGCCGAAAAGTGCCTGGCGGAAGATCGCTTCGACGCTGAATTTCTGGCGGCCTACGACGTGCGCATCGAGCGGGTGCTGCGGACCGAACTGCGCCTGAGCTACAAGCTGCAGCAGATCATGCAGTACAAGTGGATCACCAATTTCCTTACGGGCATCGTCGCGGCCAACCCTAAGCTCGTAGAGCTACTCTGTAGAATGTACACCGACTTCGAACTGCGCAAGCAACTCGTGAAGCCGACCTTCTGGTGGAAGCTCTTCCGGGCCAAGACCGGTAAATTACCCGCACTGGCCGATAAATAATCGGAAGTGTTAAAATTTGGGAAAACCCGTCCCGGCAAGTAACAAATGCGTATGTCGGGGGGTTAACAGAGCAGTTGATTAAGTTTCATATATACTAGTGAGTGTAAAGTGAGCCTCCTACCCGCCGGGTAGTGAGGTTCTTTTTTTTGGCCCCCTCCTGATTACCCACAGAGTCGGCCTATGGCCGCGGCCAGAGTAGAACACCGAGGTTCAGCGAGTGCCACAAACCCCCATTCCGAAGAGCGCGAAGTCGTAGCGCACCGGGTCCTTCGCATCGAATTGTTTCAACCTGTCGGTCAGCTCGACCACGGCCTGCCAGTCGCCCTGCTTGCGGGTCAGCAAGCCCAGCTGGCGGGCTACCCGCCCGACGTGGACGTCCAGCGGTATGCAGAGCTGATCGGGCCGGATCCGGTTCCACTGGCCGAAGTCGACGCCGCGCTCGTCCCGTCGTACCATCCAGCGGAGGAACATGCACAACCGCTTGCAGCGGGACTTCCGGGCCGGGGTGGCGACGTGCTTGCGGGTGCGGTCGGGAGCCTCCGGCAGACTGAAAAACAGGTCGTGAAACCCACGCAGGGCCGGCTCGACGGTCGCGTCTTCGGGGCTCAGGTGGCGGGCGAAGGCATCTTCCAGGCTATCGTGGTGCCGGTAGTAGTGATGCAGCCAGCGCAGAAAATATTCGGTATCGGCAAAGGTGAAGGTGCGGTGCTTCCAGTGCCCGAGGCGGTCGGCAATCCAGTCGGGGTCGTTCCCGTGCTCGATCACGAAGCGGTAGGGCTCGCCCCCCAGGGCCTCGATCAATTGCTGCCCCTTGTCGATGATGGTAGCCCGCCGCCCCCAGGCGAGCATGGCGACCCAGAAACCGACGATCTCCCGGTCGCGGGGGTCGGTGAAGGCGTGGACCAGTCCGATCGGGTCGTCCTGGATAAAGTCGGTCCGGTTAAACCGGTCGTGGTGGTGATCGAGCAGTTCGCGGAGCTGCTCCCGGGCGGGTAATTTGGTCACGGAGGGTATACGGTTGGCCCGGTTGCTTAGTTGCCCGTCATCCGCAGGTAGTCGACGATCACTTCCCGGGCGGCCGCTGCGTCGGCTCGGTCGCGGTACGCTTCCTTCAGGGCGGCGACCCGATCGACCGGCACGACCAGCTGATTCCGGAAGAGCAGTGCCTCGTCATCCAACCAGCGATCGACGATGTAGAGGGCCTCGGGATCGGATAGTTCGTCGTGGTAGTAGGCATCAACGCCCTCTTCCAGCCGTACGGACTGGTAGTCGCGGCTCCGGATGTTCTTGAAGTAGAGGTGGTCGGGGTCGCTGACGTAGGTATCCCCCCGGGCCTGCCGCCGTTCGCGGGTTTGCCCGTCGCAGGCTACTAGAAATATAACAGGAAGGAGCAATAACGGGTAGCGCATGGTCACGGGCAGGTTGCGCCCGTATAATGATCGGGAGGCGGTTCGGTTCGGTGCCATTCCGGTGCGCAACGTACCTTCGCCCCTTCGTTCGGAGATCCCGTATGCGCTGGACCACCCCCTTGCTTTCCCTACTCGCTCTCGTCGTTTGGCTCTGGCTGGGCGCAACCGCCGGTTTATTCGGGCTGCCTCTACCGGCAATGGGCGGTTTTCTTAACCCGGCACGGGGGTTCTGGGCCAATGCCGGGGAGGGGCCGCGGGTACTGGAGCTCCATTATCACCTGGAAGACGAACGGGCGCGGGGGGAAATCCACTTCGACGAACGGGGCGTACCCCACCTCATCGCCGACGACCTGGAAAGCATCTGCTGGCTACAGGGCTACGTGAACGCCTACGACCGCATCTGGCAGATGGACCTCAGCACCCGGGCAACGGAAGGGGCGCTGGCGCAGGTGCTGGGGGAGAATATGCGCGAAAGGGACCTGGGGCAAATCAGGAAGGGGTTCCGCGAAATGGCCCGACTGGCCGTCGACACCATGCGGGCGCACTTTCCGGAGGATTATGCGGCCCTGGCGGCGTATTCCGCCGGCGTGAACGCCTATCTGGACCAGCTCGATCCGGTCGACTATCCCGTAGAATACAAGCTACTGGGGCACGAACCCCAGCGGTGGTCGCCCTACCGTAGCGCCCTACTGATGAAGGGTATGTCGGCCGGGCTGAGCGGACGCTACCAGGATGCCGAGGCTACCCGCACCCGGGAGGCCATCGGGGAGCCTGCCTTCCGCAGCCTCTTTCCCGAACGGATGCCGGCCCCGAAGTCCAGCCCGGTAGTACCCGTCGATGTTCCGGCCGCCGTGGTGAGCCGGTTCAGTTTCATCCCGGAATTCAAGCTCGCACCCGCGTCCGCGCCCGCCGCCGCTCCCCCTTACGCTTTACACGATGCCTACGCCCCGCGGCCCGACCCCGACAACGGCAGCAACAACTGGGCCGTGGGGCCGAGCCGTTCGACCACCGGCGCCCCCCTGCTGGCCAGCGACCCCCACCTGAGCCTGACCTTCCCGAGTATCTGGTACGAGGTGCAGGTGAAGTTTCCCGGCTGCAACGCCCGTGGGGTCGGGCTGGCCGGTGCCCCCGGAATGATGATGGGGTTCAATGATTACGTCGCCTGGGGGGAGACCAACGTGGGCCACGACGTCACCGACTGGTACCGCATCACCTGGACCGACAGCACCCGCTCGGCCTACCTGCTGGACGGACGGGAAACGCGCACCCGCTTCGTCTACGATACCCTGCGCACGAAGGGCGGGGAAGAGGAGATCGTCGCCGTACCCTGGACCGCTTTCGGCCCCGTGCCCCACACCGAAGGCCCCTACGCCGACCTGGCGATGCGCTGGCTGGCACAGGACGAACCGGGGGCGGACGTCCGGTCGCACACCAGTGTCGGCACCTTTCTGCAACTGATGCAAGCGGAGGATTACGAAGACTACCTGGAAGCGCTGCGCGGCTACGTCGATCCGGCCCAGAACTTTTTATTTGCCGCCCGGGACGGGGACATCGCCATTCGTCCGAACGGATTTTTCCCGCTGCGGCAGCCGGGGCAGGGCCGCTTCATCCAGGAGGGGGACAGTACGCTGCGCAACTGGCGGGGCACCATCCCCTTCGAACGGCGGCCCGTGCACCTGAATCCGGCGCGGGGCTACGTGAGCTCGGCCAACCAGGTCACTACGGGGGCACAGTACCCCTACTACTACCTGGGTTACTTCGATGAATACCGCGGGCGCTACATCAACCGGGCCCTGGAACGGCAGCCCACCATGAACCAGCGGCGGATGAAAGAGCTGCAACTGGACGACTACAGCCTGCTCGCCGAAGAACTGGCCCCCCTGCTGATCGCCCGGGTGGACCGGGGGGCACTCTCCGAGGCGGGCAAGCGGCTGCTGCGCGTGCTCTCCGAATGGGACTACCACTATGCCGGAGACCGTCGGGCCCCTACCCTATTCGAGGACTGGATGGGCCGGGTGTACGAACTGACGATGGATGAATTCCCCGGTGACTCCGGCTACCTACGCCCGGAAACCTGGCGGTGGAACGAACTGCTGGCCGACGAGCCCGACCATCCGCTGTTCGACATCGATTCTACCGCTAACTTCCGGGAAACCGCCCGCACGCTCACCCAGCGCGCCTTTGAGGAACTACTGGATGAATACGGTGATGATCTGCCCCCGACCTGGGCCATCGAGCGGGATGCGACCGTCGAGCATCTGGCGCGGATCCCCGGATTCGGCTCCCCGCGGATCACGACCGGGGGCTCCCGGCGGGTTCCCCGCGTGGTGGACGACGGTTTCGGGGCCAGCTGGCGCATGGTCATCGAACTGGGGCGGGAGCCGCGGGGGTGGGGCGCGCTGCCGGGGGGGGCGGCCGGCAACCCGGGAAGCCGCTATTATGACAATGGCTTCGAGGAGTGGGCCGAGGGGCGCTACCACGAGCTCACGCGGTGGACGGCACCGGTGGACCCCATCGGGAGTTGGATCTTTGAATAGCAACTATGTACCGACTCTTCCTGCTGCTTTCGATCATGATCCTAAGCGTCGTGTGCCTCCTCCTGAAGGCGAGCGTCGTAGGCCTGGCTACCGGTGCGCTGGCGCTGGGCTTTTTGCTTCCGGTGTGGCGGCGGGGCGGTTTCTGGTTTGCCTTTCTGGGCGCGGCCCTGGTGTGGGGGGCCTACGCGGGCTACGTGCACATCGATTCCGGGGGGCGGCTGGCTGACCGGCTGGCGGTGACCTTCGGCGTAGCGACCGGCTGGGTGCTGGTGGTCATCACCGCCCTCTGGGGGGGGGTCACGGCGGGGCTGGGCGGGCTCGCCGGGGCGGCCCTGCGGATCGCGTGGCGGGGGGGTAAAAAGTAAATTCGTTTCTTGGCACGCAGTGCCACCCCCAAGTGGCCTGACAAAATCCAAACAGGACTACGCATACATGGACACAGCGACCGTACGACACCCCGAGGACGGGGGCAGCATTTTCGGCCACCGCCCGGGGCTCTTCGTGCTCTTTTTTACCGAGATGTGGGAACGGTTTTCGTACTACGGGATGCGGGCGTTGCTGGTACTGTTCCTGGTAGATATAGCCTTCGGGGACCAGCCCTGGGAACGGGCCGATGCCCTGGCCCTTTACGGCATCTACACCGGGCTGGTCTACTTCACGCCCATGATCGGGGGGATACTGGCTGACCGCTTACTGGGCTACCGCAAGGCGGTCGTGCTGGGCGCCCTGATCATGACCCTGGGCCACGCGGCGATGGCGTTCGAAACATCGGGGCTGTTCTATACCGGCCTGGGTTGCCTGATCATTGGGAACGGGCTGTTTAAGCCGAACATATCGTCCATTGTCGGGCAGCTATACGCCAACGACCCGGAACGGAAGGACGGGGCGTACACGATCTTTTACATGGGCATTAACGCCGGCGCGTTTCTGGGCATTCTGCTGTGTAGTTACTACGGGGAGAGCGAGGCCTACGGCTACGGCTACGGCTTCGGGCTGGCCGGTATTTTCATGCTCATCGGACTCATCCAGTTCTGGTTCGCCCAGGACATCTTCGGTGACATCGGGCTATCCCCCCGGCAGGCGGCCGAGATCAACGAGCGGAAAGCCGATACCACCGAAGCGGTGGCCGTGGAACCCGAGGGCTTTACCGTGGATGCCTCCATGCAGCCCCTGGATGCCGAGCGGGACTTCACCCCTTCGGTAAGCGGCGGGCAGGACGGCAAGCGGGCGGTAGTCTGGGGGTTGATCGGCCTGGCCATCACCGCGGTGGTGTACTATCTGATCGCCACCTTTACGGAACCGAAGCCCAACTTCCTGCAGACCTTCAGTAAGGAATTCATGCCGCCCATCATTCTCGGGTCGGTCATCGGCTTCGTGGGCTGGATCGTATCGGATAAATCGCTGAAGAAGGTGGAGCGCGACCGGGTGTGGTCGATTATCGTATTCAGTTTTTTCATTATCTTCTTCTGGTGGGCCTTTGAGCAGGCCGGGGGGTCGATGACCATCTTTGCCCTCGACTACACCGAGCGCACGCTGACGGGCGAGGGCGCCGGCATCTTCCGGGTGGCGAATACCCTCATCACCGTCGTGCCGGTGCTGGTACTGACCTGGGTGCTGGCCAAGCTTTTTGGCATCACCTTCTCCAACTACAGTACGTCGAATCTGGTGCTGGCCACCGCTTTCGTCATCATCTGGATCCTGATCGGCAATATGCTCTACGAGCAATTTACGGAGGAGGCGCCGGAAGTACCCGCCGGCTGGTTTCAGATCTTCAACAGCCTGTTCATCATCTGTTTCGCTCCGGCCTTTGCTAAGCTCTGGGAAAAGCGGATCAGCTGGCTGCGGCGGGGGCCGATCAAGTTTGCGCTCGGGCTTACGCTTCTCGGACTGGGCTTTGCTATTCTCGCGGTGGGGTCGCTGAGTATTCCGGACGGCGCCAAGACGGCCAGCGTAAGCATGTTCTGGCTCATTGCGGCCTACCTGTTCCATACCCTGGGTGAGCTCTGTATTTCTCCGGTGGGGCTGAGCTACGTGTCTAAACTGGCACCCGTTCGCCTGGTCGGCCTGATGTTCGGGGTCTTTTTCGTCGCCAACTTCATCGCCAATTTCGCCGCCGGCCTGACGGGTTCCTACATCGATCCCATTGCCGAGCAAATCGGCCTGAGCGGGTTCTTCGGCATCTTCGCGGCCGTTCCGATCACCGCGGCCGTCATCTTCGTATCCATCTCCGGCTGGATGAAAAAGATGATGCATGGCATCGAGTAGGTGGTTCCAGCAACTACAGACCATCTTTTACGCCGTCCTGATGGCCCAGTTGCTGTTTGCCATCATCGTATGGTTCATGATTCGGGGGCGGGAGCCGCGCTACTTCATGGACGGTGAGACGGACCTACTCGTCGTCGCTGGCTACGCCGTCTGTATGCTGGGGGGCGCCTGGTTCATCGATTCCTTCCGCGCCCGGATGGTCGCCGGGCAGAAACGCATCCGGGAGCGGGCGGCTAGTAGCTACCGGGCTACGGTTTTCATCCGGCTGGCCATCATTGAGAGCGCAACGCTGTTGTTGACTGTCATTGCCCTGCTGACGTATAATTTCGAGCCGCTGGCGCTGGTGGTGCTCATGCTGGGGGCCTTCTATTACTTCCGGCCTACGGTGGGGGAGTTTGCGGAGCGGTACCAGTGAGGTGAGGGCTTAATAGGTCAGGGGCGTGGTAGGCGTTGCATTTGAGCTAGGCGTCAAAGCGGGGTGACTGTTGTTTGGTGCAGGCATGTTGTATATTATATAGGTATGATTAGCGTTGCACGAACCAGTTTGCGCGGACGCAGGTGCCGTCCAGCGAGAAACTATACTCGGAAAATCGGCACCAGAAAGTGATGTACCGGACGCTCCGGTGTCCTACGGACGACTGCCGATCCTACCTAGACGAGAAGCGAGGCGACGAGCAGAGCCGCCCCCAACCCATCACCTCCCTGCCCCCTTGACTAAACAAACCGCTCCCCGAATTCTTCCTCCGCCCGTTTCCGCAGCGCCTTCACCTCCTGTTCCCGGTTGCGGGGGTAGACCAGTAATACGTCACCCTCGTCGATGACGAGCAGATCGTCCACGCCGCCGACGACGATGAGTTTATCCTTCGGGCCGCGGATGAGGCTGTTGTGGGTGTCTTCGCGGAGGATATTTCCGGTGAGGACGTTGCCCTCCGCATCTTTGTCGCTCTCGTGGTAGAGGGCCCCCCAGGCACCGAGGTCCGACCAACCGAACTGGGCCGGGATGGTATAAATATTGCCAGCGTTCTCCATGATCGCGTAGTCGACCGAGATGGAGGGGGTCTGGGGGTAGAATTCGTCGATGAAGGACTGCTCTTCCGGGGTGTTGTAGTACTTCAGCCCCTGGGAGAGGAGGGCGTAGATTTCCGGCGCGTACCGTTCGTAGGCTTCCAGGATTGCAGCGGCCCGCCAGATGAAGATGCCGGCGTTCCAGAGGTAATCGCCGCTCTTCAGAAAACCCTTAGCGGTGGGTAGATCGGGCTTCTCGGTGAAGCGCTTGACGCGGTACACATCCGGGGTGCCGGTCTCCTCCTCCAGGAACTGAATGTACCCGTAGCCGGTGTGGGGGGCATCGGGGGAGATACCCAGGGTGACTAGGGCGTCGTGCTCCGCCGTAAAGGCCAGTGCCTTCCTGAGATTGGCGGTAAAGAGCAGATCATTGACGATCAGCGCATCGCTGGGGGCGATGACGAAGTTTGCCTCGGGATCTAGGGCGTGTAGCTTAAATGCCGTATAGGCTACGCAGGGGGCGGTATTATTCCGGCTGGGCTCGCAGAGAATCTGGTTGTCCTCAATTTCCGGAAGGTGCTCCCGGACCAGCCCCTTGTATTTCCCGTTGGTGACGATAAAGATTTTGTCGGCCGTGGTGAGTTTCAGGAACCGCTCGAAGGTCATGCGCAGTAGACTGCGGCCGTCTCCGGCGATGTCAAGAAACTGCTTGGGCCGATGCTCCCGGCTGGCCGGCCAAAAGCGGGAACCGACGCCCCCGGCCATAATGGCTACGTACGTATGCTGATCCATGGCGTAAAAGTAAGCTTATCCTCCGGGGGTGAGCACCACGCGATTTGCAGTCGCGCCAGCACAACGCAACTTGCAGTCGCGAAAGCAAAACGCAACTTGCAGTCGCGCCTACCTCAAGCCACCCTGGGTCGAATGTACCCCTCCCAGAGGGCCGGGGCCCACCAGTTTCCCGCCCACCGTAGCGGGTCCGTCGTAAGCCCGGCCTTCACCGGATTATTCAGTACGTACCAGATGGCCTGTTCCAGTCCCCCGTGACGGACGATCCGACTGTATTCCTTCTCCGCCCACACCCGGCGGCCCGGGGTATCGTGTAGCCGGTTTAATTCCGTTGCCGTAAACCGTTTATGCACGGTCAGCACTCGGTCCAGATCGACTAATGCATCCGGGTCACTACTCGCGGCTATCACGTGCACGTGGTTGCCCATCACGCTAATGGCATACAGATCGATACCCGCACGGCGCGCCAGGTGGTGCCAGCTACCCAGTACGACCTGCTTAGCCGCGGTAGAATCCAGGTAGAAGGCACCGGAGCGCTGGTCGTGTAGCAGCCGCTCGTACCCTACGTAGTGTAGCCTATCGCTGCCGGTACGGTACTCAATGAGCTCGCGCAAAACCTCCCGTTCCCCGTTGGCGCGAGCCCGGTCTATAGCGAGCTGAATCTTAGTGCGGCGCAGGCGGTGGGCAGCGTGGAGGCGGGAGAGGGGCAGGTTGGGAATGCTACCGTGAAGGCGGTAGGTGATGTGGGCAGGGGCGGCGGGAAGAATGGTGAGGCGCATGGATGTTTTTCCAACAATATAGGGGTTATTTTTATAAATTGTACTTTTTGTGTTGGTAGCTGTGATCTTGCTATTCCTTATGGCGCGACTACAAGTCGCTTTGTACTGGCGCAACCGGGGATGAGGCGGTAAATGACGATATTGCGGAAGTGTCCGATAGTGAACTAATCGACCAGTTCCGGGCCGGGCTCAGCCCCGGAAAGCTACTCCCCCTCTACCAGCGGTACGCCGAGTACATCTACGGCTGGTGCCTCCGCTACCTGGGAACCCCGCAGCGGGCGGAGGATGCCGGGGCGGAAATCTTCACCGTACTCCTTGACAAGTTGCCCGACCACGAGGTGGTAAATTTCCGTTCCTGGCTCCAGACGTTGGTGCGCAACCATTGCCTGATGCAACTGCGGCGGGAACGGCGCGACCCCGTCGAACTCAGTGGAGAGCTGGGTGTGCAATCCGAGCTGTTCGGGCATCCAGCAAGCGACGTGGACGAAGCCGAAGATACCCGCCCCCTCTACCGCTGCCTCAAAACGCTGGGCGAGGAACAACGGCGGTGCATCAGCCTGTTTTACCTCCGGCAGGGGGAGAGCTACCGCAGCATCGCCGAGCGGCTGCATCTAAGCGTAGGCCGCGTGCGTTCTCACCTACAGAACGGCCGGCGTAACCTAAAAATCTGTCTGGAACGAACTATCGCTACGCCCAAGCCAGCCCGCAAATGATGGAGCACGCACGTACGCAGGACCTACTCCGCCGCTGGATCGACGGCCGCCTGACCGCCCCCGAGGAAGCGGAACTGGAAACGGCTGCCTCCCTCGACCCGGAGCTGGCCGCCGCCCTCGCCGGTCTGCAAGCTACCCCTGAAGCCGACCATGCTGCCCACCTGAACCGGATGTTGAAACGGGCCCGCCCCGCCCGGTCGCGCCACCGCTACCTGCGGATGGCCGCCGCTGCCGCCGCCGTGCTACTGCTATTGACCACCGCCCTCCTCATCCCCGGGTGGCTAGCCCCGGAACCCGAGATCGCAGCCGAACGGATTCCGACTTTGGCTCCCCCATCCACCCCGGCACCCGCGCCCCGCCGCCCCCTACCCGAAGCCGAAGAACCCGCCCCCGTAGCCCGGCAGAGCCCGCCCCCCACGGAAACGGAACCCGCGGCGGCCCCGACCGCTGCGAATACGACCGACGTGCCCCGGGAACGGACCGCTCCCCGAAGGAAACCGCCATCGCCCCTCCCCGCGGATGGTGCCCCCGCGCCGGCCCCCAGCCCCGCCCGCTCCAGTACCACGCTGCCCCGGCCCAGCCCGCCCCTGACCGGCTCGATCACCGACGAAGACGGCCAGCCCCTGCCCGGCGTCACCGTCAAACGTCGTGGCCAGGCCTTGGGGGTGACCACTGACAGCCTGGGACGCTTCGCCCTTCCCTACGACGCTGCCCTCAGCGGGGTGGAAGTGAGTGCCGAGGGCTACCGCGCCGAATCGGTGGAAGTGATCGACGGGGAGGAGGAAATGCAGATCAGCCTGGCGCAGCGGGAGGAACGGACCGGCTTCGATGCCTTCGCGGAAAGTGCGGCGCGGACGCAGGTGCGATTGGAGCCCGAAATCCCAAGACCCGCCGTAGCCCGCCCCACCGAAGGGTATCGCGAGCTACGGGAGCGTATCGAGGCCAACCGCCCCGCCGAGGTACCTCCCGGACGGGTAAAGGTGAGCTTTTTGGTCGCCCCGGACGGAACGCTCAGTGATTTTCGTTTCCGGGGCAAGCCGGACCGCGCTACCATGGACTACGTGGGGAATATGCTCGTGGAGTCGTCGCAGTGGGAGATCGTACGCCGGGAAACCCCGAAGCGGCAGGGCAACGGGCGGGGGGCCGTGCGCGTACACTTTAAATTGCGGTTCAAATGAGGTATCGCCCACGGAGAAGCGCACGGAGGTATGCCTACACCCCCGGCCCCGCTCCGGCGGAGAGGGGGGGCCACCTCCGTGCGGCGAAGCCTCCGTGCCCCCCCCGCAGAAGAATAAAATAAAATATGACCTACGAAAATTTCACGACCAAGGCCCAGGAGGCCATCATCCAGGCCCAGAAGATCGCCAAGGAGATGGACCAGCAGCAGGTCGATACGCCCCACCTGCTGGCCGGTATCATTACCGTCGACGAAAGCGTGGCGGACTTTATTCTGAAGAAAGTCGGCGTCGGGCTACCCGAAGTGCGGCGGGAGCTCAAGCAAATCCTGACCGACTACCCCCGCGTGAAGGGCAGCAGCAAGCAGTACCTGACCGGCGACGCCAACCGCGCCCTGAGTCGGGCCAAAAAAATGCTCGTCGATTTCGGGGATCAGTACATCAGCATCGAGCTGATGATGCTCGGTATCATCCAGGGGGCCAGCGACAAGGGGGCGCGTATCCTGAAGGACCTAGGAGCGACTAATGACGGTATCCGCTCGGCCATCGAGGAGTTGCGAAAAGGTAAAACGGTCGACGAGCCCTCGGGCGACGATACCTACAACCTGCTCGAAAAGTATACCGTCAACCTCAACGAGCGGGCCGAGAATGGGAAGCTGGACCCCATCGTCGGGCGGGACGAGGAGATCCGCCGCCTGCTGCAAATCCTGAGCCGCCGCAAGAAGAACAACCCCCTCCTGATCGGCGAACCCGGCGTCGGCAAAACCGCCATCGTAGAGGGCATCGCCTGGCGCATCGTCAAGGGCGACGTGCCGGAGAGCCTGCGCGAGAAGCGCATCTTCGTGCTCGACATCGCCGGCATGCTGGCCGGCGCCAAGTATAAGGGTGACTTCGAGGAACGGCTCAAGGGCGTCATCAAGGAAGTGACCGAGAGCAACGGGCAGTTCATCCTCTTCGTGGACGAAATCCATACCCTCATCGGGGCCGGCGGCGGCAACGGTGCTATGGATGCCGCTAATATTCTCAAACCCGCCCTCGCGCGGGGCGACCTACGCACCATCGGGGCCACTACCCTGGACGAGTACCAGAAGTACTTCGAAAAGGACAAGGCCCTGGTGCGTCGCTTCCAGACCGTCCGCATCGAGGAGCCCAGCATCGAGGATACCATCAGCATCCTGCGCGGACTGCAGGAGCGCTACGAGGTTTACCACAAGATCGAAATCCTGGACGAGGCCCTCGTCGCCGCCGCCGAACTGAGCGACCGCTACATCAGCGACCGCTACCTGCCCGACAAGGCCATCGACCTGATCGACGAGAGCGCCGCCCGCCTGCGGCTGGAACTCGACAGCGTGCCCGAGGAGATCGACGAGAGCGACCGCCGCCTGCGCCAGCTGGAAATCGAGCGGGAGGCCATCAAGCGGGAAGGCAGTATGCCGAAATTGCAGGTCATCGAAGAGCAAATCGCCAACGCCCGCGAAAAACGCGACAGCCTCCGGGCCCGCTGGCGCAACGAAAAGGAACTGGTGGACAACAGCCAGAGCATCAAGCAAACCATCGAGGAGCTCGAACACGAGGCCGCCAAAGCCGAACGCAACAGCGACTTCGAGACGGTCGCTAAAATCCGCTACGGCCAGCTCCAGGACCTGAAGCGCAAACTGGAAGACGCCGACAAGGAACTCGAAAACCTGCCCGACGAAAAGCGCTTCACCAACGAGGAAGTAACCGCCAACGACATCGCCGAAGTGGTGGCCCGTAGCACCGGCATCCCCGTGCAGCGCATGCTACAGAGCGAGCGGGATAAACTACTTCTGCTCGAAGATGAGCTACACAAGCGGCTAATCGGGCAGGAGGAAGCCGTCCGGGCCGTTAGCGACGCCGTCCGCCGTAGCCGCGCCGGACTGCAGGACGAGAACCGCCCCATCGGCAGTTTCATCTTCCTGGGCCCCACCGGGGTCGGCAAGACGGAACTAGCCAAGGCGCTGGCCGAGGTGCTGTTCAACGACGAGCGCGCCATCACCCGCATCGATATGTCGGAATACCAGGAGCGGCACACCGTGAGCCGGCTGGTGGGCGCCCCTCCGGGCTACGTGGGTTACGACGAGGGCGGCCAGCTCACCGAGGCCGTGCGGCAGCGCCCCTACTCCATCGTCCTGCTGGACGAGATCGAAAAGGCCCACCCCGACACCTTCAATATTCTGCTACAGGTGCTCGACGACGGCCGCCTGACCGACAACCGGGGCCGCGTGGCTAACTTCAAGAACACCATCATCATCATGACCTCCAATATGGGGTCGGATACGATACTGGAAAACTTCGAGGATCTGGCCAGCGTCGGGGAACAACACCGGCAGGACATCATCCAGACCACCAAGGAGGAAGTTTTCGAGACCCTCCGGGAAAATCTGCGCCCCGAGTTCCTCAACCGCATCGACGAGCGCATCATGTTTCAGCCCCTGAGCCGGGAGGAGATCAAAAAGATTGCCCGCCTACTGCTGCGCAAGACCGAAAAGATGCTCGCCCGCCAGGGGATGGTCATCAAGATCAGCGACCGCGCCCTGGGCTGGCTGGCCGAGCGGGGCTACGATCCGCAGTTCGGGGCCCGGCCGATGAAGCGCGTCCTCCAGGCCGACCTGGCCGACGAACTCTCCAAGGACCTCATCAGCGGCAAATTCGTAGCCGGCGACACCATCTATACCGATCTGGACGACGATAAACTCGCCTTCAGCAAGGAACCCTTCCCGGTAGAGTCGGCGGCCGAAACCAGCGAGGAGGATAAGGCGGAAGCCGAGGCGGTGGCCTCCCAGCGGGCGGAAGCGGAGGACGGCTCCAGGCGGACGCGCCGCGGCAAAAAGCGGGATAAGGGGGCGGCGAGCGCAGGTGCAAACTCGACCGGGGACCCGGAGGGCACCGTGGCGGAATTGAAGAAGGCTACCCAGGATCTGCTGGATGCTACGGAGCGGGCTAAGGAGGAGTAGCCCGTTGGCCGATTTAACACGGACCGGTATCGGGTAGGGAACGCCTGTGCGCGGGGGTGCAAGCAGCACATCCCAGTGGATACACGTTCAACCACCAATTGACCACGTGATGGGCGCCCGTGTGTCTTCACCGTACCCGGCGATTCTCGCCCCGGTAACCGAATAGCCCGTTCAGCATTGGTAGCTACCTACGCTCCCGAATGGGGAGGACGTGTGTATCGTAGTATTATTTCT